>NZ_JBSKHV010000002.1:0-766827 GCF_057128725.1 Pseudomonas oplopanacis | reverse complement strand
AGTCGGGTTCGCTGGCCGATGCACACAGGGCAGTTGGAAGGTATAAACAATCGAATAAAGGTCATCAAACGGATGGCATACGGTTACCGGGATAGCGAATTCTTTTTCATGAAGATCAAGAGCGTCTTTCCCGGTAATCCGTGAAGAACCTTTTTAATGGCCGCTGATCAGGGTTGGGAAGCCAGGGCTTGCTGCACCGCGGCAATGAACTCCGGATCATCGGGTTTGGTCAGGCTTGAGAAATTGGCGATTACCTGGCCTTTGCGATCGACCACGTATTTGTAGAAATTCCACTTCGGTGCGCTGCTCTGCGCGGCCAGGACCTTGAACAGGTGCGTCGCGTTGTCGCCTCGCACGGCCTGAGGTTCGGTCATGGTGAAGGTCACGCCGTAATTCACATAACAAACCTTGGCGGTTTCGGCGGTGTCCTTGGACTCTTGCTTGAAATCGTTGGACGGAACGCCAATCACCTCCAGCCCCTCTCCCTTGAAGCGCTGATTGAGCGCCTCAAGGCTTTTGAACTGTGGGGCGAAACCGCAGTGGCTCGCGGTATTGACCACCACCAGCGGTTTACCCTCGAACCGTTGGCACAGGTCGATCGATTCCTTGGCCCGCAGTTTTTGCAATGAACCTTGCAGCAGTTCAGGGCACTCGGCCTGAGCCAGCCCGGTCATTGCCATCAGCAACGCGGGGACGGTAATCCAGCGCATCAGCATGTCGGTGCATCCTTGATAAGTCGTCAAAAACGAAGTTACTCGCCCTCACCGTTCGCTAGCAAGCACCCATGCCCAACTGCATCAGCGCCAGGCCGCCCTGATGCCAGCCCCACCATGACAATGCCAGCAACAAGGCGCAGACAGCCGCTACAGCGATTCGCGGCCAAAGACTGTTCATATCGCACTCATCTGTGTTTGCAGGCGCGCCACCGGCTGCTCACGCACCGGCCAGTTCAGAGCGGCGGCCAACAGGCTCAAGAGAATCGCCACTTGCCAGATCAAGTCATAGCTCCCGGTCCGGTCATACACCACCCCGCCCAACCAGCCGCCAAGAAACGAACCGAGCTGGTGAAACAGGAACACAATCCCGCCAAGCATGGACAGGTTGCGCACACCGAACAAGGTCGCCACGGTGCCGTTGGTCAGCGGTACGGTCGACAGCCACAAGAACCCCATGGCCATGCCGAACAGGTACGACGTGGTCGTCGTGACCGGCGCCCACAGGAACAGCGTGATCACTACCGCACGCAACAGGTACAAACCGGTGAGCAAACGCGGTTTGGACATGCGCCCGCCTAGCCATCCGGCGGTGTACGTTCCGAAGATGTTGAACAACCCGATGAGCGCCAGCACCGTGGTGCCGACCGTGGCCGGAAGGTGTTGATCCACCAGATACGCCGGCAAATGCACGCCGATGAACACCACCTGGAAACCGCAAACGAAAAAGCCGAACGCCAACAGCCAGAACCCCGAATGAGAGCAAGCTTCGCGCAGCGCCTCGGAGAGGGTTTGTTCATGACCGAGTGTTGGCAGCGGCTTGTCCTTGAGCATGCTCACCAGCGGCACGATCAACGCCACCAACAGGCCCAGCACCAACAGCGCGGCTGACCAGCCGAGCCAGCCGATCAAACCCAACGTGCCGGGCAACATCGCGAACTGGCCAAACGAGCCGGCGGCACTGGCGATACCCATGCCCATGCTGCGCTTCTCTGGTGGCACCGCACGGCCGACCACACCGAGGATCACCGAGAACGAAGTGCCGGACAGACCGATGCCGATCAACAGGCCCGCACTCAGGGACAGCGTCACGGCAGAGTCGGACATCCCCATGAACACCAGGCCCAGCGCATAAAATACGCCACCGACCAGTACCACTTTCGCCGCCCCGAAGCGGTCGGCCAGTGCGCCGGTGAAGGGCTGCGCCAAGCCCCAGATCAGGTTCTGCAAGGCGATGGCAAACGCAAAGGTCTCACGCCCCCAGCCGAACTCGGCACTCATCGGCGCCAGAAACAGCCCGAAGCCGTGGCGCACGCCCAACGACAACGCGAGGATCAGCGCACTCCCCACCAACACCCAACCGCACGTACGCCACATCGATGTCATTTCTTGTTCTCCGGTAGCGGGTATATACCCGCTTAAGATCGGAAAAACCGGCTTCAGGCCAGTTCGTCCAGCAGTCGCAGCAAGGTTTCGCGTTTTTCAGCGCCCAGTCGGTCAATCAACCGTTGTTGAGCTGCTTCCCAGGCCGGCAAGGCGGCCTCCAGGCGTTCGGCACCGGCCTCGGTCAGGCGAACGATGCGATTGCGCATGTCCTCGCCCTCGACCAGCTTCACCAGCCCTTCGCCCTCCAGCACACGCAAATTGCGCCCGAGGGTGCTGCGGTCCAGGCCCATGGCTTCGGCGAGGGTGGAAATACTCGGTTGATCCAGGCGCTGCAAATTGCACAGCAAAGAATACTGGGCAACGTTGATCCCGAAGCCGTCGAGAGCGCCGTCGTAATGCCTGCTGACGCCACGGGCGGCGCGACGCAGGTTGATGCATAAACATTGGGAGTCGAGCATGGTACGTGTATATACCCGCGGTTGAGTTAAATCAAGATATCGATGTATCTGACGGACCGTATTCGCGAGCAGGCTCGCTCCCACGGGGGAATGCGATCAACTGTGTGAGCGAGCCTGCTCGCGAAGAGGCCAGCACATCCCGCACATAAACCATCAGACCAACGCCAATCCTACCAGCACCGCCATCTCCAGCAACTCCAGCATCGCCCCCGCCGTATCCCCCGTCGTCCCGCCCAATCGACGCAGCATCACCCGCCGCAGCCACACAAAAACCACTGCCGCCAGCACCAGCGCCCAAACACCGCTGAGCCCCGCAATCAGCACACACGCCAGCGCACTGACCGCCAACACCTGCTGACCCGCCAATCGCGGCAGATGGTCCGCCAGTGCCTGCCCCAGCCCGCCTGCGCGCACGTACGGCGTGGTCAGGAACAAGCCCAGCATCGCGCTGCGGCCAATCAGCGGAACGATGATCAGGACAATACCGTGCTGCTGCTCGATCAACGCCAGCAACGCCGCGAACTTCAGCAACAACACCAACACCAAAGTCACCACGGCAATCGGTCCACTGCGCGGGTCCTTCATGATCGTCAGCGTGCGCTCCCGATCACCAAAACCACCCAGCCACGCGTCGGCGCTATCGGCCAGACCGTCGAGGTGCAACCCGCCGCTGAGCAAGACCCAAACCGTCAGCAACAACGCCGCATGCAAAAACAACGGCGCGCCCAGCAAAAACCCATTCAGCGCCCACAGAATCGCGCCGAACAGCAGCCCCACCAGCGGATAAAACAGCAGCGAACGGCCCAGTTCCTGAGGCGTCGGCATGCCGGGCAGGCGAATCGGCAGACTGCTCAGAAATTGCAGGGCGATCCAGAAGGGCAGCATGGTCAGATCGCTTCCTTGAGAATGACGCCGGGTTCGACGCGCAACGAAAACAACGCCCCATGACCGACTTCGACATTGAGCAACTGCTCACGCGGCAACCCCCGCGCCTGAGCCAGCAATAAACGCATGACCCCACCATGGCTGATCAATAGAACCCGCTCGCCTGCGTGCGCAACTGACAGCCGTTCGATGGCCGCCAATACCCGAACGGAAAAGTCCGCCACCCGCTCGCCATCCGGCGGCGTAAACGAATAGGGATCAGCCCAGAACAGCCCCAATGCCTCAGCATCGGTGTCCATCAACGCCGCTGCGCTCTGCCCTTCCCAGGCACCGAAGTGCAGTTCTTGCAGGTCTTTGTCCAGGTGAACCGGCAAACCCAGTTGCGCACCGAGCTCTTCAGCGAAGCGCGCACAACGCTGCAACGGCGAACTGACCAATCGATCCCACGGCCCCTGTTCGATCACCGCCGCGCGCATCTGCGCCCAGCCTTTTGCGGTCAGCGCGTCATCGAGACTGCCACGCAATCCGCCACCGAGCTCGGTCTCGCCATGGCGCAACAGGTCCAGGTGCAACGTCATGCCGGACGGTCCGCAACCGACGCTTCGGCGAAGGTCGCCATCTGCCCGTGAAGGTCGCAGGCCAGACGCAACAACGGCACGGCCAACGCCGCACCGCTGCCCTCGCCCAGTCGCAAACCAAGATCCAGCAATGGTTCCGCGTGCAGGGTTTCCAGCACATGACGATGACCCGGTTCGGCGCCGCGATGGCCGAACAGCAGCCACGCGCGGCACTCCGGATTCAAGCGCACCGCCACCAGTGCCGCGACGCTGCAAATGAATCCATCGACCAGTACCGCCACGCCTTCCTGCGCACACGCCAGATAGGCACCCACCAGCGCGCCAATTTCAAAACCGCCCAGATTGAACAATGTCTGCAACGCGTCCCCGCGCTGAGCACTGTGCAGGGCCAACGCGCGCTCGATGACCTGAGCCTTGTGGCTGACGCCCGCCGCATCCAGACCGGTGCCCGGCCCGGCCAGATGCACCACCGGACAATCGAGCAAGGCACAGGCCAATGCACTGGCGGCGGTGGTGTTGCCAATGCCCATTTCACCGCCGATGAACAGCTGCGCCCCGGCTGCGATGGCGCGCTGCACACTGTCGCGACCGGCCTGCAGGGCGAGTTCGCCCTGGGCTGCCGTCATGGCCGGGCCTTTGACAAAATTCGCCGTACCGGGGCCCACGTTCAAATGGCGTACGCCGGGCAGACTCAAGGTCGGCGTCACCGTGCCCAGGTCCACCACTTCCAGGGAAGCACCCAACTGCCGCGCCAACACGCTGATCGCCGCGCCGCCGGTGACGAAGTTGTGCAGCATCTGCCCGGTCACTTCCTGAGGAAACGCCGACACGCCTTCGGCCACGACACCATGGTCGCCGGCAAAAATCGCGATCCACAGGTGCTCCAGGCTCGGCTTGACCTGCCCCTGCAACCCGGCCAATTGCACCGCCACCGATTCCAGTCGACCGAGGGAGCCGGCAGGCTTGGTCAGCTGCTGTTGACGCGCCTGCGCCTGTTCGACGGCTTGCGCATCGATCGGCTTGCACGGGTTCAGCCACCAGGATTGAGTCATAACGCAGTTCCTTTCAAAGTCAGGGGCAGGCCGGCGACGGTCAGGACGACACGGTGGCAGCGCTCGGCCAAGGCTTGATGCAGCCAACCGGCTTCATCGACATAGCGGCGAGTCAATTCGCCCAGCGGCACGACACCCATTCCGGTCTCGTTGCTGACAAAAATGATTTCACCCGGCAACGAAGCCAGGCAGTCCAGCAGGGCTTCACGCTCAGCGTTGAGGCGTTCGGCGTCGTCGAGCATCAGCAGATTGGTCATCCACAGCGTCAGGCAATCCACCAACAGGCATCGATTGGCGCTGGCGGTTTCGCGCAGGACGCGGGCGAGTTCGACCGGTTCTTCGATCAACGCCCATTCGGCTGGGCGACGGGCACGGTGATGGGCGACGCGGTCGTTCATTTCGCCGTCCAGCGGTTGGCTGGTGGCGATGTAGGTCACGGCCAGCTGGCTGTCGGTGGCGAGTTTTTCGGCCAGTCGACTTTTGCCGGAGCGGGCGCCGCCGAGGATCAGTTGAAGCATGGTGACATCCTATAAATGTGCGGTGAGGCGACTTCCGTCTTCGCGAGCAGGCTCGCTCCCACAGTGGAATGCGGTCAACTGTGGGAGCGAGCCTGCTCGCGAAGAGGCCAGCAAAACCACCCTATATCCCGCAGAGTTCACGCAACAACCCGGTATCCAGATGCTTCTCCACGAGATCCGCCAGCCGTTCGATATCGCGCTCGCGCAACGCGTGGTAATCGACCTCCTGCACATGCTGCAACCCCGCCCAACGCAGCAACGCACTGCACGCCGCCGGCGATTCAAACAGGCCATGCAGGTACGTGCTGAAAATCTGCCCATCCACACTTTGCGCGCCATCGCAGCGACCATCGGCCAACTGCACGGCGGCGTTTTCCAACGCCGGCCCGGTGGTCACGCCGGCGTGAATTTCGTAGCCGCTGACAGCCGCACCTTCGAGCGCCAGACGACCGCGCACATTGCGCAGCTGCTTCTCTTCTTCGAGCTGCGTTGCAAACGCCAGCAACCCCAGACCCGCGCTGGAACCTGGTTCACCTTCCAGACCCAACGGGTCGTGTACGTGCTCGCCGAGCATTTGCAAACCGCCGCAAACCCCCAGCACTTTGCCGCCGTAACGCAGATGACGACTGATCGCCGAATCCCAGCCATTGGCCCGCAGATACGCGAGGTCGCTGCGCACACTTTTCGAGCCGGGCAGGATGATCAGGTCGGCCGGCGGGATCGTCTGGCCGGGGCCGATGAATTGCAGATCGACTTGCGGATGCAAACGCAGTGGATCGAAATCGGTGTGGTTGCTGATGCGCGGCAGCACCGGCACCACGACCTTCAGCACCTGATCAGCCTTGTCGGTCTGGCGCTGATCGATGCCATCCTCAGCCTCCAGATGCAGATCCATCACATACGGCAGGACACCGATCACCGGTTTGCCGGTGCGTTCTTCGAGCCAGTCGAGACCGGGCTGCAGCAAGGCGATGTCGCCACGAAAACGATTGATAATGAAGCCTTTGACACGCGCCTGTTCGGTCGGCGACAGCAGCTCCAGCGTGCCCACCAGATGCGCGAACACCCCGCCGCGATTGATGTCGGCGATCAACACCACCGGGCAATCCACCGCTTCGGCAAAGCCCATGTTGGCGATATCGCCGGCCCGCAGATTGATCTCGGCCGGCGAGCCCGCGCCTTCGACCATCACCACCGGATACGCCGCGCTCAAGCGTTCGTGAGAAGCCAGCACCGCTTGCATGGCGATGGCTTTGTAGTCGTGATAGGCAACGGCATTCATGGTCGTGACCGCGCGCCCGTGAATGATCACTTGGGCGCCGGTGTCGCTGTTGGGTTTGAGCAGTACCGGGTTCATGTCGGTGTGCGGTTCAAGGTTGGCGGCTTGAGCTTGCACGGCTTGCGCACGACCGATCTCACCACCGTCCGCCGTCACCGCGCTGTTGAGCGCCATGTTCTGCGGCTTGAACGGCACGACGCTTACGCCCTGGCGCACCACCCAGCGACACAGCGCCGTCACCAGCGTGCTTTTGCCGGCATCGGACGTGGTGCCCTGCACCATTAACGTGGTCATCGGGTTTCCTTGGCGTACGCTTCAAAGGCTTGCGTCAGGCGAGTCCAGTCCGCTTCGTCAGCGGGCAGGCCAAAACGCAGGCTGCTGTTGTGCGCAAACAAACGCAGCAAAATGCCCTGACGGGCCATGAACTCATGCAACTGCTCGGCTTGATCGGTGATCAGCCACTGGAACAAGGCGCATCCGCCCTGCGGCTTGAACCCGAACTGCTCCAGCAGCCGCGCCAGACGTTCGCTGGCTTCTTCGCTGCGCTGGCGTTGGCGGGCGTGACCTTCGGTGTCCAGCAGACAAGCCCGGCCAATCACTCGGGTCGGCCCACTGACCGCCCACGGCCCCACTTGCTCAGCGAGCAGTTTGAGCAGCTTGCGTTCCGCCAGTACGAAGCCCAACCGGACGCCGGCCAGACCAAAAAATTTGCCGAACGAACGCAACACGATCAAGCCGACCAGATGGGTAAACGGCGCCACACTCAACTGCGGCGTGTTGTCCATGAACGCCTCGTCCACCACCAGCCAGCCACCGCGCGAGGCCAGGCGGGTGTGCCAGTCGAGCAGGCGACTCGGGGTCAGGCTCAGGCCGGTCGGGTTGTTCGGGTTGACCACCACCAGCACGTCGAGGCTGTCGATAAAGAAGTCGACTTCCTGCTCCAGCACTTCACGCACGATGTAGCCGCAGCGCCGCCAGGCTTCGGCGTGCTCGGCATAACACGGCGACAACACGCCGACCTTGCCGGCACGGCGCAATCGCGGCAGCAACTGGATAGCCATCTGCGAACCGGCCACCGGCAGCACTTGCGCCGCGCTGTAATAGTCGCAGGCCGCCTGCTCCAGGCCGTCGTCGGTTTCCGGCAAGCGTGCCCAGGCGCGCAGCGGGATGTCCGGGACCGGAAATGGCCAGGGCGCCAGGCCGCTGGACAGGTCGAGCCAATCACCTTCTGCGATGCCGTATTCGAGCGCCGCCTTGCGCAACCGGCCACCGTGCTCAAGCATAGAATTCAGCCCCCACGCAGAGAATCAGCAACCATAACCATACCCCGCGCTGGACCAATTGCCAGCCGCGATCAATGGAGTCGGCATCCGCCGGCACACCTTCGCCCAGTTGCGGACGTTGATGCAGTTCGCCGTGATAAATCGCCGCCCCGCCCAACTCGACGCCCAATGCACCGGCGCCCGCCGCCATCACCGGGCCGGCATTCGGGCTGTCCCAGGTCGGGCCTTGAGTACGCCAGCATTTCAACGCCAGCCGGGTTTTGCCCAGCAGCGCGTAGGTCAATGCCACCAGGCGGGCAGGAATGTAATTGAGGACATCGTCGATTTTCGCCGCGGCCCAGCCGAAGCGTTCGAAGCGCTCATTGCGATAACCCCACATCGCATCCAACGTGTTGCTCAATCGGTAGAGAACCACCCCAGGCGCACCGGCCACGGCAAACCAGAACAGCGCGGCGAACACGGCATCGCTGCCATTCTCCAGCACCGATTCGGTGGCCGCACGGGCGACTTCGGTCTCGTCCAGTTCGCTGGTCTGGCGGCTGACCAGATAACCGACACGCTTACGCGCTTCGTCCAGATCATCGCTACGCAGCGCCTTGGCCACCGGCTCGATGTGTTCGCCGAGGCTGCGCATGCCGAGGGCGCAATACAGCGCAAGAATCTCGACGACCCAACCGACATAAGGCGCCCAGGACAACGCTGTGGCGAGCAACGTCAGCGGCACGACCGCCATCACCCACGCGGTGACGCCATGGCTGCGCCAGCCGCGACCTTCCCCATTGAAACGTTGCTCGATGCGCTCGGCAAAACGACCGAACGCCACCAGCGGATGCCAGCGTTTGGGTTCACCCAGCAGCGCGTCCAGCGCCACTGCGGCGACACTCAATAACGCCACACTCATTGACTCACTCCCCAATAATTTTCGTACAGCAACTCACTGAGCGGACGCGCTTGCGCCCAGCCTTCGAGTACCAGCATCGGCGCCGGATAGAATTCCTTGACCGGCCCCAGACAAAGAACCGCCAACGGCTTGGCCCCGGCCGGCAATCCCAGCAGGTCCGCCAGCGCTTGCGGCTCGAACAGCGACACCCAGCCCATGCCCAGGCCTTCGGCGCGGGAGGCCAGCCACAGATTTTGAATCGCGCAGGACAACGAGGCCATGTCCATTTCCGGCAAGGTGCGACGGCCGAAGATGTGACGCTCGCGATCATCCATCAGCGCGGCGACCAGCACTTCGGCACAGTCACTGATGCCTTCGACCTTGAGCTTCATGAATTCGTCGGTGCGCTCGCCGAGGGCTTCGGCGGTGCGGATGCGTTCTTCTTCCACCAGCGACTGGATCTTGCCGCGCAGGACCCGGTCGCTGATGCGGATGAAACGCCAGGGCTGCATCAGACCGACGCTGGGCGCCTGGTGTGCGGCTTCGAGCAGGCGTCGCAACAACTCGGGCTCGACCGTGCCGCCGCTGAAGTGACGCATGTCACGGCGTTCGCCGATGGCGCGGTAGACCGCTGCGCGTTCGACCTGACTGAATGCGTTGTCAGTCATGGCCTCTTCGCGAGCAGGCTCGCTCCCACAGGGTTCAGGTGATCCATTGTAGGAGTGAGCCTGCTCGCGATGGCGATCTCAAGGTCAGGCGCAAACAATGCGGCTACCGCTGAAGGGTTTGACGGAAAATAAAAGTGCACATAAGAAGCCGTCATCCGCCCCTCACGATAAACCGCCTCCGCTCCCCGCCCACCATTCGGGCTCAGGCCACGCGCAATCGGTTCAAGCTCGGTGCTGGTCAGCGAATGGTGATACGTGTGCCCGCGCAACGAACCTTCCGGCAATTCCACCGCTTGCAACGCCAACGCGGCCAGACGCTTTTGCATCACCGCATCGCCCTTCAGCAAGCCCACCAGTTCGGCGCGAGTGCCGTCGACATCGGTCAGCGAGTCGAGCAAATACAACATGCCGCCACACTCGGCCAACAGCGGTTTACCGGCCGTATGATGCGCACGAATCGCGTCGAGCATCGTGGTGTTCTGCGACAGTGCAACATGGTGCAATTCCGGATAACCACCCGGCAGATACAAGCTGTCTGCCTCTGGTAATTGGCTGTCACGGATCGGCGAGAAAAACCGCAACTCGGCGCCCATGGCTCGCAGCAAATCCAGGCTCGCGCCGTAGGTGAACGCGAACGCTTCATCACGGGCCACGGCAATTCGCACGCCCGCGAGCAACGGCTCGGCAGGGATCACATCAGGGGCGGCAAATTCAACTGCTGGCGGCAGCGCGACTTCGCAACTGCTGGCCAACGCATCGGCCGCCGCATCAAGACGCAGATCGAGATCGTTCAGCTCACTGGCCTGCACCAGGCCCAGATGCCGGCTCGGCAATTCGATCCCGGTTTCCCGCGACAACGCGCCGTACCAACGCAAACCTTCGGTGAGGCTGCCTTCGAGCAGTTGCGCATGACGTAACGTGCCGACGCGGTTGGCCAATACGCCGGCAAACGGCAAGTCCGGCTGATACTTCGCCAGCCCCAACGCCAATGCACCAAAGGTCTGGGCCATGGCGGTGCCATCGATCACCGCGAGCACCGGCACACCAAAGTGCCGCGCCAGGTCAGCGCTGGAAGGCGTGCCGTCGAACAAGCCCATGACGCCTTCGATGAGGATCAAGTCGGCTTCAGCGGCGGCTTCCCACAACAGTCGACGACTTTCCTGCTCGCCGACCATCCACATGTCCAGTTGATACACCGGCGCACCGCTGGCGCGCTCGAGAATCATCGGGTCGAGAAAGTCCGGGCCGCATTTGAATACGCGCACCTTGCGCCCCTGATTGCGATGCAAACGGGCCAGCGCAGCAGTGACGGTGGTCTTGCCCTGACCGGAGGCCGGCGCGGCAATCAGTACCGCCGGGCAGTGACGACTGTTTTTCATAAAGTAGTATTCACAGCTCGACGCCTTTTTGCGCTTTGATCCCGGCCTGGAACGCGTGCTTGATCACGCCCATTTCGGTGACGGTGTCGGCGAGTTCGATCATTTCCGGCTTGGCGCCGCGACCGGTCACCACCACATGTTGCATCGGCGGACGTGCCTGCAAATCACTGAGCACCTGATCGAGGTCGAGGTAGCCGTGCTTGAGGGCTATGTTCAGCTCATCCAGCACCACCAGGCCAATCGACGGATCGTTGAGCAATTCGCGGGACACCGCCCAGGCGGCTTCGGCGGCGGCGATGTCACGCTGGCGGTCCTGGGTTTCCCAGGTGAATCCCTCTCCCATGACATGGAAACGCACTTGTTCCGGGAAGCGGCGGAAGAACAGTTCTTCGCCGGTGCTGTTGCGGCCCTTGATGAATTGCACCACACCGCACTGCATGCCGTGGCCCATGGAGCGGGCGAGCATGCCGAACGCCGAACTGCTTTTGCCTTTGCCGTTGCCGGTCAGCACCAGCAACAAGCCGCACTCGTTCGGGGAATTGGCAATGCGTTCGTCGATCACGGCTTTTTTGCGCTGCATGCGCGCCAAATGGCGTTCGTCACGATCTGGGGTATCGGTCATGGGGGAGCTCTCCGTTGAGGCTGGATAACGGCGGGCAGGCACAAGAATAGACGGCAAGAAGCCTGGCATCGCCCACCGTGATGCCGCTGGATGAATCAGGCCGGTCTCCGGGCTCATGAGCGGCTTTCACCTGACTGCGCGCCTTCCCATGTCGGCTTCGACACAGTGGCTCAAGGCGCAGTCTTCACTCATTTACCGTTGCGGGGGCAGCGCCGGGATCGTGACGTTTCGTCGCTTGACGATAGTCACTCACCGGCTTCCCTGTTTCACTCTGTCGGCCACGGCCACAGAGCACCTGAAACAAGCCGCGAAGGTTAGAGGGTTGGGGGTGGAGCGTCAAATGAAGACAAAGCTCCGGCGAGCGATATACTGCCGCCGATCCATTTACTGACGCCAATCTTGCGCCACACTGTCAGCAGTGATATCAAAGAGCCACAAACCCAACAACACAATTACAAGGGTGAGCAACATGCAAGGCATGATTATCAGCAATCCGAAGCTGGAATTCCTGCGACCGGTGCTGGAACGCTGGTTTGACTGTATCGACCGCTACAACTCGGTTCGCGGCGATAACGAAGCGCCTTACTGGCATGACGAAAAGGCCAACCTTGGCCTGCTCAATGCCGCTGCGTGGATGGCGGAAATGGTCACGCTGCAAAACACCACGACGCGTAAACAGAACGAAGAAGGCGAGCGCAATGCCCGCGCCGACCTGTTTATCGCCACCGCCGAAGAGCGCGCCTACTTTCAGGCCACTCAACGCTGGCCCAAGGTCAACAGCCTGAATCTGACCCAGGCACTGCAGGACATCACCAGCGATGCCAAACGCATCAGCTACGCCAGCGACCTGAAACTCGGCTGCCTGTTCGTGGCTCCGCAAAAAGCCCAGCAGAGCGCGACCCCCGAAGAACTTCAGGACATGGTCGACGACCTGCAAAAGGAACACTGCTGCGCTGTGGCCTGGTATTTCCCTTACGCCTACCGCAAGTTGCGCAACGAAGCCGGAAACTATCACCCCGGTATCGCGGTGCTGCTCAAGGAAGCTCGCGGCTGACCATTGAACCATCGCTGCGTTTATCTTCTCTATGAATTAAGACACTGCATTCATAGGGAAGACCAGCATGCGCAAGCCCCCGCTCGTTCTCGTCATCGTGCTCGCCGGAGGGCTCGCCGCCTGTGGTGAAACCTCCAGCCTGCAAGTCTCCGACGGCACCGGCCCGTCACCCAAGCTGCCCGAACCGAATAAAACCCTGATCCCGACGGTGAACATCGCCCCGGCGATCGGCTGGCCGGCCGGCGCGAAACCCACCGCTGCCGCCGGCACTCAAGTGGCGGCCTTCGCTGAAAGCCTCGATCACCCGCGCTGGCTCTACGTGCTGCCTAACGGTGATGTGCTGGTGGCCGAAACCAACGCGCCGCCCAAACCCGATGACGGCAAAGGCATTCGTGGCTGGGTCATGAAGAAAACCATGGGCCGCGCCGGCGCCACCGTCCCCAGTGCGAATCGCATCACGCTGCTGCGAGACAAGGACCACGACGGCATCGCCGAAACTCGTACAGTGTTCCTGGAAAACCTCAATTCGCCGTTTGGCATGACGCTGGTCGGCAATGACCTGTACGTGGCCGACACCGACCGCTTGTTGCGTTTCCACTATGAAAACGGTGACACCGCGATCAAGTCGCCGCCGATCAAGGTGGTCGATCTGCCGGGAGGCACGCTGAATCATCACTGGACCAAAAACGTCATCGCCAGCAAGGACGGCAGCAAGCTGTACGTCACCGTGGGCTCGAACAGCAACGTCGGCGAAAACGGCCTCGACAAGGAAGAAGGCCGCGCGGCGATCTGGGAAGTGGACCGTGCCACCGGCAATCACCGGATATTTGCCTCAGGGATTCGCAACCCCAACGGTTTGGCCTGGGAGCCTCGTAGCGGCGCACTGTGGACGGCAGTCAACGAGCGCGACGAGATTGGCAGCGACCTGGTGCCGGACTACATCACTTCGGTCAAGGATGGCGCGTTCTACGGCTGGCCCTTCAGCTACTACGGCCAACATGTCGACATTCGCGTCGAGCCGCAAAACCCGGACCTGGTGGCCAAGGCCATCGCGCCGGACTACGCGGTCGGCCCGCACACCGCGTCGTTGGGCCTGACGTTCGCAGAAGGCAACACCTTGCCCGCGCAATTCAAGGAAGGCGCCTTCATCGGCCAGCATGGCTCGTGGAACCGCAAGCCGCACAGTGGCTACAAAGTGATTTTCGTGCCGTTCGCAGGTGGCAAACCGACCGGGCAACCGGTGGATGTGCTGACGGGATTCCTCAATAAAGACGAAGACGCCATGGGCCGGCCGGTGGGCGTGGTGATCGATCAGCAAGGTGGCTTGCTGGTGGCGGATGATGTGGGGAACAAGGTGTGGCGCGTGACTGCCACAAAATAACCGCCGGCGGTGGGACTAGGGATTACGCGCCAGGTGCTCGGGCTGCAGAACGCGCTTGGCGCTCAGGTAAGCCTTCTGCCAGTACGCCTTGGACAGGCTGTCGAGCTTCACCGTGCCACCCGTGGCCGGTGCATGAACGAAGCGCCCTTCGCCGACGTAAATCCCGGCATGGCTGACCTGAGAGCCGCCATTGGTGGCGAAGAAAATCAGGTCCCCAGTTTGCAAACCTTCCTTGCCCACATTGGCGGCTTGCATGCTGATCATTTCACGCGTGGTACGCGGCAGGGAAATGCCGGCGGCATCCCGGTAGACGTAGCCGATCAGCCCACTGCAATCGAACCCCGAGTCGGGTGTATTGCCGCCCCAGCGGTAAGGCGTGCCCACGAGCCCCAATGCACGGAACAACACTTCTTCCGCCTCGGGGGAGAATGCCTGGGAAGAACCAAAGACGATGGGTGCGCGAACCACCGGCGCAGGAGGCGGTGTGCGGCTGGCGCATGCGCTGAGCAGCGCTGCGAAGAACATGAGTGCGAGGCGGGCCGACATCGTCATAAGCAGAACATCCTGATCTGGCTGCGGCTTTTTCTGCCGGGAAGACAGAAAAGAAAACCGCCTGCGTTGGACGCAGGCGGTTTGCCATCAATAATAGATCAGGATTCTAGCGGCTATGCGGCAAACTTCAAGTAAGACTTTAACTTCGCCTTACAAACTGTAAGTTTACTTGCGAGCGGTGACCACGGTCGGGGCCATCGCGAGGGCGCGCTTGGCTTCGATGAAGGTCTTGCTCCAGTAGCTGTCGCCCAGGCTATCGACCCGGACACCACCGCTTTTGCGGCTGCTGGAGTGGATGAACTGGTTGTCACCCAGATAAATCCCGGCGTGACTGACGCGACCGCGACGACCGTTGGTGGCGAAGAACAGCAGGTCGCCCGGCTTCAGCGCGCTGCGAGCGACCAGAGGTGCGTCCACGTTGATCATTTCGCGAGTGGAGCGTGGCAAGTTCATGCCCGCTTCTTCACGGAACAGATAACCGATGAAGCCGCTGCAATCGAAACCGGCTTCAGAGGTACCGCCGAAACGGTAACGGGTACCGATCAGGGACATGCCACGTTCAAGGATGCTGTCGGCCAGAACCGGAAGCTGGTACGACTTGCCATCGGCGAAGTCAGCCAGTTCTTTATCGGTGGCCAGCTCTTCCTGGAAAAGAACGGAAGAGGATTGCGCGGTAACTGAATTTTTAACCTGCTGTTGTTGCTCTTGCTGGGACACTGGAGAGTGAGCAGCGCAACCGAACAACAGGGTGACGAGTGCGAGAGGCACGAGGGGTGCGAAGCGCTTTAGCATGGGCACGACCGTGGCTGATAGTTGTAAAGAAGTCGAGACTATGCCCGCTATCATCCTCATTTGCAAATTCAATCGAACTTTATGTGACTTATCGGTTTCTCGTTAACATCTAAGCGCTTAAGCCCATTTTAAACGCTTGCGCAGCCTGCAGCCCTGTAGGAAAGCGCATTTCCTGGCGCCTGAAATATGCCGAAACCCCTGCCAGGCTTAGACTTTACCAGCCAAGAGTTTCTTTCAGAAAGGGGATGGTCAGCTTGCGCTGAGCTTGAAGAGAGGCCTGATCGAGACGCTCAAGCAGCTCGAACAGCGCACTCATGCTGCGAGTACCGCGGGTCAAAATAAAATGCCCGACTTCATCGGTCAGGTGCAGCCCACGACGCGACGCACGCAATTGCAAGGCACGCAATTTGTCTTCGTCGGAGAGCGGACGCATCTGAAAGATCAGTGCCAGGGTCAAGCGCGACTTCAAATCCGCCAGCTTCACCGGCAGTTCACGCGGTGAGGTCGACGCGGCGATCAGCAGGCGCCGACCGCTATCGCGCAGGCGATTGAACAGATGGAACAGCGCCTCTTCCCAATCCGCCCTGCCGGCAACTGCCTGTAAATCATCCAGGCAGACCAGTTCGTATTGTTCGAGGTTATCGAGAATCGAGATGCCACGGTCCAGCAGTTCGGCCAATGGCAGGTACACCGCCGGCTCTCCCAACTGCTCGAAGCGCAGGCAGGCCGCCTGCAACAAGTGCGTACGCCCTACCCCGTCCTTGCCCCAGAGATAAATCAGGCTTTCGGTCCACCCGGCGTCGGCTTCGCATAGCCGCTCGACATAGCCGAGTGCAGCGGCATTGGCGCCTGGGTAGTAATTGATAAAGGTAGCGTCATCACGCAGACGCACACCTAGGGGCAGCTGAATCGGTTTCATGCTGACTGAACAGTTCCAAAGGAACCGTTAGTGGCCTCTGTGTAAAGTTTGCGAAGTTTATACCCGTGACGCTGGTCGCACAATGCGACAGACCACAAGCAAAATCAAAGGTTTGCGTTAACGCACTGGTTTTATGACAGTTTTGTTGGCGGCGCATGTGACAGCCACGCGAGGGATGCAGGCCAACCCGGCAACGATCCGGGTTGGCCGCGACAACCTTTCAGTGATCCTTACAACTGCGGCTCATCCTCACCACTGTACATCTCAGAATCTTTATACAAATCATGCACATGGCGCACCAGCACCATGATCACCGCCGCCACAGGCAACGCCAGCAACACACCGGTGAAACCGAACAGCTCGCCGCCCGCCAGAATGGCGAAAATCACCGCCACCGGGTGCAGGCCGATCCGGTCCCCGACCAACAATGGCGTCAGCACCATGCCTTCCAGTGCTTGCCCGACCATGAACACTGCGACAATGCCCAACATCGGATAAAGGTCGCCGCCGAACTGGAACAGACCGGCAATCAACGCCGCGCCAATCCCGATGACGAAGCCCATATAAGGCACGATCGCGGCCAGACCGGCGATCAAGCCGATCAACAGCCCCAACTCCAGCCCCACCAGCATCAGGCCCGACGCGTAGATCACGCCCAGCGCCACCATCACCAGCAATTGCCCGCGCACGAAAGCGCCGAGCACTTCATGACACTCACCAGCGAGCTCGACCACCCGCTCTTCACGATCGCGCGGCAGCAGGCTGCGGATCTTCGCCACCATCAGGTCCCAGTCCCGCAGCAGGTAGAAACTCACCACCGGGATCAATACCAGATTGGCCAACCAGCCAATCAGCGCGAGACCCGACGCGGTGGCCTGACTCAACACCACACCGACAATGTCGCTGGTCTGGCCCACGTGCTCACTGATTGCGGCCTTGAGCTTGTCGAACTTCCAGAAGCCCTCCGACAACCCGAACTTCGACTGCGCCCACGGCAATGCGGTGTGCTGCAGCCAGTCGAGCATTTGCGGTGCCAACTCATACAAACGAAACAACTGCCTGGCCAGCAGCGGCACCAACACCAGCAGCAGCGTGGTGAAAATCAGGGTGAACAGCGCAAACACCGCCACCACGCCCCACGTCCTTGAAAGCCCGGCCCTCTCCAGCCGATCCACCAGCGGATCGAACAGATAGGCCAGCAGCAGCGCCACCAGAAATGGCGTCAGGATCGGATGCAGCAGCCAGACAAACGCGCAGAGCAGAACCACTCCACCCAACCAGAACCAACGGCGCGTATCGGCCATGTACCACTCCATATGCATCTATATAAAGAAAGAAAACCTTACCAGCGGAATCGCAACTGTGGCGTCGGTGCCACAGCCGGCGCTACGGCCGGCGCCGAACCTTGCGCCACTGGCTGAACCGGGGCGACGGGCGCAGGCGCCTCACCGGCCGGCACTTCCTGCAACTTGGCCAGCGACAACTGCGAGCGCAGCTGCTCGGCGCTGCCGTTCACCCGGTAAAGGATGCGATCACCGTCAACACTTTGTAGGCGCGCACCAAAGGGGTCGAGCAAGCGCCCCAGCGCCGCGTAGCGTTCCAGGTTCATGCCTTGCACTTCCAGCAATTGCTCGCCCGAAGCCCCGCCAGCCTTGACGACAAACCGCGGCGCCAGTCGCTCGCTGACCGCCAGCATCACGGCATCAGCCACGGCAGCCTGATCCGCGCCTTGCACACTGCCCGCTTCTTTCTTGTCGCCCAGCCACAAATTCCACTTGGCCTGCCACTGGCCACCCTCTTCCTTGGCATGCACCGCGAGCAATGCGTCAGCGTTGTAACGTTCCGAGGCATTGTGCAGCGGCGTCGCATCCGCACCTTCAAGCGTCGGCGCGGTCGCCACCAACTGCTCACTCAAATCCGCCAGTGGCAAACGCAACGGCAAACCACGGTGCTGCGCCGCACGCCGCAGCGGGGCCGCGCTGGCCTGGCCATCGCCCACCAGGCTCGAACCTTCGGTGGAGTCGTTCAGCCACCAGCCGAGGATCGACGGCCGATTCGCGCCCCACAACGACAGCCCCGCCCGACGCAGCGCCTGCTCGGTGGTGGCCGGGTCAAAATCGACCTTCAACACTTCCGGCGGCCCCGCATCAAAGCCGTATTGACTGATGATCTGCTGAGGGTCTTTGCGTAGCGCCGCCAACCCCGGGCTCTGCGCGGCCTTCGGATCGCCGGTCAGGCGCAGCACCAGCGTGTCCAGCGCCCGCTGGGTCGCTTGATCACGTTCCTCAGTCGACTGACTGGTGACAGGCTCGCGCACCTGATAAAGACCTTTCACGTTCTCGGCATGGCTCGCGAGGCTAAAAAGGGAAAAACAGCTCAGACACAAAAATTTAGAAAGAAAACGCATGGAAGATTCCTGACGACAAGAGCGGCTGGAACAGACCGCATGAAGACGATCGAACAGGGCTGTGACCACATCCCTGCGCAAAACATTCACACGGCCGCGATAAGTTTTCGCACTGTCATAACGATAGACGGTTAATCGCGATACCTTATACAGCCATGCAAGACGCCGCTAATACGCTCAATATCAATTTTTTTAATAGGATATGCCCCTGCCGTCGGCGTGAGGATGGCCGCTGCCCCTCAAGCCTGATAAAATCGCGCGCCTTCGCAGACCGGCAACAGCCGGGCGGCTCGAATTTCGCGTGAGGCAATCGCCCCCGTCGAATTCGGCGTCCCCGCTGGACTCGGTCGTTACCCCTGAATCCCCCCTAAAGGCCTGGATCATGAGCAAGCAACCCTCCCTGAGCTACAAGGACGCCGGTGTAGACATCGACGCCGGTGAAGCATTGGTCGAACGCATCAAGAGCGTCGCCAAGCGCACTGCGCGCCCGGAAGTCATGGGCGGCCTGGGCGGTTTCGGCGCCCTCTGCGAAATCCCGGCTGGCTACAAGCAGCCTGTGCTGGTTTCCGGCACCGACGGCGTGGGCACCAAGCTGCGCCTGGCCCTGAACCTGAACAAGCACGACAGCATCGGCATCGACCTGGTAGCCATGTGCGTGAACGACCTGGTGGTCTGCGGCGCCGAGCCGCTGTTCTTCCTCGACTACTACGCCACCGGCAAACTCAATGTCGAAACCGCGACCCAGGTCGTGACCGGCATCGGCGCGGGCTGCGAACTGTCCGGCTGTTCCTTGGTCGGCGGCGAAACCGCTGAAATGCCTGGCATGTACGAAGGCGAAGACTACGACCTGGCCGGCTTCTGCGTTGGCGTCGTGGAAAAATCCGAAATCATCGACGGTTCGAAAGTCGCTGCCGGCGATGCCCTGCTCGCCCTGCCGTCTTCCGGCCCGCACTCCAACGGCTACTCGCTGATCCGCAAGATCATCGAAGTGTCGGGTGCCGACATCGAGAACATCCAGCTCGACGGCAAACCGCTGACCGACCTGCTGATGGCCCCGACCCGTATCTACGTGAAGCCGCTGCTCAAGCTGATCAAAGACACCGGCGCCGTCAAAGCCATGGCCCACATCACCGGTGGCGGCCTGCTGGACAACATCCCGCGCGTTCTGCCAAAAGGCGCCCAAGCCGTGGTTGACGTCGCGAGCTGGACCCGCCCTGCCGTGTTCGACTGGCTGCAAGAAAAAGGCAACGTCGACGAAAACGAAATGCACCGCGTGCTGAACTGCGGCGTCGGCATGGTCATCTGCGTGGCTCAAGAGCACGTTGAAACCGCGCTGAACGTATTGCGTGAAGCAGGCGAGCAGCCATGGGTCATCGGTCAGATCGCTACCGCTGCCGAAGGCGCGGCTCAGGTCGAACTGAAGAACCTTAAGGCGCACTAATGTCCGCCACCTGTGATGTCGTGGTGCTGCTCTCCGGCACCGGCAGTAACTTGCAGGCCTTGATCGACAGCACGCGGACCGGCGACAGCCCGGTCCGCATCGCTGCGGTGATTTCCAACCGCGCCGACGCCTACGGCCTGCAACGCGCCAGGGACGCGGGTATCGACACCCGCTCCCTGGATCACAAGGCTTTCGAAGGCCGCGAGGCCTTTGATGCCGCGATGATCGAACTGATCGACGCCTTCAATCCCAAACTCGTGGTACTGGCCGGTTTCATGCGCATTCTCAGCGCTGACTTCGTGCGCCACTACGCCGGTCGCCTGCTCAATATCCATCCTTCGCTGCTACCCAAATACAAAGGGTTACACACTCATCAGCGCGCGCTGGAAGCCGGCGACACCGAGCACGGCTGCTCCGTCCACTTCGTCACCGAGGAACTCGATGGCGGACCACTGGTCGTACAGGCAGTAATACCGGTAGAGTTGCACGATTCGCCGCAGAGTCTGGCGCAGCGAGTCCATGCCCAGGAACACCTGATCTACCCGTTGGCTGTACGCTGGTTTGCCGAAGGTCGTTTATCACTCGGCGAACAAGGTGCTTTACTGGATGGGAAGTTACTCGCGGCCAGCGGCCACTTGATTCGAAACTAGGAGATATTATGCGTCGCGCCCTGCTCTTCGCTTGCGCTCTGTTTGCCTTGCCCCTGGCACAGGCTTCGGAACTTCAACCTTTCTCCGCCAGCTACACCGCCGACTGGAAACAGCTGCCCATGAGCGGCACCGCTGAACGCAGCCTGACCAAGGAAGCCAACGGCGTCTGGAAACTCAGCTTCAAGGCGTCGATGATGATCGCCAGCCTGACTGAAGAAAGCACCCTGACCGTGGACAAGGACACCCTGCTGCCTCAGTCCTACCACTTTGAACGTGGCGGCCTGGGTAAAGCGAAAAAGGCTGACCTGGATTTCGACTGGACCACCAAAATGGTCACCGGCACCGATCGCGGTGATCCGGTCAAAGTGCCGCTGAACCGTGGCATGGTCGACAAGTCCACGTATCAACTGGCCCTGCAACACGACGTGGCCGCCGGCAAGAAAAGCATGAGCTATCAGGTCGTCGACGGTGGCGAAGTCGATACCTATGACTTCCGCGTACTGGGTTCGGAAAAAGTTGACACCAAGGCCGGCCAGATCGATGCGATCAAGGTCGAGCGCGTGCGCGACCCGACACAAAGCAAGCGCATCACCGTCCTGTGGTTCGCCAAGGACTGGGATTACCTGCTGGTCCGCCTGCAACAAGTTGAAACCGACGGCAAGGAGTACAACATCATGCTCCTCGACGGTACGGTCAACGGTAAGTCTGTCAAAGGCAGCTAATCGGCGATCGACACAAAAATCCGGAATCCGCTAAGGGTTCCGGATTTTTTTTGCCTGCTGAACCGTCAGATCCGCGCCAGCGCCTGCGCCAGATCGGCGCGCAGGTCTTCGACATCCTCGACCCCCACGGACAATCGCACCAACGCATCACCGATGCCGAGCTCCGCACGGGTGTCGGCGGGAATCGTCGCGTGGGTCATGATTGCCGGGTGCTCGATCAGGCTTTCCACCCCGCCCAGGCTCTCCGCCAGCGCAAAGATGTGCACGTTCTCCAGAAAACGCTTGGACCCCTCCAGGTCGGTGTTCAGGTCGAGTGAAATCATACCGCCGAAACCGCGCATCTGCTGCCGCGCCAGTTCATGTTGTGGGTGTGAGGGCAATCCCGGGTAGTAGACCCGCGCGACTTGCGGCTGTTGTTCCAGCCATTGCGCCAGCGCCAGTGCATTGCTGCAGTGACGCTCCATGCGCAATGCCAGGGTCTTCACGCCGCGTAACGTGAGGAAGGCGTCAAACGGCCCGGCAATAGCCCCCACCGCGTTTTGCAAAAAGCCCAGTCGTTCGGCCAACTCTGCGTTTTGCCCAACCACCGCGATGCCGCCGATCACGTCGGAGTGGCCGTTCAAATACTTGGTGGTCGAGTGCACCACGACATCGAAGCCCAGCTCCAGCGGACGCTGGATCCACGGGCTGGCAAAGGTGTTGTCGGCCACACAAATGATCCCGCGCTGGCGGCAGATGCGCGCAATGGCGGCAAGGTCCGTGAGGCGCAGCAACGGATTGCTCGGCGTCTCGACGCAGACCATGCGCGTATCGTCCTGCAGCGCCGCTTCGAAGGCCGACAGGTCCGTCAGGTCGACAAAGCTGAAGCGGTGCCCGGCGCTGCGCCGACGCACCTTGTCGAACAGGCGGAACGTGCCGCCATACAAATCATTGCCCGAGACGATATGCGAATCGGCATCGAGCAGTTCGAGCACCGTGGAAATCGCCGCCAGCCCGGACGCAAACGCGAACGCCCGGGTGCCCCCTTCCAGATCCGCCACGCAACGCTCCAGCGCAAAGCGCGTCGGATTATGCGAGCGCCCGTAGTCGAGGCCTTTGTGCACGCCCGGGCTTTGCTGCAAATAGGTGGAGTTGGCGTAGATCGGCGGCATCAACGCGCCGGTGGAAGGGTCCGGCGCCTGCCCGGCATGGATCACGCGAGTGGCGAAGCCATGGGGCGCAGCATCTTTATCGTGACTCATGTCAGGGATCTCCTTAGATGATTGAGTAGGTCGACGCGGGTAATCAGGCCATGGAAGCCCGAAGCATCGGCAATGATCGCCACCAGCCCACGATCAAGCTCCGCCTGCAGCTCAGCCAGGCTGGCAGCGGCCGGCAGGGTTTGCAGTTTGTCGGTCATCGCGCTGGCCACCGTCAAGCGAAACTGCGACGCGTCCTGATGCACCCGCAGCAGGATGTCAGACTCGTCGATCACCCCGACCAGCCGTTGGCCGTCCACCAGCACCGGCAGTTGCGACACGTCCGCCAGACGCATGCGCTGGAACGCAGTCAGCAGCGTGTCGTCCGGACCGACACTGATCACCCGGCCGTCCTCGAAACGGCGCGAGATCAAATCGCGAAGATCACCGTAGCGTTTGTATTGCAGCAAGCCCTGATCGTTCATCCACTGGTCGTTGTAGACCTTCGACAGGTAGCGGGTGCCGGTGTCGCAGACAAAACTCACGACCCGTTTCGGCTCGGTTTGCTCGCGGCAATAACGCAGCGCCGCCGCCAGCAAGGTGCCGGTCGACGAACCGCCGAGAATGCCCTCGGCGCGCAGCAGTTGGCGGGCGTGATCGAAGCTTTCTTCGTCGCTGATCGAATACGCGTGGCGCACGCTGGACAGGTCGGCAATCGAGGGGATGAAGTCTTCGCCAATGCCTTCCACCGCCCACGAACCGGGCGTGCCAAGGGTGCCGCTGCGGCTGTATTCGGCCATCACCGAACCGACCGGGTCGGCCAGCACCATGGCCAGGTTCGGCTGCACGCGCTTGAAGAACCGGGTCAAACCGGTCAGCGTCCCGGCCGAACCGACACCGACGACGATGGCATCGACATCATGCTGGGTTTGCGCCCAGATCTCCGGCGCCGTGCTGCATTCGTGGGCCAGCGGGTTGGCCGGGTTGTTGAATTGATCAGCAAAGAACGCGTCGGGAATTTCCCTGGCCAGCCGCGCGGCCACGTCCTGGTAGTACTCGGGATGGCCCTTGCCGACGTCGGAACGGGTGATGTGCACTTCAGCGCCCATCGCCTTGAGGTGCAGGACTTTCTCGGTGGACATCTTGTCGGGCACCACCAACACCACGCGATAACCCTTGGCCCGGCCGACCAACGCCAGACCCAGGCCGGTGTTGCCAGCCGTGGCCTCGACGATGGTGCCGCCGGGTTGCAGGCGACCGTCGCGCTCGGCGGCGTCGATCATCGCCAGGCCGATGCGGTCCTTGATCGAACCGCCGGGGTTTTGTGATTCAAGCTTGAGGAACAGCGTGCACGGGCCGGTATCGAAGCGGCTGACACGCACCAGCGGCGTGTTGCCGATCAGTTCGAGTACGGCGGGGCGGGAGTCGTTTGGCATGTCTTCACCTTGCTATGGTTTTCGCACTGGATGGACACAAACCTGCGGCGCGTCATTGTGTGACAGTCGCAGGCAATACCTCGCTTGGACCATAGGCCGCGATCGCCTCATTCGCAACCGCGCACGGCCGGCCGGTAATCCGGTTTCCATGCAACGAACGAGGATCAACCCACAAGAAAGTGGAACGCGTCCGCAGAGGAATGCTCTATAACTTCAAGGTCTTTTTTGATCGAACGACTTATCCAGCCTGGGAGGCTTTCCATGACCGTTACCGTCAATACCGTTTCCGCCGAAGGTTTTCGCCATAGCGTTCAAATCGATGAACACGAACTGTTTGCCGACGTACCGACCGCTTCCGGCGGCGAAGGCTCGGCGCCAGAACCCCACGATTATTTCGATGCAGCCTTGGGCACGTGCAAAGCCTTGACCCTGAAGATGTACGCCAAGAAAAAGGACATCCCGCTGACCGGCGTCACCGTCGAGGTCAAACGCGACAACAGCGAAGAGCAGAAAGGCAAATACGCCCTGCACGTCAAACTGACCCTCAAGGGCGTGCTCACCGATGCGCAGCGCGAGGAACTTCATCGTGTCGCCGACCGCTGCCCGGTCCACAAGCTGATGACCACCACCGACGTCAGCATCGAAACCCACCTGTCCGAAGGTGCGTTCAGCCAATAGCGGCAACGGCAGCGCAAGCGGGTTATGCTCCCTGCATCACCCGCTCAGCCTGGAATGCAGCATGAACACTCCGCTCGTGATTCGCCCCCGCGCCGAAGATGTCGAAGGCCAGCCGATTCTTCGTCCGCTGCCGTCGGCTAAATGCCGCAGCGTCGGACCTTTCGTGTTTTTCGACCACATGCTGGAAACCCGTTATGGGGCGGGCAAAGGCATGAACATCCGCCAGCATCCGCATATCGGCCTGTCGACCCTCACTTATCTGTTTGAAGGCCAAATCCAGCACAAGGACAGCCTCGGTTCCGATCAGGTGGTCAATGCCGGTGATGTCAGCTGGATGACCGCCGGCAGCGCGATTGCCCATGTCGAGCGCACACCCGAGGCGTTGAAAGATAGTGGCTTTACGATGCACGGCTTGCAGATCTGGCTGGCATCGCCCAAGGAGCATGAACAGGGGCCTGGGTCCTATAGCCATCATCCGGCGAGCACCTTGCCGGTCAGCGATAACCTTGGTGTGAAAATCCGCATGATTGCCGGGTCAGGCTTTTGCCTGGAATCGCCGGTCCCGGTGCTTTCTCCTACGTTGTACGCGGAATTGAACCTGCAGACGGCGACCACGCTGCTGATTCCCACCGAGCATGAAGAACGTGCGTTGTATGTCTTGAGTGGCGAAGCACAGCTGGATGGCGAGACGCTGGAATTGAATTCGTTGGTGGTGTTGCCTGCGGGGGAAGAGATGACGCTGTTTGCCGAGAGCGACTGTCATGCCGTGTTGTTCGGCGGCGCACCGCTGGACGGGCCACGGCGGATCAACTGGAATTTTGTCGCGAGTGATCCTGCGGTTATCGATGAGGCGCGGCGGCGCTGGGCGGCTGGGGATTGGCCGACAGTGCCGGGGGAAAGTGAGCGGATCGAACTGCCTTCAATGCCTCGGTGATCGTTACACCGCCTTCGCGAGCAGGCTCACTCCCACATTGGAATGTATTTCCCTGTGGGAGCGAGCCTGCTCGCGAAGAAGCCAGCCAAGGCAGCAAGAGTGTCAGGGCAAAAACTGCTCTCAGCCTTTAAACACTTCATCCAGCAAATTGTGCATCGACGTAAACGCCCGTGCCGCAATCTTCGCGTCATACATCATCATGCCCGGCACATTGGCATGCGGATCGGTAAAGGAATGCACCGCACCGCCGTAGCTCAGCAATTGCCAATCCACGCCTGCTGCATCCATTTCCGCTTCAAATGCCGGCAGTTGCTCTTTAGGCACCAACGGATCCGCCGCACCGTGCAGCACCAACACCGAGCCCTTGATGTTCTGGGCATCCGCCGGGTTTGGCGAATCCAGTGTGCCATGGAACGAAACCGCCGCTTTCAACGGTGCCCCCGTGCGGGCCAGGTCCAGGGCGCAGCACCCACCAAAACAGAAACCGAATGCCGCCAGTTTCGAGGTATCGACTGCCGCCTCGTTCTGGTTTTGCAGTTGTTCAAACGCCGCTTGCAGGCGTTTGCGCAACAATGGACGGTCGTGTTTGAGCGGCATCATCGCCGCGCCCGCCTCGTCGCCGTTCTGCGGACGAACCGATTGACCGTACACGTCTGCAATCAGCACCACATAACCCTTGGACGCCACAGTCTTGGCAATCACTTCCGCCCCGGCGCTGACACCCATCCAGTTCGGCGCCATCAGCAAGCCCGGACGCGGGCCTTGATGGTCAGCGTCGAACGCCAGGCGGCCTTCATAGGGCTGGCCATCAATCTGATAAACGACAGAACGAACAGTAATTTGGCTCATGACTCACTCCTGCTTGAAGACACCAGAATGAAAAAAACCCGCCGAAGCGGGTTTTTTTACAACGCAGTTAAACCGACAGTTCAACCAGCAGCTTATTCAGACGGCGCACATACGCGGCCGGGTCCTTCAAGCTGTCACCGGCAGCCAGGGCCGCCTGATCGAAGAGAATGTGCGACAGGTCGCCGAAGCGCTCTTCGCTCTGCTCGTTGTCGAGCTTCTCGATCAGCGGGTGAGCCGGGTTGAATTCGAAGATCGGCTTCGAGTCCGGAACCTTCTGACCGCTGGCTTCGAGGATCTGACGCATCTGCATGCCCAGGTCCTGCTCGCCGATGGCCAGGATCGCCGGGGAGTCGGTCAGACGGTGGGAAACCCGCACTTCAGCCACGGAATCGCCCAGCGCGGTTTTCAGACGCTCAACCAGACCTTCTTTGGACTTGGCGACTTCTTCCGCAGCCTTCTTGTCTTCTTCCGAATCCAGGTTGCCCAGGTCGAGGTCACCGCGTGCCACGTCGACAAAGCTCTTGCCGTCAAAATCGTTGAGGTAGCTCATCAGCCACTCGTCGATACGATCGGTCAGCAGCAGCACTTCGATGCCTTTCTTGCGGAAGACTTCCAGGTGCGGGCTGTTTTTGACTTGCGCGTAGGTTTCGCCGGTCAGGTAGTAAATCTTGTCCTGACCTTCCTTGGCGCGAGCCAGGTACTCGGCCAGGCCAACCACTTGCTCGCCTTCATCACCGTTGGTCGATGCGAAACGCAGCAGGCCAGCGATCTTCTCTTTGTTGGCGAAGTCTTCTGCCGGGCCTTCTTTCATGACCTGACCGAAGTTCTTCCAGAAGCTCTTGTATTGCTCAGGCTCGTTCTTCGCCAGTTTTTCCAGCATGTCCAGAACGCGCTTGGTCAGCGCCGACTTCATCGAATCGATGATCGGGTCTTTTTGCAGGATTTCCCGCGACACGTTCAGCGACAGATCGTTGGAATCGACCACGCCTTTGATGAAGCGCAGGTACAGCGGCAGGAACGACTCGGCCTGGTCCATCACGAACACACGCTGCACGTACAGCTTCAGGCCTTTCGGCGCTTCACGCTGGTACAGGTCGAACGGAGCACGGGCCGGCACGTACAGCAGCGAGCTGTATTCGAGCTTGCCTTCGACCTTGTTGTGGCTCCAGCTCACCGGATTTTGGTGGTCATGAGCGATGTGTTTGTAGAACTCCTGGTATTCCTCGTCCTTCACTTCGGTGCGAGGACGGGTCCACAGGGCGCTGGCGCGGTTGACGGTTTCCCATTCGGCGGCTGGCTGCTCTTCACCTTCGGCAGCGGCCACTTCTTTTGGCAACTCGATCGGCAGGGCGATGTGGTCGGAGTACTTCTTGATGATGTTGCGCAGACGCCAGCCATCGGCGAACTCGTCTTCACCGGACTTCAGGTGCAGGACGATGCGCGTGCCGCGCTCGGCTTTCTCGACGGTGGCGACTTCGAAATCGCCTTCGCCCTTGGACGACCAGTGCACGCCTTCGCTGGCGGCATCACCGGCACGACGGCTGAACACGTCGACTTTGTCGGCGACGATGAAGGCAGAGTAGAAACCCACACCGAACTGACCGATCAGGTGCGAATCTTTCTTCTGGTCGCCAGACAGGTGTTTCATGAAATCAGCAGTGCCGGATTTGGCGATGGTACCCAGGTGAGTGATCGCTTCTTCACGGTTCATGCCAATGCCGTTGTCTTCGAGGGTGACGGTTTTGGCGTCCTTGTCGAAGCTCACACGGATTTTCAGTTCGGCGCCACCTTCCAGCAACTCAGGCTTGGACAGGGCTTCGAAACGTAATTTGTCGACAGCGTCAGAGGCGTTCGAGATCAATTCGCGAAGGAAAATTTCCTTGTTGGAATACAGCGAATGGATCATGAGGTGCAGCAGTTGCTTCACCTCGGTCTGGAAGCCCAGGGTTTCCTTTTGAGTTTCCACACTCATGGTCATCAAACTCCAATCAGATGGCTAAGCCGCGACCTTGAAGGTCGACGGCGGGATGTCATCAAAGTTGGGGGCTGTGTTCAGGATTTCAAGGGCTCTTCGATTTTGAAATGAGCGCGGGCCGTCGCAATCGGTTCGGCTTCGGTGCTTTGCCAGGCGGTAACGGCCACGTTGGCGACCCGGCGCCCCTGGCGGCACACCTGACTTTTGGCCCAGGTATCGCGAAACTGCCCGGCGCGCAGGTAGTCGAGGGAGAAGTCGATGATTTTCGGCACGCCCGGTGAACCGGTGAGAATCAACAGGTGCAGCGCCGCCGAGAGTTCCATGAACCCGGCGATCACGCCGCCATGAATCGCCGGCAGTAAAGGGTTACCAATGTTGTCCTTGTTGGCTGGCAGGCGAAACAGCAGATCATCCCCCACCCGCGAACATTCGACGCCGATCAGTTTGGCGTAGGGAATCAGGTGCAGCAGCGAGGCGTAGTCGCCCTTCTCGTGGGCCTGCTGCAGTTGTTCCTTGAAGGAATCGGTCATTGCGCACCTCCAGCGATGACGCCGCCAAAGCCTTTGGTGCCTTTGATGCCTTTGCCCATGCGCATGAACGTGCCGACGACGTGGGCGATGGGGTGCTCGGGATCATTCTGATAGGCAAAACCACGGGCGAAGATCACGTCAGTGGTCACTCGGTAGCATTGGGCGAAGCCGTAGACGTCTTTATGTGGTTCGGCGGCGTGCATGTAATCGATGCGCAAATCGAGGGTCGGGCACACCTCGAATTCGGGCAGCACGCACAGGGTCGACATGCCGCACGCGGTATCCATGAGCGATGTCAGCGCACCGCCATGAATGACTCCGGATTGCGGGTCGCCGACGATTTGCGGGCTGTAGGGCAAGATGACCGTTAGTCCGTCATTACTGGCGCTGTGAACTCGCAGTCCGAGGACCTGACAATGACGCAACGCCGACATGAATCGCGTCGCACGCTCAAAAACAGGGTTTTCGGCCATTTCTTAAAACTCTTCTTAGTGCTCGATCAAAGTAGCTCGCCACGGAGCAAAAGTTCCATTGCATCACAAACTTATATATCTGAACGAATTGAGGAACTTAACGCTGTGGGCTGTGCTCGAAAGGCCAGTAGTTATTTCCATAAGGAGAAACACCCCATGCGTAAGACTTTAGCTATTGCCTTGATGTTGACCGCTTCCCTCGGTCTCGCTGCTTGCGATAAAAAATCCGAGGACAAAGCTCAAGATGCTACTAAACATGCTGAGCAAGCTCAGCAAGACATGAACAAAGCTCAGGATAAAGTGAACGACGCTGCGAAAGAAAACGCCGAAGCTGCCAAAGCTCAGACTGAATCGAACGAAGCCGCCGCAAAAGAAGCACCTAAGAACTAAATCAGTTTTTAGCGTGATAAAGAAAACCCGCCTAGTGCGGGTTTTCTTTTGCCTGCGATTTGCCCCGTTAGAGCAAAACGGTTCTAAAAGTCGGACTAATCATCAGTAACAATGAACACACGAAACCGATAAACCACACGAGACTGCGCTGCCAGGGCAAATCGCCCCAGTAACACAGCAGGTAAATAACACGTGTGATCACAAAGATGATCGCCAGCAGGTCGATCAGCCATCCCGCCGTTTGCGTGGTGTGCGCCATCAACACCCCCACCGCAAACAATATAAAGGCTTCGAAACAGTTCTGGTGCGCGGCCACGGCACGGGCGCCGAAGCCCGTGAGGTGCGCCTGTTGCTCCCGTGGGGCGTGATTGTTGTAACCGCCCTGCTCTTTCATCGCCTTGGCCACCGGCATGCGGGCCACGTAAATCAGTAATGCGCTGATAAACACACACCAGAACGGAATACTCATCAAGCGACCTCTCTGTTCGCCTCGGGCAAGGGTGCCTCTGTAGGGGTATAGACCATCACGTCGAGAACGTCGGAATGAAACTCCCGGCGATACAACACCAGCACTACGCCGGCACTCATCAGCATGAACAGCCATGGGCTGACGAACCAGGCCAGCATGGTCATGCCGAAATAATAGGACCGCAGGCCGAAGTTGAACTGGTTGGCCGCCATCGAGATGACCCGAGCCGCACGAGCGGCAAAGGCTTTGCGTTCCTGTTCGGAGACGTGGCGCTCACCCACCATCGGCGCCGAGCCCACCAGAATCGCCGCGAAGTTGTACTGGCGCATGCACCAGCTGAACGTGAAGAACGCGTAGACAAACACCAGCGCCAGGCACAGCAACTTGATCTCGGACATGCCCTGGGACGCCTGTTGCACCATCGGAATATCCGCCAGCAACGACACCGCCCTTTCGGACGCACCGAGCACAGTGAGAATGCCGGCCAGGATAATCAAGGTGCTGGAGGCGAAGAACGAGGCGTTGCGCTCCAGGTTGCCGATCACGCTGGCGTCGGCGATGCGGTTGTCGCGCAGTAGCATGCGGCGCATCCAGTCTTCGCGGTACAGATGCAACACACTGGCCAGGCACGCGGTGTCGCGGCCCTTCCACGAGGCGTACCGGGTGTAACCGCCCCAGCAGATGACAAACCAGAGCGCGGCGAGGATGTGGATCAGGTTGGCGTGGATGAACGACATGCAGGTCCTTGTGATGTGTTTAAGAAGCACCGAGACCTGTGGGAGCGAGCCTGCTCGCGAAAGCAATTTATCAATCAACATTGTGTTGTTTGACACTCCGCTTTCGCGAGCAGGCTCGCTCCCACATAAGGTCTTGGCAGTGCTTCGACGTTAGCTCAAGGAAAAAGACACTGCACTGACTCCAAAAAAAATGCCCCGTATCGATTGATACGGGGCATTTCTGTTTCTGCTTGATGGCCCGCTTGTGGCGGGCCGTTCAGCGACTCAAGCCAGCGCTTCTTCGCGCTTGCCAAGCAGACGATCGCAAACCACTGCGACCACCAGGGTCATGACGGACGGCACCAGCCACGCCAGGCCTTGCTCGCTCAGCGGCAGGTGCGACAACTGAGTCGGCATCCAGTCCGCCAGACCTGCGCCCTTGAGCGCGTCGATCAGGCCGAAGATGAACGACACCAGCATCACCGGACCAACGATGCGGCCCTGCTCATGCCAGAAGTCCTTGCAGAAGCTCAGCGCTACCAAGGCGATGCACGGCGGGTAAATCGCGGTCAGTACCGGGATCGAGAACGCAATCAGCTTGGTCAGGCCCAGGTTGGACACAAACAAGGAGAACACCGCCAGGATGATCACCAAGGTCTTGTAGGACAGTGGCAGCACACGGCTGAAGTACTCGGCGCAGGCACAGGTCAGACCTACCGCAGTCACCAGGCAAGCCAGCGAGATCAGCACCGCAAGGAAACCGCTGCCCAAAGAACCGAAGGTGTGTTGAACGTAGGCGTGCAAGACCGCAGCGCCGTTGGTTGCACCGGCGGCCACTTCATGGCTGCCCGAACCGAGGCGGAACAGGCTGATGTAAACCAGTGCCAGACCGACGCCGGCAATCAGCCCGGCAATGATCGCGTAACGAGTGATCAACACCGGCGATTCGACGCCTCGGGAGCGGATCGCGTTGACGATGACGATGCCGAACACCAAGGCGCCCAAGGTATCCATGGTCAGGTAACCATTGATGAAGCCTTGGGAGAATGGTGCCGCTACATATTCAGGCGTGGCCTGGCCAATATCACCGGCCGGCAACGCGAACGCGGCAATGCCGAGTGCTGCCAGGGCGATGATCTTCATCGGTGCGAGGAAACGTCCTACGGTATCCAGCAAACGGCCGGGATACAGCGAGATGAAGAATACCAGCAGGAAGTACACCGAACTGTAGAGGAACAGTGCCAGCGGGCTCTCGCCGGTCAGCGGCGCCAGGCCTACTTCGAACGACACGGTCGCGGTGCGCGGTGTGGCGAACAGCGGGCCGACGGCGAGGTAGCACGCGGCAGCCAGCAAACCACCGGCGATTTTGCCGATCGGGCTGCTCAGGGCATCCATCGCACCACCGACTTTCGCCAGCGCGACAACCGTTATCACCGGCAAACCGACTGCGGTGATCAAAAAGCCCAGCGCCGCCATCCAGACATTAGGCCCGGACTGCAAACCGACGATAGGCGGGAAGATGATGTTGCCAGCCCCGACAAACAGGGCAAACGTCATAAAACCAAGTGCCAGGATGTCCTGGCCTTTCAACACTTTCATTAAGGAAATACCACACTACTGAATCGGAATTTAGAGAGGGATTTCCCTGTGGGGTGAGGGAAATGCTGTCGGTCCGTATAGGACCAACCCTTTAGCGCGTAGCAACCTTGTGGGTCGCGGACGCAAAAATGGCGGCTAGCCTAACGAATTTGGCCTGGAAACGCACTGTTAGAGGGCGAACAATCCGATACGCGACGTTTCTGTGTCGCGTTTTTGCATGTTAATGGTTGTCGCCTGTAAGTCCGCCTTCGCGAGCAGGCTCGCTCCCACAGGAGATCTTCAATGGACACACCATTTGTGAACACCCGAGATCAAATGTGGGAGCGAGCCTGCTCGTGAAGGGGCCGGCGCTAACAACACACATGCCAGAAACGACAAAGGCCACCCGAAGGTGGCCTTTGTTTGGTGAAGCGTGAATTAAGCGCGAGGCTTACTTCATCGCCCAACCGGTCAGCTCGGACAAAGCCTTGCCGATGTCTGCCAGCGAACGCACGGTTTTAACGCCTGCGTCTTCCAGGGCAGCAAACTTCTCGTCTGCAGTGCCCTTGCCGCCAGAGATGATTGCGCCAGCATGGCCCATGCGCTTGCCCGCAGGGGCAGTCACACCAGCGATGTAGGAAACAACCGGCTTGGTCACGTGTGCCTTGATGTAGGCAGCCGCTTCTTCTTCAGCCGAACCGCCGATCTCACCGATCATGACGATCGCTTCGGTCTTCGGGTCTTCCTGGAACAGCTTCAGGATGTCGATGAAGTTCGAACCCGGGATCGGGTCACCGCCGATGCCGACGCAAGTCGACTGACCGAAACCGGCGTCAGTAGTCTGCTTCACAGCTTCGTAGGTCAGGGTGCCGGAACGGGAAACGATACCGACCTTGCCTGGCAAGTGAATGTGACCTGGCATGATGCCGATCTTGCATTCGCCTGGAGTGATCACGCCTGGGCAGTTAGGGCCGATCAGGACTACGCCCAGCTCGTCGCACTTAACTTTAGCGTCCAGCATGTCCAGGGTAGGAATGCCTTCGGTGATGCAAACGATCAGCTTGATGCCGCCGAATGCTGCTTCCAGGATGGAGTCCTTGCAGAAAGGAGCTGGAACGTAGATCACGCTGGCGGTGGCGCCAGTGGCAGCTACAGCGTCTTTCACGGTGTTGAACACTGGCAGACCCAGGTGCTCGGTGCCGCCTTTGCCCGGAGTTACGCCGCCAACCATCTTGGTGCCGTATTCCAGAGCTTGCTGGGTGTGGAAACTACCTTGCGAACCGGTAATACCCTGGCAGATAACTTTGGTGTCTTTATTGATCAGGACGCTCATTATTTGCCCTCCGCAGCTTTAACGACTTGTTGAGCAGCGTCGGTCAGGCTGGTAGCAGCGATGATGTTCAAACCGCTTTCTGCCAGTACTTTAGCGCCCAGCTCAGCGTTGTTGCCTTCAAGGCGAACAACAACCGGGATTTTCACGCCGACTTCTTTCACTGCGCCGATGATGCCTTCGGCAATCATGTCGCAACGAACGATGCCGCCGAAGATGTTGACCAATACTGCAGCGACGTTAGTGTCGGACAGAATGATCTTGAACGCTTCGGTAACGCGTTCTTTGGTAGCACCGCCGCCCACGTCGAGGAAGTTGGCTGGTTTGCCGCCATGCAGGTTGACGATGTCCATGGTACCCATGGCCAGGCCAGCACCGTTGACCATGCAACCGATGTTGCCTTCCAGTGCTACGTAGTTCAGTTCGAACTTGGCAGCGTGCGCTTCGCGCGGATCGTCTTGCGACGGATCGTGGAAAGTCTTCAGCTTAGGCTGACGGTACATGGCGTTGGCGTCGATGTTGATCTTGGCGTCGAGGCAATGCAGATCGCCGTCAGCCTTGATCACCAGCGGGTTCACTTCCAGCAGAGCCAGGTCGTGATCCTTGAACAGCTTGGCCAGACCTACGAAGATCTTGGCGAACTGAGCAACTTGCTTGCCTTCCAGACCCAACTGGAATGCCAGCTCGCGACCCTGGAATGGCTGAGCGCCAACCAGTGGATCGATAGTGGCTTTCAGAATTTTTTCTGGAGTGTCGTGAGCGATTTTCTCGATGTCCACGCCACCTTCGGTGGAAGCCATGAACACGATACGACGGCTCGAACGGTCAACGACAGCGCCCAGGTACAGCTCTTTAGCGATATCAGTGCACGATTCAACCAGGATCTTGGTGACTGGCTGACCATTGGCGTCAGTCTGGTAAGTCACCAGACGCTTGCCCAGCCACTGCTGTGCGAATGCCTTAGCGTCTTCTTTGCTGCGAACCAGCTTGACGCCGCCCGCTTTACCGCGACCACCAGCGTGGACCTGGGCTTTGACAACCCACTCGGTGCCGCCGATTTTGTCGCAAGCTTCTGCTGCTGCTTCCGGGGTGTCTACTGCGTAACCGGTGGAAACTGGCAGGCCGTATTCAGCGAACAGCTGCTTACCCTGATACTCGTGAAGATTCATGCTTATTACCGTCTTCGTTAGGTACTGCGCATTCGGTGCTGCACTTGTTCAAGTGCCGCACCACCTGTGACTGCTGCTTGCGTAGCCTTTCCGGACAACCGGTGCAACTACGCAAGACTGCGTCCAGCGGATATTCCGCGGTGAGTCTTGCATGCAAGGCTCACGACGGGCCATACCGCCGTGGTTTCTTATTGTCTCTTAACGCTTCTTGCGGTTGGCGATGTGAATGGCGCCGCCATTCACTGCCAGAGCAGCTTCGTGCAAGGCTTCAGACAGGGTCGGATGGGAGAAAACCATCATGCCCAGGTCTTCAGCGCTGGTGCCGAATTCCATGCCGATCGCGCCCTGCTGAACCAGTTCTGCAGCGCTCGGGCCAATCACGTGGACGCCCAATACGCGGTCAGTCTTGGCATCGGCGATGACTTTGACGAAACCGCCGGTGTCGTTGGCTGCCATGGCACGGCCACTGGCTGCGAACGGGAAGGTGCCAACGTTAACTTCAACGCCTTCAGCCTTCAAGGCCTGCTCGGTTTTACCCACCCACGCGATTTCCGGGTGAGTATAAATAACCGAAGGGATCAAATCATAGTTCATCTGGGCTTTGTGGCCCTTGATGCGCTCGACGACCATGATGCCCTCTTCCGAGGCCTTGTGTGCCAGCATCATGCCGCGAACCACGTCACCAATGGCGTAGACGCCCGGTACGGTGGTGGCGCAGTGATCATCAACGTGCACGAAACCGCGCTCGTCCAGGGTCACGCCGCAATCAGCGGACAGCAGATCAGTGGTCACCGGACGGCGACCAACGGCTACGATCAGCTTGTCGAAAGTGATGGTCTGTTCGCCGTTGGCATCGGTGTAGTTCACGACAACTTCGTCGCCGTTCACTTTGGAACCGGTCACACGAGCGCCCAGCTTGATGTCCAGACCCTGTTTGGTCAGGGTTTTCAGCGCTTCCTTGGAAACGGCAGCGTCAGCGGCCATCAGGAAGGTGTCCAGCGCTTCGAGAACGGTCACTTCTGCGCCCAGGCGGGACCAGACCGAACCCAGTTCCAGACCGATAACGCCAGCGCCGATCACGCCCAGACGCTTAGGCACGGACTGGAATTCCAGCGCGCCAGTCGAATCGACGATCACATTCTGGTCAACCGGAGCTGGCGGAATGTCGATCGGACGCGAGCCTGGAGCCAGGATCACGTTCTCGGCTTCAATGATTTCTACCGAACCGTCAGGCTTGGTAACTTCGACTTTCTTGCCGGCCAGCAGCTTGCCGTGACCCTCGATGGAGGTCACACCGTTGGCTTTGAACAGGGTGGCAACACCCGAGGTCAGGCCTTTGACGATGTTGGCTTTACGGCCAACCATGGCCGCCACGTCCATGGTCACGCCAGCGTGATTGATACCGTGGATCGCGAAGCCTTCTTTGGCTTCCTTGTATTTCCAGGAGCTGTCCAGCAGCGCCTTGGATGGAATGCAGCCGACGTTCAGGCAAGTACCGCCGAGGGCCAGTTTGCCCTCTTTGTCGGTGTACTTCTCGATGCAGGCGGTGGTGAGACCCAGCTGAGCTGCCTTGATGGCAGCTACGTAGCCGCCAGGGCCCGCGCCGATCACTACTACGTCAAATTTCTGCGACATTCAAAAAATCCTCTTTTTTGCAAGCTTGAAGCCGCAAGCCTCAAGCCAGACTGCCCTTTCGTGCAGACTGGAGCTTGAAACCTGCGGCCGCTTCTATCAGATATCCAGCAACAAACGAGCCGGATCTTCCAGCAGGTTCTTGATGGTAACCAGGAAGGTCACAGCTTCTTTGCCATCGATCAGACGGTGATCGTAGGACAGAGCCAGGTACATCATCGGACGGATAACGACCTGACCGTTGATCGCCATCGGGCGCTGCAGAATGTTGTGCATGCCCAGGATAGCCGCTTGCGGCGGGTTGACGATCGGGGTCGACATCATCGAACCGAAGGTACCACCGTTGGTGATGGTGAACGTGCCGCCGGTCATTTCGTCCATCGACAGTTTGCCGTCACGGGCTTTTTTGCCGAAGGTGGCGATGCCGCCTTCGATTTCAGCCAGGCTCATCAGTTCGGCGTTACGCAGAACCGGTACCACCAGGCCACGGTCGCTGGAAACAGCAACACCAACGTCGGCGTAGCCGTGGTAAACGATGTCAGCACCGTCGATCGAGGCGTTGACAGCCGGGAAGCGTTTCAGCGCTTCGGTGGCCGCTTTCACGAAGAACGACATGAAGCCCAGGCGTACGCCGTTGTGGGACTTCTCGAACAGGTCCTTGTACTTCGAACGCAGGGCCATGACTTCGGTCATGTCGACTTCGTTGAAAGTGGTCAGCATCGCCATGTTCGACTGAGCTTCTACCAGACGCTTGGCCACGGTAGCGCGAACGCGGGTCATCGGAACGCGCTTCTCGATGCGGTCGCCAGCGGCGAACACAGGAGCGGCAGCAGCAGGTGCAGCAGCCTTGGCAGGCGCGGCAGCCGGAGCGGCTTTCTTGGCAGCAACCGCTGCAACCACGTCTTCCTTGGTCACACGACCGCCTTTGCCGGTACCGGCAACGGAAGCGATGTTGATGCCGTTTTCTTCAGCCAGCTTGCGAGCAGCCGGTGCAGCAACAGGATCGTCTTCGCCTTCAGCGGCTGGAGCAGCAGCTTGTGCAGCGGCCGGAGCAGCAGCGGCAGCCGGGGCAGCAGCAGCGCCGCCCGCTTCGATGGAGCCCAGGACTTCGTCGGACAGAACGGTGTCGCCTTCGTTCTTGACGATAGCGCCCAGTACGCCGTCAGCAGTCGCCAACACTTCCAGCACAACCTTGTCGGTTTCGATGTCGACGATCAGGTCGTCACGCTTTACAGCGTCGCCCGGTTGCTTGTGCCAAGTGGCAACGGTGCCATCGGCAACCGATTCCGGGAAGGTGGGGGCTTTGATTTCGATAGCCATTATCTGTGGGTCCTTAAATTCGGTTTCAGGTGCGCGAAGGCGTTAAACAGTAAAGGCGTCTTGCAGCAGTTTTTCCTGCTGCTCAGCGTGCATCGACGCATAACCACAAGCAGGTGCAGCAGAAGCCTCACGACCCGCGTACTCGAGTACGAGAGACTTGTTGAGATTGCTGATGCTACGACGCAAGTGGTGTTGGCTGCAGTACCAGGCACCCTGGTTCATCGGCTCTTCCTGACACCAGACGGCATGTTTGGCGTTGGTGTAAGGAGCCAGGACTTCTTTCAAGTCGTCCTCAGGGAATGGGTACAGCTGCTCGATACGCACGACGGCGATGTCGTCACGACCTTCGGCACGGCGTTTTTCCAGCAGGTCGTAGTAGACCTTGCCGCTACACAGAACAATGCGCTCGACCTTGGACGGGTCTTGGGCATCGATTTCCGGGATCACGGTCTGGAACGAACCTTCGGCCAGATCTTCCAGGGTCGAAATAGCCAGTTTGTGACGCAGCAGCGACTTCGGAGTCAGAACGATCAATGGCTTGCGCAGCGGGCGAATCACCTGACGACGCAGCAAGTGGTAGATCTGAGCCGGCGTGGTCGGTACGGCTACCTGAATGTTGTGCTCGGCGCACAGTTGCAGGTAACGCTCCAGACGCGCCGACGAGTGCTCCGGACCCTGACCTTCATAACCGTGCGGCAGTAGCATGGTCAGACCGCAGAGACGGCCCCACTTGTGCTCGCCACTGGTGATGAACTGGTCGATAACCACCTGGGCACCGTTGGCGAAGTCGCCGAACTGGGCTTCCCAGATCACCAGCGCCTCAGGCGTGGTGGTCGAGTAACCGTATTCGAACGCCAGCACGGCTTCTTCGGACAGGAACGAATCGTAAAGGTCGAAACGTGGCTGGCCCTTGTACAGGTTTTGCAGCGGGACGTAGGTGCCCGCGTCTTTCTGGTTGTGCAAGACAGCGTGACGGTGCGAGAACGTACCGCGACCGATGTCCTGACCCGTCATGCGAATCGGGTGACCTTCGAACGCCAGGGTCGCGTACGCCATGGTTTCGGCGTAACCCCAGTTGATCGGCAGGCCGCCGGCTTGCATTTTCTGACGGTCTTCGTAGATTTTCGCGACCTGGCGCTGAACCACGAAGCCTTCCGGAATTTCCAGCAGCTTGGCGGACAGTTCCTGCAAGGTTTTCAGATCGAAGCGAGTGTCGTGACGTGCGGTCCAGGCGTGGCCCAGATACGGACGCCAGTCCACGAACAACTCTTTGTTCGGCTCTTTGACCAGGCTTTTTACAACATGCAGACCGTTGTCCAGCGCATTGCGGTATTCATCGACTTTCGCCTGAACACGCTCTGCGTCCAGCACGCCGCCCTGAGTCAGACGATCGGCATACAGCTCACGGGTGGTGCGCTGCTTGGTGATCTGCTGATACATGATCGGCTGGGTGCCGCTTGGCTCGTCGGCCTCGTTGTGGCCACGACGACGGTAGCAGACCAGGTCGATCACCACGTCACGCTTGAACTGCATGCGGTAGTCGATGGCCAGCTGGGTCACGAACAATACGGCTTCCGGATCATCACCATTCACATGGAGGATCGGCGCCTGGATCATTTTCGCAACGTCGGTCGCGTACTCGGTGGAGCGCGAGTCCAGCGGGTTGCTGATGGTGAAACCGACCTGGTTGTTGATCACGATGTGAACAGTACCGCCGGTCTTGAAACCGCGGGTCTGCGACATCTGGAAGGTTTCCATGACCACGCCCTGACCTGCGAATGCAGCGTCACCGTGGATGGAGATCGGCAGAACCTTCTCACCGGTAGGGTCGTTACGACGATCCTGACGGGCGCGAACCGAACCTTCGACCACCGGGGAAACGATTTCCAGGTGGGACGGGTTGAACGCCATGGCCAGGTGAACTTCACCGCCGGCGGTCATCACGTTGGACGAGAAGCCCTGGTGATATTTAACGTCACCGGAACCCAGCTCGACCTTCTTCTTGCCTTCGAACTCGTCGAACAGCTCGCGCGGGTTCTTGCCGAAGGTGTTGACCAATACGTTCAGACGACCACGGTGGGCCATGCCGATGACGATTTCCTTGGTGCCGTAGGAACCGGAACGCTGGATGAGCTCGTCGAGCATCGGAATCAGGCTCTCGCCGCCTTCCAGACCGAAACGCTTGGTACCCGGGTATTTGGTGCCCAGGTATTTTTCCAGACCTTCGCCGGCGGTGACGCGCTCGAGCAGGTGGCTCTTGATGTCGGCGGAGTAAGTCGGACGGCCGCGTACGCTTTCCAGACGCTGCTGGAACCACTGGCGCTGCTCGGAATCGGTGATATGCGTAAATTCAGCGCCGATGGTGCGGCAATATGTCTGCTGCAACGCTTCGTGAATTTCGCGTAGGCTCGCCTCCTCTTTGCCGATGAACAGGTCGCCGGCACGGTAGGTCGTATCAAGATCGGCATTGGTCAAGCCGTAATGATTGATTGACAGGTCTGCAGGTGCAGGACGCTGCCACAGCCCCAGCGGATCAAGCTGGGCTGCCTGGTGGCCACGCATACGGTAGGCCTGGATCAATCGCAGCACTTCAACTTGCTTCTTCTCGTGCTCACTGCTCACGCTGCCGGCGGAAACCGGTTGTGCGCGGCGCTGGTTCTTTGCCAGCAAGACGAAATGATCGCGAATTGTGGAGTGCGAAACATCGGTGGCAGTGTTGCCGTCAGCCGGCAACTTCTGAAAGTAGGTGCGCCACTCTTCTGGCACAGCGTTAGGGTCGTGCAGGTAGAGCTCGTAGAGCTCTTCCACATAGGCAGCGTTACTACCGGATAGGTAGGCGCTGTTCCACATGCGCTGCATCACGCTTTCTTGCATGCTTGGTCACCCTCGGTTAGGGGAACACCACCGGCGTCGACACCGAGCAAACTTGCAGAAGTCCGAATGCAGCGACCAAAACAAGCCACTTAGGATCACGCTGATAGTCCGGGTACCAGCCCGGATGCCCCTGCTTGTCTCATTTCTTCAAAATAAGAGCCGCAGCTTTATGGGCTGCTGCTCAGGTTAAGACTACGGCGCCGGTTGAAGCCTGCGCCGTAGCATCTTCGGTACAACGGTCTTGCAGTTACAGCAGCTGAATCACACGCCGCTTTGCAGCAGCATGTTACGTACGTGACCGATGGCCTTAGTCGGGTTCAGGCCTTTCGGACAGACGTTGACGCAGTTCATGATCCCGCGGCAGCGGAATACGCTGAACGGGTCATCCAGCGAAGCCAGACGCTCGGCAGTCTTGGTGTCGCGGCTGTCTGCCAGGAAGCGATACGCTTGCAGCAGAGCAGCTGGACCCAGGAACTTGTCCGGGTTCCACCAGAAGGACGGGCAAGAAGTCGAGCAGCAAGCGCACAGGATGCACTCGTACAGACCGTCAAGCTTTTCACGCTCTTCAGGGGTCTGCAGACGTTCGATGGCCGGAGCCGGCGTGTCGTTCTGCAGGTATGGCTTAACCTTCTCGTATTGCTTGTAGAAGATGCTCATATCGACGACCAGGTCACGGATAACCGGCAAACCTGGCAGCGGACGAACGATCAGCTTGTTACCTTTTACGACAGAAGACAGCGGCGTGACGCAGGCCAGACCGTTTTTGCCGTTGATGTTCATGCCGTCGGAACCGCAAACACCTTCACGGCAAGAGCGACGATAGGAGAAACCTTCGTCCTGCTCTTTGATCAGGGCCAGCACGTCCAGCACCATCAGGTCTTTACCACCGGTATCGACCTGGAATTCCTGCATGAACGGCGCGGCGTCCTGATCAGGGTTGTAGCGATAAACACTGACTTGCAACATGGCGGCCACCCTTAATAAGTCCGAATCTTAGGTTCAAAAGTCGGAACAGTCTTCGGCGAGAAGTTCACAGCACGCTTGGTTACGCGCTTGTCACCCGGGAAGTACAGGGTGTGGCACAGCCAGTTTTCGTCGTCGCGGTCTTCGTAGTCTTCACGGGCGTGAGCGCCGCGGGACTCTTTGCGGATCTCTGCAGCGATGGCAGTGGCTTCGGCCACTTCCAGCAGGTTCTGCAGTTCCAGCGCTTCGATACGAGCGGTGTTGAACGCCTGGCTCTTGTCGTTGATCTTGACGTTGGCGATACGGCCACGCAGGTCAGCGAGCTGGGCGATACCCTTTTGCATGTATTCGCCGGTACGGAACACACCGAAGTAGTTCTGCATGCAGCTTTGCAGTTCTTTACGCAGGGTAGCGACGTCTTCACCTTCGGTACGCGAGTTCAGACCATCGAGACGAGCCAGGGCTGCGTCGATGTCGGACTGGCGAGGGCGAGCGTAGTCGACGCCTTCTTTCAGGGTCTGTTCCAGGAACAGGCCGGCGGCGCGACCGAATACCACCAGGTCGAGCAGCGAGTTGCCGCCCAGACGGTTGGCACCGTGAACCGATACGCACGCCACTTCGCCTACAGCGAACAGGCCAGGAATGATCTGGTCTACGCCTTCGGCGTCCTGGGTGATTGCCTGGCCATGAATGTTGGTGGCAACGCCGCCCATCATATAGTGGCAGGTTGGAACGACCGGAATCGGCGCCACGGCTGGATCGACGTGAGCGAAGGTCTTGGACAGTTCCATGATGCCTGGCAGACGGCTGTGCAGAACTTCTTCACCGAGGTGATCGAGTTTCAGCATTACGTGGTCGCCATCCGGACCGCAACCGTTGCCGGCGATGATTTCCTTAACCATCGAACGGGCAACTACGTCACGACCAGCAAGGTCTTTGGCGTTCGGAGCATAACGCTCCATGAAACGCTCGCCGTGCTTGTTGATCAGGTAACCGCCTTCACCGCGGCAGCCTTCAGTAACCAGTACACCGGCGCCGGCGATGCCGGTTGGGTGGAACTGCCACATTTCGATGTCTTGTACCGGCACGCCAGCACGCAGAGCCATGCCGACGCCGTCACCGGTGTTGATCAGGGCATTGGTGGTGGACGAGTAGATACGACCTGCACCGCCAGTCGCCAGAACGGTGGCGTTAGCGCGGACGTAGGAGGTTTCGCCGGTTTCGATGCAGATGACGATCATGCCGACAAAGGCGCCGTCTTCGTTCTTCACCAGGTCGACGCCGTAGTATTCGTTGAGGAATACGGTGCCGGCCTTCAGGTTGGCCTGGTACAGGGTGTGCAGCAGCGCGTGACCGGTACGGTCGGCAGCAGCGCACGTACGGGCAGCCTGGCCACCTTTACCGAAGTCTTTCGACTGACCGCCGAACGGACGCTGGTAGATGCGGCCCTGTTCGGTACGGGAGAACGGCAAGCCCATGTGCTCGAGCTCGAAGACCGCTTCCGGGCCTACGGAACACATGTATTCGATAGCGTCCTGGTCACCGATGTAGTCGGAACCCTTGACGGTATCGTACATGTGCCAGCGCCAGTCATCGTTCGGATCTGCCGAGGCGATGGCGCAGGTGATGCCACCCTGGGCGGATACAGTGTGCGAACGAGTCGGGAAAACCTTGGTAACTACGGCAGTCTTGTGACCACCTTGTGCCAGCTGCAGCGCAGCGCGCATGCCAGCACCGCCGCCGCCAATGATGATGGCGTCGAACGAAAGCGTATTAACTGTAGTAGACATGAATCAGATACCCCAAAGAATCTGCACACCCCAGACGAAGTACGCGAACATCGCGACGCCGCATACTGCCTGGAAGAGGAAACGTATTGCAGTCGCGGACTTGCCGAACGCCATTGGCGTCAGGTAGTCGGTCGCGATGGTCCACATGCCGACCCAGGCGTGAGCGCCGAGGGCAACGAGAGCCAGGAGACTGAAAATACGCATCCAGTTGCTTGCGAACAGTTCATGCCATTGGGCGTAGCCGATGCCAGGATGGGCAACGACGTATCCGATCAGGAAAATGAAATAAGCCGCGAGAACGACCGCAGACACACGTTGTGCCATCCAGTCATAGAGGCCCGAACGCGACAGGTTCGTGACGTTAGTTACCATATCCAAACTCCTGCCAGAACGATTACCACCACGGAAACGGCGATAACGATTTTCGAGCCCAGTTTGCCGCCTTCAAGCGACTCGCCGATGCCCATGTCCATGATCAAATGGCGCACACCGGCTACCAGGTGATACAGCAAGGCGGACAGGATTCCCCAAATCACTAGCTTGGCTAGCGGACTGGTCAGACACGCTTTCACCTGACCGAAGCCTTCCTCGGAGCTCAGCGACTTGTCCAATGCATAAAGCATGATGGCCAGGCTGACAAAGAGGATGACACCGGAGATTCGGTGAAGAATGGACGTGTAAGCAGTGACTGGGAGTTTGATGGTCCTTAGGTCTAGGTTTACAGGTCGTTGGCTATTCACGGCTTTTTTTCACACTGAAGAGCCCCTAACAATCAGGGCAAAGTTGTTGGGGAGTGCACTGGTCAGGTACCCACCACCCAGGGAGTGCGACCCCCAATAAAGCAGGCCCAAAAGCCCCTGGCGGTCGGAGGCCGAGTATAGACAGTTAGGCTACTAATGACAACGCGTTCACCTTCCCCTAATAGCTGATTGCACAAGTTGGATAAAAGGCGTAAATGGCAGTCAATTTCGAGGAAAAAGTCCGGTTAAAGCCTTCTGGAGCAAGACTTTAGGCAAATTGACATTCGAATTTATCTCACTATAGTGGTGCGGGCCCTGCGTGGGGGGTCTGTCTGATGATTTCAAGCATAAATAGGAGGCCACATGGCTGACAAAAAAGCGCAGTTGATCATCGAGGGCGCAGCCCCCGTCGAGCTGCCCATTTTAACCGGCACCGTTGGTCCCGATGTTATCGATGTTCGGGGCCTGACGGCCACGGGCCGTTTCACCTTTGACCCTGGTTTCATGTCGACAGCTTCCTGCGAGTCGAAGATCACCTATATCGACGGCGACAACGGCATTCTGTTGCACCGCGGCTACCCGATCGAACAGCTGGCTGAAAAGTCGGACTACCTGGAAACCTGCTATCTGCTGCTCAACGGCGAATTGCCGACCGCAGAACAGAAGGCCCAGTTCGTCAGCACCGTGAAGAACCACACCATGGTTCACGAGCAGCTGAAGACCTTCTTCAACGGCTTCCGTCGCGACGCCCACCCGATGGCCGTCATGTGCGGTGTAGTCGGCGCCCTCTCGGCCTTCTACCACGACTCCCTCGACATCAATAACCCGCAGCATCGCGAAATCTCCGCGATCCGCCTGGTTGCCAAGATGCCGACCCTGGCAGCGATGGTTTACAAGTACTCCATGGGCCAACCCATGATGTACCCGCGCAACGACCTGACGTACGCGGAAAACTTCCTGCACATGATGTTCAACACCCCGTGCGAGATCAAACCGATCAGCCCGGTGCTCGCCAAGGCCATGGACCGGATCTTCATCCTCCATGCCGACCACGAGCAGAACGCATCGACGTCTACCGTTCGTCTGGCCGGCTCTTCGGGTGCCAACCCGTTCGCCTGTATCGCCGCCGGTATCGCTGCACTGTGGGGCCCTGCCCACGGCGGTGCGAACGAAGCCGTTCTGACCATGCTCGATGAAATTGGCGATGTCTCGAACATCGACAAGTACATCGCCAAGGCCAAGGACAAGAACGATCCGTTCAAACTAATGGGCTTCGGTCACAGGGTTTACAAAAACCGCGACCCACGCGCTACCGTCATGAAGCAGACCTGCGACGAAGTACTGAAAGAACTGGGCATCAACAACGATCCGCAACTCGAACTGGCCATGCGCCTGGAAGAGATCGCCCTGACCGACCCGTACTTCATCGAGCGCTCGCTGTACCCGAACGTCGACTTCTACTCGGGGATCATCCTCAAGGCGATCGGCATTCCAACCAGCATGTTCACCGTGATCTTCGCCCTGGCGCGGACTGTCGGCTGGATCTCCCACTGGAAAGAAATGCTCTCCAGCCCGTACAAGATTGGCCGCCCGCGCCAGCTGTACACCGGCTACGAGTCGCGTGACATCACCAAGCTGGAAGACCGCAAATAAGACCTGTCTTGCGATAACGTCTTAGCTGCACCGGAAACGGCCTCTATTTATATAGAGGCCGTTTTTGTTTGTGCCTGCACTATCGTCATCGCGAGCAGGCTCACTCCTACAGGGGCCAGGCGTCGCACACATAACCCCTGTAGGAGCGAGCCTGCTCGCGAAGGCGTCAGCCCCGGCAACACATACCTAACCAGCAGACAAACAAAAATGCCCCGATCTCTCGACCGGGGCATTTCTGTTTAACGCAACTTACACAACCAAACCTGAAGCCTTAGTGGGAAACCGCCCCACTCGACCCCAACCCTGTCTGCGAACGCACAAACTGAGGGAAGAACAGTGCGCGCTCGTTATCTGCCGCAGTCGACTTGTCAGTGATCGAGAAGAACCAGATACCGACAAAGGCAATCGCCATCGAGAACAACGCCGGGTATTCATACGGGAAGATCGCCTTCTCGTGATGCAGGATCTGCACCCAGATGGTTGGCCCAAGGATCATCAAGCCAACAGCACTGATCAGCCCCAACCAGCCGCCAATCATCGCACCGCGCGTGGTCAGCTTCTTCCAGTACATGGAAAGCAGCAGCACCGGGAAGTTACAGCTCGCCGCGATGGAGAACGCCAGGCCCACCATGAATGCGATGTTCTGGCTTTCGAACAGAATGCCCAGGCCGATCGCCAACACGCCCAGGGCGATGGTGGTGATCTTCGAGACGCGGATTTCATCCTTGTCGTTGGCCTTGCCCTTCTTGACCACGCTGGCGTACAGGTCGTGAGACACCGCCGTAGCACCCGCCAGCGTCAGCCCAGCCACTACCGCCAGGATGGTTGCAAATGCGACCGCCGAGATGAAGCCCAGGAAAATACTGCCACCCACCGCGTTGGCCAGGTGCACCGCCGCCATGTTGTTACCGCCCAACAGCGCGCCAGCCGCATCTTTGAAGTCTGGGTTGGTGCTGACCAGCAGAATCGCGCCGAAGCCGATGATGAAGGTCAGGATGTAGAAGTAACCAATGAAGCCGGTTGCATACAGCACGCTCTTGCGCGCTTCTTTTGCGTCACTCACGGTGAAGAAGCGCATCAGAATGTGCGGCAGGCCAGCGGTACCGAACATCAGTGCCAGGCCTAAGGAGAACGCCGAGATCGGGTCTTTCACCAGACCGCCGGGGCTCATGATCGCTTCACCTTTAGGGTGAACCTTGATCGCCTCGGAGAACAGCATGTTGAAGTCGAAGTTAACGTGCTTCATCACCATCAGCGCCATGAACGAGGCACCGGACAGCAACAGCACAGCCTTGATGATCTGCACCCAAGTGGTCGCCAGCATGCCGCCGAACAACACATACATGCACATCAGGATACCGACCAGGATCACCGCAACGTAGTAGTCGAGACCGAACAGCAGCTGGATCAGCTTGCCGGCACCGACCATTTGCGCGATCAGGTAGAACGCCACCACCACCAGCGAACCACAAGCGGACAGCGTGCGGATCTGGGTTTGCCCGAGGCGGTAGGACGCCACGTCGGCAAAAGTGTATTTGCCCAGGTTACGCAGGCGCTCGGCGATCAGGAACAGAATGATCGGCCAGCCCACCAGGAAGCCGATCGAGTAGATCAGGCCATCGTAGCCAGAGGTGAACACCAGAGCGGAAATACCCAGGAAGGACGCCGCGGACATATAGTCACCGGCAATCGCCAGACCGTTCTGGAAACCGGTGATCTTGCCGCCCGCCGCATAGTAGTCAGCGGCCGAGTTGTTGCGTTTGGAAGCCCAGTAAGTGATGCACAGGGTCAAACCGACAAACGCCACGAACATCAGGATCGCGGAAACGTTGAGCGGTTGTTTATGCACTTCACCCGTCAGGGCTTCAGCCGCCCACGCACCCGGCGCAAAAGCCGCAATGCTCAATAGAGCCATCAGACGCCGGATCATTGCTGAGCCTCCTTGAGAATCGCATTGTTCAGGTCGTCGAATTCGCCATTGGCGCGTCGTACGTAGATTGCAGTCAGGATAAAGGCCGAGAGAATCAGCCCGACACCAATCGGTATCCCCCAGGTAATCGAAGACTCAGGGCCGATTTTCGCCCCCAGTACATGCGGCCCGTAAGCAATCAAAAGGATGAATCCGGAGTAAAGCCCAAGCATGATCGCCGAAAGAATCCAGGCGAACTTTTCTCGCTTGCTAACCAGCTCCTTGAAGCGCGGGCTGTTTTGAATCGAGAGGTAAATGCTGTCGTTCATTGTTTTTATCCTCGCAGCACAGATTAAAGTTGGAACGTTATCCACTCTATGCGGCTGCGGAACAGGTTCCAGACGACCTTAGTATTAGAACGACATGACAGAATCGCCATTTTCCAGCAGTCACTTCCATCAGGAAACGCAAAAGGCCGCTTGGCGGTTATGCCAAGCGGCCTTCAGAGGTGCTGACCAGACGCGTCAGCTTAAATTATTTGGTCCACTCGGCCACACGCTCCGGATGTTTGGCCACCCAATCTTTCGCTGCAGCTTCCGGCTTGGCGCCGTCCTGGATCGCCAACATGACTTCGCCGATTTCGTCTTTCGACGCCCACTGGAAGTTCTTCAGGAACTTGGCCACTTCCGGTGCCTTGGTGGCGAGTTCTTTACTGCCGATGCTGTTTACAGTTTCAGCAGCGCCATAAACGCCTTTTGGATCGTCCAGGAAACGCAGTTTCCACTTCGCGAACATCCAGTGCGGTACCCAACCGGTCACGGCAATGGATTCGTTTTTCTTCTCGGCACGGGTCAGCTCGGCAATCATGCCGGCGCCGGAACTGGCCTTGAGTTGATACCCGGTCAGATCGTAGTCCTTGATTGCCTGTTCGGTCTTGAGCATCACGCCTGAACCGGCGTCGATGCCGACGATGCGGTTTTTGAAGCTGTCATCGGTTTTCAGATCGCCGACGGTTTTGGCCTTGACGTACTCCGGCACGATCAAACCGATTTTTGCATCTTTGAAGTTCGGACCGTAATCGACGACCTGGTCCTTGTTCTTGGCCCAGTAATCACCGTGCGTCACTGGCAGCCAGGCCGACAGCATGGCGTCGAGTTTGCCGGTGGCCACGCCTTGCCACATGATCCCGGTGGCGACGGCTTGCAGCTTCACGTCATAACCGAGTTTCTGTTTGATCACTTCGGCCGCTACGTGCGTGGTCGCGACGCTGTCGGACCAACCGTCAACGTAACCGATGCTCAGGGTCTTGCTCTCGGCGCTGGCCATTGTGGAGCCAATCGCAAGCACCAGAGCGGCACCTGCACCTAAAAGTCGTCGCATCTTCATCGTTACTTCCCCGAAAGTGCTGCGCTCGACGGATGCCGAGTCGCGTCAACGTATTGTTATGGTGCACAGCGCCCCCATCACGCCCACCGCAAACTCGTTCGACCATCAGCGTGATTTATCTATGGGTGCACTGATGCGTCGATAATCAACCTGACGACAACCGCGACCTGCTCTGTCAGCGACCTCAAGGCATCGAGAAACGACATCAGAACGCCATTAATCTCGAGCGGCGCAAACGCCCCCACCAGTCCGCCCGAACTTTGCATATCAAAATTATGCAGGCCTCCTGACCCGGGGCAAATGCAGGTAACATGCGCGGCTTTGCTCCCAGACGGCCTGACCATGCCCGCGACATCACGCTTTCCTTTTTTTGCTTATCTATTCGCCTGTCTTCTCGGGCTGTTTGCCTTCGGCGGCTTCTGGTACGGCCTCGGCAAACCGGTGATCCTGCCGGACGTGGCCAGCGCGACGCACAAGCTGCAATGCGCCTCCTACACCCCGTTCGACAAGGACCAATCGCCGTTCGATCAACCGTTCAAATTGCGCCCGGAGCGCATGGACGCCGACCTCGCGTTGCTGGCCAAAAGTTTCGAATGCATCCGTACCTACTCCATGACCGGCCTTGAGGCACTGCCGGATCTGGCGCGCAAGCATGGCCTGAAGTTGATGATCGGTGCCTGGGTCAACAGCAACCCGGTCGATACCGAGAAAGAGGTCGACCTGCTGATCGCCTCGGCGAATGCCAACGCCGACGTGGTGACCTCGGTCATCGTCGGTAACGAGACCCTGCTGCGTAAAGAGGTCACGGGCGCGCAACTGGCCAAGCTTATTAACAAGGTCAAAAGCCAGGTCAAACAGCCTGTCACTTACGCCGACGTCTGGGAGTTCTGGCTCAAGCACCCGGAAATCGCCCCGGCAGTGGATTTCCTGACCATCCATTTGTTGCCGTACTGGGAAGATGATCCCTCGAACATCGACGCGGCCCTGCAACATGTGGCGGAAGTGCGTCAGGTGTTCGGCAACAAATTCGCGCCCAAGGACGTAATGATTGGCGAAACCGGCTGGCCGAGCGAAGGCCGTCAACGTGAAACCGCCCTGCCGAGCCGGGTCAATGAAGCCAAGTTTATTCGTTCTTTTGTGATCATGGCCGAGCAACAAGGCTGGCACTACAACCTGATCGAAGCGTTCGACCAACCGTGGAAGCGTGCCAGCGAAGGTGCTGTCGGCGGGTACTGGGGGCTGTTTGACGCGGATCGTCAGGACAAAGGCGTGCTGGCAGGACCGGTGTCGAACGTACCTTACTGGTCGCAATGGCTGGCCGTGGGCGGCGTGATCTTTCTTGCGACGCTGATGCTCGGCGGCCGCGTTCGCAGCACTCGCGCGGCGCTGGTGCTGCCACTGCTCGGCGCATTGGCGGCGTGCTCGATTGGTGCTTGGGGTGATCTGGCTCGCGTCACCACGCGGTTTGCCAGCGAATGGTTGTGGGTGGCGCTGCTGACGGCGTTGAACCTGTTGGTGCTGGCCCACGCCGCGCTGACGTTGAGCGCTCGCACCGGTTGGCGTGAACGGGCATTCAATGTGCTGGAACGTCGGGCGGGCTGGTTGCTCGCGACGGCGGGGTTTGCCGCGGCGGTGATGATGCTGGAACTGGTGTTCGATCCGCGTTATCGCAGCTTCCCGAGCATGGCATTCATCCTGCCGGCACTGGTTTACCTGTGCCGTCCGGTGAGCGTGCCGCGTCGGGAGATTGCGTTGCTGACCTTCATCATTGGTGCAGGCATTGCGCCGCAGCTGTTCCGTGAAGGTTTGCAGAACCAGCAGGCCTGGGGCTGGGCGCTGGTGAGTGTGCTGATGGTTGCTGCGTTGTGGCGCAGTTTGCGGGTTCGCAAGGGCTGATCTTTAGCGAACCTGCCGGCCTCTTCGCGAGCAGGCTCGCTCCCACTTTGAATCTTTGTATTACACAGACTTTGTGTTCACTGAAGATCTACTGTGGGAGCGAGCCTGCTCGCGAAGGCGATTTATCAGGCGCTACGAGACGCCCGGACCAACCGAAGCCCCGCAATCACCACCGCAAACACCGCCAAAGTCGTGTTGTACAACGCCAACGCCGGAAACCCGAACACCAGCGCCAGCACCGCCAGCCACCACCCTGCCCGGCCCGGCAGGACAAAGCCGATCACCGCTGCTGCGATCGCCGCCCAACCCAACACGGCAAAGTGAATCATCAGGCCCAGGTTCGAGCGCACCCCACATTCCCAACGGCTCGCCTCGTCCACGCAGAGGCCGACCCACTGCGCATCCTCCATGAAGCCATAACGCGCGCCGTAACTGGCGGCCAACCATAAAGGCAGCAAAACGAGCAGTAAAATCACGGGCAGACGGCGGGACATGAAACACTCCAATAGGCGAAAACGGCGGCCAGCTTAATCCCCTGCCAGCGGGATGCAAACGCGGGTAACAGAAAACTGGTCAGGAAATCGCTGCAAAGTGTATCGTCCAGCTACTATTACCCGGAAATAAGCCTCTTTGGTGCCGATGCGTGGCACTTTGGCGCAACACCGATGGTCATAGCCTGCGAACTTCATTCGGCACCTTCTTCTAAGGGATCTAGTCATGCTCCGTTCCTTGCGCTTCGCCGCCCTCTTTGGCGGCCTTATATTGAGTGCGTCCGCACTGGCGGTCGATATCGACGCCGCCAGTTATGGCTACCCCTTGACCAACCCGTTCGAGGCGACCATCGCCACGACTCCTCCGGACCTGCGTCCGAAGTTGCCGCTGGACGAGGACATCAATCAGGACGACCGCAGCATCACGCTGCGCCCGGAACGTGCATTCGAATTGCCAGACAACTTCTGGCCCGTGAAGAAGCTCACCTACCGCATCGCCACCCAAGACAAAGCCGCCCCGCTGATTTTCCTGATTGCCGGTACCGGCGCGCGCTATGACAGCAGCCTCAACGAGTACCTGAAAAAGCTCTACTACCAGGCCGGCTACCACGTGGTGCAACTGTCGTCGCCGACCAGCTTCGACTTCATCAGCGCCGCGTCACGCTTCGCCACACCGGGCATCACCAAGGAAGACGCCGAAGACATGTACCGGGTGATGCAGGCCGTGCGGGCACAAAACCCGAAAGTGCCGGTCACCGACTACTACCTGACCGGCTACAGCCTTGGCGCACTGGACGCAGCCTTCGTCGCGCACCTGGACGAGACCCGCCGCAGCTTCAACTTCAAGAAAGTCCTGCTGCTCAACCCGCCGGTCAACCTGTACACCTCGATCACCAACCTGGACAAGCTGGTCCAGACCGAGGTCAAGGGCATCACCAGCAGCACCACGTTCTATGAGCTGGTGTTGAACAAACTGACCCGCTACTTCCAGCAGAAAGGCTACATCGACCTCAACGATGCCCTGCTTTATGACTTCCAGCAGTCCAAGCAACACCTGACCAACGAACAGATGGCCATGCTGATCGGCACCTCGTTCCGCTTCTCGGCGGCCGACATTGCCTTCACCTCGGACCTGATCAACCGTCGCGGCCTGATAACCCCACCGAAATTCCCGATCACCGAAGGCACCAGCCTTACGCCGTTCCTCAAGCGTGCGCTGCAGTGCGACTTCGACTGCTACATCACCGAACAGGTCATCCCGATGTGGCGCGCCCGCACCGACGGTGGCAGCCTGCTGCAACTGATCGACCAGGTCAGTCTTTATGCACTCAAGGACTACCTGCACGACAGCCCGAAAATCGCTGTGATGCACAACGCCGACGACGTGATCCTGGGCCCTGGCGACCTCGGTTTCCTGCGCAAGACCTTCGGCGATCGCTTGACCGTTTATCCACTCGGCGGCCATTGCGGCAACCTTAACTACCGCGTCAACAGCGACGCCATGCTGGAGTTCTTCCGTGGCTAAATATCTCCTGCTTATCGCTGCGTTACTCTGTGCAGGCGTCGCCAATGCCGACAACAGCAAGGCCAACGCCCCTGTCGTAATCGACAATGACGGCTTCAAGGAGCCGCTGAGCAAACTCAAGTTCAACCCGGGGCTGGACCAGCGCGAGTTCGAACGCTCGACGCTCAACGCGCTGGCCGTCTATGACCCGCTGGAAGAGTGGAACCGCCGGGTCTATCACTTCAACTACCGCTTCGACCAGTGGGTGTTCCTGCCCGTAGTCGACGGCTATCGCTACGTCACGCCAAGCTTCCTGCGCACCGGCGTGAGCAACTTCTTCAACAACCTCGGCGACGTGCCGAACCTGGTGAACAGCCTGCTGCAGCTCAAGGGCAAGCGTTCGATGGAAACCTCTGCGCGCCTGCTGCTCAACACCACCATCGGCATCGCCGGCCTGTGGGACCCCGCCACCGCCATGGGCCTGCCGCGCCAGAGCGAAGACTTCGGTCAAACCCTGGGCTTCTACGGCGTACCCGGCGGCGCCTACTTCGTCCTGCCGATCCTCGGCCCGTCGAACATCCGCGACACCGGCGGCCTGGCGGTCGATTTCACCGTCGAGTCGGCAATCAACTACCTGAACGTCGCTGAAGTCAGCTCCAACCATCCGGAAGTCTGGATCCTGCGCGGCATCGACAAACGCAACCAGACCAACTTCCGTTATGGCCAGCTGAACTCGCCATTCGAGTACGAGAAAGTGCGGTTCGTGTACACCGAAGCACGCAAGTTGCAGATCGCCGAGTAAATCCGGCGGCAACAAAAAAAGGCCATTCGATGCGAGTCGAATGGCCTTTTTCATGAGTGTCGAAGTTCAAATGTGGGAGCGGGCTTGCTCGCGAAGAGGCCATTACATTCAACATTGATGTCGACTGTTTCACCGCCTTCGCGAGCAAGCCCGCTCCCACATTTGGACAGCGTTTGGCTTTAGCCTTTCAGCGCTTTCCAGATCTTGCTGGCAACCATCACACCCGCCAACACCACCGCACCCGCGACAATCCCCGCCACCGCGTTCAGCAATGTCGGCACGATAAACCCGGCACCGCCCGCGCCGGCGCTGACGCTTTCGATCCAGTGATGAACCACCGGCACGCCGTGAGTGAGAATCCCGCCACCGACCAGGAACATCGCTGCCGTACCGATCACCGACAGGCTTTTCATCATGTAAGGCGCGGCTCGCAAAATGCCGCCACCGATGCTTTTCGCCATCTGCCCAGGCTTTTGGGTCAGCCACAAGCCGAGGTCGTCGAGTTTGACGATGCCCGCCACCAGGCCATACACACCGATGGTCATGACGATGGCAATGCCCGAGAGCACGATCACTTGCTGGGTCAGCGAGGCATCTGCCACGGTGCCGAGGGTGATGGCGATGATTTCTGCCGACAGGATGAAGTCGGTGCGGACCGCGCCCTTGATCTTGTCCTGTTCGAAAGCCACCAGGTCGACCGCTGGATCGGCAACAGCCTCGACCAGTTCCGCGTGTTCGGCCTGGTCTTCAGCCTTGCTGTGCAGGAATTTGTGCGCGAGTTTCTCGAAACCTTCGAAACACAGGTAAGCACCGCCGATCATCAACAACGGCGTCACCAGCCACGGAATGAACGCGCTGATGGCCAGGGCCGACGGCACCAGGATCAGTTTGTTGCGAAACGAGCCCTTGGCCACGGCCCAGACCACCGGGATTTCCCGCTCGGCCCGCACACCGCTGACCTGCTGGGCATTGAGCGCCAGATCGTCGCCGAGCACGCCGGCGGTCTTCTTGGCGGCCATTTTGGTCATCAATGCCACATCGTCGAGCACAGCGGCGATGTCATCGATCAGCACCAGCAAACTGCTTCCTGCCATGAATCAGGTTTCCTTCTTGAATGAATGCTGCGCAGCATAGCGCGGCCGAGTGCCACACGGGGCATTCTTGAGCGTCGCGCGAGCCCGGTGATACCATGCGCAACCGCCAGAACAGGCAAGGAACCCCCTGGTTTATGAGCACTATCCGCGAGCGCAACAAAGAACTGATCCTGCGTGCCGCCAGTGAAGAATTTGCCGACAAGGGCTTCGCTGCGACCAAAACCAGTGACATCGCAGCCAAGGCGGGATTGCCCAAGCCCAACGTCTACTACTATTTCAAATCCAAGGAAAACCTCTACCGCGAGGTCCTGGAAAGTATCATCGAGCCGATTCTGCAGGCCTCGACCCCGTTCAACCCTGAAGGTGAACCCAGCGAAGTGCTGAGCGGCTACATCCGCTCGAAAATCCGCATCTCCCGCGACCTGCCGTTCGCTTCCAAGGTGTTCGCCAGTGAAATCATGCACGGCGCTCCGCACCTGAGCGCCGACCTGGTCGAACAACTCAACAGCCAGGCCAAGCACAACATCGACTGCATCCAGACCTGGATCGACCGCGGCCAGATCGCCGCCATCGACCCCAACCACCTGATGTTCAGCATCTGGGCCGCGACCCAGACCTATGCCGACTTTGACTGGCAGATCACGGCGATTACTGGCAAAGCCAAGCTGGATGAGGCCGATTATGAAGCGGCGGCGCAGACGATTATCCGGTTGGTGCTTAAAGGGTGTGAGCCGGATCGGTAGACCGTGGTGCGCCCTTCGCGAGCAGGCTCGCTCCCACAGTGGATCTTCAGCGATCACTAAATCTGCGTTTAACGCGAACCCCTGTGGGAGCGAGCCTGCTCGCGAAAGGGGCAACCTGATTTCAGATCAAACCCAGATCGCATCCCACAGCGGATAGTCGCCAAGCCGCTCTACCAACCCGGCCCGCAATGGGTTGGCCACGATGTACCGAGCTAACTTCACCAAATCCTCCTCACGGCGCAGCGCTCGATCATGAAAGCCTTGCTGCCAAAGGCTGACCTTACGACCAGTGCAAAGGTTTACCGATTTAGTACTTAATGATTTAGTCCGCTGCATCAGCCCACTCAGCGACCCGCGCTGCAACTCGATCAACCAATGAAAATGGTCTGGCATGACGACCCAGGCCAATGAGTTGGCACAACCTTGATCTTGAGCGGCGCGAAACTGCGCTACGACCAATCTGCCCAAGGCGACATCGTTGAAGACAGGTTTTCTTCCAAGTGTGTTGGTGGTCAGCAGATAAATTCGGTTGGGCTCGTCAAAACGACCAAGGCGTAAGCGATGTGAAGCGGATAGATCAGGCATTCCTTTGCCTCTCTCAAGCTGATGGCATCAGAAGGCTAGACCTTTAAATGCCAGAGGGAGTGGCAGACTTTTAGCTGGATGTGTCGGATAGATTGGCTTCGCGAGCAGGCTCGCTCCCACAGTGGATCTGCGTCGTACACCAATCCACTGTGGGAGCGAGCCTGCTCGCGAAAGCGGTCTGTTAATCACCCATCAATCAAGCCGTTACCCCAGCATCCGCGGTCAACCCCAGCGCCTCGATCGCAGTGATCGCACACTGCTCATCCACATCCGACAGATCCCCGCTGATGCCCACCGCTCCCAGCACATTGCCGGCCTGATCCCGAATCAGCACACCACCCGGTGCCGGCACCACACTGCCCTGCCCGAGGCTATTAAGGGCGGCGATAAACGCCGGGCGCTGTTGCGCGTCCAGCGCCAGCAGGCGTGAGCCTTTGCCCAGGGCGATTGCGCCCCAGGCTTTGCCGATGGCGACCTGCGGGCGTAGCAGGCTGGCGCCGTCTTCGCGTTGCAGGGTGATCAGGTGACCGCCGGCATCCAGTACCGCAACGGTCAATGGAGCCGCGGAGATTGCACGCCCTGCGGAAATGGCCTGGTTGATCAGGTTGACTGCAACTTTCAAGGTTAAAGCGCTCATGGTGCCGTCCTCATTTTGTTTTTCGGAAAGGCGTTGGGCTGCGCCGTTGTGCCGCAGTCCGATGCAACAAATAGAACACAATGACTTATTTTTTTGTATACAATAATTCTCGAAAAGCGCCACATGCGACGAAAAGCCACACTAGATAAGGCTTTCGACGAATGAAACGGTCGCTTGAGAAAATGGATTGACCTGCGCCGTCCGCCGTGAATACACTCTGCGCAAAGCCACTTGTATACAATTACAAAACGTAAGAGGCACAAAACAATGAGCAAAATGAGAGCAATCGAAGCCGCCGTTCTGGTGATGCGCCGTGAAGGGGTTGATACCGCTTTTGGCATCCCGGGCGCCGCGATCAACCCGCTGTACTCCGCCTTGCAGAAGGTCGGTGGCATCGATCACGTCCTCGCTCGCCACGTTGAAGGCGCCTCGCACATGGCCGAGGGTTATACCCGCACCAAGGCCGGCAACATCGGCGTGTGCATCGGTACTTCCGGCCCTGCCGGTACGGACATGGTCACCGGGCTCTACAGCGCCTCGGCCGACTCGATCCCGATCCTGTGCATTACCGGCCAGGCCCCCCGCGCCCGTATGCACAAGGAAGACTTCCAGGCGGTCGACATCACCGCCATCGTCAAGCCAGTGACCAAGTGGGCTACCACCGTCATGGAACCGGGCCAGGTGCCTTACGCGTTCCAGAAAGCCTTCTACGAAATGCGCTCCGGCCGTCCAGGCCCAGTGCTGATCGACCTGCCGTTCGACGTGCAGATGGCGGAAATCGAATTCGACATCGACGCTTACCAACCGCTGCCGCTGGCCAAGCCCACCGCTAACCGCGTGCAAATCGAGAAGGCCCTGGCCATGCTCGATCAGGCTGAACGTCCTTTGCTGGTGGCCGGTGGCGGCATCATCAATGCCGACGCCAGCGACTTGCTGGTCGAGTTCGCCGAGCTGACCGGCATCCCCGTCATCCCGACCCTGATGGGCTGGGGCACCATTCCGGACGATCACCCGTTGATGGTCGGCATGGTTGGCCTGCAGACCTCGCACCGCTACGGCAACGCGACAATGCTCAAATCCGATGTGGTGTTGGGCGTGGGTAACCGTTGGGCCAACCGCCACACCGGCTCGATCGACGTCTACACCGAAGGCCGCAAGTTCATTCACGTCGACATCGAACCGACCCAGATCGGCCGCGTGTTCAACCCGGACCTGGGCATCGTTTCCGACGCCGCTGCCGCACTGACCGTGTTCATCGAAGTCGCCCGTGAATGGCAAGCCGCCGGCAAGCTGAAAAACCGCAGCGCCTGGCTGCAAGACTGCCAGCAGCGCAAAGCCAGCCTGCAGCGCAAGACGCACTTCGACAACGTGCCGGTCAAGCCGCAACGCGTTTACGAAGAAATGAACCAGGTGTTCGGCAAAGACACCTGCTACGTCAGCACCATCGGTCTGTCGCAGATTGCCGGCGCGCAGTTCCTGCACGTCTACAAGCCGCGTCACTGGATCAACTGCGGCCAGGCCGGCCCGTTGGGCTGGACCATTCCGGCGGCACTGGGTGTGGTCAAGGCTGATCCGACCCGCAAGGTCGTGGCGCTGTCGGGCGACTATGATTTCCAGTTCATGATCGAAGAGTTGGCGGTAGGCGCGCAGTTCAAGCTGCCGTACATCCACGTTGTGGTAAACAATTCGTACCTGGGGCTGATCCGTCAGGCTCAGCGCGGTTTCGACATGGACTACTGCGTGCAGCTGTCCTTCGATAACCTGAACGCTCCGGAACTCAACGGTTACGGTGTCGATCACGTCGCGGTCGCCGAAGGCCTCGGCTGCAAGGCACTGCGTGTGTTTGAACCGGGTCAGATCCAGCCTGCCCTGCGCAAGGCTCAGGAGCTGATCGAAGAGTTCAAGGTGCCGGTGATCGTCGAGATTATCCTGGAGCGCGTGACCAACATTTCCATGGGCACCGAGATCAACGCCGTCAACGAATTCGAAGACCTGGCGCTGGTCGGCAACGACGCACCAACGGCGATTTCGTTGCTTGATTAACGATTGATTGCGCCCCAGTAGGAGCCGGCTTGCTGGCTCCTACTGGGGGGCCTGCACATATTTACGGGAGACCACCATGCCGCGTTTCGCAGCCAACCTGTCCATGCTGTTCACTGAGCAGGATTTTCTTGCCCGTTTTGAAGCGGCCGCCAAGGCCGGTTTCAGTGGTGTCGAGTACCTGTTCCCTTACGACTTCAGCTCCGCCGAAATCAAGGCCAAGCTCGATGCCAACGGTCTGACCCAAGTGCTGTTCAACCTGCCGGCCGGTGACTGGGCCAAGGGCGAACGCGGCATCGCGTGCCTGCCGGACCGCGTCGAAGAATTCCGCGCTGGTGTGACCCTGGCCATCGCCTACGCACAAGTGCTGGGCAACACCCAGGTCAACTGCCTGGCCGGTATCCGTCCACAAGGCGTCGACGATGACACCGTGGAAAAAACCTTCGTCGCCAACCTCAAGTACGCGGCCGACAAGCTGCAAGCGGCGGGCATCAAGCTGGTGATGGAAGCGATCAACACCCGCGACATCCCGGGCTTCTACCTGAACAACACGGCGCAGGCCCTGTCGATCCGCGAACAAGTGGGCAGCGCCAACCTGTTCCTGCAATACGACATCTACCACATGCAAATCATGGAGGGCGACCTGGCCCGCACGATGCAATCGCACCTGGGCGAGATCAACCACATCCAGTTGGCCGACAACCCAGGGCGCAACGAACCGGGCACCGGTGAAATCAACTACCGCTTCCTGTTCGAACACCTGGACCGGATTGGTTATCAGGGTTGGGTTGGCTGCGAATACAAGCCGCTGACCACCACCGAAGCGGGCCTGGGCTGGTTGAAAACCCATAACGCGATCTGAGATAGAACCAGTTCTTGTGGCGAGGGAGCTTGCTCCCGCTCGGCTGCGAAGCAGTCGTAAAACCTGCAGACCGGATTTACCTGATGTACCGCGCTGGCTGATTTGGGGCCGCTTCGCGCCCCAGCGGGAGCAAGCTCCCTCGCCACAGGTGTATCGCGCACATTATTGAGCAACACAAAAACAAGAGGATTTTCTCATGGCTAAAATCGGATTTATCGGCACCGGCATCATGGGCCACCCAATGGCGTTGAACCTGCAGAAAGCCGGTCACAGCCTGTTCCTGTCGGCGCACCACGACGCCGCGCCTGCTGACCTGATTGCCGCCGGCGCCATCGCCCTGGCCAACCCGAAAGAAGTTGCGCAAGAAGCCGAATTCATCATCGTCATGGTGCCGGATACCCCACAGGTAGACGACGTGCTGTTCCGCGCTGACGGTATCGCGGCCGGTGTCGGTAAAGGCAAAATCGTCATCGACATGAGCTCGATCTCGCCGACCGCCACCAAAGCATTCGCGGCCAAAATCAATGAAAAAGGCGCCCAGTACCTCGACGCGCCAGTGTCTGGCGGTGAAGTCGGCGCCAAGGCAGCGAGCCTGAGCATCATGGTCGGCGGCGACGCCGATGCCTTCGAACGCGCCCTGCCGCTGTTCCAGGCCATGGGCAAGAACATCACCCTGGTCGGTGGTAACGGCGACGGTCAAACCGCGAAAGTGGCGAACCAGATCATCGTTGCACTGAACATCCAGGCGGTCGCCGAAGCCCTGCTGTTCGCCTCGAAAAACGGCGCCGATCCAGCCAAGGTTCGTGAAGCACTGATGGGCGGTTTCGCTTCGTCGAAGATCCTCGAAGTACACGGCGAGCGCATGATCAAAGGCACTTTCGATCCAGGCTTCCGCATCAGCCTGCACCAGAAAGACCTGAACCTGGCCCTGCAAGGTGCCAAGGAACTTGGCATCAACCTGCCGAACACCGCCAACACCCAGCAAGTGTTCAGCACCTGCGCGGCCATCGGTGGCAGCAACTGGGACCACTCGGCGCTGATCAAGGGCCTGGAACACATGGCGAATTTCTCGATTCGCGATAAGTAAGCTCTGCACAAAACCCTGTGGGAGTGGGCCTGTGGCGAGGGGGCTTGTCGGAACGCCGCATCGCCCCGTTTGAGTGCGAAGCACTCACAAGATCGTTGTCGCATCACAGATTTTGGGGCTGCTTCGCAGCCCAACGGGGGCAAGCCCCCTCGCCACAGGTCGCTCCCACAGGTAACCGAGCCGCCCCTCCAATAACAAGAATTCCGGGAGCCCGCCATGTCGGTCGATCCGCAACAATTCCTGCGCGAGCTGTTCGCCACAGCCATCGACGCCGCCCATCCGCAGCAAGTCCTCGAAGCCCATTTGCCCAAAGATCGCAGCGGTCGGGTGATCGTCATCGGCGCCGGCAAAGCCGCGGCCGCCATGGCGCAAGTGGTCGAGCGTTGCTGGCAGGGTGAAGTCTGCGGGCTGGTGGTGACGCGTTACGGCCACGGCGCCCCGTGCGAAAAAATCGAAGTGGTCGAAGCGGCGCATCCGGTGCCGGACGCTGCCGGTCAGGCCGTCGCCAAGCGGGTCTTTGAACTGGTCAGCAACCTGACCGAAGACGACCGCGTGATCTTCCTCCTTTCTGGCGGCGGCTCTGCCCTGCTCGCATTGCCCGCAGCCGGTATCACCCTCGCCGACAAGCAATCGATCAACAAAGCCCTGCTCAAATCCGGCGCGACCATCGGCGAGATGAACTGCGTGCGCAAACACCTCTCGGCGATCAAGGGCGGCCGTCTCGGCAAAGCCTGTTGGCCGGCCACTGTGTATACCTACGCGATTTCCGATGTGCCGGGCGACCTCGCCACGGTCATCGCCTCCGGCCCGACCGTGGCCGACCCAAGCACCTCCGCCGAAGCACTGGCGATCCTCAAGCGCTACGGCATCGACGCTCCGGCCTCGGTGCGTAACTGGCTGCAAAGCGCGGAATCGGAGACGGTCAAACCCGGCGATCCGAGCCTCGCGCGCAGTCATTTCCAGTTGATCGCCCGTCCACAGCAGTCGCTGGAAGCGGCCGCCGTGAAAGCGCGGCAGGCCGGTTTCAGCCCGCTGATCCTCGGCGATCTGGAAGGCGAATCCCGCGAAGTGGCCAAGGTCCACGCCGGCATCGCCCGGCAGGTCGTGCTGCACGGTCAGCCATTGGCGACGCCCTGCGTGATTCTCTCGGGCGGTGAAACCACCGTGACCGTGCGCGGCAATGGTCGTGGCGGGCGCAACGCCGAATTTCTGCTGAGCCTGACCGACAGCCTCAAAGGCCTGCCGGGCGTCTACGCCCTGGCCGGTGACACCGATGGCATTGACGGCTCTGAAGACAACGCCGGCGCGATCATGACCCCGGACAGCTACGCCCGTGCCGCCGCCCTCGGTTTGAGCGCCAGCGACGAACTCGACAACAACAATGGCTACGGCTATTTCGAGGCGCTGGACGCACTGATCGTCACCGAGCCGACCCGCACCAACGTCAACGACTTCCGCGCCATTTTGATTCTCGAGAGCCCTAAACATGACGCCTGACAAGAAGGTTAAGATCCTCGCCACCCTCGGCCCTGCCATCGACGGGATCGACGACATCCGCGAACTGGTGCAGGCCGGGGTCAACATTTTCCGCCTGAACTTCAGCCACGGTGACCACGCCGACCACGCTCAGCGCTACCAGTGGATTCGTGAAGTCGAGCGCCAGCTGAATTACCCGCTGGGCATTCTGATGGACCTGCAAGGCCCGAAACTGCGGGTCGGCAAGTTCGCCGAAGGCAAGGTGCAACTGCATCGCGGTCAGGCCTTGCGCCTGGATCTGGACCCGACGCCGGGTGACGAGCGCCGCGTCAACCTGCCTCACCCGGAAATCATCGCCGCGCTCGAGCCGGGCATGGACCTGCTGCTGGACGACGGCAAGCTGCGCCTTCGTGTGGTGACCAAGTACTCCGACGCCATCGACACCACCGTGCTCAATGGCGGCGAACTGTCAGACCGCAAAGGCGTGAACGTGCCGCAAGCGGTGCTGGAACTGAGCCCGCTGACCGCCAAGGATCGCCGTGATTTGAGCTTCGGCCTGGAGTTGGGTGTGGACTGGGTCGCGCTGTCGTTTGTGCAGCGTCCGGAAGACATCCGCGAAGCTCGCGAGTTGATCGGCGACAAAGCGTTCTTGATGGCCAAGATCGAGAAACCATCGGCGGTGACTCAGCTGCGGGAAATCGCTGAATTGAGCGACGCGATCATGGTCGCTCGCGGCGATCTGGGCGTGGAAGTGCCGGCAGAAAGCGTGCCGCAGATTCAGAAAAACATCATCACCCTCTGCCGTGAGCTCGGCAAACCGGTGGTGGTGGCGACGCAGATGCTCGAGTCGATGCGCTTCTCCCCGGCCCCGACCCGCGCCGAGGTCACCGACGTGGCCAACGCCGTGGCTGAAGGTGCGGATGCGGTGATGCTGTCGGCGGAAACCGCCTCCGGCGAATACCCGCTGGAAGCCGTGCAGATGATGAGCAAGATCATCCGCCAAGTGGAAAACGGTCCGGACTATCAGGCGCAACTGGACGTGAGCAGGCCGAAAGCCGAGGCGACGGTGTCTGACGCGATCAGCTGTGCGATTCGTCGGATCAGCAATGTGCTGCCGGTGGCGGTGCTGGTGAACTACAGCGAGTCCGGCACCTCGAGTTTGCGCGCGGCGCGGGAACGGCCGACGGTGCCGATCCTCAACCTGACGCCGAACCTGCAGACCGCTCGCCGCCTGACCGTGGCGTGGGGCGTGCACTCGGTGGTCAATGATCGGCTGCGGCAGGTGGATGAAGTGTGTTCGACGGCGCTGGAAATTGCCCAGGCCCAGGGCATGGCTCAGCGCGGCGACACGTTATTGATCACTGCGGGTGTGCCGTTTGGGCAGCCGGGGTCGACTAACTCATTGCGCATCGAAACCCTGATCTAGAGCGCACATACCGGCCACTTCGCGAGCAGGCTCGCTCCCACATTGGTTTTGTGTCGTTTACAGAGCCAAGACTGAACAAAGATTCAGTGTGGGAGCGAGCCTGCTCGCGAAGCAGGCAACTCGGTCCCACTGACACACTGAACTAAAATGCCTGCCAATCACTTCAACACCCACTGCCCCGACTGGGCGACTGCCCTGCTCAACGGTTTCAGTCAGATCTTCCTCCAGCGAAATCCGCTGTGCGGCCTGCTGTGCCTGTTGGCGATTCTGTTTACCGCGCCCACCCTGCTCGGCGGTGCGCTGCTGGGCGGTGTCGCCGGGTTGCTTACCGCGCAACGTCGCAACTACGCCAAGGAAGATCGTCAGGCCGGATTGTTCAGCTACAACGGTGTCTTGCTCGGCGTGCTGCTGAGCCTTTATTTCCCATGGTCGGCCATGCTGCCGCTGATGATCATTGCCTGCGGTGGCCTGAGCGCGATGCTGACTCAACAGTGGCTCAAACGCTCCCGGGTCAGCCAATACCTGCCCGCCTACACCGCGCCCTTCGTCGGATTGGGCTGGTTACTGCTGTGCTTCGCCACGCCATCGACCCAGGCGCACTTGATCGAAATCAACACCCTGAACATGCTCACCGCCCCCCTCAAAAGCCTCGGGCAGGTGATGTTCCTCGGTCATCCGCTGGCCGGCGCTTTGATTGCCGCTGGATTACTGATCGCTGACCGTCGCGCTTTCTGCTGGGCGATGTTGGCGTCTGTCGCGGGCATGGGCTGGAGCCTGCTGAATCACGACTTCTACACCGCCCTGCTCGGCCTCGGTGGTTATAACGCCGTGCTCGCCGCCCTCGCCTTCAGCTCGCAACGCCAACAACCGTGGCTGCCACCGCTCGCTATTGCACTCGCGCTGCTGCTGACACCCGTGTTTGCCGCTATCGGCCTGCCCACGCTGACCGCGCCGTTCATCCTCGGTTGCTGGCTGATCCGTACGATCGTTCAAGTGCTCGGCAAAGCCACGAGGACCACTGCGCCTTGCGCTCCTGGGGAGAATCAACCTAGGCTGCGCTGATCATTGGTTCAGGCGGTATCCATGGACAGCAGCAAAAACTGGCGTGAAGAACTTTACGTCATGGTTTTCCAGAGCGACACCAAGGCGGGGCGGCGCTTCGACGGCATCCTGCTGTTGATCATCCTTGCCAGCATCGTCATCGTGATGCTCGACAGCATCGACGCGATTCACCAGAACTACGCCGATCTGCTGGCGTATATCGAGTGGGGCTTCACTTTCGTTTTCGCCGTCGAATACATCCTGCGGCTGTATTGCTCACCCAAACCGTTGCGCTACGCGTTCAGCTTCTATGGGCTGGTGGATTTGCTGGCCATCGTGCCCGGCATCCTCGCGCTGTATTACGCCGATGCGCAGTACCTGCTGATCATCCGGATCATTCGGATGCTGCGGATTTTCCGCGTACTCAAGCTCAGTCCTTATCTGAAGCAAGCCAACTATTTGATGTCGGCGCTGCGCGGCAGCAAGCAGAAGATCGTGGTGTTTCTGGTCAGCGTCTGCACCCTGGTGACGGTGTTCGGCACCTTGATGTACGTGATCGAGGGTCCGGAACACGGCTTCACCAGCATTCCCAAAGGCATCTATTGGGCGATCGTTACGCTGACCACCGTGGGCTTCGGCGACATCGTGCCGAAGACGCCACTGGGCCAGGTGATTTCGTCGCTGGTGATGATCACCGGTTACTCGATCATTGCCGTACCCACCGGGATTTTCACCGCCGAACTGGCCAACGCGATGCGTGGCGAACAGTTGCAACACGACTGCCCGGTGTGCAAGAAAAACAGCCACGAACACGGCGCGGCATTCTGCTCGCGATGCGGTAATGCGTTGTTTAAGAAACTGGAATAAGCAAAGAGCTTTTTAATCTTTAAAGGCCTATGCGAGCCCGGCTATAGTCGCTGGCAAATTGCCTCACTTTTAAATTAGAACAAGGACTGCGCAGTGAAAAAACTCTTTGGCGCCTCACTTCTGGCCGCTGGCCTGGCATTGACCAGCATGGCTCAGGCCGCCCCGACCCTGCTTAACGTTTCCTATGACGTGATGCGCGATTTCTACAAGGACTACAACACTGCCTTCCAGAAACACTGGCAAGCCGAGCACAACGAAAACATCACCCTGCAGATGTCCTTCGGCGGCTCCAGCAAACAGGCACGTTCGGTGATCGACGGTCTGCCGGCTGATGTCATCACCATGAACATGGCGACCGATATCAACGCCCTGGCGGACAACGGCAAACTGGTGCCGGACAACTGGGTCACGCGCTTGCCGAACAACAGTGCGCCGTTCACTTCCGCCACCGTATTCATCGTCCGTAAAGGCAACCCGAAAGCCCTGAAAGACTGGCCGGACCTGCTCAAGGATGGCGTCCAGGTGATCGTGCCGAACCCGAAAACCTCGGGTAATGGTCGCTATACCTACCTGTCGGCCTGGGGCTATGTGCTGAAGAATGGCGGTGACGAGAACAAGGCCAAGGAGTTCGTCGGCAAACTGTTCAAGCAGGCTCCAGTGCTCGACACCGGCGGCCGCGCAGCCACCACTACCTTCATGACCAACCAGATCGGCGACGTGCTGGTGACCTTCGAAAACGAAGCGGAAATGATTGCCCGCGAGTTTGGTCGTGACCAGTTTGAAGTGATCTACCCAAGCGTTTCTGCCGAAGCCGAGCCGCCGGTGACGGTGGTCGACAAAGTTGTCGACAAGAAAGGCACGCGCGCGGCGGCCGAGGAATATCTGAAGTACCTGTGGTCACCGGAAGGTCAGGAGATTGCAGCAGCGAACTACCTGCGCCCACGTGACCCGGCGGTATTGGCCAAGTACACCGATCGGTTCCCGAAAGTGGACTTCCTGTCGGTTGAGAAGACCTTTGGTGACTGGCGCACAGTGCAGAAGACTCACTTCAACGATGGCGGGATCTTTGATCAGATTTACACCGGTCAGTAATTCCTGAGCGGCAATGAAAAAGGCGACCTGAACAGGTCGCCTTTTTTGTGCCTGATCACAAACCCCAAGCTCACCAAAAATCCCCCTGTGGGGTTGTGACTTGCCTTCACATGGGCGGTGTCACGCCATCTTTACCCGCCGAGATCGATTGCGCCGTCAGCGTCCCGTCCGCACTCTGCGTCACAAACGTCACGATCTTCACCCCCACCTTGAGCAAACTGCGATCCCCCGGCATCAGGTTTACAATCGGCACGTCCATCGGCACCAGAATCTTCTGCTGCCCGCCCTTGTAGTTAACCGTCAACACTCGGCCATTGCTGACCACCAGGTCGCCGACGCTGCCATTGGTCATGCTGCTGCCCTTGACCAGGTCAAACGGCCGATGCCCGTCGCCACTGCCGGCCAGTTCCGGCGGGAAGACGTGGACTTCCAGCGCCTTGAGCGTGCCATCATCCTGCGGAATCGCCGCCGAGCCGATGTAGCTGCCGGGTTTGATGTCTTCGATGTTGGCCAGGGTGACGGCACGGATCTTGGTGTCATTGGTCAGGTTGATGACCACGTTTTCGCCGCTGTTGACGTGGACTTTCAACGCGTCGGGGCTGACCCCGGTGATCTCTCCGCGAACACCAATGCGCAAGCCCGGTGCATCGGCCGCCTGGGTCAGGCCAGTGGTAAACAGGGTCATCAGTGTCAGGGCTGAAGCGCCGCGAATCAGGTGGCGAATCATCGCATTCATGGCAGTGCCTTCCGGTTATGAAACGTGAGAGAGAACATAAGCACGCTATCGAACAGGATGTAAGTGAATGTATCATCGGGCCTCACATTTTTTGGACGCAAGGTGCATCGGCAAACAGCACATGGCCGGCGTCACTCATTCCGCAATGGAATGATTGCTATCACTTCAACCTCTCTTCCGGCGTTTGAGCTTGCCGCTTAGCCTTCGCGCATTCCCTTTTGTCCAGCGAGACCCGTTATGAAACCAACGACCCAGGCGCCCCACGGTGCCGCGACAATGACCAAAGGCATGGTGCTGCTCTTCGCCTTCTGCTGCGGCGCCATCGTGGCCAATATTTACTATGCCCAGCCGATCATTGGCCTGATCGCACCGGACATCGGCCTGACCAACACCATGGCCAGCCTGATCGTTTCGCTGACGCAAATTGGCTATGCGCTTGGGTTGTTCTTCCTCGTGCCGCTGGGCGATCTGCTGGAAAACCGCCGATTGATGATCATCACCACCGTGGTGGCGATTGCCAGTTTGCTGGGCGCTGCGTTTACCGATCAGCCCAATGTGTTTTTGCTGATCTCGTTGTTGGTGGGCTTCAGCTCGGTGTCGGTGCAGATCCTGATTCCACTGGCCGCACACCTCGCACCGGAAGAATCTCGCGGCCGTGTGGTCGGCGGGATCATGGGCGGTTTGCTGCTGGGTATTCTGCTGGCACGACCGGTGTCCAGCGTGGTGGCTGACCACTTCGGCTGGCGCGCAATGTTCATGATTGCGGCCGCGTTGATGGCGGCGATCAGCATCGTGCTCGCACTGACCATTCCCAAGCGCCAGCCGGATCACAGTGCTTCTTATGGGCAGTTGCTCGGCTCGCTGTGGACGCTGTTGCGTCAACAACCGGTGTTGCGTCAGCGCGCGTTTTACCAGGGGTGCATGTTCGCCACGTTCAGCCTGTTCTGGACCGCCGTGCCGCTGGAACTGGCGCGCAATCATGGCCTGTCGCAAACCCAGATCGCGATCTTCGCCCTGGTCGGTGCCATCGGCGCTATCGCCGCGCCCATCGCCGGTCGCCTGGCCGATGCCGGCCACACCCGCATGGCGTCCTTGCTGGCCCTGATATTCGCCAGCCTGAGCTTCCTGCCGGCGTTCATCCATCCGGTGTACAGCGTCATCGGCCTGGCCGTGACCGGCGTGGTACTCGACTTCTGCGTTCAGATGAACATGGTCCTTGGCCAACGCGCGGTCTACGCCCTCGACGCCAAAAGCCGCAGCCGCCTGAACGCGCTGTACATGACCAGCATCTTCATCGGCGGCGCGTTCGGTTCGTCGGTGGCCAGTGCGGTGTATGAACACGGCGGCTGGTTGTGGATCGTGATTGTGGGCAGTGCGTTTCCGCTGCTGGCGTTGCTGCGGTTTTTGAGTGCTTCGCAGAAGGCTTCGTTGGCGACGGCTTAAGCTTTTCAAAGCATCGCGAGCTCGCTCCCACAGGTAATCGCCAATCCTGTGGAGGCGAGCTTGCTCGCGATGCGATATGACGGCAATCGCCTTATTCAAACTTTCAACATCCCCCATCCTCTTCCCGCGAATTCCGGATTATCCCGATGCGTGCTCACTGACGTCGGCGTCGGAACAACCAACCCCTCCTCCTCCTTTTTTTGCAGCAGGATCTGTGCGACTTCAATGGCTGCGTTGTACGCCTCCTCAAACGTATCCCCTGCGGTCACCGCGCCAGGGATGTCAGGTATTTGAATACCAATTGCCGCTCTGTCGTCTCCCCACTCGATAATGATTGGATAGTGCACAGTCGTTCCTCCAGCAAAACATCACGTAAATGAACCGTCACTGGACCATAGAATCCAGACAGGGTCTGTTCACGTTGTTTTTCAGGATGTGAAAGCTCTCATTCCCCCCAAGAATGAATCCTATGCCCCCCACCTGCGTTCCACCCTCCCCGTGCCAAGGTCACTATCGATCCAAGCCAACCGGCCTCCTCACCCAGGATTACGATCATGCCCCTGCAAGCAAAACTCGATGCGTTCAAAGCTGACTTCAAAGCGGGTAAACCGCCCTACAACGCGCCCGCTGAAATCCACCCGATCATGGAGCGTGCCACCGCGGAACTGTTTGCCTCAGGCGCGGCAAGCAAGGCGTTGAAGGTGGGCGACAAGGCGCCGTTGTTCACGCTCAAGGACCCCGACGGCCATCCGGTGTCATCCGCCGATCTACTGGCCAAAGGTCCGTTGGTGCTGACGTTCTACCGTGGCGTGTGGTGCCCTTACTGCAACATGGAGCTGCAAGCATTACAGGATTTTCTGCCGTCGTTGCAGGAGGCTGGCGCCAGCCTGCTGGCGATTTCTCCGCAAATTGCTGCCAACAACCGCAAGTCTGTGCGCACCAATGGCCTTGAATTCCCGATCCTCAGCGATACTCACAATGAGGTGGCGCACGCCTTTGGTTTGCGCTTTGAGTTGCCGGATTACCTGATCGAGCTGTACAAGAATCTGCGCAATGATTTGCCGACTTTCAATGATGATCCGTCGTGGACGCTGCCGATGCCGGCACGTTATGTGATTGGTCAGGATGGCGTGATTCGTTACGCCGAGGTCAACCCGGATTACACTCAGCGTCCTGAGCCTGAAGCAATGCTGGATGCGATTCGCGGCTGACCCTTTCACTGCCGCCCACCCCGGCGGCAGGTTCTTTTCAAGGAGTGTGAAATGACCCGTCGTACTTTTCTCATCACTGGCGCGAGCAAAGGCATTGGCCGTGCGGTGGCCGAGCATCTGGATCGTGCTGGGCACCGGGTGGTCGGGATTGCCCGGACACCTGACCTGACGTTCCCCGGCATTCTGTTTCCGCTGGATTTGAGCGACCGGACGCTGACTCAGGAAGTCCTGGCGGATCTGGCCAGGACGTACGAGTTTGATGGGCTGGTGAACAACGTCGGTCTGGTACGCCCGCAAGTGTTGGGTGAAATCGATCTGGATACGTTCGACGATGTGATGCGGGTCAACCTCCATTCGGCGTTGCAGGCCACCCAGGCACTGCTGCCGAACATGCGCGCCAAGGGTTGGGGTCGGGTGGTGAATATTTCCAGTCTGACCGTGCTCGGGATTACCCAACGCACGGCGTATGCGGCCGCCAAAGCGGCGCTGATCAGCTTCACACGCTCGTGGGCGCTGGAGCTGGCGAAAACTGGCGTGACGGTTAACGCCGTGGCACCGGGGCCGACGGAAACCGAATTGTTCCGCACCAACAATCCGCCGGGCAGTGAAGGTGAAGCGCGGTATCTGGCAGGTGTGCCGATGGGGCGATTGGGGCAACCGCAGGAGATCGCAGCGGCGATTGCGTTTCTGTTGTCCGAGCAGAGCGGGTTTATCACCGGGCAAACGCTGTTTGTCGACGGCGGCTCCTCTATCGGCAAAGCCGCGTTCTAACTGAACACAACAATCCCACAGGGGATTTCCTAAAGGCATCAGACTGCACAAGGGCTTCGAATGGATCGCCTCGCCGCAATGGAAACCTTCGTCTACGTCGTGGAAACCGGCTCGTTTTCCGCTGCCGCCCGGCGCCTGAATATCGGCCAGCCCGCCGTGTCGAAAGCCATTGCGCAACTCGAATCACGCCTGGCCGTGCGACTGCTGTTGCGCTCGACCCGAGGCCTGACGCCCACCGAGGCCGGCCTGGCGTTTTTCGAACGCGCCAAGCGTGCCATCGAAGAATCCGACGAGGCCGACAATGCCGCGCGCGGTGCCGCCAGCGGGCTCACCGGCAACCTGCGCATCTGCGCCGCCGTGACCTTCGGCCGAATCCATATCGTGCCGCACCTCGGGCCGTTCCTCGATCAGAACCCGGACCTGAACATCGACCTGCTGCTCGACGACCGCAACCTCAATCTGGTCGAAGAAGGCGTCGACATCGCCCTGCGCATGGGCGCCCTGAGCGACTCCGGCCTCACCGCCCGCAAGATCGCCGAGTGCCGACGTGTAGTACTCGGCACGCCGGCCTATTTCGACAAACACGGCGAACCCACCTGCCCGGCTGACCTGTGCAAACACCAGGCTGTGGTCTACGCCTTGGGCGGCGGCGCCAACTGGCAATTTCGCAACGGGAGCGAAGAACAGTCCGTGATCATCAACGGCCGCATTCGCGTCAGTGCCGCCGAAGGATTGCGCGAAGCGGTCCTCGCCAATCTCGGGCTGACCATGGCCTCCGAATGGATGTTTGCCCCGGAACTGGCCAGTGGTGCCGTCAGGGCAGTGATGACGGATTGGACCCTGCCGAAACAGGATTTGTGGGCGGTATTTCCCACCGGAAGAATGGCCAGCGCGAAGGCTCGGGCGTTTTTGGAGTATGTGGAGGGGTTACTGACAAAAGAGAACTGACACAAACCACAAATGCCTTCTGCCCTACAACACGCAACCATCAAAAGCCACCGTAACCCTGGGCGGCAACTCCCCCCCATGCTCCAGCAACCACGCATCCAGCGTATGCCCGACATGCGTCAACACCGCAGACACCGGTTGCAAGTCTTCAATACAGCGCAACGCCAGCGTCAGGTCATTGTGGTTACGTGGCGCCTGAGGTTGTGGCGGCATTGAGCAGTCGAGGACCAGCAGGTCCAGCGGTGCTCGTTGCAGCCATTCAGCTGTCGCCGGGGGCAAGCCCACGGTGTCGGTCAGGTAGGCGATCCTTCGCCCCTCGCCTTCCAGCACATAACCGAGGGTCGGCTTGGAGTGCTGCAGCGGTAACGCCGTGACGCTGAGACCGCCAAACTGGCGGGTTTCAAACGGGTTGAACGGTTGGCTGAAATCGAGGATGCCGGGGTGTTTGTAGAGGTCGGCCAAGCCTTCCGGGTCCACTGGGCCGTGCACCGGGATCACCAGTCCCTGGCCCCAGCGTAAATGCAGCAGGCCTTGGGCGTGATCGGCGTGGTAGTGGGTCTGGAAAATGCCGTTGAAGCTGCGAGGCGGGAAGCGTTCGGTCAGGTCGGGCAAGCCGCTGTCGATCAGCCAGCGCTGATCACCGCATTCGATCAGCGCGCTGCACGGTCGACGCCTGAGTCGTTCATCGTTGCGGGCATTAATGCAGGCCACGCATTCGCAGCCGTAGACCGGCACCTGCCGCGCGTCACCGGTGCCCAGTAATGTCAGGCGCATACGCAATGCTCGTCGATGCAGGCCAGCAGGCGTTCGACCGTGCGCTCCAGCGCCCCAGAGTTATCCAGCAGGTGCACTGCCGGACCGTGATCGGTCAGCAGGCGTTCACTGAAACGCGCATTGCGCGCCAGTCGCTGATCGATCTCGGTCACCGATTCACGCCCCCGCGCCAGCAGTCGCTGGCGCAATACGGTTTGATCGACGGTCAACAACAGCACCAACGCGTCTGGATATCGCTGCCGGGTTGGCGGCAGATGCGCGCGTGAACCATTGACCAACACGTCCTGCCCCGCCGCCAGCCAGTCGTCAATCTCCCGAGGAATGCCATAGGACAAACCATTGGCGTGCCAGCTCAGGGCAAACGCACCCTGAGCCTCCAGCTCGGCGAACTGTTCGACGCTGACGCCGTGCGCCGCCTCGCCCACCGCTTCCGCCGAGCGCGTAATGACCCGCCGTACGATGCGACAGCCACGTTCAGCCAACGGTGTGCGTGCGGCATCCAGCAGGCTGTCCTTGCCCGAACCTGAAGGTCCGATGAGATAGATCAACCTGCCGGCCATCAAAACACCCTCTTCGCTTCGCGCCACACTTGTTGCACCACCGGCAGCCCGTCGCGGCTTCTGGCTTGCACCAGGTCCGCGCGCAGTCCGACGGCGATTTCGCCGCGATCATTCAAACCCGCCGCCCGGGCCGGGGCCAGGCTGACCATGCGCACGGCGTGGGCCAGATCACACGCGTTGTCCTGGGCGGCCAGCGCAAACGCCGCTTGCAGCAGGCTGGCCGGGTAGTAATCGCTGGAAAGGATATCCAGCAACCCTTCGGCAGCCAGGTCGGCGGCGGCGACGTTACCCGAGTGCGAACCGCCGCGCACGATGTTCGGTGCGCCCATCAGCACTTTCATGCCTTGCTGCTGGCTGCCGCGCGCCGCCTCAACGGTGGTCGGGAATTCGGCGATGGTCATGCCGTAGCGCGCCGACTCTTCGACATGCGCGAGCGTCGCGTCGTCATGGCTGGCCACCGACAGGCCGCGCGCCAGGCAATGCTCGACAATCGCCGCACGATAGCGGTCGCTGTACTGCCGGGAGTTGGCCACCTGCAAGGTGATGAATTCATCCATCTGCGCCGTGGTCAGGTGGTACTTGCCCATGTAGTACTCACGGTATTTGGACTCCAGCACAAATTGACGCTGACCCGGCGAGTGGTCCATCACCGACACCAGTTGCACCAGTGGGTGTTCCACCAGGTCGCGGAACACGCTCAGGGTATCCGGGTGGCACAACTCGCAACGCAGGTGCAGACGGTGTTCGGCGCGGGTCAGCCCGGCGTCGGAGGCACTGGAGATCGCTTCCAGCATCGCCGGCAATTTCTGCATGCGATTGCCCTTGGGGTTTACGTCACCGATGGAAACAGCATCGAACACCGTGGTGATGCCGGCCGCGATGATCTGCGCGTCGTGGCTGAGCACCGCCGAAATCGACGGCCAGTCCACGCCGGGACGCGGGGTCATGTGGCGTTCGAGGTTGTCGGTGTGCAATTCCACCAGCCCCGGCAACAGGAAATCACCGTTGAGGTCCTGGGCGTGAGGCAACCGGCTCAGGCCTTCGCTGACGTCGGCGATCAAGCCGTCGCGCAACAGCACGCTGCCAAGGAACACGCGGTCAGCGGTGACCAGTCGGGCATTGCTGAGGATCTGTTCAACGGGCATCGGCGTATTCCTCTTGGTTCACAGCGGCGGGAGTCATATCGAGATGGCGGTCGGCAACCGCCTCGCGGGCGGTGCGGTCGTGGAAGATGCCAATCAGTGCGGCACCGGCGGTTTTCGCTTCGTTCATCAGCTCCAGCACCACCTGGCGATTGATCTCGTCGAGGGACGCGGTCGGTTCGTCGAGCAACATCACCGGCCACGCCACCATGAAGCCGCGTGCGATGTTGACCCGTTGCTGCTCGCCACCCGAGAACGTGCCGGGTGCCAATTGCCACAGACGCTGCGGAATGTTCAGGCGGCTGAGCAGCAATTCGGCCCGCGTCTGCGCCCGTTCTTTCGACCAGCCACGGGCCAGGGCCGGCTCCATCACCACATCCAGGCAGGCCACACGCGGAATCACCCGCAAGAACTGACTGACATAACCCAGGGTGCGCTGACGCACCTGCAGAATGTCGCGCGGTTCGGCGCCCACCAGCTCCAGCCACTGGCCGTCGTGCTGCACGCGAATGCTGCCGCCGGCCGGCAGGTAGTTGCCGTACACGGTGCGCAGCAAGGTACTTTTGCCGGCGCCGGACTGACCGTGCAGCACCAGGCACTCCCCCGCCGCCACGCTGAAATCGACCCCGTGCAGCACGTTCAGGACCACGCCGTGTTGCTGATGCAGGGTGAAGGTTTTCGAGAGGTCACGGACCTCGATCAAGGTATTCATCGCTCGGTTTCCACAGTTGAACGGGGCTTCACGGCTGCAACACCGAAGACACCAGCAGTTGCGAATAAGGGTGCTGCGGATCGTCGAGAACCTGATCGGTCAGCCCGGTTTCCACCACCCGCGAGCGGCGCATCACCATCAGTCGATCGGCCAGCAAACGGGCCACCGCCAGGTCGTGAGTGACGATCACCACCGCCAGGTCCAGTTCACGCACCAGGCCACGGAGCAAATCGAGCAAGCGCGCTTGCACCGACACATCGAGGCCGCCAGTCGGCTCGTCCATGAAAACGAGGCGCGGGCTCGACACCAGGTTGCGAGCAATTTGCAGCCGCTGTTGCATGCCGCCCGAGAATGTTCGCGGTAAGTCGTCGATGCGCTGTGGGTCGATTTCCACCTGGCTCAGCCAGTCGATGCCTGCCCCGCGCAATTGCTGGTAATTGCGCACGCCTTGGGCCATCAGGCGTTCGCCGATGTTGGCGCCGGCCGACACGCCCATGCGCAAGCCGTCGCGCGGGTTCTGTTCGACGAAGCCCCATTCGGTGCGCAGCAAGGTCCGGCGCTCGGCTTCGCTGGCGCTGTACAGGTCCAGCCATTGGCCCTGTTTGTCGCGGTAACCGATGCTGCCGCGCTGCGGTGGCAAGCGTCCGCTGAGCAGCGACAGCAAAGTCGATTTACCCGAGCCAGACTCGCCGACAATCCCCAGCACTTCACCGGGATACAGGTCGAAGCTGACGTCCTGGCAGCCCTTTTCCGGCCCATACAGCAGCGACAGATTACGCACCTGCAACAGCGGCTCGGCCGTGGTCACCGACAGATCATTTTTCAGTGCCTGGTTCATTGGTCCTGCTCCTGCTGGCTGACGCGCTGGGCGCAGTAATAGGTGTCGGAACAGACGAAGCTCTGGGTGCCGGCGTCGTCGAGAATCAACTCATCGAGGAAAGAGTCAGCGCTGCCGCAAATGGCGCAGCACGCCTCCCACTTCTGCGCTTCAAAGGGGTGATCCTCGAAGTCGAGGCTGGTGACTTTGGTGAATGGCGGCACCGCGTACAGGCGCTTTTCCCGGCCGGCACCGAACAGCATCAGCGCCGGGCTCATGTCGAGTTTCGGGTTGTCGAATTTGGGGATCGGCGACGGGTCCATCACGTAGCGTTCATCCACCATCACGGGGTAGGCGTAAGCGGTGGCGATGTGCCCGAAGGTGGCGATGTCCTCGTACAGCTTGACGTGCATGACCCCGTAATCATTGAGGGCGTGCATGGTCCGGGTCTCGGTTTCCGACGGTTCGATAAAGCGCAGCGGCTCCGGAATCGGTACCTGGTAGACCATGATCTGATCGGCGTGCAGCGGGGTTTCCGGGATGCGGTGACGAGTCTGGATCACCGTCGCATCCGGCGTGCTTTCAGTCGTCGCGACGCCAGCGGTGCGGGCGAAGAAGCGGCGGATCGACACGGCGTTGGTGGTGTCGTCCGCGCCTTGGTCGATGACTTTGAGCACGTCATCGGCACCGAGAATCGCGGCGGTCAATTGCATGCCGCCGGTGCCCCAGCCGTAAGGCAGCGGCATCTCGCGGCCACCGAACGGCACCTGATAACCGGGGACCGCCACAGCCTTGAGCAAGGCGCGGCGGATCATGCGTTTGGTCTGTTCGTCGAGGTAGGCGAAGTTGTATGCCGCGTCGCGAGTTTGCGCCCTGTCCTTGATGGCGTTGCTCAGATCATTCATGGCTGTGGCCCTCGGCCGGCTTGCGCAGTTTGCGGATCAGTTCCAGTTCGGCCTGGAAGTCCACGTAGTGAGGTAATTTGAGGTGCGACACGAAACCGGCGGCCTCGACGTTGTCGCAATGCATCAGCACGAATTCCTCTTGCTGCGCCGGTGACACAATCTCTTCGTTGAACTCGCCAGCGCGCAGTGCGCGGTCGACCAGCGCCATGCCCATGGCCTTGCGCTCGGCATGTCCGAAGGCCAGACCGTAGCCGCGCGTGAACTGCGCCAGCTCGGTGGCCGAGCCGACAAACTGGTTGACCATCTCGCACTCGGTGACTTCGATGCTGCCCAGATTGATCGGGAAACCCAGCTCTTCGGGATCGATCCAGACTTCCACGTCACCGATGCGAATTTCCCCGGCAAACGGGTGGTTGCGGCCATAACCGCGTTGCGTGGAATAGCCCAGCGCCAACAGAAAACCTTCATCGCCACGGGCCAGTGCCTGCAAGCGTTCGGCGCGGCTGGCCGGCAGTTCCAGCGGGTCGCGGGTGATGTCGGCGACGCTGTCGTTGTTGTCGGACTCGCTCTTGATCAAGCCTTCCTTGGCCAGCAAACCGAGTACTCGCGGGCACGGTTCGAGGCTGGCTTTTGGCGTGAGCTGCGGCCCCGGATACTCGCCCTCGGCGAGCAAGGCAAAGTCCAGCAAGCGATGGGTGTAATCGAAGGTCGGGCCCAGCAATTGCCCGCCCGGCACATCCTTGAAGGTCGCGGACAGGCGCCGGCTGAGCTGCATGTCGGCCGTATCGATCGGCAGGCTCGGGCTGAAACGCGGCAACGTGGTGCGGTAGGCGCGCAGCAGAAAGATCGCCTCCACCAGGTCGCCCGCCGCTTGCTTGATCGCCAGTGCGGCGAGTTCTTCGTCGTACAGCGAGCCCTCGCTCATCACCCGCGCCACGGCCAGCGGCAGTTGCTGGCGGATTTGCTCGACGCTCAGTTCCGTGACCGAGGTATCGCCCCGGCGTTTTTTCGCCAGCAGACGATGGGCATTGTCGATGGCCTGTTCGCCACCCTTGACGGCTACGTACATCAGGCACGCTCCTGTGCTGCGTGGGCGACCCGCGTGCTGCGCGGCAGGCCGATAAGGTCATGGCCGGCGGCGAAAAACAGATCCAGCCCACGGGGGAATTCGTTGCGTTGCTCGCGCTCGCGCCAGACGCGGGCGGGCAGCGGCAGGCTGACCAGGTGCTCGGTCTCGATCCCCGGTCCGCGCCAGGCCAGTCCTTCCCCGCCGTCGAGCAATGGCAGTTGAACCAGCAAGGTGCAGGACTGATCCGGGTAGCGATCATTGCCACTGTCGAAGCCACTGAGGTCGAGCACGTCGGCGTCGGCGAGCAAGGCAAACCGTGCGTTCTGCCGATCTGCGGTCAGCGGGCAACCGCAATGGAATGCCAGGTTGGCGCGGATCAGCGGTGTGTCGAAGGACGGCGCCAGCCACAACGGCGTGTCGACATCCAACAGCGCCAGGCACAACGCGTAGGTGGCCGGCGCCAGCCCTTCGATGCCTGGAATGTCGTGCAATGTCTGGATCAATCCGGGGCCGGCCAGCGCCTTGAGCGCCGCGCGAAAACCGCGCTGGGCATCCAGCACCGGGTCGGTGAAGGCCGGTTGCAACAGCTGTGCGCTCATCAGTTTTCTCCTCGCACGAGGGTGAAGAATTCGACTTTGGTGGCGGCGGTTTCGGCCGCTTTCTGCGCCCGACGTTCGGCCTGGGCCGCCGCCAACGGCGTGATCATTTCCGCCAGCCAGTGACGCTGTTGCACGCCCTGCAAATGCGCGTCGGCCAGCGCCGCCAATTCGGCGTGGACCTTGTCGCGCCCCGCCAGGTAGCTGAAACCGGTACGACCGTCGGCCAGGCGCACCACGCAGCGGGTCACGCTCATTTCGCCGACGTTGAACGGCGCACCGTTGCCGCCCATGCGCCCGCGCACCAGGGTCATGCCGATTTCCGGCGCGCGGATCAGTTGGTATTCGACGTCGCGCAGCGCCGCTTCATGGGGCTGCAATTCACTGCGTCGGGCGCGGGCCAGCACGCCGATCCAGTGTTGCCGTTCGGTGTGAGGAACTGGGTTATCCATTGAGTTCTCCATCAGGTGACGACCTGGTACTGGAAGCGATCCGAACGGCTGGTGGACTGGGCCAGCTCCACCGGGTGGCCGTCGCGGTCGCGGGAAAGGGTGAACACACTCAGCGCCGGCAAATGCCGGGGCATCATCAGCAGCGCGGCTTCGTCGCGGCTGGGCAAACGGGCGCCAATCAGGCTCAAGGTGCGGGTCAGCGGCATGTCGCGTTCGCTGAGGTATTGGCGCAATGAACCGCCGGTGTAGTCCGCCAGCAACGGCGCGTGACTGGCGCAGTAGCGATGACGGATCAGGCTGACCGGCTGGTGATCGAGCTTGCGCAGGGTCTGCAATTCGATCATCGGCGCCATCTCGGCGATGCCCAGGTGCTGCGCTTCTTCACGGCTGGCGAAGCAGTAGCGGCGCTTGAGCAAAACCGCCTCAACGCCATGCCCTTGTGCGGACAACGACTGGCTGTAAGCGCTGTCGGCGGCCATCGGATAAATCAGCGGCCGCTCCAGCACTTGCGTGCCTTTGCCCTGGCGGCGCAACAGGCTGCCTTCGAACACCAGCTCATCGATGGCGCGGCGCAAGGTATGGCGGTTGACGCCGAAACGTTCCGCCAGCTGGACCTCGGCCGGCAGAAAGTCCCCGGCCGAATAATCCGCCAGTTCACGGCGCAGGATGTCGGCCAACTCGCGGTACACCGGCTCATCTTGTCTAGACAACTGCATGCTTAAAAAAAAGCGCCCAGGGGCACCCCTCCGAAATTCAGATGAACTGCTTGCGCAGGCGTTGCGACAGGATGTCGATCAGGCTCACGACGACGATGATCACCAGCAAGACCGCGCAGGTCTGAACAAACTGAAAGGCGCGGATGTTCTCCCAGAGAATCACCCCAATGCCGCCAGCGCCGACCATTCCCACGACTGTCGCGGAGCGCACGTTGGCTTCGAAGCGATACAGCGCGTAGGACACCCACAGCGGCATCACTTGCGGAATCACCCCGTAGATCACCTCTTGCAAGGCACTGGCTCCGGTGGCGCGAACCCCTTCGACCGGGCCCGGATCAATCGCTTCCACGGCTTCGGCGAACAGCTTGGCGAGTACCCCGGTGGTGCTGATCCACAGCGCCAGGACACCGGCAAACGGCCCCAGCCCGACCGCCACGACGAACAACATGGCGAAGACCATTTCGTTGATCGAACGGAAGGCGTCCATGACCCGACGCAGTGGTTGGTGAATCCACCACGGCGTGATGTTTTCGGAACAGAGAATGCCCAGCGGCACCGAGCAGACAATCGCCAGCACCGTGCCCCAGAGGGCGATTTGTACGGTGACGATCATTTCCTTGAGGTACGCGCGCCATTCGTGGAAGTCCGGCGGGAAGAAATCCGCGGCGAAGGTCGCCATGTTTCCCGAGTCGCGGTACAGCGCCATCGGGTTCATCTCGGCGCCATGCCAGGCCCAGGCCAGCATGATCAGGAACAGGCCCCAACCGAGGTACTGCGGCCAGGTGCGCTTGCCGACAGCTTCTGCGTGAAGAGTGGTCATGAGGGTTCTCTTAAAAAGTGATGCCTGGTGCAAAACCTGTGGGAGCGAGCCGGCTCGCGAAAGCGGTGGATCAGTCGCCATCGACGGTGAATGTCAGTCCGCATTCGCGAGCAGGCTCGCTCCCACATTGGAATCAACCGGCGTTGGCTGCGCTCTTCTCGGTGTTGGTTTTTTCGAGCAAGGTCAGGCGCTCTTGCAGCTTGGCCAATTCCGCATCGATCTCAGCCAGGCGCTTGGCCTTGTCCGCCGCTTCAAGCTTGGTGTCGGCATTGACCGTGGTGCGCTGCTTGAACAGTTCGAGCTGACGGATCGGCAGCAACTGATCGTCGCTGGACTTCAGGAACTTGCCCAGCTGCATCCCGGCGAGCACGGCTTTCTCGGACTCGGTGTCGCCGTAGCTGAAGATGAAATCGCGGATCTTGGTTTTCTCGCTGTCGCTCAAGGCCTTGCTCCACACCAGCGGATCGGCAGGGATCAGCGGCGACTTCCAGATCACTTTGAGCAGCGCAGCCTTGTCCGGTTGGGTGACGGCCAGGCGATCCCAGCTTTCAGTGTTGAAGGTCGCGACATCCAGTTGCCCCTTGGCCACGCTCAAGGCGTTGACCTCATGGCTGGAGTTGAGGGTGCGTTTGAACGCGGTGGCGGCATCGACGTTGTTCTTGGCGAACACGTAGTAGCCCGGCACCAGATAGCCAGAAGTGGAGTTAGGGTCGCCGTTGCCGAAGGTCAGGTTTTTCGCGTTTTTAAGCATGTCGTCGACCGAGTTGATCGGGCTGTCCTTGCGCACGATCAACACGCTCCAGTAGCCGGCGGCGCCGCTGGCAGCTGCGGTCTGGGCGAAGATTTCGCCGTTGGAACGGTCCACGGCTTCGATGGCGGCCTTGTTGCCCAGCCAGGCCACGTCGACCTTGTTGAAGCGCATGCCCTGAATCAGGCCGGCATAGTCAGAAGCAAACGTGGCGTTGATTTTCAGGCCGGTCTTCTTCTGCATGTCATCCAGAAACGGTTGCCAGATGCTCTTGAGGTTCTGCGAAGACTCGGTGGACATGATGCCGAAGTTGATGGCTTTTTCTTCAGCCTGGGCGGTGCCCAGCACACAGCTGGCGAGTAGCGCGGCGCCAGCAAAAACGCGACCGATACGGTTCAACATGGAATGGATTCCTTGGAGTGCGTCGTTGGAAAAAGAAGTGGGTTCAACCGCGCGCCAGTACCAGCCGGGGCGCAGGTTCGGGACGGCGGGCCTGATCGGAGAACATCAGGCTGGTGTCGATGTCGGCACCGTACAAATCGTTGAGGAACTGGCTGCTCAGGTCGGCGGCGAGGCCATCGAAATGAATCCGTCCGGCCTTGAGGGCCACGGCACGCGGGCAATAACGGGTGGCGTAATCCACTTGATGCAAAGTGACCACCACGGTTTTGCCGTCGCGGCGGTTGATGTCCGCGAGGATTTCCATGACCTTGCGCGCCGACTCCGGGTCGAGGGAGGCAATCGGCTCATCGGCCAGAATCACTTCGGCACGCTGGGTCAGGGCTCGGGCAATCGCCACGCGCTGCTGTTGGCCGCCGGACAAGGTCGAGGCACGCTGAGCCGCCAGATCGGCCAGGCCGACGCGGTCCAGGGATTCGAGGGCGAATTGCTTTTCCTGGGCATTGAACAGGCTCAGGTTGCCGCGCCAACGTGGCATCCGGCCCAGGCAACCGAGCAGCACGTTATCGAGCACGCTGAGGCGGTTGACCAGGTTGAACTGCTGGAAGATGTAGCCGATGTCGGCACGCAAGCGACGCACCTTGCCATTCAGCCGTCCGGACGCCTGCACTTCCCGCCCCAGCACTTTGACGCTGCCGCCATTGCTGCGATCGCAACAGGCCAGGCCCGCGAGGTGCCGCAACAAGGTGGACTTGCCGGAGCCGGAAGCGCCAATCAGCGCGACCATCTCACCGGTGGCAATGGTGAGTTCGAGGTCGACCAGTGCGGTCTTGCGCGCAAAGGTCTTGTTCAGATGATCGACATGGATAGCTGCGTTCATGGGCTTCTCTGTCTGGTTGAACAGCCGTCCATGGCCGTTTTGAAGTTCAACCGACTTTAGGCGCGGGCTGTGTCAGCCCTATGACTTGCACATGTCGCTGGGTGGGCCATTTGATGAAGGTTTTGTGAAAGGTTGAGTGCTGAAAAACACCGACCCCCTGTGGGAGCGAGCCTGCTCGCGAAAGCGGTAGATCAGTCAACTGATCTGTTGAGTGTCACACCGCATTCGCGAGCAGGCTCGCTCCCACGGGGGGTTTGGGGTGAATTGAGAGTTTTCAGCGGGCACAAAAAAGGCGACCCGAAGGTCGCCTTAGCTTACTGCCCGAATTGCCGTCCCAACCCGCCCGGCACGCCGTGGATATCCGTGTCTTCCCACGGCCCATCGGGGCTGATCGAGCGGCTCCAGCCGTTGTTCCAGCGGTAGTAGGTGCGCTGGCGGTAGAAGGTGTTGGTCTGATCGTCCAGCACATAGACGCCCAACTTGGCATCCCAATGGCTGTTGCCACCCGGCGGCGGTGCGAAGCTGGCGGAGGTGCGCGGCATCGGTTTGGCCGGCTTGGCGGGGATGCCCGGTTTGCCCGGCGAGGGTGTCGTGGACGGTGTAGGCCTCGGCTGCGACGGCGGGATCGGTGGCGGTGTCGTCGGCTCTGGCCGCTGGACCGCACATGCACTCAACCCCAAAACCAGACTGAGCAGGGTGATACGAGCAATAGCGGTCATGGCGGTGCTTCCTGTTATTTGTCCGGGCTGTCGATGGTCAGTGTCTGCGTCGCGGTGGTGCTGCTGGCCAGAGGCTGGCTGCGACCGACCCATTCACCGGCAGTCGGCTGGCCGGCACGGGAGACGCGCGCAACCAGTTGGACTTCAGGGAAGTTCGACAGTTTCAACTGCGGCATCATTGCGTCGGCATCACCCAGTTCGACGGTCACCGGCAAGTCAGCCACGGTCAGGCGTTTGGCCGCCAACGGTGCGGGTGGGCCTGCGGTGGCGCGGGCGAAGATGAAGACGCTGTCACCCGGCTGGACCTTGGCTTTAAGCGCCGGCGCCAGGTCTACGGTGACTCTCAGCACTGCTGCCGCCTTCGCTGCAGGTGCTTGGGCAACCTTGCCGCCGCTGGCTTCGAGCTTCTCGGTGGCCCGGGTGATACCGCCTTGCAGGGCGGCGCGGGAGCTGTCCTCGGGCGGCAACTGCGCCAGCAGGCGATTCCAGTAGTCGATGGCGTCCTGGTAACGCTGGGCCTCGAAAGCCGCGATACCCAGCAGGCCAAGGCTGGTGACTTCTTTCGGATCGGCTTTCAGCGCTTCATCAGTCAGTGCCTGAATCTTCTCCGACCACTTCTTGCCATCGGCAAAGTATTGAGCCTGAGCCCATTGGCCGAGCAGTTCTGGTTGACGACCGGCCACATTCACCGTGCGTTCGAAGATCTTCGCTGCATCGCCAGGACGGTCCTGGGCCATGTAGGTGCGACCGAGGAAATACAGGCCCTCAGCGGACTCCGGCTGAGCAGCGACGGCGCGTTCCAGGCGACGGGTCATCTCTTCCATCGACTGCGGCGCCTGGGCAAATTCGCGGGTCAGTTCGACTTTGTCGCTGGCGCCGAAATGCAGGTACAACCCCAGGCCGAGTACCGGGACCAGCACCGCCGCCAGCAATGGCAACGGCTTGCCCAGGCGACCCACGCGAGGCGCCGCAACGCCTTCGGTATCGGCGAGCAGCTCACGGGCCGCTTCGGCACGGCCGGCGTTCATTTGCCCGGCGTCGAGCACGCCCTCTTCCTGCTGAGTCTGCAACTCAGCCACGCGCTCTTGGTACAGCGCGACGTTCAGGGCGGTACGATCCTCTTCAAGTTGAGCGCGACGACCGCGCAAAACCGGGATCAACAGAAAACTCAGGGCAACCAGAAGTAGCAGACCTGCAGCGAGCCAGAAATCAATCATTCTTGGTTTTTATCCAACAGGTGGTCGAGGCGCTCACGCTCCTCGGCAGAAAGCGCGTCCGGGGTGTCGGCGCGTTGCACGCGACGACGGCGGACGATCACGGCGATGATCACGAAACCGCCCAGCAACAGGCCGGCCGGGCCGAACCAGAGCAGTGCAGTCTTGGCGTTGAGAGCCGGTTTGTAACGGACGAAGTCACCGTAGCGGTCGACCATGAAGTCGATGATCTGCTGGTTGTCCTTGCCCTCGCCGAGCATGCGGAAAATCTCTTTGCGCAGGTCGGCGGCAATCGGTGCGTTGGAATCGGCGATGTCCTGATTCTGGCACTTGGGGCAACGCAGTTCCTTGGTCAGCTCGCGAAAACGCTCGCGATCACCTTCTTTGGCGAACTCGTAGGTATCGATGGCGGCGTGCGCCACGCTGGCCATGCTCAAGCCCAGTACCACTGCCGCTATCCAGCGCTTCATGGCTTCGCCTCATCGACCAGTGCCTGATACTTGGCGGCCAGTTTTTCGCGCCAGACCTGCTCGTCGATCACGCCGACGAACTTGTCGCGGATGATGCCCTTGGCGTCGACGAAAAAGGTTTCCGGCGCGCCGTACACACCGAGGTTCAGGCCCAAGGTGCCGGCGTCGTCACGAATGTCCAGTTGATACGGGTTGTGGAATTCCACCAGCCACTTCAAGGCGTCGGCGTTGACGTCCTTGTAGTTGATACCGTAAATCACCACGCCCTGCTGGGCCAGTTTGTTCAATACCGGGTGTTCGACCCGGCAGGAAATGCACCAGGTGCCCCAGACGTTGACCAGTGCCGGTTTACCGACAATGTCAGCCTTGGTCAGGGTCTTGTCGCCCTGCACGCTTGGCAGGGAAAATTCCGGGAACGGCTTGTTGATCATCGCCGAAGGCAACTCGGCCGGGTCGAGGTACAACCCGCGATACAGGAAAACAGCCACCACCAGAAAAATAATCAGTGGCAACAGCATCAACCAACGTCTCATGCAGTGGCTCCCGTCATGCCCAGAGCTTCACGCACCCGGCTTTTCACCTTGACCCGATAACGCCGATCCAGCGCCGCCAGCAACCCGCCGAAGCCAGTCAGCAAGCCACCGAACCAGATCCAGCGCACGAACGGTTTGACGTGAACGCGCACGGCCCAAGCGCCATCGCCCAGCGGTTCGCCGAGGGCAACATAGAGGTCACGGGTGAAACCGGCGTCGATCCCGGCTTCGGTCATCACCGAGTTCTGCACGGTGTACAAGCGTTTTTCCGGGTGCAGCACGCTGACTTCCTTGCCGTCGCGGATCACCCGGACGGTGCCCTTGTCGGAGGTGAAGTTCGGGCCTTCAAAGTGCTTGGCGCCTTCGAATATGAAGTGATAACCGGCCAGGTCCATCGACTCGCCCGGCGCCAGGCGCAAGTCGCGCTCGGCACTGTTCTGGCTCGACAACACGACGCCAAGTGCACACACGGCAATACCGAGGTGAGCGATCTGCATGCCCCAATAACTGCGGGTCAGGGTCGGCAAGCCTTTGATCAGGCCTTTGTGGCGAGTCTTGTCGAGGATATCCCGGACACCGGCGAGCAATACCCACGCCGCGAGCATGAAGGTTGCGATCACCGCCCAGTTGAAATCGCCGTAAGCGACGCCGGCCACAACCGCCAGCGCAGCGCTGCCGAGCAATACCGGGGTCAGCATGCTCATCAGCCATTTGACCGGGGTGTCTTTCCAGCGCACCAGCATCCCGACCGCCATCACCACCATCAGCAACGCCATCAATGGAATGAACAGCGCGTTGAAGTACGGCGGGCCGACGGACAGTTTGGCGCCGGTCATCGCATCGAGAATCAGCGGGTACAAGGTGCCGAGCAGGATCATCGAAGCCGCCACCACCAGCACCAGGTTGTTCCCCAGCAGCAGGGTTTCCCGGGACCAGAGGTTGAAGCCGACCTGGCTCTTGACCACCGGTGCGCGCAGGGCGAACAGCGTCAGCGAACCGCCGACCACAAACAGCAGGAAAATCAGGATGAACACACCGCGCTCAGGGTCGGACGCAAACGCGTGAACCGAGGTCAGCACGCCGGAACGCACGAGGAACGTACCGAGCAAGCTCAGCGAGAACGCGGCGATGGCCAGCAACACGGTCCAGCTCTTGAACACGCCACGTTTTTCCGTGACGGCCAACGAGTGAATCAGTGCCGTACCGACCAGCCAAGGCATGAAGGAAGCATTTTCCACCGGGTCCCAGAACCACCAGCCGCCCCAGCCGAGTTCGTAGTAAGCCCACCACGAACCGAGGGTGATGCCGATACCGAGGAAGGCCCAGGCGACGATGGTCCAAGGACGCGACCAGCGCGCCCACGCCGCATCAAGGCGACCGCCCATCAGCGCCGCGATGGCGAAGGCAAAGGCCACGGAGAAACCGACATAACCCATGTACAGCATCGGCGGGTGAACGATCAGGCCGATGTCTTGCAGCAGTGGATTGAGGTCGGCGCCATCGCTGGGCACCTGCGGCAGGATGCGCTTGAACGGGTTGGACGTGAGGATCAGGAACAGCAGGAAACCGGTGCTGATCATGCCCATCACCGCCAGCACACGGGCCAGCATGACCTGCGGCAACTGCCGGGAGAACACCGACACTGCGAAGGTCCAGCCGCCGAGGATCAACGCCCACAACAGCAATGACCCTTCGTGCGCGCCCCACACGGCGCTGAACTTGTAGTACCACGGCAAGGCGCTGTTGGAGTTGCTGGCGACGTAGCCGACCGAGAAGTCGTCAGTCATGAACGCATAGGTCAGGCAACCAAAAGCGAACACCAGGAAGGTGAACTGCCCCCAGGCGGCTGGCTGCGCGAGGCTCATCCACAGGCGGTCACCGCGCCAGGCACCGAGCAACGGCACCACGGCCTGAACCAGCGCAAAACACAGCGCCAGGATCATGGCCAGGTGGCCAAGCTCGGGGATAAACAGCCCTGAATTATAGAGAGCGGACGTCATCAATTAACCCTCTTTGGCTTGTGTGGGCGCCGACTGGCCGCTGTCTTTCAGGGCCTTGGTCACTTCCGGCGGCATGTATTTCTCGTCGTGCTTGGCCAGCACTTCGTCGGCCACCACCACGCCGTCGGCGTTGATTTTGCCCAAGGCGACAATTCCCTGCCCTTCACGGAACAAGTCCGGAAGAATGCCGCGATAGGTGATGGTCACGGATTTGTTGAAGTCAGTGACGACGAATTTGACGTCCAGCGAATCGCCGGAACGTTGCAGCGAACCTTTCTCGACCATGCCGCCCGCGCGGATGCGCGTGTCTTGCGGCGCTTCGCCGTTGGCGATCTGGGTCGGGGTGTAAAACAGATTGATGTTCTGCTGCAGGGCGCTCAAGGCCAGGCCGACGGCAGCGCCGACACCCACCAGGATCGCGAGAATGATGATAAGACGCTTTTTGCGCAGCGGATTCACTTGCCGTTCTCCCGGCGCAGACGACGCGCCTCTTGTTGCAGATACCGCTTGCGGGCCAGGATCGGCGCCGCCACGTTGAGGGCCAGCACCGCCAGGCAGATGCCATAGGCGGACCAGACATACAGGGCGTGATGGCCCATGGCGAGGAAGTCGCCGAATGAAGCAAAACTCATCGAGCTGCCTCCAGACTGTTCTGTACTTCGGCCTTGACCCAACTGGCCCGCGCTTCGCGCTTGAGCACTTCAAGGCGCATGCGCAGCAACAGGACCGCGCCGAAGAAACAGTAGAAACCCAGCACCGTCAGCAGCAATGGCAGCCACATCTCGGCCGGCATCGCTGGTTTTTCAGTGAGGGTGAAGGTCGCGCCCTGGTGCAGGGTGTTCCACCACTCCACCGAGTATTTGATGATCGGGATGTTGATCACGCCCACAATCGCCAACACCGCACACGCCTTGGCGGCGCTGTCACGATTGCTGATGGCGTTGCCCAGCGCAATGAGACCGAAGTACAGAAACAGCAGAATCAGCATGGACGTAAGTCGCGCATCCCACACCCACCACGAGCCCCAGGTCGGTTTGCCCCAGATCGCGCCAGTGACCAGCGCCACCGCAGTCATCCAGGCCCCGATGGGCGCCGCGCATTGCAGGGCGACATCGGCCAGTTTCATTTTCCAGACCAGCCCGACGATGCCGCACACAGCCAGCATCACATAGCAGGACTGCGCCAGCATGGCGGCCGGAACGTGGATATAGATGATGCGAAAGCTGTTGCCTTGCTGGTAGTCGGGCGGCGCGAAGGCCAGGCCCCAAACGACACCGATGCCGATCAGCAGCAACGCCGCGACGCTCAGCCAGGGCAGCAGTTTGCCGCTGATGCCGTAAAACCATTTGGGCGAGCCGAGCTTGTGAAACCACGTCCAGTTCATACTGTTTCCATCACGGTTGCCCTTCGCTGTGAAGGGCTGGGTCTTTACTGGTTAAATTTTAACCAGACCTCATTATTCGCCGACGCTGATCTTCAGGCCAGCAGCTATTGCAAAAGGTGTCAGGGTTATCGCCAGGGCGGTCAGGCTACCAAGCCACAAGAGATAACCGGTCGCCGGCATTCCCTGCAAGGCTGCCTGCAAGGCGCCACTGCCGAGAATCAACACCGGGATGTACAGCGGCAGAATCAGCAGTGCCAGCAACAGGCCACCGCGCTTCAATCCAACCGTCAGGGCTGCGCCCACCGCACCGAGCAGGCTCAGCACCGGTGTACCCAGCAATAAGGAAAGCAGCAACACCGGCAGACAAGCGGCAGGTAAACCGAGCATCAACGCCAGCAGTGGAGCGAGCAAAACCAGTGCCAGGCCCGAGAAGGCCCAGTGTGCCAGTACCTTGGCCAAAACCAGAAGAGGCAGGGGGTGCGACGAAAGGACCCACTGTTCAAGCGAGCCGTCTTCGAAATCACTGCGGAAAAGCCCGTCCAGCGAGAGCAGAACCGATAAAAGCGCCGCCACCCAGACCAGTCCCGGAGACAAGGTTTGCAACAATTGAGCCTCGGGGCCAACCGCCAGCGGGAACAGCGCCACCACGATGGCGAAAAACACCAGCGGGTTAGCCAGTTCCGCAGGACGGCGGAACAACAAACGGGCCTCACGGGCGACCAACAGGCCGAAAACACTCATACGGCCCAGTTCCCCAGATCAATGTCGCGATAGCCAGCCGGCATCCGGCTGAGCGTGTGGTGCGTGGTCAAAACGACCATGCCGCCCCGCTCGCAGTGCGCGGCCAGGTGTTCTTCGAGTTGCGCCACGCCTTGTTTATCGAGCGCGGTGAACGGTTCATCGAGAATCCACAGCGGCGGGCTGTCCAGGTACAACCGCGCCAACGCCACGCGACGATGCTGGCCAGCAGACAGGGTGTGGCAGGGAACATCCTCGAAACCGCGCAGTCCGACAGCCGCCAGTGCTTGCCAGATGGCCTCATGGGACGCCGGATGATGCAGGGCGCAAAGCCAGCTGAGATTTTCCTCAGGGGTCAGCAATTCCTTGATGCCGGCGGCATGCCCGATCCACAGCAGGTTGCGCGCCAGCTCAAGACGTTGTTCATTGAGCGGCTGGCCATTGAGCAGCACCTGACCGGCGGTCGGCTGCATCAAGCCACACAGCAGGCGCAACAGGCTGGTCTTGCCACTGCCGTTGGGGCCGCTGATTTGCAACATTTCGCCACTGGCCAGTCTCAAATCGAGATTTTCGAAGAGCAGCCGAAGGTCTCGCTCACAAGCGAGGGCAACGGTTTGCAGGACTGGGCTGGTCAAGGGATCACGGGCCTTTTGCGGTTCAAGTCGGCGGCGAAGCGGCCGCTAAAGAGATGCAGCATAGATGCATTGGCGGTCTGTTCTAGAGAGCTGCGTCAAACAATTGCAATGTTTTCGCCACTCCCCGAAAGACGGGCGGCATTATACATGCCATGCCCTACTCTAAAGAGTGCATTTTCCTCAGGTTGTGACCGCGTATGACAGGCGAAATGAACATCCTCCCGCTACCCCAGACCACGCCTGCGACTTCGCGGCCGCTGGTGGTGAGTGGCGATCTGCTGCAGTTGCTGAAGCCAATGGAGGGCCTGATCGACGTCGGGCAGACCGCCAAGGCTGAAGTACTGTCGCTCAAGCAGACGGATCAGACTTTTCAACTGCTGCTCAAAGTCACCCTCGACAGCGGTCGCCAGACCACGGTGCAGGCCACCAGCACGCAACCGCTGCCCCAAGGCACCAGCCTGGCGATCACGCAGCCGTCGGCGAGCAATCTGGCCATCACCGTGCAACAAGCCATCGCTTCCAGCATCGCCACCCTCACCCGCATCGACACGGCGCAGCTGCCGGTCGGCACCTTGCTGCAAGGCAAAGTGCTGACTTCGCAGGTGCTGCCGCAGGTGCCGGGGCAACCGACGGTGTTTCGCTCGATGGTGAGCTTGTTGAACACGGTGTTGAGCGGTAGCACCCTGAGCATCGACAGCCCGACGCCGCTGCGCATCGGCACCTTGTTGAGCGCCATGGTGCAAGACACCCAGACGCTGAAATTCGTCCCGCTGAGCAGCCGCCAGGAACAATTGGCGGTGACCCAGCAATTGGTCAGCCAGCAAAGCCGCCAGGGTTCGCTGGATGGCTTGATCAAGGTCCTGCAAAACCTGCCGTTGCCAGCGCCGTCGTCATCGGCTTCCTCGGACCAGACCTCTGGCGACCTGCGCGTGGCCGTGGAAAAACTCCTCGCCGGTTTGCCAGATGTTCAGCAACTGAGTACACCCAAGGGTCTTGCTCAAGCACTGGCCAACAGTGGCCTGTTCCTCGAAGCGAAACTGCTGACCGGACAGAACCCGACGCTGGCTCCGGACCTGAAGGGCGATTTGCTCAAGCTGATCGCGCAATTGACGCCGGGGCTGCCAGCCAACACCAACCTCAATGCACTGATCGCCGCCAACACATTGGTGCAGGCGATGCCGAGTTTTGTGCGCAGCGCCCTCGGCATGCTCGGCCAGGTCAGTGCCAAACCGCTGCCGACCAGTTTCCCGCTGCCCGAGCGCCTGCTGCAAAGCCAGGACGGTGAAGGTGATCTGGAGCACTTGCTGCGTTTGGCAGCGGCGGCGGTTTCGCGCCTGCAAAGCCATCAACTGTCGAGCCTGGAGCAAACCGGTCTGACCGACGATGGGCGGCTGGTCAGCACCTGGCAGCTGGAAATCCCGATGCGCAACCTGCAGGACATCGTGCCGTTGCAGGTCAAGTTCCAGCGCGAAGAAGCCCCCGAGAAAGAACAACCGCATGAACGTCGCGACGAACGTGAGCCCAAGCAACAACTGTGGCGCGTCGACCTGGCGTTCGACATGGAGCCGCTCGGCCCGTTGCAGATTCAGGCGCAGCTGATCAAGGGCAGCCTGTCCAGCCAGCTCTGGGCCGAGCGTCCGTACACCGCGAGCCTGATCGAAAGCAACCTGGCCGGGCTGCGCGAACGCCTGCTGGCGTCAGGCCTGAACGTTGGCGATCTGGATTGCCACCTAGGCAAACCGCCACAAGGCCCGCAAACCCGTCTGGAACAACGCTGGGTCGACGAAACCGCATGAGCAACCCCAACGCCCCACGCCAGGCCATCGCCCTCAAGTACGACGGCAGCCACGCCCCGACGCTCACCGCAAAGGGTGACGAAGCGCTGGCGGAAAAGATTCTGCGGATCGCCCGCGACTACGAAGTGCCGATCTACGAAAACGCCGAGCTGGTGAAGCTGCTGGCGCGGATGGAGTTGGGCGAGAGTATTCCGGAGGAGTTGTACCGCACGATTGCCGAGATTATTGCGTTCGCGTGGAATCTGAAGGGCAAGTTTCCGGCGGGGCATGATCCCGATGCGGTCATGCTGGAGAAGGACATTACTGAACGCGGGGATGATTACTGAGGCGTCAAGGACGCCATCGCGAGCAGGCTCGCTCCCACAGGGTTGGGCGGTGTTCACACATTTTGTGTTCAACACTGAGCCCCTGTGGGAGCTAGCCTGCTCGCGAAAGCAATGTCAGCCGAGTTGCAAAAATCAGTTCTTGTGAAGCTTGCGCATCAACTCCGCCTCAGCCTGGGTCAACCCGCAAGACTGAGTCAGTTCATCAACCGTCGCTCCCATCCCGACCAGTCGCGCCGCCTGGGCAAACGACAGGCTCGACGGGTCGCGCTGTTCCAGTTGCGCCAGTTTGTCCGGCAGCGGGCCGACCACCGCGCGCAGCTCGTGCAGGTCTTCACCCATGCGCACGTTGCCACGCTGGTAGTCGTCCACAAGTTTGGCCAGGTCCTTGATGCGCTGATCCCGCAGCGCATCGCCCTGAGCCTGTTGCGCGGCGATCAATCGTTGACCGCGTATGTACGCCAGAAACATCGCCAGCGTGCCTGCCCAGAAAAGGAACAGGACAATGACCGCTACCTCAAGAATCAATCAGATGTTCTCCAGGTCCGACCATTCTTCTTCGCTCATCATCTTGTCCAGCTCGACCAGGATCAGCAGTTCGTTGTTCTTGTTGCACACGCCTTGAATGAACTTGGCGGATTCTTCGTTACCGACGTTTGGCGCGGTTTCGATTTCCGACTGACGCAGGTAAACCACTTCGGCCACGCTGTCGACCATGATCCCGACAACCTGCTTGTCAGCTTCGATGATGACGATACGGGTATTGTCGCTGATCTCGGCATTCATCAGGCCGAAGCGCTGACGGGTGTCGATCACGGTGACTACGTTACCGCGCAGGTTGATGATGCCCAGCACGTAGGACGGGGCACCCGGGACCGGGGCGATTTCGGTGTAGCGCAGGACTTCCTGAACGCGCATCACGTTGATGCCGTAGGTTTCGTTGTCCAGCTTGAAGGTTACCCATTGCAGGATCGGATCTTCGGAACCCTTTGCAGCCGTCGCCTTATCATTCATACCCTGACCCCTCGAAAAACCGCCCTGGCGGTGTGTGTTCTGTGCGCCGGCAATAACTGCCGTTGCGTGTTTTTATGTCGGTTAGTGAGCCGGTTTCTTGATGCTGCTCATGTGCTTTGCCCCGCCACTGGCGATCAACTCGGCCAGTGCGGAAACGTCGAGCAAGGCACACATGTGTTCAATCACGGTGCCCGCCAGCCACGGTCGTTGACCGCGGTGGCTGCGCCATTTGATTTCGTTGGGGTCCAGGCGCAACGAGCGGCTGACTTGATGCACCGCCAGCCCCCACTCATAGCCCTGAACCGAAATAACGTATTGCAGGCCCTGGCGGAAGTCATCGCGGTAGCGGTCGGGCATGACCCAACGCGCGGTATCGAGGACTTTCAGGTTGCCGGCCTGGCTTGGGAGAATCCCGAGGAACCATTCCGGCTGACCGAACAGCGGCGTCAGCTCGTGACCGGCCAACGAATAAATCGAACCGAGGCACACCAGCGGCACCGCCAGCGTCAGGCCGGCAACGTCGAACAGCAGGCATTCGAAGGGCTCGGCGGCCCACGATGGACGCCCGTCGGTTTCTACCGGAGGCGGCGTGTTGCTCGGTGGGAGATGAACTTCGACGACTGGCGGCACCAGCGTTTGCAGCAGCGGTAAGAGGGTCGATAGCGGTGTGAGGATCGGTGCCGGCGCTTCCATGACAGGTGCTGGTGCTGGTGCTGGCGCTGGTGCTTTCACTGCCGGTTCAACCACGGGGGCAATCACCGGTGCTGCAACCACCGTCACCGGGCGTGCATCGCGCGCCTGTTCTTCGAGCACCGCCAACTGAAACTCATCGAGGGTGCTTTCAGGCTCGATCACTTCGGCGGTCGCTTCGATGACGGGCGCCAGCTCCTCGGTCGCGTCCTGCAGCAAGCTGTCCAGATAGCTCTGGAGCGCCAGTTGCGGGCGAGAGGTGATTTTCACCGGCCGATTCATTTAAGCACCACGCAAGGAAGGTTCATCTCACGCCACCTGCGCAACGGATTGCAGCGCCAGCAAATGCTTGAGCAGCGCGCGGTAGGCCAGAACGCCGCGGCTCTTGCCGTCGAACTGCGAAGGCGTGAGCCCGGCCCGACTGGCGTCACGCAGACGCGTGTCGACCGGGATGTAGCCTTGCCAGATTTCTTCCGGGTACAGGTCGCGCAGCACGCGCAGGGTCCCGAGGGACGCCTGGGTGCGGCGGTCGAACAAGGTCGGGATGATGGTGAACGGCAGCGCCTGTTTGCGTGAACGGTTGATCATCGCCAGGGTGTTGACCATGCGTTCCAGGCCTTTGACGGCCAGGTGTTCGGTCTGCACCGGGATCACCAACTGCTGGCTCGCCGCCAAGGCATTGACCATCAGCACGCCGAGCAACGGCGGGCTGTCGATCACCGCGTAATCGAAGTCCTGCCACAACTGCGCCAGGCTCTTGGCGATCACCAGGCCCAAACCACTCTGCCCCGGCGACTGACGCTCAAGCGTGGCCAGTGCGGTGCTGGAGGGCAACAGGGAAATGCTTTCGTGGCTGGTGGGCAACAGCAACTGACCGGGCAAGCCTTGCGGCACGCTGCCCTTGTGCAGGAACAAGTCGTAGCTGCTGTGTTCCAGGGTGTCGGGGTCGTAGCCGAAGTAGCTGGTCATGGAGCCGTGCGGGTCGAGGTCGACCACAACCACGCGCTTGCCCGCCTCGGCCAGTAAACCGGCTAAAGCGATAGAGGAAGTGGTTTTACCAACACCACCCTTTTGATTGGCAACGGCCCAGACTCTCATTTGAATGTTTCCTCCCGGCCGACGAGGTCAGCCGAGAAATAGCTCAACGTTTTAATGCGGGTGACGGAGAATTGACGGCGCTCTCTCGTACCGGCGACTTGACCGCTGACGGTGCAGTTTGTGTGCCAGCACGCTTCAACGCGGCGTCCGGTTGCGCATGAGCGGTTCCGGTGCCGGTGAGGCTGCGACGAACATCGAGATTGCGTGAAACCACCAGCACCACACGACGGTTGCGTGCGCGGCCTTCGGCGGTGGCGTTATTGGCCACGGGCTGAAACTCGCCATAACCCACGGAGGCCATTCGGCTCGGGTTCACGCCCTGCATCGCCAGAATGCGCACAATGCTCGCCGAACGGGCCGAGGACAGTTCCCAGTTAGTGGGGTACTGCGCGGTGCGGATCGGTTGATCATCGGTAAAGCCTTCGACGTGAATCGGGTTATCGAACGGCTTCAGAATCCCGGCCACCTTGTCGATGATGTTGAACGCGTTGTCGCTGGGCATGGCATCGCCACTGCCAAACAACAGGCTGGAATTGAGCTCGATCTCGACCCACAACTCGTTACCGCGCACGGTCATCTGGTTGGAGCTGATCAGGTCACCGAACGCGGCGCTGATGTCATCGGCGATGCTTTTGAGCGGGTCACTGGAACCGGCAACACCGGCATCGACCTGTTCGCTGTCTTTCACCAACGGCTTGGCAGGGGTCACGGTCATCGGTCGCTCTTCGCCGACCGGGATCGGCTTGAGCGAGCGATCGGCGTCGGTGAAGACCCCGATCAACGCTTGCGAGATGACTTTGTACTTGCCTTCGTTGATCGAAGAGATCGAGTACATGACCACGAAGAACGCGAACAGCAAGGTAATGAAATCCGCGTAGGACACCAGCCAGCGTTCGTGATTGACGTGTTCTTCAGGTTGGCGACGACGAGCCATAATCCATTACCCCCATCAATCCATGAAGCCCTGAAGCTTCAACTCAATAGAGCGAGGGTTTTCACCTTCGGCGATCGACAGGATCCCTTCCAGCAACATTTCGCGATAACGCGACTGACGCAAAGCCACGGACTTGAGCTTGGAAGCAATCGGCAGCAACACCAGGTTGGCACTGGCCACACCGTAGATGGTGGCAACGAAGGCCACGGCAATGCCGCTGCCCAGTTGGGTGGGATCGGCCAGGTTGCCCATGACATGGATCAGGCCCATCACCGCACCGATAATCCCGATGGTCGGCGCGTAGCCGCCCATGCTTTCGAAAACTTTGGCGGCTTCGATGTCGCGGCTTTCCTGGGTGTAGAAATCCACTTCCAGAATGCTGCGAATCGCTTCCGGTTCGGCACCGTCAACCAGCAGTTGCAGGCCTTTGCGCGAGTAGCTGTCGGGTTCGGCATCGGCCACCCCTTCCAGACCGAGCAAGCCTTCCTTACGGGCCGTCAGGCTCCAGTTCACCACGCGATCGATGCCACCGGCCAGGTCAACGCGTGGCGGAAACAGAATCCAGCCAAGGATTTGCATGGCACGCTTGAAGGCGCTCATCGGCGATTGCAGCAAGGCTGCGCCGATGGTGCCACCGAGGACGATCAAGGCTGCCGGGCCGTTGGCCAGCGCGCCGAGGTGGCCGCCTTCAAGGTAGTTGCCGCCAATGATGGCGACGAACGCCATGATGATGCCAATCAGGCTTAAAACATCCATCAGATACACGCCTCGACCAGGTGCTTGCCAATATCTTCCAGCCCATAGATCGCGTCGGCGAGATCGGCTTTGACGATGGCCATCGGCATGCCGTAGATCACGCAGCTGGCTTCATCCTGAGCCCAGATCGCACTGCCGCTCTGCTTGAGCAGGCGAGCCCCTTCACGACCGTCGGCGCCCATGCCGGTCAGCACGACCGCCAGAACTTTGTCGCCGTAGGACTTGGCCGCTGAACCAAAGGTGATGTCCACGCTGGGTTTGTAATTCAGACGTTCGTCGCCCGGCAGGATTTTCACCGCGCCACGGCCATCGATCATCATTTGTTTGCCACCCGGTGCCAGCAACGCCAGGCCAGGACGCAGGATGTCGCCATCCTCGGCTTCCTTGACGCTGATGCGGCAGAGCTTGTCCAGGCGTTCGGCGAAAGCCTTGGTGAAGGCCGCCGGCATGTGCTGGATCAACACCAGCGGTGCCGGGAAGTTGGCCGGCAACTGGGTCAGCACCCGTTGCAGCGCAACCGGACCGCCCGTGGACGTGCCGATGGCCACCAGTTTGTAGGCCTTGCGTTTCGGTGCAGGCGACGATGGGCCGGACGACACAGGCGCATGGGTGCGTGCCGGAATCGGTGCCGGCGCAGGACGCGACGGTGCGTGGCTGCCGTAACTGCTGGCGCTGGCAGGCGCAGGCGTCGGGGCAGGTGCGGCGACCGGGGCCGGTGCACTGTAGGTATTGGCGCGACGGTTACTGCGCGAAATGCTCAGGATCTTTTCGCACAGCAGTTGCTTGACCTTCTCCGGGTTTCGGGAGATGTCTTCGAAATTCTTCGGCAGGAAATCCACGGCGCCGGCATCCAGCGCATCGAGGGTCACCCGGGCGCCTTCGTGCGTCAGCGAGGAGAACATCAAAACCGGCGTCGGGCAGCGCTGCATGATGTGTCGCACGGCGGTGATGCCGTCCATCATGGGCATTTCGTAGTCCATCGTGATCACGTCCGGCTTGAGGGCCAGGGCCTGATCGATCGCCTCTTTTCCGTTGGTCGCCGTTCCGACGACCTGGATATTCGAATCCGCTGAAAGAATTTCCGAGACGCGGCGGCGGAAAAACCCCGAATCGTCCACCACCAGGACTTTGACTGCCATAAACACTCCGTTAGACGGAGCGAGGCTCAGTCGCCCCGCTCCACCAGAATCAAATACGCCGCGTGGCGTAACGCTTGAGCATGCTCGGAACATCGAGAATCAGCGCAATGCGGCCGTCACCGGTGATGGTGGCGCCCGACATGCCCGGGGTTCCCTGGAGCATTTTGCCCAATGGCTTGATGACCACTTCTTCCTGGCCCACCAACTGATCGACGACAAAGCCGATCCGTTGCGTGCCCACCGAAAGGATCACCACATGGCCTTCGCGCTGCTCTTCGTGAGCGGCGGAGCTGACCAGCCAGCGCTTGAGGTAAAACAGTGGCAGCGCCTTGTCGCGCACGATCACCACTTCCTGACCGTCCACCACGTTGGTGGTCGACAGGTCGAGGTGGAAGATCTCGTTGACGTTCACCAGCGGGAACGCAAACGCCTGGTTGCCGAGCATGACCATCAGCGTCGGCATGATCGCCAGGGTCAGCGGGACCTTGATGACGATCTTCGAGCCCTGGCCTTTGGTCGAGTAGATGTTGATCGAACCGTTGAGCTGGGAAATCTTGGTTTTCACCACGTCCATGCCCACGCCACGACCCGACACGTCGGAGATCTCGGTCTTGGTCGAGAACCCAGGCGCGAAAATCAGGTTGTAGCACTCGGTGTCGCTCAAGCGATCCGCCGCGTCCTTGTCCATCACACCGCGTTTTACCGCGATGGAACGCAGGACGTGCGGGTCCATGCCTTTGCCGTCATCGCTGATCGACAGCAGGATGTGGTCGCCTTCCTGTTCCGCTGCAAGGATCACCTTGCCGCCACGGGACTTGCCCGAGGCTTCGCGCTCTTCCGGCGACTCGATGCCGTGGTCGACCGCGTTGCGCACCAAGTGGACCAGCGGGTCGGCCAGGGCCTCGACGAGGTTCTTGTCGAGGTCGGTTTCTTCGCCGACCAGTTCCAGGTTGATCTCTTTCTTGAGCTGGCGAGCCAGGTCGCGAACCAGACGCGGGAAGCGTCCGAAGACTTTCTTGATCGGTTGCATCCGGGTCTTCATGACCGCGGTTTGCAGGTCAGCCGTGACCACGTCGAGGTTCGACACAGCCTTGGACATGGCCTCGTCGGCACTGTTGGCACCCAGGCGAACCAAACGGTTACGCACCAGTACCAGTTCGCCGACCATGTTCATGATTTCGTCGAGACGCGCGGTATCGACCCGCACGGTGGTCTCGGCTTCGCTCGCCGGTTTTTCCGGCGGCGGCGCAGCCGGAGCACGGGCCGGGGCCGGTGCAGCGGCGGCAACCGGTTTCGACGCCTCGACTTTCGGTGCCTCGGCTTTTGGATCTGGCACCTTGGCCACGGGTGCCGCTGCCTTGGCAACGGGCGCCGCAGCAGTGACAACAGAGCCTGTCGCCACGTCGGTGAACTTGCCTTTACCGTGCAATTCGTCGAGCAGCGATTCGAACTCGTGATCGGAGATCAGATCCCCGCCCGCCGCCGCTGCGGTTGGCGCAGGTGTAGCTGGTACCGAAGCAATGGCCGACTCCAGCGCATCCACCGCAAAGTTGCCCTTGCCGTGCAGCTGATCGAGCAGAGCTTCAAATTCGTCGTCGGTAATGTCGGAGCTGTCGCCCGCCGCTTTCGGCGCAGCCGGTGCCGCTGGCGCTGGGGCCACGGCGTCGACGGCGAACTGGCCTTTGCCGTGCAGTTGATCGAGTAATGACTCGAACTCGGCATCGGTGATTTCGTCGCTGGCAGCGGCATCGCTGGCAGGCGTTGGTGCAGCCACTGGCGCTTCGGCCTGAGCCTTGACGGCATTCAGCGAGTCCAGCAGTTGTTCGAATTCGTTATCGGTGATGTCGCCCGATTCGCTTTCGGCGGCAGGTGCTTCAACCACTTCAGCAACCGGTGCAGCTTCATCTGCGGTTTGCGGCTCGGCCAGACGGGCCAGGGCCTCCAGCAATTCAGGTGTCGCAGCGGTGACCGGGCTACGCTCGCGGACTTCGCCGAACATGCTGTTCACCGCGTCCAGCGCTTCGAGGACCACGTCCATCAGTTCCGAATCGACGCGACGCTCACCCTTGCGCAGGATGTCGAACACGTTCTCGGCGATGTGGCAGCACTCCACCAGCTCGTTGAGCTGGAGGAAGCCGGCGCCCCCTTTTACAGTGTGAAAACCGCGAAAAATTGCATTGAGCAAGTCCGCATCATCCGGTCGGCTTTCCAGCTCGACCAGTTGTTCGGACAGTTGCTCTAGAATCTCGCCGGCCTCAACCAGGAAATCCTGAAGGATCTCTTCATCGGCGCCGAAGCTCATTAAGGGGGTGCTCCTACAGGTCTAAAAACCTAAAAAACCTAGAATGCTGAAACGCTAAAATCCCAGGCTGGATAGCAAATCGTCCACATCGTCCTGACCGGACACAACGTCTTCTCTTTTATCGGCATGAATCTGCGGACCTTCACCCTGAGAGAGATGTTTTTGTGGATCTTTTTCGGCGAGCATCGATTCACGGTCATGTTCGATACCCGCAAAGCGGTCTACCTGGCTGGCCATGAGGACGAGCTTGAGCAAATTGCTTTCAACTTCGGTGACCAACTGGGTCACGCGCTTGATCACCTGACCGGTGAGGTCCTGGTAATCCTGAGCCAGCAGGATGTCGTTGAGGTTGCTCGACACCGTGCGGTTGTCCTCGGTGCTGCGTGTCAGGAAACCGTCGACGCGGCGGGCCAGCTCACGGAACTCTTCAGCCCCGACTTCGCGGCGCATGAACCGGCTCCAGTCCGTGCTCAACGCCTGGGCTTCTTCGCTCAGGCTGTTGACCAGCGGCGTGGCGCTTTCCACCAGGTCCATGGTGCGGTTGGCCGCGGCCTCGGTCAGCTTGACCACATACCCCAGGCGCTCGGTGGCGTCCGTGATTTGCGACACTTCCTCGGCTTGCGGCATGTTCGGGTCAATCTGGAAATTGACGATCGCGCTGTGCAGCTCGCGAGTGAGCTTGCCCACTTCCTGATACAGGCCACGGTCACGGGTCTGATTGAGCTCATGGATCAGTTGCACAGCCTCGCCGAACCTGCCTTTTTCAAGGCTGGCGACCAGTTCGACGGCATGTTTTTTCAGGGTCGATTCAAAATCGCCCTGTGAAGATTCTTTATGCTCCATAGCTCCCCCGTGGCGCAGTGGATCAACCGATGCGTTCGAAAATCTTCTCGATTTTTTCTTTCAACGCCTGGGCCGTGAAGGGTTTGACCACATAGCCGTTTACGCCGGCCTGGGCCGCTTCGATGATCTGCTCGCGCTTGGCTTCAGCGGTCACCATCAGCACTGGCAGGTGCTTGAGCTTTTCATCGGCGCGCACGTGGCGCAGCAGATCGATACCGGTCATGCCAGGCATGTTCCAGTCCGTTACCAGAAAGTCGATGCTCCCGCTGTTGAGAACCGGAATGGCAGTAGTGCCATCGTCAGCCTCGACCGTGTTGGTGAACCCAAGGTCACGCAACAGGTTTTTTATGATCCGCCGCATCGTTGAGAAGTCATCAACGATGAGGATTTTCATGTTCTTGTCCAATTCGACCTCCAAGCAGTCTTAAACGCGCCCAGCACCTGGACGCGCCATTTCAATCAATTCGGCAATTCACTCGATGACTGTCTGGAGCACAACAGATCGCGACCGGTGCCGTTCAAATCCGCACCAGCCCCGTTCGCAGTGTCCCCACACTGCCTTCAGCGCGCTCGCCACTCCCCCAAACGCCCCCGCAAACGGGCCGCGCACTGGCTGTGTAACTGGCTGACCCGCGATTCGCTGACCCCCAGGACCTCACCGATTTCCTTGAGATTCAACTCTTCGTCGTAGTACAGCGCCAACACCAGTCGCTCGCGCTCCGGCAAATTGGCAATCGCGTCCGCCAGCGCCGCCTGGAAGCGTTCATCTTCCAGATCGCGTGACGGCTCGAGATGAGCACTCGCGCCATCCTCATGCAGCCCTTCGTGTTCGCCGTCCTGCAACAGATCGTCGAAACTGAATAAGCGGCTGCCCAGGGTGTCGTTCAAAATCCCGTAATAATCGTCGAGACTCAATTGGAGTTCGGCCGCAACCTCGTGATCTTTAGCGTCACGGCCGGTTTTAGCTTCAATAGAGCGAATTGCGTCACTGACCATACGGGTATTTCGGTGGACCGAGCGTGGCGCCCAGTCCCCCTTGCGTACTTCATCGAGCATGGCGCCGCGGATTCGTATGCCCGCGTACGTCTCGAAACTTGCGCCTTTGCTGGCGTCGTATTTGGTCGACACTTCAAGCAGGCCGATCATCCCGGCCTGGATCAGGTCTTCAACCTGGACACTGGCCGGCAGACGGGCCAGCAAGTGGTAAGCAATGCGTTTGACCAGTGGCGCGTAACGCTCGATCAGCTCGTACTGCGCGTCACGTGCCGACTTCTTGTAGAGGTTGTAGCCACTGGCTGTCATAGGACGGGTCCTGCGGTCTGTTGCACGAGGCGCTCGACGAAAAACTCAAGGTGCCCGCGCGGGTTGGCAGGCAGCGGCCAGGTATCAACTTTCTGCGCGATGGCCTTGAACGCCAGGGCGCACTTGGAACGCGGGAAGGCTTCATACACGGCACGTTGTTTCTGCACAGCCTTGCGCACGCTTTCGTCGTAAGGCACCGCGCCGACGTATTGCAAGGCCACGTCGAGAAAGCGGTCGGTGACCTTGGTCAACTTGGCGAACAGGTTGCGACCTTCTTGCGGGCTCTGGGCCATGTTGGCCAGGACGCGGAAGCGGTTCATGCCGTAATCGCGGTTAAGCAGTTTGATCAGCGCGTAGGCGTCGGTGATCGAGGTCGGCTCGTCGCAGACCACCAGCAAGACTTCCTGCGCTGCGCGAACAAAACTGACTACCGAGTCACCTATGCCCGCAGCGGTGTCGATCACCAATACGTCGAGATTGTCGCCGATGTCGCTGAAGGCCTGGATCAGTCCGGCGTGTTGAGCCGGGCTCAAATGAACCATGCTCTGGGTGCCAGACGCGGCCGGAACGATTCGAATACCGCCCGGGCCCTGCAACAGAACGTCGCGCAGCTCGCAGCGGCCTTCGATCACGTCGGCCAGGGTACGTTTGGGTGTCAGTCCCAGCAGGACGTCAACGTTCGCCAGGCCCAGGTCAGCGTCCAACAGCATGACGCGACGGCCGAGCTCAGCCAGGGCCAGCGACAAATTCACTGACACGTTAGTCTTGCCGACGCCACCTTTGCCGCCGGTCACCGCGATCACCTGTACGGGATGCATGCTGCCCATGTTATTTCTTTACCTTGTCTTGCATAGACGGAGGCCACATTACTGGCTGCGCGTTCGCAAATGGAACAATGCATGGCAGACCATCGATGTAGGTACAAAAACTGTTCATTACTACCTTAGCCAACCTGCTTGGTCGGGCTGTGGTAAATATCAGCGAACATGTCAGCCATGGCTTCTTCGCTGGGTTCTTCCTGCATTTGTACGCTTACGGCGCGACTGACCAACTGATGACGGCGCGGCAGATGCAAATCATCCGGGATCCGCGGGCCATCGGTCAGGTACGCCACCGGCAATTCATGACTGATCGCCAGGCTCAGCACCTCGCCGAGACTTGCCGTTTCATCCAGTTTAGTCAGGATGCAGCCAGCGAGCCCGCAGCGTTTGTAACTATGATAAGCGGCTGTTAGAACCTGTTTTTGGCTGGTGGTTGCGAGCACCAGGTAATTTTTTGATTTGATGCCACGCCCGGCCAGGCTTTCGAGCTGCATGCGCAGGGCTGGATCGCTGGCCTGAAGGCCTGCGGTATCAATCAGCACCACGCGTTTGCGCAGCAGTGGCTCCAGCGCCTGAACCAGCGATTGGCCCGGATCGACGTGGGTCACCGACACATTGAGAATGCGCCCCAGCGTCTTGAGCTGCTCCTGGGCGCCAATGCGAAAGCTGTCCATGCTCACCAGCGCGATGTTCTGCGCGCCGTACTTGAGCACGTAACGGGCTGCGAGCTTGGCCAGGGTGGTGGTCTTGCCCATGCCGGCAGGACCAACCATGGCAATCACGCCGCCTTCTTCCAGCGGCTCGACTTCCGGGGTAGCAATCATCCGCGCCAGGTGCGCCAGCAACATGCGCCAGGCCTGACGAGGCTCATCGATATCACCGATCATCGCCAACAGATCGCGCGACAACGGGCCGGACAGGCCGATGCGTTGCAGGCGACGCCACAGGTTGGCCTGGGCCGGACGGCTACCTTGCAGCTGATTCCAGGCTAGCGAACCGAGCTGTACTTCCATCAGTTCGCGCAGGCTGTTGAGCTCGAAACGCATCGAGTCGAACGCACGTGGATCCACGCCGCCAGCAGCCGGTGCCGGAGCAGGCGCGGAGCGACGCGGTTCGGCGTAGGTCGGTTCGATTAGTGGCTCGGCAGCGGTCAGTGGCAGGCCGGCGAACAACTGGCGATTGGTGGTCTTGTCGCCTTCGGTCTCGCCATCGCCACGCAGGCTCAATTCAGCCTGGGCAGTGACGATGCGCGATTGGGTCTTGCGCAGCTCATCCTCGAGTTCCATGTTCGGAACACGCGGGGCCAGCGCCGACAATTTGTAATCCAGCGCAGCCGTCAGCTCGACACCACCGGCAATCCGGCGATTGCCGATAATGGCGGCATCGGCGCCCAGCTCATCACGAACCAGTTTCATGGCCTGACGCATATCGGCGGCGAAAAAACGCTTAACTTGCATAAACCACTACCTCAGCCGTTGGGCCCTACTGTCGCAACGATGGTCACTTGCTTGTTGTCAGGGATTTCCTGATAAGCCAACACATGCAAACCCGGGACTGCCAGTCGGCCAAATCGCGACAACATGGCGCGAACCGGGCCGGCCACCAGCAGAATCACCGGTTGACCTTGCATTTCCTGACGCTGCGCCGCATCGATCAACGAGCGCTGCAGCTTCTCTGCCATGCTTGGCTCCAGCAGAACGCCCTCTTCCGAGCCTTGTCCTGCCTTCTGAAGACTATTGAGCAATATCTGTTCCAACCTTGGCTCCAGGGTGATCACTGGTAGCTCGGAGTCAGTGCCTACAATGCTTTGGACGATTGCGCGGGATACGCCGACCCGCACAGCGGCCACCAAAGCGGCAGTATCTTGACTCTTGGCGGCGTTGTTGGCGATCGCCTCGGCAATGCTGCGAATGTCCCGCACAGGCACCTGTTCGGCCAGCAGCGCTTGCAACACTTTGAGCAGCTGCGACAGCGAAACCACGCCCGGCACCAATTCCTCAGCCAGTTTAGGCGAGCTTTTGGCCAGCAATTGCATGAGTTGCTGGACTTCTTCGTGACCGATCAGTTCGCTGGAGTGTTTGTACAGAATCTGGTTCAAGTGCGTGGCTACCACGGTACTGGCATCGACCACCGTGTAACCGAGTGATTGCGCCTGGGCGCGCTGGCTGATTTCGATCCAGACCGCCTCCAGGCCAAAAGCCGGATCTTTGGCGGTTATGCCATTAAGCGTACCGTAGACCTGCCCCGGGTTGATCGCCAGTTCGCGATCCGGGTAAATCTCGGCCTCGGCCAGGATCACCCCCATCAACGTGAGGCGATAGGCACTCGGCGCCAGGTCGAGGTTGTCACGGATATGCACCGTCGGCATCAGGAAGCCCAGGTCCTGGGACAGCTTCTTGCGCACGCCCTTGATCCGCGCAAGCAGTTGACCACCCTGATTGCGATCCACCAGCGGAATCAGGCGATAGCCGACTTCCAGGCCAATCATGTCGATAGGCGTGACGTCATCCCAGCCAAGTTCCTTGGTCTCCATGGCGCGAGCCGGCGAAGGCAGCAGCTCTTGCTGACGCTTGACCTCTTGCAGGGCCTGGACCTTGACCACGTTCTGCTTCTTCCAGAACAGGTACGCACCACCGGCAGCGAGAGCGGCCATGCTCAGGAAGGAAAAGTGCGGCATGCCGGGCACCAGGCCCATCACTGCCATCAGACCCGCCGCGACGGCCAACGCTTTCGGCGAGGCGAACATCTGGCGATTGATCTGCTTACCCATGTCTTCCGAACCGGAAGCACGGGTCACCATGATCGCGGCGGCTGTCGATAACAGCAGTGATGGCAATTGCGCCACCAAACCGTCACCGATGGTCAACAGGGCGTACACCCGACCGGCATCGCCAAAGGTCATGCCGTGCTGGAAGATACCGACCGCCATGCCGCCGATCAGGTTGATGAACAGAATCAACAGGCCGGCGATGGCGTCACCGCGCACGAATTTGCTGGCACCGTCCATGGAGCCGTAGAACTCGGCCTCTTGGGCGACTTCCATCCGGCGCAGCTTGGCCTGGTTCTGATCGATCAGGCCGGCGTTCAAATCGGCGTCGATGGCCATTTGTTTGCCGGGCATCGCATCGAGGGTGAAGCGCGCGCTCACCTCGGAAATCCGTCCGGCACCCTTGGTCACCACGACGAAGTTGATGATCATCAAAATCGCGAAGACCACGATACCGACCACGTAGTTACCGCCGATCACCACCTCACCGAAGGCCTGGATCACCTTACCGGCGGCGGCGTGGCCGTCCTGACCGTGGAGCATCACCACCCGCGTGGAAGCCACGTTCAGCGCCAGCCGCAGCAACGTCGCCACCAGCAGAATGGTCGGGAACACCGCGAAATCCAGCGGCCGCAAGGCGTAGACGCAGACCAGCAGCACGACGATCGACAGCGCAATGTTGAACGTGAAGAACACGTCCAGCAGGAACGGCGGCACCGGCAGCATCATCATGGCCAACATGACCAGCAGCAACAACGGCACGCCCAGATTGCCCCGACTTAAGTCGGCAACGTTTGTGCGAGCACTGTTGAATAACTGAGAGCGATCCACGGTTTTCCCCGTTCCTTTAAAGCAAACTTTTGACGCCTGAAGCTGGCGCAAAGCGGCTATTGCAAGAAGCCTTCCAACTTTTGCAGAGGATTGAAATAGAAGGGGTAACCGAGGAATTCAGGGTGGCCGATCCGACGCTTTCGCGAGCAGGCTCGCTCCCACAGGAGACCGCGATCAAATGTGGGAGCGAGCCTGCTCGCGAAGAGGCCATCAGCGACAGCAAAAGACTCAGGAATCGCGGCGCAGATCCGGTGGAATCGGCAGGTCGTCCTTGAGCGGCTCAGGCGGCTTGCCTTTGCCGGCGCGGTGCTGGCGGATCTGGTAGACGTAGGCCAATACCTGGGCGACCGCCAGGTACAGGCCACCGGGGATTTCCTGCTCCAGTTCGGTGGAGTAATAGATCGAACGCGCCAGAGCGGGCGATTCGAGCAGCAGCACATTGTTCGCCACGGCGATTTCACGGATTTTCAAGGCCAGGAAGTCGCTGCCCTTGGCCAGCAACACCGGCGCGCTGCCTTTGTCCGGGTCGTACTTGAGCGCCACGGCGTAGTGCGTCGGGTTGGTGATGACCACATCCGCCTCGGGAATGGCCGCCATCATCCGCCGCTGCGACATCTCGCGCTGCAACTGACGAATGCGCTGCTTGACCTCCGGCCGCCCTTCCTGATCCTTGTGCTCGTCGCGCACTTCCTGCTTGGTCATCAGCAGCTTCTTGTGGCTTTCCCACAGCTGCACCGGCACGTCGACGGCGGCGATGATGATCAGCCCGCAGGCCATCCACAAGGTGCTCCAGCCCACCACTTGCAGGCTGTGAATGATCGCCATCTCCAACGGCTCGTGCGCGATGCGCATCAGGTCGTCGATGTCGGAAGACAATACCGCCAGCGCCACAAACAGCACGATCAGAAACTTCGCCAACGCCTTGAGCAGCTCAACCAGCGCCTTGGGCGAGAACATCCGCTTCAGTCCGGCCGCAGGGTTCATGCGACTGAATTTCGGCGCCATCGAGCCCGCCGCGAACAACCAGCCGCCGAGGGCAATCGGGCCGATCAACGAGGCCAGCAGCAAGGTGATCATCACCGGCTGAATCGCCACCAGCGCAATCTGCCCCGAATGCAGGAGGAAGGTGCCCATGTTGCGCTGATCCAGAATCACTTCCCGCGAGAGCGTGAAGTTCATCCGCATCAGCTCCATCATTTCCTGCGCCAGGGCGCCGCCGAAAATCAGCAGGCCGCCAGCACCGGCGAGCATGATCGCCAGGGTGTTGAGCTCCTTGGAGCGCGCAATCTCACCCTTGTCCCGGGAGTCCTTTTTGCGTTTCTCCGTGGGGTCTTCTGTTTTGTCCTGACCGCTTTCGCTCTCAGCCATGACTCAGCGCGCCCGTGCCAGTTCGCGTAAAAACTGCAGGGCCTCGGTGGCCAGCGGTTGATACTGATTGATGATGTCCGCCAGCCCGACCCAGACAATGAATAGCCCGAGCACCAGGGTCAGCGGGAAACCGATAGAAAAGATGTTCAGCTGCGGCGCGGCCCGGGTCATCACGCCGAATGCGATGTTGACCACCAACAGCGCGGTGATCGCCGGCAGGACCAGCAGCAACGCCGCCCCAAGGACCCAGCCGAGCTTGCCGGCCAGCTCCCAGAAATGATTGACCAACAACCCGCTGCCCACCGGCATGGTGGTGAAGCTTTCCGTCAGGACTTCGAACACCACCAGATGCCCGTTCATGGACAGGAACAGCAGCGTCACCAGCATGGTGAAGAATTGCCCGATCACCGCCACCGAAACGCCGTTGGTGGGGTCGACCATCGAGGCAAAGCCCATGCCCATCTGAATTGAGACGATTTGCCCGGCGACCACGAAGGCCTGAAAGAACAGCTGCAAGGAGAATCCCAGAATCGCGCCAATCAGGATCTGCTCGGCGATCAGCAGCAGCCCGCTCAAGTCCAGCGCATTGACCGGCGGCATCGGCGGCAGGCCCGGCGCGATCACCACGGTGATCGCCAGCGCGAAGTACAAACGAACGCGCTTGGGCACCAGGGTTGTACCAAACACCGGCATGACCATCAGCAACGAGCCGATGCGAAACAGCGGCAACATGAACGTCGCCACCCAGGTACTGATCTGGGTGTCGGTCAGCTGCAACAGCGACGGCATCGTTTAGCCAATGACCTGAGGAATGCTGCCGTACAACTGCAGGATGTATTCCATGAACGTCTGCACCAGCCACGGACCGGCGACGATCAGCGTCACCAGCATGACCAGCAAGCGCGGCAGGAAGCTCAGGGTCTGTTCGTTGATCTGCGTGGCGGCCTGGAACATCGCCACCAACAGGCCGACCAGCAGACTCGGGATCACCAGCACGGCAACCATCATCGTGGTCAGCCACAGCGCTTCGCGAAAGATGTCTACCGCGACTTCCGGCGTCATGGCGACACACCGCCGAAGCTGCTCGCCAACGTACCGATGATCAACGCCCAGCCATCCACCAGCACGAACAGCATGATCTTGAACGGCAGGGAAATGATCAGCGGCGAGAGCATCATCATGCCCATCGCCATCAGCACACTGGCCACGACCAGGTCGATGATCAGGAACGGGATGAAGATCATGAAGCCGATCTGGAACGCGGTCTTGAGCTCCGAGGTGACAAACGCCGGCACCAGAATGGTCAGCGGCGCCTGATCCGGCGAAGCGATGTCGGTGCGCTTGGACAGGCGCATGAACAACTCAAGATCGCTGCTGCGCGTCTGCGCCAGCATGAAATCCTTGATCGGCACCTGAGCCTTGGCGACAGCATCCTGAGCGGTGAGTTTTTCCGCCAGATACGGCTGCAAGGCGTCCTGATTCACCCGATCAAACACGGGCGCCATGATGAACAGCGTCAGAAACAGCGCCATGCCCGTGAGGATCTGGTTCGAGGGCGTCTGCTGCAGGCCCAGGGCCTGCCGCAGGATCGAGAAGACGATGATGATCCGCGTGAAGCTGGTCATCAGCATGACGAACGCCGGGATGAAACTCAGCGCGGTCATGATCAGCAGGATTTGCAGGCTGACCGAGTACTCCTGAGCGCCATTGGCGTTGGTGCCCAGGGTGATCGCCGGGATCGACAACGGATCGGCGGCGAACGCCAGCGGCGCGGCCAGCATCAGGGCCAGCGTCAAGACGATGCGTAACGCACCCATTACTTCTTATCCTTCTGATCCTTGCCGAGCATCTTCAACAGATGCTGGGCAAACTCCGGGGTCGCTTTTTCAGTCCCGCTCGGCACTTGCACCGGCTCTTTGAGCACATGCAACGCGGTGATGGTGCCAGGGCTGAGGCCAAGCAGAATCTGCTCGTTGCCGACCTGCACCAGCATCAAACGGTCACGGGGACCGAGCGCGCGGGAACCGATCAGCTCGATCACCTGCCCTTTGCCGGCCGGACCCGCCTGCTGGACGCGGCGCAACAGCCAGGCGAGGAAGAAGATCAACCCCAGCACCAGCAGCAAGCCGAACACCAACTGCGTCAATTGCCCCGCCACGCCACTGCTGACCGCCGGCGCGGCCGCCGCCGTCGTGGTCGCTACCGTCTCGGCAGCCAGCGCACTGAACGGCATCGCCAGCACAAACCCCAGAACCTTTTTCACTTAGCGCAGCTTCTTGATGCGTTCGCTTGGGCTGATCACGTCAGTCAGGCGGATGCCGAACTTCTCGTTGACCACGACCACTTCGCCGTGAGCGATCAGCGTGCCGTTGACCAGTACGTCCAGCGGTTCGCCGGCCAGACGGTCCAGCTCGATCACCGACCCCTGGTTGAGTTGCAGCAGGTTACGGATGTTGATGTCGGTGCTGCCCACTTCCATGGAAATCGATACCGGGATATCGAGGATCACGTCCAGATTCGGACCTTCCAGGCTCACCGGATCGTTGTTCTTTGCCACGCTGCCGAATTCTTCCATCGGCAGACGGTTGGACGACGAGCCAGCGGTGTCGGCGGCCAGCAAGGCGTCGATATCGTCCTGACCGGCGTCACCGGTTTCTTCCAGGGCCGCAGCCCATTCATCAGCCAGCGCCTGGTCGTCCTGCGCGTTCATATCGTCGTTCATCATTTGTCCTCGGCGGGCAAAAATTCGGTTAGTAGCAGTCTGTTAAAACAAGGAGGTTTGAGCGCCGGTCAGCGGCGCTCGATCGGCTCGATCACCTGCAACGCGAGGTTGCCTTTGTGCGAGCCCATCTTGACCTTGAACGCAGGCACGCCATTGGCGCGCATGATCATTTCTTCCGGCATCTCGACCGGGATGATGTCCCCCGGCTGCATGTGCAGGATGTCGCGCAAGCGCAACTGGCGACGGGCAACCGTGGCACCGATCGGCACGTCGACATCCAGCACGTCCTGACGCAGGGCGTTGACCCAGCGCTCGTCCTGATCGTCGAGGTCCGACTGGAAACCGGCGTCGAGCATTTCGCGCACCGGCTCGATCATCGAGTACGGCATGGTCACGTGCAGGTCACCGCCACCGCCATCGAGTTCGATGTGGAAGGTGGACACCACCACCGCTTCGCTCGGGCCGACGATGTTGGCCATGGCCGGGTTCACTTCCGAGTTGATGTACTCGAAATTCACTTCCATGATCGCCTGCCAGGCTTCCTTCAAGTCGATGAAGGCCTGCTCCAGCACCATTCGCACCACGCGCAGTTCGGTCGGGGTGAATTCACGCCCTTCGATCTTGGCGTGACGGCCATCGCCGCCGAAGAAGTTGTCCACCAGCTTGAACACCAGCTTGGCGTCGAGGATGAACAGCGCGGTACCGCGCAACGGCTTGATCTTGACCAGATTGAGGCTGGTCGGTACGTACAGCGAGTGCACGTATTCGCCGAACTTCATCACCTGCACACCACCGACGGCAACGTCCGCCGAGCGGCGCAGCATGTTGAACATGCTGATGCGGGTGTAACGGGCGAAACGCTCGTTGATCATTTCCAGGGTCGGCATGCGTCCGCGGACGATGCGATCCTGGCTGGTCAGGTCGTAGCTTTTGACGCTGCCGGGTTCAGCAACGTTATCGGTCTGTACCAGACCATCGTCGACGCCATGCAACAGCGCATCGATCTCATCCTGGGACAGCAGGTCCTGCACGGCCATGTCGTGTTCCTACTGCAGTACGAAATTAGTGAAAAGCAACTGTTCGATAACCACTTTGCCGAGTTCTTTCTGCGCCACTTCCTGCACGCTGGCCGTGGCCTTCTGACGCAACATTTCCTGGCCAACCGGCGTGGCCAGGGTGGTGAAATCCTGGCCGGAGAACAGCATGACCAGGTTGTTGCGGATCACCGGCATGTGCACTTTGAGCGCTTCCAGATCGGCCTGGTTGCGGCCCTGCATGGTGATGCTCACCTGCATGTAGCGCTGACGGCCATTCTGGTTGTAGTTGGCCACGAAGGCCGGCGCCATGGGCTCGAAAATCGCGGGCTGCTTGCCGACCACTGCGGTTTCCGCCGCGACAGGCTTGCTCTGGGCGCTGTGCATGAAGAACCAGGTCGCCCCCACGGACATGCCGATCGCCAGCAGCAAGGCCACCACGATCAAAACAATCAGCTTGATCTTGCCTTTGGTTGCGGGGTCTTTTACTACTGCTTCGCTCTTCGCCATGCCAATAATCCGTCACTATTCGGGTTTTCACAGTCGCTCGGCAAGGCAAGAGCAAGTGTTATGCCAGAAGTGTCGGGAGGGCGCTGGGCGGGGATTTCAGGGACACCACAAACAAATGTAGGAGTGAGCCTGCTCGCGATGAGGTAGCAACATTCAACCTCTTCGTTGACTGTTACACCGCTATCGCGAGCAGGCTCACTCCTACAATGGGTTTTGCGTTTTATCAGGCGTAGTAGTCGACGGCGCTGGTACCGATCACGCTGGTAGCGGCTTGCGCCACTTCAGCCACGGTCGGCGCGAGCTCTTCATCCATCGAGTCGACACGACCACCGGCGGCATTGGTGCGACCGCCCTGCCCCTGCTGCGCCTGTTCCTGGCCCTGTCCTTGCCAGCCGCGAGACTGGTCGGACACGTTGACGTCGACCTGCCCCATGCCCTGCTGTGTGAACATGTCACGCAGGCGATGCATCTGGCTGTCCAGCGCTTCGCGAACGCTTGGATGGGCGCTCATGAAGGTCACCTGGGTCTGTTGATCCGGAACCATGTTCACCCGAATATCCAGACGCCCCAGTTCGGCCGGTTGCAACTGAATGTCGGCCGCCTTGAGATTGGCGCTGGAGAGGTACATGACCCGGTTGACCACTTCTTCGGTCCAGCCACTCTGATGCATGGCGATCGGCTGATTCACCGGCAACGCGTTGGCTGTTTTCGGCGTGGCCGCTTGAGTCAACGCCGCCAGACGGTTGGCGAAGTCATCGACACGGGTATCACTGCTGGCGGATTTCAGGTCTTTCAGGCCGTCATCGATCAGGCCGCTGAACGCCTTCTCACCGTCCTGACTGGTACTGTCCTTGTCGACTTGCACGTCGAGCATGCTCGCCATACCGGCGGCAAAGTTCTGCGCCGAAGTCAGTTCGCCGTCAGCCTGGGCCTGGGCCGCAGAGGCTTTGGGCTGGGACTGGCTGGACGCGGACACGTGACCACTTTGCTCCATGGCCAGGCGTACCGCCGGCAGGGCGTCGAGCGGATCGGCTTCAGGATCGAAATCACTGTCGGCGGTTGCAGCGGCTGGCGCAGCAACAGTTTGCGCAGGCGCAGCGGCCATCGTCGCCGCAACGGGTGATGCAACGGGTGGTTGCGCGGTAGCAACCACGGGAGCAGCGGGCTCGACGGGCGCCGCGATCACCGGCTGCACGGCCGCCATCAAGGCAGGATCAAGGGACGGATCGAGGCTTGGGTCGACGGGCGCGGTGTCGACCACTGGCGTCTCGGACGTATCCGGCGCGGCATCGTCAGCGACTGCATCCTCGGCCGGCGCCGGCTTTTCGGCGGGCAAGGAATTGCCGCTATCGGCAACCGCAGGTTCCGGGGCGGCAGCCTTGTCGCTGGTGACGTCTGTCTTCGCAGTGCCTTGCGGCGCATTGTCAGTCGCCGGCTTGGCCGGTTTTTCAGCGACCACAGCAGGCTTGTCCTGAGCCTGATTGGCGTAGACCTCAGCGAAGCTGGACGCCTTGTCCCCTGGCTCGGCAGCCACCGCCGGGGTATTGGCGGACGCGGCAAGCGTCTTGGCCGCTGTGCTGGCCTGAAGAAGTGAATTGGGGGTAACGGGCATAAAACGGTCTCCGCTGCACTGGGATCGTAGGTACAGTTGAGCGAGATGACTGCAAGGGTCGAGCCAGGTTTGACCATCCGCCGCCAAAAGCGCCGGATGGTCAGATTACTCGGAGAGAGAGCGCTGTTTTTCCGCCTCGTAAAGCGGGCGGACGATGGCGAATTCGCCGTCGATTTCCCCCACCAGTTTTTCAATACCCGTGAGGCTTTTTTGCTTGGCGCGCTGTTCCAGCTCATGGCACAACTCAGCGAGCCGAATGGCCCCCATGTTGCTGCTGCTGCCCTTGAAGCTGTGGGCAGCATTCATGAGCTGGGCGGCATCCTCAGCCTTGCGCAAGACGCGCAGACGCTCCTCGGAATCGGCGATGAAAGTATCCAGCAACGTTGGATACTCATCCTCCATGACTTCCTGCAACGCATTGAGTACGTCGCGGTCCAGATGTGTGTCAGCCACTTGCTCACTCCTTGATCAAGAATGGGTGAATTATGCCAGAGCCTCCCAGAAAAACTCTACGCGCGCACTCCGACCATCGTCGGACCAGCTCGCGTTACGACTCAACTGGCGGACGAGGCTGATACCACGCCCCGACAGACGGACGCCATCAAGGGGCCGATCCAGTACACGCGCCACGTCAAATCCCTGGCCACTGTCTTCAACCCGAATGACCAGGCAACCGCCGCTGCCTTCTGGCGTGACCTGCAAATGCACCCGCACAAAACCGTCCTGCAACGCCTCCATCCGCTCATTGCGCTGCTGGTAATAGCGTGCGAAACCCGACGCATCGCGCTTGAGGCTTGAGTCGAGCCCCAACACGCCGTGCTCCAGCGCATTGGAGTACAGCTCGGCGAGCACACTGTAAAGCGCGCCGCTTTGAGCCCGCAACCCGTGGACCTCAAGCAGTAACTGCAAAAGATACGGCAGCGGATTGAAGCGCTTGAGGGTCTCGGCTCGAAACTCGAAATTCACCGACCAGTCCAGCGGGCAGGACTGGCCGCTGTCGGAGTACACCAGCGCTGGCGGCGTCAGTTGCGTCGCCTCCAGCAAACTGACCTCGACCATGCTCACATCATCGCGGGCCTCCCCGCCAAAATTCCGCAGGGCCTGCTCGATTTCCCCGAACAGCGCGTCAGGCTGACGATTGGCTGCAAACACCTGTTGCAACCGGTCCACGCCAAACAATTGCTCATTGCCATCGCACGTGTCGATGACCCCGTCGGACAACAGGAACACGCGATCCCCGACGGCCATCGGGAACACTTCGGTGCGGTCGTTAAAGGTTTGCGAGCTCAGCACGCCCAGCGGCAGATGGCGCGCTTTGAGCGGCTTGCGCTCCCCCGTAGCGATGGTGTGCAGATAACCGTCCGGCATTCCGCCATTCCAGACCTCCACCGAGCGACGCTGAAAACTCAGGCTCAGTAACGTTGCGCAGCAGAACATGTCCACCGGCAGGATGCGTTTGAGCTTGGCGTTCATCTCGCGCAGGGTTTCGGACAGACCATAGCCCTTGGCGGTCATGCCATAGAAGACTTCAGCCAATGGCATGGCGCCCACCGCCGCTGGCAAACCATGGCCGGTGAAATCCCCCAGCAGCACGTGCATGTCGCCCGCCGGGGTAAAGGCAGCCAACAGCAGATCACCGTTGAACAGCGCGTAAGGCGATTGCAGGTAACGAATGTTCGGCGCACTCAGGCAGCCGGAATGCGCGACCTTGTCGAAAACCGCCTTGGCCACCCGCTGTTCATTAAGCAGATAGTCATGGTGCCTGGCGATCAGGTCGCGTTGCTGCAACACCGTGGCCTGTAAGCGGCGCAAGCGATCCATCGCCTTGATCTTGGCGGCGAGGATCACCGGGTTATAGGGCTTTGCCAGAAAGTCGTCGCCGCCGGCCTCCAGGCATCGGGCCAGGGCTTCGCTTTCGGTGAGCGAGGTCAGGAAGATGATCGGCACCAGGGTTTCCCCGGCGAGCAGCTTGATCTGCCGCGCGGCCTCGAAACCGTCCATCACCGGCATCATCGCGTCCATCAACACCAGGTGCGGTTGCTGCTGACGAAACGTTTCGACCGCCTCGGCACCATTGGCGGCGGTCAGCACGTTATGGCCCTGGCGGCGGACGATGCTCGACAGCAGCATGCGATCGGCCGCGCTGTCTTCGGCGATGAGGATCGTCAGGGGTTCGAGCGATGGAGACATAGCGGTCACGCTACGTCGAAAATCTGTTCAAAGTTGGAGATGGCGAGAATTTTTCGCACATCGGAATTTGCGTGGGTCAACTTGATTTCCGCATTCTCGCCGCCAGCGTGATCTCGCAAAAGCAACAGCATGCCGAGCGCTGAACTGTCGAGATAAGTGGCGTCCTTCAAATTGACTTCGAAGGATTCGGGTTTTGGCTCAAGATTTTCGTACGACTCACGAAATTCCTGATGCTTGGCGAAATCGAATCGTCCCTTGATCGAAATCGTCAGTTTTTGCCCATCTTGGGACACTTCTGAAATGACTGACATTTAACGGCTTCCTTGTCATTGGCTAACGTGCTGTACAAGGTTTAGCACTTGGTTGGAAGGGGAGCAAGGCCGGACGATTGTTCAATATGGATCATGTCTGGGCAAGCGCTGCGACAATTCATCGAGCAATTTCTGCTCGCGCTTGTCTTCCAGCTGCCGTGCCTCGTCCATGTAGCGCTGTACAAGTTTTCGCAAGCCTTCGACACGGGCGAACGCCTGCTGCCAGGTATCACGCGCCTTGTTCAGGTTGTTTTGATGCCAGTTCAGGCTCTGTCGCTGCTGATCGATGGCCGTACCGAGTTGCGCCAGGAAGCCCTGATACCCCAGCAACCACTGGCCGGAAACGCCACTGCTGCCGCGCACGATCCATTGTTCCTGGTATTCGAGGCGAAAGGCTTCAAGGTCGGCGAGCTTGCTTTCCGCGACACGCACCTGGCCCTGAAAATGCCCGAGGCGCATGACCGCGGCTTTCTCGGCCTTTTCGGCCATTTCCACCACGGGTGCCAGGCGCGCGGCTCGGCTCAGTGCCATGGCCGGTTAACCGCCTGCTGCGGGGGCGAAGATGGAAGCGAGATGATTGACGCTGGCGCCCATGCCGATGTTGTCGTTCAAACCCTGACGCAGGTAAGTGACCATGGCTGGCTGGAGGGAGATCGCGGTGTCGGTTTCACGATCACCGCCCGGCACGTACGCGCCGACGCTGATCAAGTCGCGACTCTGCTGATAGCGTGACCAGTACTGCTTGAACATCTGCGCGCGGGCCATGTGCTCAGGGCTGACCACCGACGGCATGACCCGGCTGATGGACGCTTCGATATCGATGGCCGGGTAATGACCTTCTTCAGCCAGACGCCGGGACAACACGATGTGGCCGTCGAGTACGCCTCGCGCGGCATCGGCAATCGGATCCTGTTGGTCATCGCCTTCGGACAACACGGTGTAGAACGCCGTGATCGAACCACCGCCCTTCTCGGCATTACCGGCGCGCTCCACCAGTTTTGGCAACTTGGCGAATACCGACGGCGGATAACCCTTGGTGGCCGGCGGTTCGCCGATGGCCAGGGCGATTTCCCGCTGGGCCTGGGCGAAACGGGTCAGGGAATCCATGAGCAACAGGACGTTCTTGCCCTTGTCGCGAAAATATTCGGCGATCCGCGTGCAGTACATCGCCGCCCGCAGACGCATCAACGGCGCATCGTCCGCCGGCGACGCCACGACCACGGAACGCTTGAGCCCTTCTTCACCGAGGATGTGCTCGATGAATTCCTTAACTTCACGCCCCCGCTCACCGATCAGCCCGACGACGATAATGTCGGCCTCGGTGAAGCGCGTCATCATGCCCAGCAGCACCGATTTACCCACACCGGTACCGGCGAACAGCCCGAGCCGCTGACCGCGACCGACCGTCAACAACCCGTTGATCGTTCGAATGCCGACGTCCAGCGGTTCGCTGATCGGTTCGCGCTTGAGCGGGTTGATGGTGGGGCCGTCCATCGGCACCCAGTCTTCAGCTTTCATCCCGCCCTTGCCGTCCAGCGCACGACCGGCGCCATCGAGCACTCGACCGAGCATGCTCATGCCCATCGGTAAGCGACCGGTATCGGCGAGTGGAACCACACGGGCACCGGGCGCAATACCCGCGACGCTGCCGACGGGCATCAGGAAAACTTTGCTGCCGGAGAAGCCCATCACCTCGGCTTCGACCTGCACCGGGTGATAGCTGTCGTCGTTGATGACCATGCAGCGACTGCCCATGGCGGCGCGCAAGCCTTCAGCTTCGAGGGTCAGGCCGACCATGCGTAGCAGGCGGCCTTCAAGGATCGGGGCGCCGGCCAGTTCCGTGGCCTCGGCGTACCCGCCCAGGCGTTTGGCGAAGCTGGTGCGGTCAAGGCGCATCGGGAGCGTCCGGTTCCGGCTCGGCAGCAGGCTTTTCGTCGACCGGCACTTCCAGACTCAGATCCGGCGCCGACGGATGCAATGCTTGATCGTGCAGTTGATCGAGCAACTTGGCCATGACTTGGGCAACGCGGGTCTCGACGGTGGCGTCGATGCGACTGTGTTCGGTTTCAACCCGGCAACCGCCAGGCAACAGCGACTCGTCTTCGACGATGCGCCAGGTTTCTTCGTGGCGCTCGCGCAGGGCTTTGACTTGTTCGAAGTCCTGCGGATTGATGTACAGGCGCACATTGCCCGCGCCCAGCGGCAGGAGCTTGAGCGCTTCACGCATGACGTGTTCGATCTGCGTCGAGTCGATGGCCAGTTCGCGCTGGATCACCTGTTTGGCGATGTGCTGCACGAGGTCGACCATGGACCGCTCAATGAAAGTGTCCTGCTCGGCGATAGGCTCGAAGAGGTTGACCATCAGTTGCTCAAGACCGGCAATCTTCGGCGCCAGCGCCGCTTCCGCTTCCTGGCGAACCTTGAGCGTGGTGCTGTGGAACCCTTCTTTCTCGCCCACGGCGAAGCCTTCGTTGTAGGCTTCCTGGCGAATCGCTTCGAGTTCTTCGAGGGTCAGTGGCTGGACTTCATCCAGCGGCACTTCTTCCATCTCCGGCGGCTCGGGCTCAGGTTCTGGCTCGGGTTCCGGGACGAAAGGGTCGAAACTGGGCAGCGCCCAGACGTCGAAGCCGGCAACGTGCTTGCCGCGAATCAGGTCGGTCTGGGACTCATCATGTTTGGACGACATAGTGACCTTAGATCATCTCTTCGCCGCCCTTCCCGCCGAGAACGATTTCTCCGGCTTCGGCCATACGGCGGGCAATGGTGAGGATTTCTTTCTGCGCGGTTTCCACGTCGCTGACGCGCACCGGGCCTTTGGCCTCGAGGTCGTCGCGCAACAGTTCGGCCGCCCGTTTGGACATGTTCTTGAAGATCTTTTCCTTGACGCCTTCGTCCGAGCCCTTGAGGGCCAGCACCAGCACATCGGAGGACACTTCGCGCAGCAATGCCTGAATCCCGCGGTCGTCGACATCGGACAGGTTGTTGAACACGAACATGAGGTCTTCGATCTGACCGGACAGGTCTTCGTCGACTTCGCGGATCGAGTCCATGAGCTGACCTTCGATCGAGCTGTCGAGGAAGTTCATGATGTCGGCCGCGCGCTTGATACCACCCAGGGTGGTGCGCGAGGCATTCGAGTTGCCGGAGAACTGCTTCTCGAGAATCTGGTTGAGTTCTTTCAGGGCCGCTGGCTGCACGGTATTCAGCGAGGAGACCCGCAGAATGATGTCCAGACGCACCTTATGGTCAAAGTTGCCGAGCACTTCGCCGGCCTGATCCGGGTCGAGGTACGCGACCACGATTGCCTGGATCTGTGGGTGCTCGTAACGAATCACGTCGGCGACGGCGCGCGGTTCCATCCACTTCAGGCTGTCGAGGCCGCTGGTGTTGCCCCCCAGCAGGATGCGATCGATCAGGCCGTTGGCCTTGTCTTCGCCCAATGCCTGGGTAAGCATTTTGCGCACGTAGTCGTCGGAGCCGACGCCCAGGCTGGTCTGGTCGCCGACGATGTCGACGAACTCGCTCATGACCTGTTCGACTTGCTCACGGTGCACGTTGCCCATCTGGGCCATCGCTACACCCACGCGCTGGACCTCTTTAGGCCCCATGTGGCGCAACACCTGGGCAGCATCGGTCGAACCGAGGGACAGCAGCAGAATCGCGGCTTTGTCGACCTTGGTCAGTTTGGCGGCAACGGCTCGGTTATCACTCATCTGCGTTAATCCACTCTTTCACGACCTGGGCCACGCGACCCGGGTCTTCTGCCACCAGACTCTTGATTGCATTCAACTGTGCGTCATAGCCTTCGCTCGGGCTCGGCAGCAGGATGCTTTGCGGGCCGCCGAGGCTGACGCGGTCGTTGGCCAGCTCGCCATCCAGGCCGCCCATGCCACCCAACTCGACGTCGCTGCCAATGCCGGCCAGCTGTTTGCCTTTGCCGCCACCGGTGATGTTGTTGAGCACCGGACGCAGCACGCCGAACACCAGCACCAGGATGAACAAGACGCCGAGCACTTGCTTGACGATGTCCCAGAACCACGGCTGCGAGTAGAACGGAATGTCGGCAATCACTTCACCGCGTTCTGCGGAGAACGGCATGTTGATCACGCTGACGCTGTCGCCACGGCTGGCGTCGAAACCGACTGCGTCCTGCACCAGGCGAGTGAAGCGCGCCAATTCATCGGCGCTCCACGGCGCACGGGTGGTTTCGCCGTTGGCCGCGTTGACCTTGACCTGATCATCGACCACCACCGACACCGACAGGCGATTCAATCGGCCCTGCTGTTGCTTGGTGTGGCTGATGGAACGGTCGAGCTCGAAGTTCTTGGTGGATTGTTGACGTTTGTCCGCCGGGTACGGCGCCAGCATTGGCTGACCGGTGGCCGGGTCCATGATTTGCTGACCGTTGGCATCGATCAACGGCTGGCCTGGCTGCACCATGCCGGCCGATGCGGTCGTGCCACCAGTGGTTTGCGGCGCCGAGGCTGGCGACGGTGGCTGGTTGCTCAGGGCACCCGGCACACCTTGCGGGCCATTGCTGGCGGTGCGTTGTTCGTTGACCGACTGCTCGCTGCGCAACGCCGGTTGATCCGGGTTGAACTGCTCGGAGGTCGACTCGACGGCGCTGAAATCGACGTCGGCAGACACTTCGGCTTTATAACGATCGTTGCCCAGCACCGGCTGCAGGATGTTGTGCACGCGCTGGGTCAGCATGGTTTCCATGCGACGGCTGTAATCGAATTGCTTCCCAGCCATGGTCAGCTCGGAGTTCTCCGCCTGATCCGACAGCAGGTTGCCCTTCTGGTCGACGACGGTGATCTGCGATTTGCTCAGCTCAGGAACACTGGTCGCGACCAAGTTGATGATCGCAATCACCTGACCCGGTTCCAGCGAGCGACCGGAATACAGCTCAACCAGAACCGAAGCGCTTGGCTTGCGTTCATCACGCACGAACACTGAGCTTTTCGGAATCGCCAGGTGCACGCGGGCACCCTTGACGTTGTTCAGGCTGGAAATGGTCCGCGCCAGTTCGCCTTCGAGGCCGCGACGATAACGGGTCGCCTCCATGAACTGGCTAGTCCCGAGGCCCTGGTCCTTGTCGAGGATTTCAAAGCCGATGTTGCCGTCGCTGGGAGTGACACCAGCCGCCGCGAGTTTCAGTCGCGCACGGGACAAATCATCGGCCTTGACCAACAAGGCGCCAGAGTTCGGTTCAACGGTGTAAGGAATATCGGCGGAGGCCAGGGTGTCCATGACCTGCTTGGCGTCCATACCGGCAAGGCTGCCGTACAGAGGCCGGTAGTCCGGCTGCTGCGACCACAGCACCACGGCAAAACCAATCGCCACGCTCGCAGCCAGGCCGACCAACAGGCCTACCTGACGCAGCATGGTCATCTCGGAGAGGTTTTCCAGGAAGGACAACCCGAACAGCGGCGGTTTGCCGTCTATTGGGGTGGCCTTGGCCGGAACGTTATCGGCGACTGCTTCTGCCATGACTCAATTCGTCCTTAAACCGGCATCTGCATGATGTCTTGGTAAGCCTGAACCAGTTTGTTGCGCACTTGCGTCAACGCCTGGAAAGACACGCTGGCCTTCTGTGAGGAAATCATCACGTCCGTCAGGTCGACGCCGCTTTTGCCGATCTCGAAGGCACTGGCCAACTGATTGGACGCCTGCTGAGTGTCGTTCACTTTATTGACGGCTTGACCGAGCATGTCGGAAAAGCTGCTGCCACCCAATTCAGGGACTGCGGCAGTCGATTTCGGCGCAGACATGGCATCCATTTGCATGGAACGCATATCCAGCATCAACCGATTAAATTCAATACCTTGGCTCATGATCTACTCTCGTTGGCGACCCGCAATTTTTTGACACTCACTCGGCGGGTACTGAGGTGTTAGCAACAAGGGTGCCAGCTCCGCGATTGCCCTACACAAAAGCCCTTCTCGCTTCGCCTGAACCCTGACTCACCGCAAAACCCATGTGGGAGCGAGCCTGCTCGCGAAGGCGATGTGACAGACACACAGATGTCGACTGACACTCCCTCTTCGCGAGCAGGCTCGCTCCCACAGTTTTGGATTGATGTTGCGAGTGTCAATTTTCAGGTAGCGAACAGGTACGCTTCGACGTCCATGCCGGCATCACGCATCTGCGCCAGCTTGTAGCGCAAGGTGCGCGGGCTGATGCCCAGGCGTTCGGCAGCCTCTTTGCGACGACCACGCTCGGAGCGCAAGGTGTCGATGATCATCTGGAACTCTCGGCGCCGCAGGTCATCGCCCAATGCGCCAGCCGATTCGGCATCCACCTCGACCGCTCGCAACGGTGCGGCTGCCAACGTCGGCAACGGCGCACAGGCCACCGGCCCGGACAGGCAGAAATCCTGCGGCTGGATCAAACCACCCTGCTGCAGAATCAACGCACGCTGGATCGCGTTGTCCAGCTCACGCACGTTGCCCGGCCATGGATAACCGATCAGGCACGCCTGCGCCTCGGGCGACAGCTTCGCCGCTGCGTGCTTCATTTTATTGACGTGTTTGGCCAGCAGTCGCTCGGCCAGCGGCAGGATGTCGGCGGTGCGCTCGCGCAGCGGACGCCAGGCCAGCGGAAACACCGACAGTCGATAGTAGAGGTCTTCACGAAAACGCCCCGCCGCCACTTCACCGGCCAGATCACGGTTGGTCGTGGCGACGACCCGAATGTCCAAGGTGATGGTTTTGCGTGCGCCAACGCGCTCGACTTCACGCTCCTGCAAAACCCGCAGCAACTTGGCCTGCAGCCCGAGGGGCATTTCGGAGATTTCATCGAGCAGAATCGTACCGCCGTCGGCTTGCTCGAACTTGCCGGCCTGCGCAGCGATGGCGCCGGTGAAAGAACCTTTTTCGTGGCCGAACAACGTGGCTTCGAGCATGTTGTCGGGAATCGCGGCGCAGTTGATCGCAATAAACGGCTGACTGGCCCGATGGGAATGCTGGTGAATGTAGCGGGCCAACACTTCTTTACCGGTGCCGGACTCGCCCGAGATCAATACCGTGGAATCGCTGCGCGCCACTCGGGCGGCCAACTCCAGCAATTGTGCACTGGCCGGTTCGAACGCAACCGGACCTTCGCCCTCGGCCGTACCGAGATTGCCCAACGCATGACGCGCGACCAGATCCAGCAAGGCCTTGGGCTCGAACGGCTTGACCAGGTAATCCGCTGCACCCTGGCGCATCGCATCGACTGCGCGCTCGACGGCGCCGTGGGCGGTCATCAGCAATACCGGCAATTGCGGCTGCCGCGCCCGCAACAAGCCAAGCAACTGGTGCCCGTCCATGCCCGGCATATTGACGTCACTGATCACCAGATTGAACGCCTCGACGGCGACTGCCGCCAGCGCGTCCTCGGCCGAACCGACCGCCTTGAAATCGTGCCCCGCCAGCATCAGCGTATCGGCCAGTGCCTCACGTAGCGCGCGGTCATCCTCAACCAGTAGAACCTTGATTGCCATGCCTTTCATTCCGCTCCCTGAGCGCCGGGTTTGTCACCCGAAAAAAGCGGCAGGACCACCTGCGCACAGGTGCCACGACCCGGCCGCGAGCGCAGTTGCAATTCGCCCTGATGCGCACGGGCCACTGCCTTGACCACGGTCAGGCCCAGGCCGGTGCCGGTGGTCTTGGTGGTGAAAAACGGCTCACCCAGACGCGCCAGCACCGCGCTGTCGATACCACTTCCGCTATCGCTGACGCACACATGCAGATTCTGTCCGCGGGTGTACAGGTGAACTTTCAAACGAACATCACCGGCACTCGCCTGAATCGCATTCTCGATCAGGTTGAGAATTGCCCCGATCAGCGTGTCGCGATTGCACAGCAACTCGCCGGCATGACTGTCGCACTGCCAACGCACTGGCAAGTCCTGAACATGGGTCAGCGCCGCCGCTTGCAGTGATTGCATCAGCTGTTTGGGCGTGACGCGATCGGTCAGCGGCAGCTCGCCGCGAGCGAACACCAGCATGTCGCGAACCTGATGCTCCAGCTCATGCAGGCGCTCTTTCAGGCGACCGGCAAAACGCTGTTGCGTGGCGACCGGGAGTTCCTGCTCGGTCAAGTGACTGGCGTATAGCAAAGCGGCCGACAACGGCGTGCGAATCTGATGCGCCAGCGAGGCGACCATTCGACCCAGGGAAGACAAGCGTTCGTGACGGGCCAATTGGTCTTGCAGATGGCGGGTTTCAGTCAGGTCGTTGAGCAGCACCAACTGACCCGGTTCGGCATCCAGCGAGCGAGTGGCGATCGACAGGCGTCGACCGTCCTTGAGCGAGATTTCATGACCGTCGTCCTTGCGAGGCGCAAAGCAACGAGCGATGACGTGACGCCAGAGTTCGCCTTCGAGCGGCAGTCCGAGCAACTCACACGCTGCCGGATTGGCTTCGCGCACGATGCCTTGGGCATCGATGACGATAACGCCGCCAGGCAACAGGTCGAGGAGATTTTGCAGACGATTGGCCAGGCGTTCTTTTTCCGCCAGCTCTTGCATGCGCTGGGCACTGACCACGGCCAACTCGCCCTTGAGCTCGGTGACCCGGGCTTCAAGCATGCTGTAGGAATCGGTCAGTTGACTGGACATCTGGCTGAACAGCGCAAACGCCTGCTCAAGGCCAAGCCGGCTTGCCTGCTCTACGGACGACGGTTGTCCCGAAGCGTCAGGGACAGGAGACATCTGGGCGGCTTGGGGCATCGTGCTCTCTCGCTTGGCTGACCGTCAGTTAAACGGAACGTTGCGAGGGACGTAGCAATACCCGTGCCTAAAAAAAACCGCCCAAAAATGAAGGACTTGAAAAACAGGCGTCAATCATCCGCCTGTTCGTCTCCATCGCGACGGCTCATGCCGTACTTGCGCATCTTTTCCACCAGCGTGGTGCGACGAATCCGCAGGCGTTCAGCTGCGCGTGCGACGATGCCATTGGCATCATCCAGCGCCTGCTGAATCAGGCCCTGCTCCAGACCACCGAGGTAGTCCTTCAGGTCCAGGCCTTCGGGCGGCAGCATGGCGTTGGCGGTGAAGTCCGGGGTGTGACCGTTGATGGCCACCCGTTCTTCCAGATCGCTGCGCAGGCTGTCGACCAGTTGCTCGTCTTCGTCGTCGACATAGCGGAATTTCTTCGGCAACTCGACCACGCCGATCACCCCGTACGGGTGCATGATCGCCATGCGCTCCACCAGGTTGGCGAGCTCGCGAACGTTGCCCGGCCAGCCGTGACGGCACAGCGACATGATCGCTGCCGAGTTGAAACGGATCGAACCGCGCTTCTCGTGCTCCATGCGTGAGATCAATTCGTTCATCAGCAACGGGATGTCTTCGACGCGCTCGCGCAGTGGCGCCATCTCGATCGGGAACACGTTCAGGCGGTAGTACAAGTCTTCGCGGAAGGTGCCGATCTCGATCATGCTTTCGAGGTTCTTGTGGGTCGCGGCAATGATGCGCACGTCGACGCTTTGGGTCTTGTTGCTGCCCACGCGCTCGAAGGTGCGCTCCTGCAGCACGCGCAGCAACTTGACCTGCATCGGCAGCGGCATGTCGCCGATTTCATCGAGGAACAATGTGCCGCCGTTGGCCAGTTCGAAACGTCCGGCACGGCTGGTGATCGCCCCGGTAAAGGCGCCCTTCTCGTGGCCGAACAATTCGCTTTCCAGCAACTCGGCCGGGATCGCCCCACAGTTGACCGGCACGAAGGGCGCGTCACGACGCTTGGAGTGGTAGTGCAAGTTGCGCGCAACCACTTCCTTGCCAGTGCCGGACTCACCGAGGATCAGCACGCTGGCGTCGGTGTCGGCCACTTGCTGCATCATCTGACGGACGTGTTGAATCGCCCGGCTGGTGCCGACAAGACTGCGGAACAGATTGGGTTCACGGTGACGACCGCGCTCACGGGCCTGGTCGTACATCTCGCGATAGACCTGGGCACGGTGCAGGGAGTCGAGCAACTTGCTGTAGCTGGGCGGCATTTCGAGGGTCGAAAGCACTCGGCGACGCTGGTCTTCTGGCAGGTCAACGGAAGAATTATCGCCCATTAACAAAACCGGAAGGAACTCATCCCAGGTTGCGAGTGTCTTTAACAAGCCCGTAAGTGCGCCAGGAGCATTGACCGTCCCGATCAGGACACAGATCACTTCACGACTTGATGACAAAGAGCCGACAGCCTGCTGCCAGTCATGGCTTCCGCAGGGTAAATTTTCTTCACCGAGAAAATTTAAAATCACCGCCAGGTCGCGGCGGCGGACGCTATCGTCATCAATCAGCAGAATTTTGGTTTCACGCCACATGCAATAGCAACTTCCCTAGTCAACTCAATGCCCAAAAATGATGGGGCAAGCTAGACGCTTGCAGACACATTCTGCCTGTACTCGCCTGAAATCTGGAACCAGCCACTAGTTAAGTCAAAAAACCGTGCACAGTCAAATTTATGGCGCACTATGTTTGGATTAACCGAGGATTAATTAACCAAACAGATGGTAAACCTTTGCCGCGTTCTGTGCTTGATGGATCTGCGACATCTCGTCGACTATCGCTTGCCTCTCCCCCGTCGCGGCCTCAAGCAGCTGCTTGTACACCCCCAGCAACTCCTCAAGGTTGTCGCGCAACGCGGCCTCATCCACCGAAGCCTCACTCAAAACGTCTTCCATGCAGGATCGGCACGCCAGGTCCAACTCACCGATGGCTTCCCAATTGCGCTCGGCCAATGCACCGACCAGGGCTTCGCGGGTGTGTTCGATTCGCTGCAATACAAGACTCATGGTGATCTCCTTAAAACTGCGGACCCGGTGCGGCAATACCATCCCAACCGTCTTTGACAGTACGAAGCAAATCAGCGACTTCGTCGAGAATCTTCGGGTCGGTCTTGATGTTGGCTTCAGCCAGACGCTTCATCATGTAGGCGTAAAGGTTGTCCAGCTCACCGACGGTTTCGATGGAGTTCTCAAGGTCCAGACCTTCACGCAAACCACCGATGATGCCGATGGCCTTGCCAATCAAAACACCCTTGTTCGGAATGTCTTTGCGCTCCATGGCGCCTTTGGCCTGGGCAATACGGTCCAGGCCACCTTCCATCAGCATCTGTACCAGTCGATGAGGGCTGGCTTCGGAAGTTTGCGCTTGAGCGCCAATCTTCTGGTATTGGCGAAGGGCTAACATTGGATTCATGTTGTACCTCATCAAAATTCTGTAGTTCGTCTAACCAGTGTATCGACGACGCGTCAAAAAACTTTAGATTCAAATGCAAAAAGCCCGGAGCGCTTGAAAACGCTGCCGGGCTTTTGGCGTTATGCGTGTTACGAGTTCTTCTGCTGCGCGGCCATGGCCTCGAACATCCCGGTGATGTTGCTGGCGGTTGCCTTCAACTTACCGACGAGGGTATCCATGTCGTTGTACTTTTTGGTCAGTACTGCGGTCAGTGTTTCGACCCGACGATCCAAGGCAGCCTGATCAGCCGTCAGCTTGGTTTTGGTCACATTCAGGTTGGTGGTGCGAGTGTCGAGAATGCCACCGGTGTCGGTGTATGGCTTGATCACATTGTTCATGCGATCGAGCAGACCGTTGGTGCCGGTGAACAGGGTCTGGACTTCGCCACCGAGCTTCTTGTCGTTCATCGCAGCGGTGAACTTGGTACCGTCGAAGTTCAGCGCACCGGTCTTCTGGTCCGTGGTGATCCCCAATTGCGAGAGCACGGTCAGCTTGTCACCGGCACCGGTCTGCGACAACGGAGCACGAATGGCGGCCAGCAGCGAACGTGGCAACGGGTCACCGGTCAGCGCAGCCGGTACGGTCGGCTTGCCATCGTCGTCCAGGGACGGCTTGGTCAAGGACGTCACTGCGTTGGCAACAGCGTTGTAGGCGTCGACGAACTTCTGGATCGATGCTTTCAGGCCATCGTTGTTGGTCGCAACGTTAACGGTCGATGTACCGGCGCCAGTCAGAACCAGGCTCAGGCCGGAGATCGACTTGTCGATGGTGTTGGACTTGCTGGTCATCGCCAGGCCATCCACCGAGAACACCGCATCCGCAGCCAGGCCGCCAATCGCACCCGAAGAGGTTGCGGTCGGTGTGCCGGCCATTGGGGCTGTGCCGTCGATAGTCAGCTCAGGGATACCGGTGGCGGAGATATCGGAACCTGCACCGGTCGTGGTCGAACCCAACACCAGGCGCGAACCGAAGCTGTCGGTCACGATGTTGGCGCTAAGGCCACTGGCCTGGTACTGGCTGTTGATCGAGTCACGCACCGATTGCAGCGTGGCGCCCGCACCGACGGTCACCGGGTAGCTGGTGCCGTTCTGGGTGATGGTCAGCGTGCCTGCCGTGATCGGACTGGTCGCGCCGCCGGCAAAGGCCGCGGAGGCAACTTTCGACGAGGTGGCAAGGCTGGTGACTTTGACCACGTAATTGCCGGCAACAGCGGTGTTGCTGGACGTAGAGGTCAGTACTTTGGGGTCGGAGGACGTTGCCGAATAACCCGTGAACTGAGGAGTGGTCGTGCTGCCCAGATCGGTGAGTGCTTTCTGGAACGTGGCCAGCAGCGACTTCAGCGTACCAATCCCGGAGATGCTCGCCGTGTTGGTCGTGGTCCCACGGTCGATCTGACCTTGTTTGGCCGCTTTGTCAGCGTTGACCAAGGCTTTGACGATAGCACCGGTATCAAGGCCTGAACCTAAACCCGTGCCCGGTAAAATTGGACTTGCCATGTGGAACTCCCTTCAGTGTGTCGCCGGTCTTTTGACCACTACAACGCCCAAAAGAACATAGCAACAAAATTCGTGCCAGCTGTCAGGCTTTCGCGCTGAACAACAAGCTGCTTGCATCATTCAAACTATTGGCCAGTTTCAAGACTTCTTCGTTGGGGATCTGGCGAACCACCTCACCCGACTCACTGGCAATGACTTTTACGACGACTTGTCCTGAAGGCTCATCAATCGAGAACTCCAGGTTACGCTTGACCGACTGAACGAATTTTTCAATTTCCTGGACGGCCATTTTCAGCTTGTCCTGTTCAGTTTCGGCAGTCTTGCGTGCTTCCTTGACGTCGACCACTTTCGCGGGCTCCGCTCGAGGCTTTTCCGCAGCCTTGTCGACAACCGGGGTCGCGTGCTTGGCCGCCGGATAAGACAAGTTCAGCTTCACGCTCATATCCATGTCCATCACCTCTAAAAGTAAAAAAGCGAGAGGGCACGACCAGCGCACACCCCTCGCCAAAACTCAATCAGCTATTACTGAAGCAGTTTCAGTACAGCGGATGGCAGTTGGTTGGCCTGAGCCAGAACTGCGGTGGAAGCTTGTTGCAGAGTTTGTTGCTTGGTCAGCTGTGCAGTTTCAGCAGCGAAGTCGGTATCTTGTACGCGACCCAGTGCAGCACTGGCGTTTTCGTTGATGTTTTGCAGGTTGGAGATGGTGCTGGTCAGACGGTTTTGTGCAGCACCGAGGTCAGCACGCGCGCTGTTGATGGTTTGCAGAGCGGCGTCGATTCGGGTCAGAGCAGCGGAGAACGAAGCCTGAGCGGTAGCCGAGCTGTTACCAGTGATCTGCAGGGTAGCGGAGTCAACGGACAGGGTTGCAGCGCCGAAGCCGGAAGCCAGGGTCAGAGTGATCTGGTTAGCCGAACCGGTGTTGGAACCAACCTGGAAGGTCATGGTACCAGCGGTACCGTCCATCAGGTTCTTGCCGTTCAGGTTGGTGGAGTTGGCGATACGAGTCAGCTCGTCCGACATTGCCGCGAATTCTTTGTTCAGGGCGATACGGTCTTGAGTACCGTTCGAGTCGTTTCGGGACTGAACAGCCAGTTCACGCATACGCTGCAGAATGTTGGTCGATTCCTGCATCGCGCCTTCAGCGGTCTGAGCAATCGAGATACCGTCGTTGGCGTTTTTGATAGCCATGGTCTGACCGCGGATTTGCGAGGTCATACGAGTGGAGATCTGCAGGCCGGCGGCGTCGTCTTTAGCGCTGTTGATTTTCAGGCCGGAAGACAGACGAGACATCGAAGTCGACAGAGCGTCGGAAGCGCGGTTCAGGTTTTTCTGAACGTTCAACGATGTAACGTTGGTGTTTACTGTTAAAGCCATGACGAATTCCTCGTTGGTTGGGTACTGCGGCTTCCGGCCCTGGCAACCGCCGGGTATGGCCTAGAGAACCTTCGTAATAGTTATCGTCGCCAATGCAACTTGCTTTAGGGGATTTTCAAAAATATTTGCCATCACGTTGCCACCCCCCGGAAATCAAGGGGTTGGCGGCGATGCGGTAGCGAAAAAATGACGTCAGGGATCTGTCGGCGACGGGATTGGCGAGAGCTCGCCTGCACCGACAGAGGGGAAATTGCTTAAAAGGACAGGCTGTCGGTCAGCAACTCGACCAGTTCGTATTCCAGATAATCCGCCAGCGCCAGCCAGTTCTGCGCCTCCTGGCACGCCAGCATCTGTCCAAGGACAAACGTCCACTGCTGCTGAACATCCTGTGCCTGTGAATCGAACGTCGGGTGAATGGCACCGACCAGCTCGGTCATCGCCAGCCCGGCTTCAACATCACGCCCCAGGCGGAACAAGGTGGCGCACCGCTGCGCCTCGACAATAAAAGTTTCACGAGTGCTCATGAGGCAAGCTCCGGATGAAAAACGGTCCCGGCGATCATCGCCCCTGCCCGGCTGCTGTTATAGAAGCGCACCTGCGGATGGCCAGCGATGAACCGCTCCAGCTCACACAGATAGCTGCGGAAATTGAGCTGAGTCTTGATGCGCTGCCCGTGACCATCCAGCACCCAGTGTTTGGCGGCGCCCAGTTGCGGTCCCAGGTCACCATCGTTCCAGCCAGCGTGGGTCTTGTCGCCGGGGAAAGCGAAATCGGCACCGAACAGGGTAATCTGCGTCGCGCCCATCTTCACCGCCAGGTCGGTTGCCGGATGAATTACGCTACCGCCCACATACAACTCGCCCCTGGGCAATTGCGCACGCAACGACTGGTAGATCGGACTGGCTGAGTAACTGCCATGACGCGTCCCCTGCCAGGCTTCAAGCACCAGCGGGTCGAGCATGGGCATGTACACCAACGTGATGTCGGCCGTGTCCTCCGGCGGCAAGTGCCGGGCCGAAATGCGCTGGTCGATGCTGACCACCACATCGGGACGGATGCCATGCTTGAGCAACGGGCGAAAAGCGGTGTCGACGCAGATGAACAACGGCCGCTCAGCCTGGCTGCGAATTGCGCGCAAGGTCTCGAAATGCTGTTCCAGGCTCGGGCCGGTGGCAATCACAAACACCTCCTGGCCGGGACGAGTACCAAACAATTCGGCCACGTCAGGATCGGTTTGCACCAGTGACAGACAAGCCTGCAAGCGCTCGATGATCTCAGGCGACTGCGGGTCGAACTCGCGGTTGTTGAAGGCCAGGTGAGTTTCGCTGATCAGGCGATCACGAATCTTCGCGCTGAAGTCATCTGCCAGGACCAGCTCAGACGGCAAGGCAAAAAACGGCAGTCTGATTTCCGCAAGATCACCGGCATACAGCAACTCGACTCGTGGATCGCTGAGCCACGGCTGCTGATCGAGCAATTGCAGCACCAGGTTGAACACCGCACCGTTGAGGATGTGCACGTACAAGCGCTCAAGCCCGGCGCGCTCAAGCAACGCCGATTGCAGATCGCCAAGCCCCGTGCCGTACACATGCAGCACCGGGCTGTCGAGCGGCAAACTGTCAGCCTGAACCCTTGCCTCGCGGCTGCGATCATGGCGACTGGTCAATTGAATGCCGTTGATGCTCAACGTCGAGCCCAGGCCTTCCACCAGATCCGCCTGCAACAGGCTCGTGTCTTCCACCAGCAAGCGCACAGCCAATGCCGGCCAGCGTTGCTGGATGACATCGACGTTGTGCTCAAAGAACTCGCTCATGCCGCCTCGCTAATTGTCCGGGCAAAAAAATAGCGCTCAAGATTACACCTTGAGCGCTTTTTTTGTGTCTGGCTTTCTTTGACTGACGCGTCGCCGTCAAGGGCGATAGATGATCGCCGAACCCCACGACAAGCCAACGCCGAAACCACTCAGCGCTACGCGCTTCCAGGTGGAGTCCAGTACGTGTTTTTCCAGCAGCAACGGAATGCTCGACGACACGGTGTTGCCAGTCTCGACCATGTCCTTGAGGAACTTCTCCGGCTCGCCTTCGAAACGGCGTGCCACCGCATCGACAATCGCCGCACTGCCCTGGTGAATGCAGAAGGCATCGACATCGTCAGCGGTCAGTTGCGAATCGGCCAGCAGTTCATGCAAATGCGCCGGGACTTTGAGCAACGCAAAGTTGAACACCTGACGACCGTTCATGAAGAACACACCATCGGTGACTTTCAGGTGTGGCGCACCGGAACCGTCAGTGCCGAACTTGGCCTTGCCCAACTGCCACGGAGCGTTTTCGCCCATCCAGGTCGCGGTGGCGGCATCGCCGAACAGCATGGTGGTGTTGCGGTCTTCCGGGTCGACGATCTTCGAATACGGATCAGCGGTGATCAGCAGGCCATTCTTCAGGCCGGCGGCTTCCATGAAGCCCTTGATCGCGTAGATGCCGTAGACGTAGCCGGAGCAGCCCAGGGAAATATCGAACGCGGCCACGGTGGTGGGCAGGCCGAGCTTGTCCTGAACGATGGCGGCGGTGTGTGGCAGGCCTTCTTCGTCACCGTTCTGGGTGACCACGATCAGCACATCGACCGCTTCACGTTTCAAATCCGGGTTGTTGGCGAACAGCGCATTGGCTGCTTCGACGCACAGGTCCGAAGTTTCTTGCGCATCGTCTTTGCGTGGCAGGAAGGCGGAACCGATCTTGCCGAGGATGAATTCTTCATCCTTCTCGAATTTTGCACCTTGTGCGTAATTGTCTATGCCGGCTACAGGAACGTAGCTCGCAATGCTTTTTATGCCAATCATTACGGCTTCCCAATAATAAACAGCCCAATACCACCGCTCGCAAGGATTCGAGGGCGCCGACAAACAGAGAAAATCGTCGCCCCGTAGCCGCGACGGCGGGAAGAATAAAAGGCTATCACTGGGCCAGAAACAGGCCAGGCGCCACCTTCCCGATTAATACAATACAGTGAAGATGCGCGTTATGACTCACAGGTCACTCTATTTTGCCGAATCAAACCGATAAGGTGTTATTCGACCAGCGACCAGTCCAGCGGGGTTCCACGCGTGATGGCGTGGCGGGCGCGGCGGCCCAGAAGGGTTTCAGCGTGCTTGGGGGCCAGCCCCAGACCCGGACGGATGGCGCGCAGATTGGCCGTGGTGAAGGGCTCACCGGCGGCCATGTCCTGGGTGACATAAAGCGAGCGACGGTACACCAGGGATTTGCGCTCGGCTTCAGTCACGCCGTAATGCACCTGGCCCATTGCCTGCCAGGCACGCTCGGTCTCGACGACCAGGCTGGCCAGTTCCGCCGGTTCCAGGGAGAAACTGGCGTCCACACCACCGGCCGCACGGTCGAGGGTGAAATGCTTCTCCACCACTGTCGCCCCCAGCGCCACCGCGGCCACGGACACCCCGACACCCATGGAATGATCAGACAAACCGACCTGGCAACCGAACAATTCACGCAGATGGGGAATCGTGCGCACATTGCTGTTGGCCGGGGTCGCGGGATAGGTGCTGGTGCACTTGAGCAACACCAGGTCCTGGCAACCGGCCTCTCGGGCCGCGCGCACGGTTTCATCGAGTTCGGCGATGCTGGCCATGCCGGTGGAGATAATCAACGGCTTGCCCGTGGCGGCAACCCGGCGAATCAGCGGCAGGTCGGTGTTTTCGAAACTGGCGATCTTGTAGGCCGGCACGTCTAGGCTTTCGAGGAAGTCGACGGCGCTGTCATCGAACGGCGTGGAGAATGCCAGCATCCCCAGTTCCTTGGCCCGGGCGAAAATCGGCGCATGCCATTCCCATGGGGTATGCGCTTTCTCGTACAAGGCATACAGCGATGTGCCCGCCCACAGACTGTTGGGGTCCTTGATGAAGAACTCGCCTTCGGACAGGTCCAGGGTCATGGTCTCGGCCGTGTAGGTTTGCAGCTTCAAGGCATGGGCGCCGGCCTTGGCCGCCGCTTCGACGATTTGCAGCGCCATGTCCAGCGACTGGTTATGGTTGCCACTCATCTCGGCAATGATGAAGGGCGGCGCGTCAGCACCGATCAAGCGGTTGCCGATCTTGAAACTAGTCATTGCGGTGATCCTTCAATACGCGCGTGAACGCGCAGGCACTCTGGGTGAAACCGGCTTCGCGAAACACTTTCAGTGACGGCTGGTTGGACGGCAAAACCTGAGCGGTGATGGCGGTCAGTTGTGACCAATGACGGCTGACGAATGCCTCGCCCCGCGCCAGCAGCGCCCTGCCCCAGCCCAAGCCTAAACGGCCTTCGAACAGATAAATAGACACTTCGGCCTCAACGCCTCGCCGGTCGTAACGCAGCACCCCCACTGGACCGTCATCCGCCTCGGCGATCAATAACAAACGCTGGTCATTGCTCAGGCTGGCGGTCAGCCAGTTTTGATGGGTTTGTCGGTCAATGACGCCGGTCTCCAGCGACCAGCGCCGTACGGCTTCGGCATTGCGCCCCTCGAACAACAACGTCGAGTCGTTCAGGGTGGCCGGGCGTATCTGTAAAACCGCACCGGCCAATGCAGCCGCCACGCGCTGCGCACCGCGGCCATCGACCAATCGCCGGGAGTGTTCGGCAAGGCTCTGGCGCAACCCTTGATTGTCCGTGACAAAACCCACAGCCTGACGCAGTTGCTCCACGCTGACCTGCTCACGCGGGCCCAGGTAGACATGGGCCCCCGCTGCCGCCATGACGTCGCCATTGGCCTGCTGATTATTCGACACGGCAATGCAAATCGTCGGCAACCCCAGCGCCGCCCGCTCCCAACTGGTGCCACCGCCGGCACCGACAAACAGGTCGGCCTCGGTCATCAATCGGTAGAAGTCGCTGACAAAACTGTGCAAACGCCAGTTTGGACGATCCGCCACCAACGCCTGCATCTGTTCCCAGGCCGGATTATCGGCACCGGCAACAAAATCGACGTCCAGATTGTGGAAATCCACCATCGCCAACATCGCATGGTGCGTCTGCATCGCTGCATCGAAACCACCGAAGTTCACCAGCACCCGTTTGGCCTGCGGTTTGATCTCGATGGCTGCGCAGCAGAACTCATCGCGCAGCATCGCAAAACGCGGGCCGAGCAAGGTCTGGCAATCCGGTGGCAGCAGCGAGGCGTAGGCCGAAGGCGTACCGGACAGGTTCTGATTGAGCAGCAGATCAGCGTCGTAGGTGCGCGTCGCGAGGTCATCCACCACGGCGATCCGGGGCGCCCAGCGCCGGGCCGCGCTCTGCCAGCGATGATCGAGGCCATAGTGGTCGACGATGATCCAGTCGAACGCCGGCTGGTCTTCCAGCGCCTGTGCCAACGCGTCGATGTCCGCTTGCCACGGCAGCATCGATTCGATGGCTTGTTGCGGGTCTTCATCGGGATAACGATCGGGCAGCGCAAACGTTTCGAAGCCCTCGCCCGCCAAAGCGTCCAGCCGATGCCCCGGCAGCAGACGACAGGCGAACGCCACGTGCGAACCCTGCTTGCGCAAGGTTCTGGCCAGTGGCAACAGGCGCGCGATATGGCCGCTGCCAATGGTCGGTGAGGCGTCGGAACGAATCAATACTCTCATTGCACTTCACCGCCGGCTTTCAATGCGGCGTAAAGGTATTCGGCGCGCGTCCAGTCTTCAAGGGTGTCGATGTCCTGCACCAGATGCCGCGGCAGGATCACCGGCAGGCTCGCCGGGGAAAACAGAACGTCGCCGCGCAACCAGGCTGCGCGACGCCCCCAATAGAACTGGCCGGCGTCCTGAAAGGCTTCGGGCAAGTCCTGGGAGCGAGTCGCGCGAAACTCCGGGTAAAGCGAGGTCAGGGCGCCCTCTTCGTCGAGGGTCAAGGCACGCTGCACCGGGAAGCCGAAACTGGCGACGGAAAACGCAAATGACTTGTCCGGATGCCGTTCCAGCAGGTCCAGCCCCTGGCGCAGATACCGCGCTTGCAACAGCGGCGCGGTCGCGTAGATGCAGCAGGCGAATTCGACGGCGGGCAGTTCATTCAAGGCATGAACCACCACCGCCGCCGTGCCGGTGAAATCATCCGCCAACGACGCCGGACGCATGAACGGCACGTGAGCCCCATGCGCCCGGGCAACCTCGGCAATTTCTTCATCGTCGGTGCTGACAAGCACCTGGTCGAACAGCGCCGAATCCAGCGCCGTACGAATCGAGCGAACGATCATCGGCACGCCGTCGAACGGCTTGAGGTTCTTGCGGGGGATGCGCTTGCTGCCGCCTCGGGCCGGAATGATCGCAACGCTGCTCAAGGTACTACTCCTCAAGGACCAGCCGTCGCAACTGCTCGACCACATAATCCTGTTGTTCATCGCTCAGTAAAGGAAACAGCGGCAGGCTGATGGCCTCGGCGTAGTAACGCTCCGCTTGCGGGAAGTCCCCTTCGGAGAATCCCAGGTCACGATAATACGGCTGCAAATGCACCGGAATATAGTGCAGGTTCACCCCGACCCCGGCCGCTCGCAACCCTTCGAACACCTGTCGATGACTGAGGCTGATCCGCTCCGTTTGCAGGCGCACCACGTACAGGTGCCACGCCGATTCGGCCTCGGGCTGAATGCTCGGCAGCGTCAGCGGCAAGTACGCCAGCAACCGCTCATAACGCGCCACCAGTTCACGACGACGTTGGATAAACCCGTCAAGTTTACCCAGCTGTGACAACCCGAGGGCTGCTTGCAGGTCAGTGATGCGGTAATTGAAGCCCAGTTCCACTTGCTGGTAATACCACGGGCCGTGACTGGATTCAGTCATGTGCTGCGGATCGCGGGTCATGCCGTGGCTGCGCAGACGCTGCAAGCGTTCAGCCAGATGCGGGCGATTGGTCAGCACCATGCCACCTTCGGCACTGGTGATGATCTTGACCGGGTGGAAGCTGAACACCGTCATGGCGGCGAATTCGCCACAGCCCACCGGCCGACCGGCGTAGGACGCGCCCACCGCATGGGACGCGTCTTCGATGACCGTGAAGCCATAGCGCTCGGCCAGTTCGGCGATCATGCGCATATCACAGCTTTGGCCGGAGAAGGCCACCGCCACCAGCACTTTGGGCAGCGTGCCGCTGTCTTCAGCCGCCTCCAGCTTCGCCTTCAGGGCATAGGCATCGAGGTTCCAGGTCAGTGGATCGATGTCGACGAAATCAACCTCGGCGCCGCAATAACGGCCACAGTTGGCCGAGGCCAAAAAGGTGTTCGGCGTGGTCCACAAACGATCACCCGGCCCGAGCCCCGCCGCCAGGCAAGCGATGTGCAGCGCCGCCGTGGCGTTGCACACCGCCACCGCGAAACCGGCCTGGCAACGTTCGGCCATGGCCTGTTCGAAACGCTCGATGGTCGGCCCTTGCGTGAGCCAGTCAGACTGCAACACGGCAACCACCGCGTCGATGTCTGTCTGATCGAGGCTTTGCCGACCGTAAGGAATCATGCCGACAACTCGGCGTGCAGGTCAGCGATCTGGCCCACCGACAGGAAGTGCGGGTTGGTGTCGGAGCGGTACTCGAAGTCCTCGCTCACGGCGCGCCCCTGCTCGCCCAGGTTGTCCACGGCAAAATCCACGTCGACACTGGTGAAGCGGATCGACGGCTGAATCGTGTAGTGATCGGCGAACTCCAGGGTCATTCGCGCGTCGTCCAGCGGCACCATCAACTCATGGAGCTTTTCGCCTGGGCGAATCCCCACGTTTTTGTGCGGCAGGTGTTCAGCCATGCCCTGCGCCAGATCAACGATGCGAATCGACGGAATCTTCGGCACAAACACTTCACCGCCGTGCATGCGCGCAAAGCTGTCGAGCACGAATTGCACGCCGTGATCGAGGGTGATCCAGAAACGCGTCATGCGTTCATCGGTGATCGGCAATTCAGTCGCGCCTTCGCTGATCAGCTTGCTGAAGAACGGCACCACCGACCCCCGCGAACCGGCAACGTTGCCGTAGCGGACCACGGCAAACCGGGTCTGCTGCTCGCCGGCAATGTTGTTGGCGGCCACGAACAATTTGTCCGACAGCAACTTGGTCGCGCCGTACAGGTTGATCGGACTGGCGGCCTTGTCGGTGGACAGCGCGACGACTTTTTTCACGCCGTTGTCGATGGCTGCGGCGATGATGTTTTCGGCGCCATTGACGTTGGTGCGGATGCATTCGGTCGGGTTGTATTCCGCCGCCGGCACTTGCTTCAGGGCGGCGGCATGCACCACGTAATCGATGCCGCGCATGGCCTGGCGCAAACGCTCGGCGTCGCGCACATCACCCAAAAAGTAACGCATGCACGGGGCATTGAACGTCTGCTGCATTTCGTACTGCTTGAGCTCATCGCGCGAGAACACGACGACGCGTTTTGGCTGGTATTGCTCCAGCAGACGTCGGATGAAATTGCGCCCGAACGAGCCGGTGCCGCCGGAGATGAAAATCGATTTACCGTTAAACATGCCTTGAATCCTTTTTCCTGTCAGCCAGGCTTAAGCGAGCAACTGCGTCCAGTTCACACTGGAGGCTGCGCCGAGGGTAAAGCCCTTGCCGGTCAAGGCCAGGTTCTGGTTGTACGCCGCGTCTTGAGTGAAGCGCGCGCCCCACTTGTCTTGCAGCGCCGCGGCCGTTTGCGGTGCATCCGGCAACAGGCCCGGGTGCAGCATCTGTGCTTGTGGGCACCAGACGATCAGGTAACCGGCATCGGCGGCTTTCAAGCACAGGTCGATGTCGGCAAACGCTTCGTCGAAATGCTCTTCGTCCAAGCCACCAACGGCCTCGTAAAGGTCTTTGCGCACCATCATGCAAGCGCCGGACACCGCCGAGTAGTTCTGCTCGACCTGATGACCGTTCATGTAGCCCTTGGCATCTTTGCGCTCATCAATGAATACCGAACCGATCACGCCGTTCAAGCCAAGCACCAGGCCGGCTTGCGTAGTGACGCCACGGAAGTCCATCAGCTTGCCGCCGACAATCCCGACTTCCGGACGCTGGGCCTGATTGAGCAGGCTGTCGAGCCAGTTGGAGTTGACCACTTCGGCTTCGGCCGACATCAACACCACGTAGGCACCCTTGGCCTCACTGACTGCAAAGTTATGCAGCGCCGAGGTGCTCAAGCGTTTACCGGTGCGCAAGACGCGCAGGCGATCGCCCTTGCCTTCCAGGCTGGTCAGCCAGGTCGCCAGCTCTTCGGACTGGCTGTGGTTATCGGCGATCAGGATTTCATGCTGCTGGTAACGGGTACGTTGCAGCACGCTGACCACCGCGCGTTGCAAGTGCTCCAGATTGTCCTGACTGTGCAGAATGATCGAGACCTTTGGCCGCGCGGCGTGTTGGTAATCGATCTGCCAGGTTTGAGGCAATTCGGAGCTGACCTGACCGCGATAACCGCGAGCCGTCAGGTGACGGGTCAGGGTTTGACGTTCGTGAGCGTTTTCCTCGACGGACGATGCGTCGCAGATCAGCAGCGGCTCGGCCAGATGCGCCAGGCCACCCAGGCCACCGTCTTCGATCAGACGCAGCAACAGGTCGAATTCCAGCGCCGACAGGTATTCAGCCGAGTAGCCACCCGCGTTCACCAACACGTCACGCTGGATCAGCCAGTGCCGGGCCATCAGCGACGGCACGGTTTGCAGCAGATCCAGGTTGACGCCGGGACGGAACACATCCGCCAGCGAACCGTTTGCCTGGCGCTGGAGTTCGTCCATTGCCACGGCACGAATGCCTTCGGCGCCCATCAGCTCCAGGCTGGCGCGCAGCAGGCCGCTGGCGCTGAACTGATCACCGGCCTCGGCCAGCACCAGCCAGTCGGCGGTGGATTGGTTAACGCTCTGGTTGATGCGATCGACGTAATTGGTCGCGGTGACTTTGACGAAGTGCACGGTGTCACGCGGTGTAGTGGTCGCCGGCAAATCACCGGTGGTAAACACCACCACTTTGAACGCCTTGCAGTGACCCGCGACCAGGCTGTCGAAGGTGGTCTGCAACTTGACCATATCGGCGTCGAGGTCCAACAGCATGATGCCGAACTGCGGGCCGCCATTGCGTTTACGCAGCTGCGCCTCAATCACCTTGAGCTGTTTGGCATCGGGGTTGCGCGCCTCCAGCCAGTTGAGCAAGCGCCCGGACGGCATGTTCTCGAACAGCGATTGCTCGTCCTGTGCCGGCACCGACACCAGGCGCTCGGCCCAGGCTTGCAGCTTGAGGCCTTCTTCGGCCTCATCGGAATCCTTCAACGACTCGACCAGACGTGAAACCACCGTGCGGTTGTAGGCGTACAGGCTCAGGGCTTCCCACAGACGGCTGCGCAAGGTGCGCTCGTTGTCGTTAGGGTGCACGCGCATCAGCTCATGCTGCTTGAGCAAAATGCCTTCCAGTTCCTGCAACTGCAACTTGCCGGCCGGCATGGTGTGCAGCAGGAATTCGAATTGAGTCAACAGATCGAACACCGGTTGGTTGTAGAACGGCATCTCGACAAATTGCTCGGTATTAAACGTACGCACCGGCTCTTTGCCGGCCTCCAGCCACGCCGACGTGAAAATCAGCGTCCCTTTCAGCGAACGCATGTTATTCAGGCAGTCAGCCATGGTGGCGAAACTGTCCAGCGCCACCTGCTTGCCTTCGTCCAGCGTCTTGTGGGCCATGCCGGTCGGCAAAGACGCCAGAAACTCGGCAAAGCGCTCGCGGTCGGCCACGGTTTTCGCGTCCTTGAGCGTCAACACCGTCAGCACGTTGGTGTTGTGCTCCGAGGAACCGTAAGGGATTTCCCGCACGGCGAACGGGATCGGCAAGATCCGCGCCTTGGCACGCGCGAGCATGTAATAGGCATGGCCGATTTCCTGCCACTCGAAGCTGGTGCCCGGCAGCAGCGCGTTGTGCCAGTCCTGCAGCAACTCGGTACGGCTGACCGCGTAGAACGGCGGCAGGAAGTGCCCCATGAATTGCGTCAGGCGTTCTTCGGCCGACTCCGAGCAATAGTCTTCCGGGCCCTTGCGGTCGCGGCGGAAGTAATTCACTTCCGTGGCGCGTGCCAGGTACATGATCCCGTAGCCGTGGCACATGCCGTAGTCGGCATGGTCTTCGAGGAATTCCAGCGACTCGGTGATCGCATCGTGCAGCAGGAAATCATCGTCAGCCGCCAGCACCATGTACGGCGTGGTCACCTGATTCACGCCATAGGCGAGTTTTTCCTGCAACCCGGTGTAGGTGAATTGCGGCAGGTGCCGGTAATCGACCATCGGGTAATCACGGGCGATGTCGTCGTCGCTTTTCAGCGACGAGTCCAGGACCAGAATCGTGCAGGGATAGCTGCTGTAATACTGCAAGGTGCGCCGCAGGTAGGCGTTGCGGTTGTGGGAAATCACCACCACCGTCAACCGTTCATTCAGCGGTGCCACATCGTTTCGAGCAGTGTTTTGAACGCGCATATTTCTATCCCCACAACCGGCCAGAAGCCGAGAACCTACATTCAATTCAAGAGTGATTAACGAACGCGACGCAGATAGCCATCCGGCGCCACGGTGATCAGCAGCTTGTTCTGCAACTGACGGTCGATTTCGAAGTCAGCGTTTTCTTCCAGGTATTTCCACACGGCGGTCTTCGGGTTGTCGCCCGGGCCCCATGGACGGTCCGGGAAAAAATCGGCCGGCATGTCTTCAACCACGGTGTCCATGACCACGCAGTAGCTGCCCACCGACACCAGTGGTGCGTACAGGCGCAGCTCTTCCAGTACGTGATCGTGGGTGTGGTTGGAGTCGAGTACGAGGATGACTTTCTTGCCTTCGGCGGCAGCGCGTACTTGTGCGGCGATGGCCTCGTCGATGCTCGAGCCTTCGATCATCTTGATGCGCTTGCTCATCGGGTGGCTTTCGATGGCTTCGCGGTTGTGCGGGCGAATGTCGAGGTCGATGCCCAGCACTTCACCATGGCCTTGCAGCTCCAGCAAGGAGGCGTAGTAGATGATCGAACCGCCGTGGGCGATGCCGCACTCAATCACCAGGTCCGGTTTGACCTGCCAGATGATTTCCTGCATCGCCATCATGTCTTGCGGCAGCTGGATGATCGGACGGCCCATCCACGAGAAGTGGTAGCTGTACTTGTGCTTGGCCGACTGATTGAAGAAATCCTGGGCCAGGCCGGTGAGTTTCTGGTCATCGCCCTGAGCGGCGATTTGTTCTGCGCACTCGGCTTCGAAGGCTTTATTGATGGTGTTGTCAGTCATTTTTCTAATCTCAATAGTCACTGGAACGAAGCGCTGTCGACGGCGTGATAGACGTAGCGTCCATCGGTCATCCGCTTGATTTCTTCGAGGTAGTTGGAATTCATTACAAATAGGTTGGCGCCTTCGGGCAGCGCGTCCATGACCTCTTGTGGTGAGGAAACACGCACGCCGCTCAGGGGCAGATAACGACCCTGCTTCGCCGGGTTGATGTCCACCACGCGATCCACTGCCACACCCGCCCTTTGCAGGAACAGCGAATAGATCACGCCTTTGGACGATGCACCCCAGATCGCTGAACCGTGCTCGGGCGCCTCCTGGATAATCTGCACCGCGCGCGCAAGACTCGCGGTGAAACCTTGCGGCAGGTCCAGGCGTGGCACCGGTTGTTCCGGGGTCAGGCGCAAGGTCGCCAGGTCGGCAACGATGTACAGGTATTGGCCGCCGAACAGGTGGCCGGCCTCGTGCACAGTGCCGAACATCCGGCGCAGGTCATCGAGGCGGAAATAATTGACGTGCTCGTAGAACAGGTCGAACCAGGCTTTGTGTTCGAGGATCCAGTCGAAGCACGGCACTTCGATGTAGATCTGCCCGCCCTGATTGGCGTCGGCGATCTCGGCGAGAAAACTCACCGGGTCCTGAATGTGTTCCAGCACGTGGCGCAGCACGATGGCGTCCGCCGCCAGGCCGAGGCCACGGGTGAACGGTGCCTTGATCACGTCGGCGTTGTCGCCTTCGTAGGCCGGGTCGATGCCGGTGATGGCGTAACCCAGGCCTTTGAGCAATTCGAGAAAGTAGCCTTTGCCGCAGCCGACTTCGATCAGTTCCCGGCCCTTGAAGTGGCGAGCAATGATGCGCTCGACATCACCCAGGTGCTTCTGGAACTGGCCCGAATGCGCCTGCTCGTTCTGGTAGTCGGCGTCGTAGCTGAGCCTGTTGGCATCGAAGGCCTGGTTGAAGATCAACCCGCTCTTTTCATCCTGCACCAGGACCATATCGGCAGACGCCGAAGCCCTGGCAGACTCGGGGTCGGCAAAGGTGCGGTTTTGCAACACCGGCAGGTCGGCGACCCGATACAACTCATGCCTCATGCGATGCTCCCAGTAGCTGTTGCAAACGGTCCGTCACGCCCCAGAACGCCATCGGTTCGTGGGTCGGGTATGGGTAGTGACCGAGGTTCAATTGGATCGTCGCGCCGCGCGCGCGCAGTCGCTGCTCGACCAGCGCCCGCACCGAAACCGGCTGGCCGCTGGCGCAATTGATCACGCCATCGAATTCACGCTGTTGCACGATGGCCGCGAGGTAACCGGCCGCGGTTTCAATCGCCAGGTAATCACGCAATTGCTCACCGGCCGACATGTTGAAACTGTCATCGCCCGCGTCGATGGCGCGGTCCAGCGCGGCGAGCAAACTGTTCGGGTTTTGCCCCTCGCCGTGCAGGTAAAACAGCCGCACCCATTGCAGGGTGAACGGTTGAACCTGCTGCAGGTTTTGCAGAAACAGGCGCAGGGTATTTTTCGCCAACCCGTACGGGTTGCTCGGCAGCGGCGCGGTGTGCTCACTGAGCGGGCCGCTTTGCATGCCATATTCGAAACAGGTGCCGGTGACCAACACGTGCGAGACGCCCGCCTCGACCGCGCCCTTGATGAACCGGTAATCGGCCATCAAGTTATGCTCGAAGTGAAACAGCGCCCGATAGTTCGGCAGCCCTGGCCAGGCCAGATGCACCAACGCGTCGATGCCATCGGTCAATGCGGGGATGTTCAGATCGTCGGCGTGAATATCCGCCGCGATGAATTCCACGGCATTGATCCACGGCAATGTCGCGGCAGTCTCGGCATTGCGCGCCACGGCGCGGACTTCGCAGCCACGGGCGAGCAAGGCTGCGACCAGATGACGGCCGACAAACCCGGTGGCGCCGGTCACTAGCACTTTCACAGCACGGTCAACTCAGGCACGGCGATCACGAAGCGGCCATCCCACTGACGCACCTGAGCCAATTGCTGACTGACTTCGGTCAGCAGGTTCCACGGCAGCACCAGCACGTAATCGGGTTTTTCCAGATCGATCTGTGCCGGCGAGACAATCGGAATGCGACTGCCCGGCAAATACTTGCCCTGCTTGTGCGGGTTGGCATCGGCCACCCACGCCAGCAAGTCCGGTTTGACCCCGGCGTAATTGAGCAACGTGTTGCCCTTGGCTGCGGCGCCGTAACCGACCACGCGCTTGCCATCGGCCTTGGCCTGCAACAGGAAGCGCAGCAGTTCGTGCTTGATGCGTTCGGCGGCGGGTGCGAGGGTCGCGTAGTACTCGGCAGTTTTCACCCCGGCGGCGAGTTCGGCCTGCAGTTGCTGAGCTACCGAAGCTTGCACATCGCGACGCACACCGTCGGCACGCTGGACGAAAACCCGCAGCGAGCCACCGTGGGTCGGCAACTGAGCGACGTCGAACACCTGCAAACCGTTGCGCTCGCACAATGCCTGAACAGCGGTCAGCGACAGGTAGGAATAGTGCTCGTGATACAGCGTGTCGAACTGCTGGCCGGCCATCAGCGTCAGCAATTGCGGGAACTCGAACGTCGCCACGCCGCTCGGTTTGAGCAAGGTCGCAAAACCACCAAGGAAATCGTTGATGTCCGGCACGTGGGCCAACACGTTATTGGCGGCCATCAGGTCGGCGGACCAGCCTTCGCTGACCAATTGCGCCGCGGTGTCGCGACCAAAGAACAGCTCACGAATCTCCAGGCCTTTGTCTCGCGCCGCTTGTGCGGTGCTGCGCGTCGGCTCGACGCCCAGGCACGGAATGCCGCGCCCGGCGACGTACTGCAACAGGTAACCGTCGTTGGCCGCGATTTCCACCACGCGGCTGTCTGCCGTCAGGCCGAAGCGCTCGGCCATCTGGGCCACATACGTTTCGGCATGGGCCAACCAGGTGCTGGAGAACGAACTGAAGTAGGCGTATTCAGCGTCGAACAGGCTGTCGGCGCTGGTGTAATCCTCGGTCTGCACCAGCCAGCATTGCTGACACACCGCCACCTTGAGCGGCACCCATTGCTCGGCTTGCTCAAGTTGATCGGCGCGCACATACGCGTTGGACGGCGGCGAGGTGCCGAGGTCGATCAGCGGCAAGGCCAGGGAAGTCCCGCAACCACGGCAATTCATACACGCACTCCAGCGAAGTGGTCATCAAGCAAGGGATGGCTGGAATCCCGTGCCGACAGATTATTGACAGGCAACGGCCAGGCAATCGCCAGCCGTGGATCGTTCACGCTCAAACCACCCTCGTGCACCGGCGTGTAGTCCGCGCTGTGCAGGTAGAGCAATTCGGCATCGTCGGTCAGGGTCTGGAAGCCATGGGCGAACCCGGCCGGGATCAGCAGGCTGCGTCCATCGCCGGCACACAGGTGCTCGGCGTGCCAGTGCAGGAAGGTCGCGGAATCGGGGCGCAAATCCACCGCCACATCCCAGACTTCGCCGCGCAGGCAGGTGATCAATTTGGCTTCCGGCGCGCTCGCATTTTGATAATGCAGCCCACGCACACTGCCCCGCTCACGGGTGCAGGAATGGTTGATCTGACGGATATGAAACGGTTCGCCGAAGGCGCTCAGGCTGCCTTCACAGAACAGGCGCGCGAAGTGCCCGCGCTCATCCTCGAAACGTTTGTGCTGCACGCTGAACAAACCGGCCAGCGGCAACGGCATTAACGAAAACTCGCTCACAGCGCGCCTCGGTACAGGTTCAACTGGCCCAAAGTGATGGCGCGCATGTCGTCGCCGTTTTGCCAGGCCAGGTGCCAGTCCAGCGTCTGGGTCAGGCACTGCTGCAACGACCAGCGCGGCTGCCAGGCCAACAGTTGACGGGCGCGGCTGCTGTCCAGGCGCAACAGGCCGGCTTCATGCAACTCACTCGGTTCGATGCGCAAGCCGCGGGCTTGCGGCCAGCGGCTGGCAAGCAATTCGACGACTTCGCCGACGCTGCACATGTCCGCTTCACTCGGGCCGAAGTTCCACGCACCGGCAAACTCGGGGCCTTGTTCATAGAGACCTGCCGCCAGTTGCAGGTAACCGGCCAGCGGTTCCAGCGCGTGTTGCCATGGGCGCACGGCTTGCGGGTAGCGCAAGGTCACCGGTTCGTCGGCGGACCAGGCCTTGAGCACATCTGGAATCAACCGCTCAGGTGCAAAATCACCGCCACCCAGCACGTTGCCGGCGCGGGCGGTGGCCAGGGCCAGACCGTGCTCGGCGTACTTTTCAGCCGGGAAGAACGACGCCGCGTAAGACTGCGCCAGCAACTCGCAGCAGGCTTTGCTGCTGCTGTACGGATCGTGGCCACCGAGGGCTTCGTTTTCGCGGTATGGCCACAGCCATTCCTGATTGGCGTAGACCTTGTCGGTGGTCACCAGCACACAGGCGCGCACACCGCCGACCTGGCGGATCGCTTCGAGCAGATTGAGGGTGCCCATGACGTTGCTGGAGTAAGTGCCCAGCGGGTCGCGATAGCCTTCGCGCACCAGCGGCTGGGCCGCCAGGTGCAGGACGATTTCCGGTTGGGTCTCGGCGATCAGCTCCAGCAATGCCCCGAGGTCACGCAAATCGCCGCGCTGATCGTTGATGCCTTCGTGCACGCGCGCCAGTTCAAACAGGCTCGGTTCGGTGGACGGGTCGAGCGAAAAACCGCTGACCTCGGCACCGAGGCTTTGCAGCCACAACGTCAGCCAACTGCCCTTGAAGCCGGTATGGCCGGTCAGCAGAACCCGCTTACCGCGCCAGAACTCCTGGCTCAGTCCCATTGCTTCCATGGGGCCTCCCCGCTCAGCCACAGCTGCTCAAGGTGGTTTTTGTCACGCAGGGTGTCCATCGGGTGCCAGAAACCGTCGTGCTGGAACGCTTGCAACTGCTGCTCATTGGCCAGCGCGGCCAATGGCTCGGCTTCCCAGGAGGTTTGGTCGTCAGCAATGTAGGGCAGGACTTTGGGCGACAGTACGAAGAAGCCGCCATTGATCCAGCCGCCGTCACCGCGTGGTTTCTCGATGAAGCCTTTGACGCTGTCACCGTCGCGTTCCAGAGCGCCGTAGCGTCCCGGTGGCTGCACGGCGGTCACGGTCGCGAGTTTGCCGTGGGTCAGGTGGAAGTCCACCAACGCGCCGATGTTCAGGTCCGAGACGCCGTCGCCGTAGGTGAAGCAGAACGCTTGTTCGCCTTCCAGGTAACGGGCGGCGCGACGCAGGCGGCCACCGGTCATGGTGTCTTCGCCGGTGTCGATCAGGGTCACGCGCCACGGTTCGCTGTAGTTCTGGTGAACGTCCATGCGGTTGTTGGACATGTCGAACGTGACGTCGGAGGTGTGCAGGAAGTAGTTGGCGAAGAAGTCCTTGATCGCGTAGCCCTTGTAGCCAAGGCAGATCACGAAGTCGTGAATGCCGTGGGCGGAGTACTGTTTCATGATGTGCCAAAGAATTGGCTTGCCGCCGATTTCGATCATTGGCTTGGGCTTGAGGTGCGACTCTTCGCTGATCCGCGTACCGAGACCACCCGCCAGAATTACTGCCTTCATCGCTGTCCTCTTGCTCTTCGCGCGGTTTGGCCAGCCCCGTCAGGGTTGGCGAACCGTCAGATGCACATCATTAGCCCGCAGCCACTGGGGCCTTCACGCCTGTTGAGGTGAAGGATTTATGGCGATATGTGGGGGACTTGCAGGAAGTGAGCCAATTGCTTGGGGTGGGCGACTGATGGGGTTTTGGCGGTTGGGTTTGGGTTTGGGTTTGGGTTTGGGTTTGGGTTTGGGTACATATCCATTGTTGCGGTAATGGCTGCTGGCGGTTTCGCTCTTACAGCGACTCACTTTTCCAGACGCCGAAAAGTAAGCAAAAGGCTTTGCCCCTCCATTCGGTGCCTCGCTTAGGCTCGGCATGCCCTCACTCCGGCATTGCTCCGGGGGCCCGCCGCCATCGGCCATCCATGGCCGGGGGCGGCTACCGCGGCATCCTTGCCGCGGTGCCCCCTACGCAACGCCTGCGTTCGGCCTCTGGGAAAGGGGCAACAGATCAAGATCAAAGTCAAAAGCCGAAGCAACGGCAACGGCAACGGCAAGATCAACAGCTTCGCGAGCAGGCTCGCTCCCACAGTTGGACTGGGTGCATCCATAAGAGATTGGTTGACTGGCAAGCCGCCATCGCTGGCAAGCCAGGCTCCTACAATAGATTGGCGTACAGCCGTTGCTTCTCACCACTCAACAGGCCGAGCGTTAGCTCGCCTGCAGCTTTTGATGTTGAGGCACCGCCCCCTCGAGAGGCCGAGTGGAGGTTCTGCGCAGTGGGCAACCCGGCATGGATGCCGGGTTAGCCGCCCCCGGCCATGGATGGCCGATGGCGGCGGGCCCACGGAGCAGGACCGGAGCGAGGGCATGCCGAGCCTAGGCGAGGCACCGAACGAAAGGGGCAAGAGCCCTTTGGTTACTTTGGGGCTTTTCCAAAGTGACTCGCTGTAAGAGCGAAACCGCCAGCAGCCATCACAAAAGAAACGGATATACACACAGACCGAAAAAAAAATCAGTCCGGCAACCACCCCCACAACCAGTGCTGAAGATTATCCCCGCGCAACATGAAATCCCGATGCACCGCCTCACGCAACTGATCCCCCATGCGATAACTCGCATCCGGATCCGCCAGGTGCATGCGAATCGCCTGCAACCACTCCTCAGTGCTATTGCTCAGAATCTTCGTGCAAGGCAGAAACCCGTCATACGCTTGGGTATCCGTGCAAATCACCGGATACCCACAAGCCCCATACTCCAGCAACCGCAAATTGCTCTTGCAGTCGTTGAAGATATGAAACTCCAACGGCGCCAACGCCAAATCAAGATTCAAACTCGCCAACTTATACGGATAGCTCTGCAGATCGATGGTGCCATGGAACTCATGAATGTACGGACGCAAAGCATCCGGACACATGCCAAAGAACACCCAATCCACCTCATTGGCCAACTCACGAACCACATCGGCAATGATCTCCAGGTCACCGGTATGACTCGTACCGCCACCCCAACCAACCCGCGGCTTTTTCGAAGTGCGGCGCTGACTGGTCAACGTCGCCCACGGCTCCGGCGGCAACATGTTCGGCACCACACGAATCTCGCTGTGCATGCTCGACAACACATCGGCCAGCGCCTGCGTGGTCACCACCACGCGATCACACAAACCAATCCCCTCACGCAACATCTGCTCCGTGTTCGCCGGCTTGTTGCGCGCGTGGCTGTTCTTTTTCGGTGTGCTGACAATGTAGTCATCCAGCTCGAAAATCCGCAGCGCATTGGAGTACTTCTTCATCCGCAGAATGTCGGCCGCCGAGCCCTCGCTGTAGCGCCCCTGCAAAATAATGGTGTCCGGCGACAGACGCTCGATTTCCACCGTCGACGGCGACTCGTAGGCCACCCGCGAAATGACCCGCCCCGCCGCCTCAAGCTCCGCCAGCGGCGCGGTCACGCGGTAGTGCCCGATCGCCGATTCGTTGACCGGCAAACCGAGAATCAGCGGCAGGTCGCGATGGCAGAACGGATTCCAGTTGTGACGCAGCGAAGGCTCCAGACTGAAGCTCGTCACACCGAGGGTCAGCGACGGGCTGTACGCCGGATCACGGGAGATTTTCGGTAGCCACTTCAGGTAGAAACTTTCCTGCTCGGCCACCTGCGCCTTAACATCGACCTGCGTCAGGGCTGGCGCCGCGTCTTCGCCCATCATCACCGTGGCAAACGGTGTCCAGACGATCAGGTAACCGTTTTTATCTGCCTTCAGGCACAGGTCAACACCACTGAGCCCAAGGTTGAATTCAGCCTCATCCAGCTGCCCGAGGCTGTCGAATACTTCCTTGCGCACCATCAGGCAATCACTGCTGACCGCACTCCAGTTCTGCGCCACTTGCAGACGCTGCATGTAGCCTCGCGCACTGGCATGCTCGCCGAGAAACGCCGACGTGGCAGGCCCGGCCAACCCCATAATCAAACCGGCGGAGACAATCGCGCCACTGGAATTGAGCAACCGCGCGCCGACCACGCCGACTTCCGGGCGCTGCGCATGATTGAGCATTTCGGCGAGCCAGTCGCCCGCGTAAATCACGCTACGCGGGCTGAGCGTCAACAGGTACTCGCCCCGCGCCTGGCTGGCAGCGAAGTTGACCAAAGCCGCCTCGCCGGCACGCCCGTCATAACGCAGCACGCGCAGCATCGCGGCGCCCAGCTGAGACATCGCGCCCAGCCACTCGGCCATCGCCGCATCACCGCGTCCTTCATCGACAATCAGGATTTCGTACTCGGTGTACGAGGTCTGCTCGATCAGGCTTTCGGTGCAGCGCTGCAAAGCGCCCAGCGAAGCGCCTGCGGCAATGATGATCGAAACCACCGGCCGGTGCGCGTGCAGGTAATCGATACGCTTGAGCAGCGGCAAATCGCCGTTGCGAATCTGGTGTTCGAGACCGATGCGGTCCAGGTGCGCACTGACGACGGCTTCGCTGCCCTCGATCACCTCAGGCAACGACAGCCAATCGGCATAGGTCTGCGCCGACTCCACCTGAATCTCGGCAATGTGCTCGATGGTGTGCAACCCGGCTTCTTCCGCCAGGCGCCAGAGCAAATCGTGCGGGGCCAATTCGCCGTGAGCCGAATCAAATCCGCCCACTGCCAAAAAGCGCTGACGCTCGAACGCCAAGGTGCGCCCGACGTATGGGTAGGAACGCATGAGGTCGAGGTTGAAGCCTGGCTTGAACACCGGCTCGGCGGACTCACCCTCCACCAATGCGCCTTCATCGCTGTAGGCGCAGAGCATGCCCGGCGTACCGGCAATGCGCTCGGCCAACACCAGCAACGACGACTCGCGCAAGGTGTCGCCCGCGCGCAGCAGGTAGAACCAATGTGCGCCTTCCAGTTGCGGAATCACGCCATTGAGCTGGCGTGCCCAATTATCCTCAAGCGGCAATTGCAGCACGTTATCGGCGCCATCGCAGTTCGCGTTGGACAGCACCACCACCGCTTGCGGCGCATACAGTTGCGTGCCAAGGCTGGCCAGCGTGGCGTTCAGGGCGACGCTGTCAGACTCGGTGTCGATGATGATCGGCACCAGGTTCGCACGCACGGCCCAACGGCTTATCGTTTCCGGCATGTGCCGGGTTTCCGCCGGAGTGAATTGGCGGCTCGCCAGCCACTCGCGATAGAACTCGGCATAGCTGTCGCTGTTCCCGCCCACTCGGCCGTTGACCACGGTGTTGCGACTGCCCAGCACGCGCACCACGCACAACTCTTCCCACTGGCGCGGTTCTTCGAGCGCCTTGCTCAGTTCGACGCAGCGCACCCAACCTGACGCAGGGGCCGATTCGCCTCCGCGCGAAGTCAGCATTTGCATCAGCCATTCCCATTCCTGCACGGCGGCACGGGTCATTTCCGTGGTCTTGCTCAGGCGTTCCGGGTACAGGCGCTCAGTGCTCAGCACGGTGTTCAGCACTGCCATGTTGCCGCGGCGCAGCAGGCACACGAACAAGGCGAAATCGAGCGTCGCGACAAAACCCGTGCCTTCCTGGGTCAGCGCCGGCAACAGCTCCAGCACATCGGCACGGCGCATCAGGGTCGAGCTGAAATTGCCGATGAAGTTCTTCGGCGTGTTCTCGAAAATCTCCAACATGTCGTCGCCCTTGAGCACTGCATCAAGAGGCGAAAAGCGGCAGTTATCAATGCGTGGCGGCAGGATGAAATTATTGGCATCGCTCATCATGCGCAAACCGCACACGAGGGTGACCTCGGGAAAGTCGATCAGCGCCTGGGCTTGCAACTCGATGCTCGGCGTGAACAGCCGGTCGTCATCGCACAGCACTTTGATGAACTCGCCTCGCGCCTCCTTGACACAACGCAGCACGTTCTTTTGCAAACCCAGGCGCTTGGGGTTGCGCAGGTAACGAACAGGGTGTGCAGGGTCGGCAAACGCCTTGACGATCTTCTGGATCTCGTCGGAGGACGAATCGTCACAGATGACGATTTCAACGTTCTCATAGCTTTGAGCGAGCGAACTTTCCAGCGCCTGACTGAAGAAGCGCGGGTTGAAGGCGGGGATGACGATGCTGACTAGAGGGCGTTGATTCACGACAGAACTCTCGAGCGGCGCGCCTCTGCCCTTTCAGGCAGAGACTGCGTAACCGCTTAGGAAAAGACGGTTGGTAGCTCGACAGACACAGACTCAGATCTTGTTGAACAAGCCCAGTTGAGCAATCTTGCTGAAGGCCAGTTGCGACGCTTGCAACATGGTTTGCTGCAAGGTCAGGCGGGTCATCACTTCGGCTGGATCGGAATCGCGGATCGCCGACTGGGTCTGGGTGTTGGCCAGGACCAGGCTCTGGTTGGTTTCGCTCTGGGTGTCGAGCGCTGAGCCGCGACCGCCCACCGAACTCAGCGAGGTAGACAACTGATCGCTGCCGCTCGCCAGGTTGCCGATGCCGGAGGCCAGTGCTGCCTGAAACTTCTGGATCGCGATCGGGTTGCCGTTGATTGGCGTGTTCAGTGCGGTTTTCAGCTGGTTCACGGTGTCCAGAATGTTCTGGGTTTCGTGAGTATTCACAGCCACGCTGAACTGATCGCCCGCACCCGGCGTGCCGGCCAGGGTGAAGCTCACGCCCGAGGCAGTAGCGACGCCGGCAACCACAGTGCCGGAAGACACAGGCTGGCTGTTAGGCGTCAACGGTGCGGCATACAGGTCGAACGCGGTGGCGCTGGTGAACTTCATCACCGCCGAACCGGTCGGGAAACTGGCGTGGTAATTCGCCGGGTTGGTGATGTTGCTGGCGGTGACCTGAGTCGCTGTCGGGTTGCCCGGGCTGCGGGTCGCCGTGAAGGTGTCAGGCTTGGCCGCCAGGGTAAAGGTGTGGCCCGGCAACACAGTGGCAGCGGTATCACCGGCCGCCAGGTTGATGTTCAGGTTCAGGTCGACACCACGGAACGACACGGTCTGGCCGGCTTTGGTCGTCGGGTCGAACGCACCGCCCTGGCTCGCTTCGGCGGTCACGTCGTTGCCGCCCGAATCGGTAATTTTCAGCTGGGTGCCGCTGACGAAATCGACGGTGTACGGCTCGCCTGCGCGGAACTTGTTGTTGTAGGTCACGTTCGACGACACCTGACCATTGGACAGGACCACGCGACCGTCATCCACCGCCGGTGCGGTCATGGTGACCTGGCTGCGGCTGGTGTTGATCGCCTGCTGGAACACTTCCCAACCGGTGCTGTTGGTGGCCATCGACATGGTGTCGCCGACTGCCAGGTCGAGCGTTACCTGGTCACCGTTGTAGCTGTAGGTGCCGTCGGCGTTTTGCGTGAACGGGACGGTGTCGCCCTTTGAACCGGCGAAGATGTACTTGCCGTTCTCGTCCTTGCTGTTCATCAGGCTCAGCAACTGACCTTCGATCTCGCCCAGTTCCGAAGCGTTGGCTTGACGGTCGGCGTCGGTGTAACCGGCGTTGCCGGCACCGATGGCCAGTTCCTGGGCGCGCTGCAGCACGTTGGTGATGCTGGTCATGACCGACTCGGTCTGGCCCAGGGTCGCCTTGAGGGTGTTGGTGTTGGCTTTGTACTGATCAAGCATCGAGGCCTGTTGACCCAATTGCAGCAGGCGCGAGGCACCGACCGGATCATCGGCCGCGGTGTTGACGCGAACCAGGCTGCTCGCCTCTTCGCTGCTCTTGACCACGTTGGAGAAGTTCTTCTGATAGTTGGCAGCAGAGGACTCGTAAAACTGGGCGGTAGAAATGCGCATGGGCTACGACTCCTTAAAGACTGTTGATCAGTGTGCTGAAGATTTCTTGCGCAGCCTTGATGATCTGCGAAGAGGCGGTGTAGTACTGCTGGTATTTGACCAGGTTGCCGGTTTCCTCATCGAGGTCGACACCGGACAGCGAATCGCGGGCATTCTTGGCGTTGTCCAGAATGGCGCCGGTCGCCGCGCTGTCGAGCTTGCCCTGGGCCGCCTTGGCGCCGACACCTTCAACCAGTTTGCCGTAGGCGTCGGTCAGGGAAATACCCTTGCTGGCGGTACCGGTGTCCACTACCTGCTTGGTCTGCAAGCCGGCCAGTGCGGTGCCGTTACGGTTGTCCAGGGTGCCTGGCTGCGCGATGTTGATATCGATCGCAGTGCCCGTGCCCGGCGAACCGGCCACGGTCATGTCGAAGCTGACGGTACGCTGCACGGCGGGCGGGCCCGGGTCCATGATCGGCGCACCCGTGCCGTCCTTCAGAGGCACGGTCAGGCTCAGGGTGTTGTTCTGATTCGGCTTGATGGTGCCGGTGCTGATCTGCACGCCTTTGGCGTCGAGCAACTGGTAAGGCTGGCTGGAGCCGTCGGCCGCTGCGGCACCGAACACCACTTTGACCGGCATGGAAGTGTTCATGCCGCTCTGAATGAGGGCGGTCGTGGCCGTGTCGTAGATGTCGAACTGCGTGGTCAGGGTTGGCTGGCCGCTGGACGAAATAGTCAGGGTGCCGCTGCCGCCCGGCGCAATCGCCGCGCTCAGCGGTGCCGCGATGGCCAGACGCTTGGAGTCGGTCATCTCGGTCTTGATGTTCGTCGCCGCGTTGCGGGTCGGCGTGATCTTGAACGTGTCACCGGCCGCGGCCCCACCACCGCTGAGCTTCAACGAGAAACCGTCAATCACCGGCGGCGGCGTGGTCAGCGTGCTGAAAGCGCCCATCGCGGTACCTTCCGGCAGGCGCTGCACGGTGTAGTTGGTGGCGCTGGTGAAAGTGACTTTGTAATCGTTGATGGTCAGTTTGCCGCTGTCCTCGATGCTCACATCGAAGTCGCCGGAACCGACGCTGTTGCCGACAGTGGCCACGCTGCGGTCGGCCATCTGCGCAGCGCTGTTGATGCTGTTGAACAGGTTCGAACCGAACGCACCGTTCTTGTCGATGCCCTGGGCTTGAAGGCTGTTCATCTGGTCGGCAACAACCAGGGCCACGCGGCCCAGTTCGTTCATGGCCGGGTCCAGCACGGTGCTGCGATAGCGCAGCAGACCGCCCATTTCGCCACCGGTCATCACCGACGTGATGTCGACGGTGCTCGAACCACGGTTGAGCTGAATGCCCATGCGCGATGGATCAGCCTGGCTCGGCACCATTTGCAGGGTGCTGGCGGTGCCGCCCATGACCAGCGGCTGGCCGCTGCCCAGGTACACATCAAGGTTGCCGTCGCGCTCGATAACTTGCGCACCGGTGAATGTGGAGAGCTGACGCACGGTTTCGTTGCGCGCGTCGAGCAGCTCGTTCGGCATGCCGCCGGACTTGGAAACTTCGGAAATTTTCTGGTTCAACTGCGCCACGGTGGCGGCGAGTTTGTTGACCTGATCGGCCATGTTCGTCAGGTTGCCGTTGATGTTCGCGTTCTGCGCGGTCAACTGGGCGGACACTGAGTTGAAACGGTTGCTCAAGGCCTGGGCATCGCTGAGCAGCAACTGACGGGACGCATCGTCACCCGGCTTGGCGTTGACGTTCTGCACCGAGGCGAAGAACTTGGTCAGCGCGCCGTTGAGGCCGGTGCCGCTGTCCGACAGCAAGGCGTCGAGCGGGCTGATCTGTCCGGCATAGGCCGCCGCATCGCTATTGAGCGAAGTGGTGGTCTGCAATTGCGCATCGAGGTAGCTGTTGTAGACGCGACGTACATCGGCCAGGGTCGTGCCGCTGCCGATGTAGACGTTGCCGAACTGATTCGAGGCTTTGGTGCCCTGCACGGTTTGCTGGCGTGAATAACCGGCGGTGTCGGCGTTGGCAATGTTATTGCCGGTAGTCATCAACGAGGATTGGCCAGCGGCCAGACCCGACATCCCGATATTGAGCAAACTCATGGTTCAGACCTTATGCCTTGTGCCTATAGAGGCGTGGTGGAAGCGCCCGCCGCAGCGTAGTTTTGGTAACTCGTCATCTGCTTGGCTATCTGCGAGATCTTGCTTGCGTAATCCGGGTCGGTTGCATACCCGGCTTTCTGCAACTCGCGTACAAACTGTTCTGGGTTATCGGCCGACTTCACAACATCTTGATAGCGATTATTGGTTTGCAGCAAAGTCACGAGGTCATGGAAGCTGTCTTTGTACGAGTCGTAGGAACGGAACTCAGCCGTCTCCTTGACCATCTCGCCATTGCGGAATTCGCTGGTGATGGCTCGCGCCGAATCACCCTTCCAACTGGTGCCGGCCTTGATGCCGAACAGGTTGTGGCTACTGCTGCCATCCTGGGCGCGCATGACCGATTTACCCCAACCGGTTTCCAGTGCAGCCTGGGCCACCAGATAACGCGGATCGACGCCAATGCGCTCGGCGGCTTCCTTGGCCATCGGCAGCATGGTGTTGACGAATTCGTCGGCGGAGCTGAAGGCTTTCTTCGGTGGCGCGAGAGGAATCTGCGCCATCGCACGGCCGTAAATCTGCATCTGCCCGCTGAACTTGTTGTCCGTTTGCGAGGCCAGCCAATCGCCGTTGAACAGCGGGCCAGCACCGGTGGTGGCCGTCGTCGTGGCGCGTTCAGGCAACAGGGTTTTGCTCGGCGCCGCTGCCGCAGTTGTCGTGGCTGAAGGTACCAGACCGGCGAGCAAGCGATCCGCCAGTTTCGGCGGCAAGGCCAGACGGCGCTGGTTGATCAGCTCCATGTCATTGCGATGCGTGCCCTCGCCTGCCGGCGCTTTCACTGAACGCGAAGCCCACAACGGACGCTGACCATTGAGCCGCGACAGCGGACCATCAGTGGCCACAGTGCCTGCCGCGATTGGCGTCGGCACGGCGGCTTTCGCCGCTTCCTGCTTGGCCGCGGACATCGCTGCCGCCTCGCCCGGCGCCAGCGGTTTGTTCTTCGACATCTGCCGCATCAGCACGTCTGCCAGACCAATACCACCGCCTTCGCGGGACATGGAAATGGCCAACTGCTGGTCGTACATTTCCTGGTACTGCTTGGCCGCCGGCGTATTGAGCGGATTGTCCTTGCCCAGCGCTTCGGTGGCCGAACGCATGGACTTGAGCATCTCACCGAGGAACAGCGATTCGAACTCCTGCGCTACCTTGCGCATGTTGCCGTCGCTGTTCTTGTCGCCCACCTTGAGCTGGTTCAGGCGATTCAAGTCCGAATAGGAACCGGAGTCGCTGCTGCTGACCAGACCGCTCTTGCGCATATCCATGACGACGGTCCCTTAGATCACGATCAGGTCGGCTTGCAATGCGCCAGCCTGTTTCAGTGCTTCGAGGATTGCCATCAAGTCGCCCGGCGCCGCGCCGACCTGGTTCACCGCACGGACGATTTCGTCGAGGGTGGTGCCCGGACCGAACTTGAACATCGGCTTGGCTTCTTGCTGGGCGTTAACCCGCGAGCGCGGCACGACGGCCGTCTGACCATTGGACAGAGGGCCTGGCTGACTGACGATCGGGTCTTCGGTGATGGTCACGGTAAGGCTGCCGTGGGTCACGGCGGCTGGTGACACCTTGACGTTCTGGCCGATCACGATGGTGCCGGTGCGCGAGTTGATGATGACTTTCGCCACCGCCTGGCCCGGATCGACTTCAAGGTTTTCGAGGATCGACAGGTAGTCGACACGCTGGCTCGGATCAAGCGGCGCGCTGACGCGAATCGAACCGCCGTCAATGGCCTGGGCAACGCCAGGGCCGAGCATGTTGTTGATCTTGTCGACGATGCGCTTGGCAGTGGTGAAGTCCGAACGGTTGAGGTTCAACGTCAGGCTGTTGCCCTGGTTGAAACCACTTGGCACCGAACGCTCGACCGACGCACCGCCAGGGATTCGACCGGCCGACGGAACGTTGACGGTGATCTTCGAACCGTCACGACCTTCGGCATCAAAACCGCCCACCACCAGGTTGCCCTGAGCGACAGCGTAGACGTTGCCGTCGATACCTTTGAGCGGAGTCAGCAGCAAGGTGCCGCCGCGCAAGCTCTTGGAGTTACCAATCGAGGACACGGTGATATCGACCTGCTGACCCGGCTTGGCAAACGCCGGCAAGTCCGCACTGATCGAGACCGCTGCGACGTTCTTCAGCTGCACGTTGCCCGAACCCGGCGGTACCTTGATGCCGAACTGCGAGAGCATGTTGTTGAAGGTCTGCAGGGTGAAAGGCGTCTGTGTCGTCTGGTCACCGGTGCCGTTAAGCCCGACCACCAAACCGTAGCCGATCAATTGGTTGGAACGTACGCCGGAAATACTGGCGATATCCTTCAGCCGCTCGGCCTGCGCGTTGAACGCGGCGGACAGCATCAGGGCGGCCACCATGAGGTGTTTAAGATTCAAACTGGCCACCTAGAAAGGGAACAGCGGGCTGAGGAAGAAACGGTCGAACCAGCCTGGCTGACTCGCATCGGCAAACGAACCGGTGCCCGAGTAGGTGATGCGTGCATCGGCGACGCGGGTCGACGACACGGTGTTGTCGGTGGCGATGTCATCGGCGCGCACCAGACCGGCAATCCGCACCAGCTCGTCGCCGGTGTTGAGGGTCATCCACTTCTCGCCGCGTACCGCGATGATGCCGTTGGGCAGCACATCAGCCACGGTGACGGTGATCGAGCCGGTGAGGGTGTTGCCCTGCGCCGCCTTGCTGTCGCCCTTGGTCGCGCGGTCGCCTTCATAGCTGGCGTCCAGGCTCAGGTCGCCGCTGCCGAACGGGTTGTTGGTGTTGGGCGTGGAGCCGAACAGCGAACTCAGACCGATGCTGGCCTTGCTGTTCTTGCCAATTTGCGAGTTGGCGTTTTTGCTCGCCTGAGTCTTCTCGTTCAAGGTGATGGTGATGATGTCACCGACCCGGAACGCCTTGCGGTCGCTGTACAGGTTCTGTTCAAAACCGGCCTGATAAATCGAGCCATTGTTTGCGGCAGCCGGCAACGGCGTGCGCGGCAACACCGGCGCGTAATACGGGTCATTGGGCTTGGGCGTCGATGGGACGCAGCCCGCGAGCACAACAGCCCCACTCAGTGCCAGAACAGATACAAAGCGATTCATGACCCTACCTCACGGTGTTGCAGGCGACCTCATGGCCGCCTCATAGACTTGATTACAGATTCTGCGTTACGAACGAGAGCATCTGGTCGGCGGTGGAGATCACCTTGGAGTTCATCTCGTAGGCGCGTTGAGTGGTGATCATGTTGACCATCTCTTCAACGGTGCTGACGTTGGACGTTTCCAGGGTGTTCTGCAGCGTGGTGCCGAAACCGTTCAGGCCCGGGGTACCCACTTGCGGCGCACCGGAAGCAGCGGTTTCCAGGAACAGGTTGTTACCCACGGCCTGCAGACCGGCCGGGTTGATGAAGTCGGCGGTTTGCAGATTGCCGATCACCTGGTTGGCCGGGTTACCCGGAACGGTGATGGACACGGTGCCGTCGCGACCGACCGTGAAGGTCTGTGCGTCGTTCGGAATCACAATGGCCGGCTCCAGGGCGAAGCCGCTGGCATTCACGATCTGACCGTTGGAGTCGAGGTGGAACGTACCGTCACGGGTGTAGGACGTGGTGCCGTCCGGCTGCAGGATCTGGAAGAAACCGCGACCGTCGACCGCCAGGTCAAGTGGCTGCTCGGTGGTTTGCAGGCTGCCGGCGGTGAAGTTTTTCTGGGTGCCGACGATGCGCACACCCGTACCCACTTGCAGACCGGACGGCAGTTCGCTGTCCTGGGTCGACTGGGCGCCAGGCTGGCGTTTGATCTGATAGAGCAAGTCCTGGAACTCGGCGCGGTCACGTTTGAAACCCGTGGTCGACACGTTGGCCAGGTTGTTGGAAATAGTGGTCAGGTTGGTGTCCTGGGCGGACAGACCTGTTTTGGCAACCCATAGAGCCGGAAGCATTCGATTCTCCTCGTGCGCCTGTTTTACGGCGCGACGTTCTGATAATTAGCTGATCTGCAAGACCCGAGCCATGGCCTGGTCATCGTCTTTGGCGGTGTTCATCATCTTGATGTGCAGCTCGAACTGCTTCGACAAAGCCAATACCGAGGTCATTTCTTCCACGGCATTGACGTTGCTCGACTCAAGGAACCCGGACACCAGTTTGACGCCGGAGTCGGCTTGCGCCGGCTTCCCGTCCTTGGTGTGGATCGAACCATCCAGGCCCTTGGTCATGTTCTTCAGGTCAGGGTTGACCAGTTTGATGCGGTCGACTTCAGCCATCACACGCGGGCCTTCGCCCATCGCACGGATGCTGATGGTGCCGTCTTCGCCGACTTCGATCTGCTGCTCGGGCGGCACGGCGATCGGACCGCCATTGCCCATCACCGGCATGCCGTTGCCGGCACGCAGCACGCCCAGGGCGTCGATGTTCAGGCTTCCGGTGCGCACATAGCTTTCAGCGCCATCGGGCGTCTGCACGGCGATCCAGCCGTTGCCTTGCACCGCGACATCGAGATCACGACCGGTTTCAACCAGCGAACCAGGGGAGAAGTCGGTGGCCGGGCGTTCGGTCATCGCAAACGCACGCGCCGGAAAGCTGTCACCAAACACCGGCATCGAACGGGCCTGTTCCAGGTCCTTCTGAAAACCGTTGGTGGAGATGTTTGCCAGGTTGTTGGCATGAGCCTTCTGCGCCAGTGCATTCTGGCTGGCGCCGGTCATTGCCACATAAAGGTACTTGTCCACACTCTTTCCTCTGCATGCCGGACGTTTGCCGCCCACCGCTGTACTGATGAGCGATAAGCAATTTACAGACCAACTTTTTTTTGGCGGCGCCGGGCCCGGCAAACAAAGGACTTGAGGGGTTTCAGAGGGGAATGGGGGATTGTGTCAAAGTCGAAAAACCGGCGGTGTCATGCCGGTGGGTGGCAACTGTCGGCCTTCATGACTGGCGCTTGGCAACCTGTGGCGAGGGAGCTTGCTCCCTCGCCACAAAAGACCCGCCGTGCGTCAGGCATTGGGCTCTTTGCCGACATCGTACTCACGCAACTTGTTGGCAATGGTCGTATGCGAAACGCCCAACCGCTTGCCCAGTTGCCGACTGCTCGGATGCTCGGAGTACAACCGCTCCAGCACCGCTTTCTCAAAGCGCCCGACAATCGCATCCAGCCCGCCCTCCAGCGAGAAATCGCCAAGCGGCTGACGCACACCGTAATCTGGCAGACGAATATGTTCGGCCTTGACCGTCCCGCCTTCACATAGCGAAACCGCCTGGAACAGCACGTTCTCCAATTGCCGGACATTGCCCGGCCAGTGGTAATGACTGAGCCGCTCCATCGCGGCCGGGGCCAGTTTCGGCAGCGGGCAACCGATCTGCCGACTGGCCTGGTCGAGGAAGTGCTCCACCAGCGGCGTCAAGCCGTCGAGGCACTCACGCAGTGGCGGAATGTGCAACGACAGCACGTTCAAGCGGTGATACAAATCCTGGCGAAACTCGCCCCGGGCGCACAGCTCGGACAAATCCACCTGAGTGGCGCAGATCACCCGCACATCCAGATAAACCTCTTCATCACTGCCGACACGACGGAAGCATCCGTCCTGCAAAAAGCGCAGCAATTTAACCTGCAAGCGTGGGCTCATTTCGCCCACGCCATCGAGAAACAGCGTGCCGCCGGCCGTCAGTTCCAACAGCCCAAGCTTGCCTTCGGCGCGTGCGCCTTCGAAGGCGCCAGGGCCGTAGCCGAACAATTCGGTCTCGGCCATCGATTCCGGCAAACCGGCGCAATTGAGCGCCATCAACGGCGACTGCCCGCGCGGGCTGGCGAGGTGGCAGGCGCGCGCCAGCAATTCTTTACCGGTGCCGGTTTCGCCTTCTATCAATAGCGGCGCATCCAGCGGCGCCATGCGCCGGGCTTCGCGCACCACCGCGGCCATGACTTTCGAGCTTTGGAAGATGCTGTCGAACCCGCGCAGTTCCTGCTTGCGCACGTTGTAGATGCGCTCCCCTACCCGGTCGGCGCGGTGCAGCGTCAGGACTGCGCCGGCCATGGCTTCGCTGTCGTCATGCTCGGATTGCAGCGGCGCGATATCGGCCAGAAATACATCCCCCTTGACCTTGACCCGCAACCCGTTGATTCGCGACTTGTTGGCGCGCACCAGTTCCGGCAAATCAAAATCCTCGGCGTAACGCGACAGCGGAATCCCCGGTACTTCATCCACCCGCACCCCAAGCAACTGCGCCGCCGCACGGTTAGCCGCGACGATGGAGCCGCCCATGTCGATCGACAGCACCGGAAACTCCAGGGCGCCGAGCAGGGCATTGAGCTCCATGTGCCGACGTTCGCTGGGCATCAGCCCTACCCGCTTGACGCCAAACACCCCGGCAATCGATTCGAACTTCGGACGCAGGGCCTGGAACTGAATGTTGATCAGGTTCGGACAATGCAGGTAGATCGCATTGCCATGCTCACCGCCGACCTCACCCCGGGCGACGTTGATCCCGTACTCCACCAGCAAGTTGAGAATGTCACGGAGGATGCCGATGCGGTTCTGGCAGTGGACTTTGATACGCATATAAATGGCCCGAAAAACGATAAATGAGGTCAATGCCTGCACACATTCCCTGTGGGAGCGAGCCTGCTCGCGAACGCGGTGAGTCAGTCGACATCAACATTGACTGATCCACTGCTTTCGCGAGCAGGCTCGCTCCCACAGGGAATCGCAGCGCTCAATTGAACGTGCCCTGCAGTATTTTTAGGTCGAACGTGAAGTTAGTCGTCAAGATTATGTGACACCCATCGACCTTTTCAAACCCGGAAATCGCCGCAGACACGACTTTCTCCGCAATCCGTAACGAAAACTTTACGTAAAACGCCGATTTTTCCTACAAAGAGCGCCGAACACCTGCTGCAACACCGCACGCCTTGGGGTATTTCTAGGTCCATAGCAGCACATAACAAGAACGAAATCCCCTCGCAGGAGAGCAGCATGAAGCAGACGCAGTACGTGGCTCGCGAGCCCGATGCGCAAGGTTTTATCGACTACCCCGCTGAAGAACATGCGGTGTGGAACACGCTGATCACTCGTCAACTGAAAGTGATCGAGGGCCGTGCGTGCCAGGAATACCTGGACGGTATCGAAAAACTCGGTCTGCCCCACGACCGCATCCCGCAACTCGGTGAAATCAACAAAGTCCTCGGTGAAACCACCGGTTGGCAAGTGGCCCGAGTTCCAGCGCTGATCCCCTTCCAGACGTTTTTCGAGTTGCTGGCGAACAAGCAGTTTCCAGTGGCAACGTTTATTCGTACCCGCGAAGAGCTGGATTACCTGCAAGAGCCGGACATTTTCCACGAGATCTTTGGCCACTGCCCGCTGCTGACCAACCCCTGGTTCGCTGAATTCACCCACACCTACGGCAAACTTGGCCTGCAAGCGACCAAGGAAGAACGCGTTTACCTGGCGCGTCTGTACTGGATGACCATCGAGTTCGGCCTGGTCGATACCGCTGATGGCCTGCGCATTTACGGCGGCGGCATTCTTTCCTCTCCAAAAGAAACCGTTTACTGCCTGTCGAACGAACCTGAGCATCAGGCATTCGATCCGCTGGAATGCATGCGCACGCCGTATCGCATCGATATCCTGCAGCCGCTGTACTTTGTCCTGCCGAACCTCAAGCGTCTGTTTGACGTGGCTCATGAAGACATCATGAGCATGGTCAAGCAAGGCATGCAGCTGGGCTTGCACACCCCGAAATTTCCACCAAAGGCTGCGTGATCCGCAGCTTTTAGAATCAAGTGAGCCTGTCATGAGCCGACGCTTTGGTTTAGCGTGGTGACACTGACGGCCGATGTCCAATCATTCGATTTCAGGAACACATCATGTCCACATTGAACCAAGCCCACTGCGAAGCCTGCCAAGCCGGTGCCCCTCAAGTCAGCGACGAAGAGTTGCCGATCCTGATCAAGCAAATCCCGGACTGGAACATCGAAGTACGCGACAGCATCATGCAGCTGGAAAAAGTCTTCCTGTTCAAAAACTTCAAGCACGCACTGGCGTTCACCAACGCGGTCGGTGAAATCTCCGAGGCCGAAGGTCACCACCCGGGCCTGCTGACCGAATGGGGCAAAGTCACCGTCACCTGGTGGAGCCACTCCATCAAGGGTCTGCACCGCAACGACTTCATCATGGCCGCGCGCACTGACGAAGTGGCCAAGGACGCCGAGGGCCGCAAATAATGCATTTCGACGCCATAGGTCGAGTTCCCGGCGATCCGATTCTCGGCTTGATGGAAGCCTATGCGCAGGATCCGAACCCGCGCAAATTCGACCTCGGCGTGGGCGTCTATAAAGATGCCCAGGGCCTGACGCCGATTCCGCAGTCGGTGAAGCTGGCCGAGCAGCGTCTGGTCGATCGCCAGACCACCAAGACCTACATCGGTGGTCACGGCGAACCGGCCTTCGGCAAAGCCATCAGTGAGTTGGTGCTGGGTGCCGATTCCGACTTGATCGCCGAACAACGGGCTGGGGCGACCCAGACCCCGGGCGGCACCGGCGCATTGCGCTTGAGTGCCGACTTCATCGCCCAGTGCCTGCCGGGCCGTGGCGTGTGGTTGAGCAACCCGACCTGGCCGATCCACGAGACGATTTTCGCGGCGGCCGGGGTCAAGGTCAGTCATTACCCGTACGTGGGCAGCGACAACCGCCTCGACGTCGACGCCATGCTCGCGGTACTGAGCGAAGCGCCGAAGGGCGACGTGGTGTTGCTGCACGCCTGCTGCCACAACCCGACCGGTTTCGACCTGTCCCATGACGACTGGCGCCGAGTGCTGGACGTAGTGCGCAGTCGTGACCTGGTGCCGTTGATCGACTTCGCCTACCAGGGCTTCGGCGATGGCCTGGAACAGGATGCCTGGTCGACCCGTCTGTTCGCTGACGCGTTGCCGGAAGTGCTGATCACCAGTTCCTGCTCGAAGAACTTCGGCTTGTACCGCGACCGCACCGGCGCGCTGATTGTCTGCGCAAAAACCGCTGACAAGCTCGTGGACATCCGCAGCCAGCTGGCCAACATCGCCCGCAATCTGTGGTCGACGCCGCCGGATCATGGTGCCGCCGTGGTCGCAACCATTCTTGGCGACCCGGAACTGAAAAGCCTCTGGGCCGACGAAGTGGAAGCCATGCGGTTGCGCATCGCCCAGTTGCGCAGTGGCTTGGTCGAGGCGTTGGAACCCCATGGTTTGCGTGAGCGTTTTGCGCACATTGGCGTGCAGCGCGGGATGTTCTCTTACACCGGGTTGACGGCGGAGCAGGTTAAACATCTGCGCGATCATCACAGCGTGTACATGGTCAACTCCGGCCGGGCCAACGTGGCCGGGATTGATGCAACGCGTCTGGATTTGCTGGCTGAGGCGATTGCTGAAGTCTGCAAATAATCCCAGCCATTGCACCATCAACTGTGGGAGCGAGCCTGCTCGCGAAAGCGGTGTGTCAGTCGACATCAACATTGACTGATCCACCGCATTCGCGAGCAGGCTCGCTCCCACTGTTGTTTTGTGTTGTTCCCTCTTCCAGACCTGTCTAGACAATCCCATCCGTCGCAACAAATGGATATAAAAGTCTGATTGTCATTTTCAGTGCTGTATCCTGCCCAAGCTTTTTAAAAGCGCGGATCTACCAGATCTATCAACAGACTTTGCGAGGAGCGCGAACCATGCACGAGATCCCTAATCTCCCCTTCCCAAGCCTGCACGAAACTGAGCAGACAACCACGCAACAAGCCGGCGCCCAACAGCCCGAGCCCAAAGAAGCCACTGAACGCCGCCAGGCCGACAGCGAAGACTGAAACACCTGCAATGCCAGACCGTGTGGAAAGCGCTAACATGCGCTTTCCACACCGCCTGAACCCCGAGCTTCACACCATGACCGATGAATTCAGCGAGACCCAAGCCAGCGTCCTGATCGGCACTGCCGAGAAGATGATCGAGATCTGGAACCGACTCTCCCCCGAGAAACAAGCCGCACTGCTCGCCCGCTTCGGCACTCAGGAAAACGCCCTGGCCGCCCTGGTCACGACGCAACTGGTTGCCCCCGCCAAGCCCTGAACCACACCGCCCGGCAAATAGTTTTACTTTTTCCACGACCCGCGAGCGCTCGCGCCGCTATCATAAGCAGCCTATCTATCCTGCTTTCCCGTGGACCTTTACCCATGTCTGAAAACCAGCGCCCCCTGGCGGTCACGCTGCAAGTCGTTTCCATCGTTCTGTTTACCTTCATCGGCTACCTGAATATCGGCATTCCCCTGGCCGTATTGCCCGGCTACGTCCACAGCGACCTGGGTTTCGGCGCGGTCATCGCCGGCCTGGTGATCAGCGTGCAATACCTGGCCACCCTGCTCAGCCGGCCCTACGCCGGCAAAATCATCGACAACAAGGGCAGCAAACTCGCGGTGATGTACGGCCTGGCCGGTTGCGGCTTGAGCGGTGTGTTCATGCTGGTTTCAGCCTGGACGCAGAGCCTGCCGACCGTGAGCCTGATCAGCCTGTTGATTGGCCGCCTGGTGCTCGGCAGCGCGGAAAGCCTGGTCGGCTCGGGATCGATTGGCTGGGGCATCGGCCGGGTCGGCGCGGCCAACACCGCCAAGGTGATTTCCTGGAACGGCATTGCCAGCTACGGCGCACTGGCCGTCGGCGCGCCGCTGGGGGTGCTGCTGGTTCATCAGTTGGGCTTGTGGAGCATGGGCGTGAGCATCGTGCTGCTGGCCGTGCTGGGCCTGGCGCTGGCATGGCCAAAAACCGCCGCGCCGATTGTGGTCGGTGAACGCTTGCCGTTCATGCATGTGCTGGGGCGGGTGCTGCCACACGGCTGCGGTCTGGCGTTGGGCTCCATAGGCTTCGGCACCATCGCCACTTTCATCACCTTGTATTACGCCACGCAACACTGGGACAACGCGGTGTTGTGCCTGAGCCTGTTCGGCGCCAGCTTCATCGGTGCACGCCTGTTGTTCGGCAACCTGATCAACCGCCTCGGCGGGTTTCGCGTGGCGATTGCCTGCCTGTCCGTAGAAACTCTGGGGTTGCTGCTGCTGTGGCTCGCGCCGGAGGCCCATTGGGCATTGGCCGGTGCAGCGCTGAGCGGTTTCGGATTTTCGCTGGTGTTTCCGGCGCTCGGCGTGGAGGCGGTCAACCTGGTGCCGGCCTCCAGCCGTGGCGCGGCGGTCGGGGCTTATTCGCTGTTCATTGATTTGTCGCTGGGGATTACCGGGCCATTGGCCGGTGCCATTGCGGCCGGGTTTGGTTTTGCGTCGATCTTTCTGTTTGCCGCGATTGCCGCACTCAGCGGTTTGGCATTGAGCGTTTACTTGTACCGGCAAGCGCCGAAGCAACGCGAAGCGCGGGCGCGTTAAAAATCGACCTTGCCGCGTCCGGCCTTGATGCTGCCGCGTTTGGTCTTCGATTCGAGTCGACGTTTTTTTGAACCCAGCGTCGGTTTGGTCGGGCGACGCTTCTTTTCGACCTTGGTCGCGCTGAGGATCAGCTCGGTCAAGCGCTCCAGCGCATCGGCGCGATTGGCTTCCTGTGTGCGGTATTGCTGGGCCTTGATGATCAACACGCCTTCGCTGGTGATGCGACTGTCACGCAGCGCCAGCAACCGCTCCTTGTAAAACTCAGGCAAGGACGAGGCCGGAATGTCGAAGCGCAGGTGCACGGCGCTGGAAACCTTGTTGACGTTCTGCCCGCCGGCGCCTTGCGCGCGAATGGCCGTCAACTCGATCTCGGCATCCGGCAGATGCACGTTGTTGGAAATCACCAGCATGGAAAAGCGTCCGTATTCAGAGTGCGCAGGATACCGCGAATAAGCTCTCCGGCACGCCGCAGATCAACTGTGGGAGCGAGCCTGCTCGCGATGAAAACAACAAACCCGGCATTGGCCGGGTTTGTCGTTTCTGCGTACGGCGTTATTTCACCGAAGCCTGCAACGCGTGCTGCGCACTGCGCTTGTTCTTGATGCCGTAGCAGATCCACATGAACACGACCCACACCGGAATCGCGTACACCGAGATCTGGATGCCCGGAATCAGCAGCATCACGCACAGGATGAACACCACGAACGCCAGGCAGATGTAGTTCCCGTACGGGTACCACAGCGCCTTGAACAGCGGCGTTTGCTGGGTCTTGTTCATGTGCTGGCGGAACTTGAAGTGCGAGAAGCTGATCATCGCCCAGTTGATCACCAGGGTCGCAACCACCAGCGACATCAGCAGTTCCAGCGCGTTTTGCGGGATCAGGTAGTTCAACAGCACCGCAATCAGCGTCACCGCCGCCGAAGCGAGGATCGAACGCACCGGCACGCCGCGCTCGTCGATCTTCGACAAGGCCTTCGGCGCATCGCCCTGTTCGGCCATGCCCAGCAGCATACGGCTGTTGCAGTAGGTGCCGCTGTTGTACACCGACAGCGCCGCAGTCAGTACCACGAAGTTGAGGATGTGCGCGGCGGTGTTGCTGCCGAGCATCGAGAACACTTGCACGAACGGGCTGCCGCTGTAGGAATCACCGGACGCGTTGAGGGTCGCCAGCAGGCTGTCCCATGGCGTCAGCGACAACAGAATGACCAGCGCGCCGATGTAGAAAATCAGGATCCGGTAGATCACCTGGTTGATGGCTTTCGGGATCACGGTTTTCGGCTTGTCGGCTTCAGCCGCAGTGAAACCGAGCATTTCCAGGCCGCCGAAGGAGAACATGATGATCGCCATGGCCATCACCAGACCGCTGACACCGTTCGGGAAGAACCCACCGTGGGACCACAGGTTGCTGACCGACGCTTGCGGACCGCCGTTACCGCTGACCAGCAAATAGCTGCCCAGGGCAATCATGCCGACAATGGCCACGACCTTGATGATCGCGAACCAGAACTCGGCCTCGCCAAAGACTTTGACGTTGGCCAGGTTGATCAGGTTGATCAGCACGAAGAAGCCGGCTGCCGAGACCCAGGTCGGGATGTCCGGCGCCCAGTAGTGGATGTATTTGCCGACCGCGGTCAGCTCCGACATGCCCACCAGGATGTACAGGATCCAGCAGTTCCAGCCTGACAGGAAGCCGGCGAAACCGCCCCAGTATTTGTGCGCAAAGTGACTGAAGGAACCGGCGACGGGCTCTTCAACGATCATTTCGCCGAGCTGGCGCATGATCATGAACGCGATGAAGCCGCAGATGGCGTAGCCGAGGATCATCGACGGGCCAGCGGATTTCAGGACCCCGGCCGAGCCGAGGAACAAACCGGTACCGATCGCACCACCGAGGGCGATCAATTGAATGTGGCGATTTTTCAGGCCGCGCTTCAGCTCGCCTGACTGCGAGTTTTGTCCACTCATGAAAAGGGTCTCACGTTCTGCATCGTTACAACGTTCATGCGTCACCTGTTTGTTTTTATCTGTGACGAAATCGAACCCGGCACACTCGTGGCGTGGCGGAGTGAACAAGGCGGATAGCCTTGAGGTTTGCGCATTTGCGCAGGAGGTCACAGGTAAAACGCGGCGCATTGTACACCGCTAACCCCCTGCTGCCAGACCCGCTGGATCAGCGTGTTGTAAGCCGGGATTGCCGGTGTCCGCCCCGAGTATCTCGGGCGGCTGCAAATAAAGAGTCAGACCCTTGCGGATCATTGACGGGAACGATTGAAAAATCGCCCCACGGGGAGAGATGGGTTTGAATCACGGCGTACATTGCGCCTCCTTCTTGTTATGCACCTGCACGACAGGCATGGGGCGCATCTGACCCTTCCTGCGACGCTGAAACAAGCGGCCCAGAGCCTTGGGCGATGGTTGAACGGATTGATTTCGGCAGGTTTTCCTTACACCCGTTCCGTAAGCGTCAACCCACGGGGTTTCAGGCGATATTTCGTCAGCATTTCTTTACACGGCGTAACGATAATTTTCCAAATCGGATTTATCTGTAGGACGACTGCAAATTGACGATAGGAAGCTTCCTAAGGAAAAAGCCGAGTTAGTTTTTGTTTTCTATTAATAAATAACCCTTAAAAGAAACAAACTAAACAGTTCACTGAACATCTTATTTGATTATTTTTTTGCATTATAAAAATCCCTCAACTAGGTTTGCAGCGACTTGCCGAGCCGCATCGACCGGCAAGTTGTTTCTACTCAAAAGTCATTAAGGAGTTTCACCATGCAAGCACTGGATAAAGACTTGGAAACTGAACTGCAACTGGACGATTGGTTTGAAGCACCGACCCATGAAGCCGCCGTAGAAATGATGCAAGCCGACGCGGTAGTTCCGTTCGGCACGGCGATGTGGCCTCTGTAAGACCTCCCGGCAGGCGTAATCCGGCCGGTTGTGCCTGCCACTTTTTACCGGTTTGTCACGGAGGACAGCATGGATAAGCATCGCGCCATTACGCATTTTCTCTACTACCTCGAACAGCACCCAGCCCTTGCCGGCATCAACCCGGCGAAGGTCTTGCTTGGCCACACCGCCGATTACGAGGCGCTGACCGGCGCTATTGCCGAACACGCCGGTGACCGCCAACCCTTGCGCTTCAACACGCTACGCCTTGATCTGGAGCCCCCGGCTTTACTGGCCCAGGCCATCGCCGACTGCGATCTGTACATTTTTTTCTACGACTCTTCCACCCTGCCCAACCCACGCCCCGAAGGCCCGGAGTTTGTCCGCGCACTGCATGGCGTGATGGCCGAGAACTGGAAGAAGTCGCTGCTATTCAAGGATTACGGCGATTACTTCTACGACACCTTCAGCGTCACCCCGCAACGCATTGCCGGGTTGAACAGCCATTTGATCCAGCGCCTGTCCCAGGCCACGACGTTAAGCTTCAAAGATGAACACGGCTCCTGGTTTGACGCTCCGCTGAACAGCATTAAAAAGTGGACTGACATCAATGGCATCGGCAACTTTGATTTGGCACCCGGTGAAATCGCCACGCACAGCGAAGCGATTAATGGGCAGGTGAAGTTCATGGGGACTTTTCTCAGTACGATTCCGTTTGCCCGCAAATACGGAGTATTGGAATCACCGCTGGAGTTATGGATCGAGAACTCGACCATCCGCAAAATCGCCACCGAGGTGCCGGGGCTGGAACATGACTTCAATAAATACCTGGAGGCCAATCCGTCGAATCGACGGATTGAAGAACTGGGGATTGGCACCAATGAGGGCGTGAAAGCCTTGTATGCGCGCAATGCCGGGTTCGAGGAGCGCCATTGCGGGCTGCACCTTGGGTTGGGCGGTGGCGCCAAGGGTAGCCATCATCTGGATTTGATCTTCTCCGGTGGCGTGTTGGCGCTGGATGATGAGCCGGTGTTTGATGGGCGGTTTGTGTTCTAGCCGTTGAAAAGGAGGTGCTGCAACTGGCGTCTTCGCGAGCAGGCTCGCTCCCACAGGTGACCGAGTTCTCTCGGGGAAATGCGATCAAATGTGGGAGCGAGCCTGCTCGCGAAGACGCCCGGTCATTCAACCCCTCACTTAAGCCAAGCCAAAAAAAACGCCATCCCGAGGGATGGCGTTTTTTATGTGGCGCTTACCGATTACTCAGGCTTGCGACGACCAAAGCCCGGACGCTGGCCCGAACCGGCTGGCGCACCGCGGCGCTTGCCCGATGGCGCGTCCTTGTCGACCAGGACGATACCTGGGCGTTTCTTCGGCGCTGGCTTGGCCGGGCGCTTGGTATCGCCAGGACGGTCGGCCACTGGCGTACCGCGACCCGACTCACCACGACCTGCCGGAGCACCGCGATCACTGCGACCGCCGCTTGGCGCACCACGGCCTTCGCCGCGCTCGGTGCGACCGTTGGCCGGACGTGGCGTGCGTGGACCGCGCTCGCCATCAGCACGAGGTGCTGCTGGCTTGCGGGCTGGACGCTCGCCTTCGAAATGCGGCTCGCGGGTATCACGCGGCGTAGCAGCGGTCTGGTTACCGATGGCTGGACGCAACGAACGCACGCGCTCGGTCTTGCCCATCGGACGCGACGATTTACGCTGCATACGGTCGAGCTTGTCTTTGCTCTTCGCGTTCATTTGCGGCATGGCAACCGGGGTCAGGCCAACTTCAGCACTCAGAATGTCGACTTCGTACTGGCTCATTTCGCGCCAGCGACCCATCGGCAGGTCGGAGTTGAGGAACACCGGACCGAAACGCACGCGCTTCAGACGGCTGACCACCAGGCCCTGGGATTCCCACAGACGACGAACTTCGCGGTTGCGACCTTCCATTACCACGCAGTGGTACCAGTGGTTGAAACCTTCGCCGCCTGGTGCCTGCTTGATGTCGGTGAACTTGGCCGGGCCGTCTTCGAGGACGACGCCTGCTTTCAGACGCTCGATCATCTCGTCGTCGACTTCGCCACGCACACGTACCGCGTATTCACGGTCCATTTCGTAGGAAGGGTGCATCAGGCGGTTAGCCAGTTCACCGTCGGTGGTGAACATCAGCAGGCCGGTGGTGTTGATGTCCAGACGGCCGATGTTGATCCAGCGACCTTCTTTCGGTTTCGGCATCTTGTCGAATACGGTCGGACGGCCTTCCGGGTCGAGGCGGGTGCAGATTTCACCGTCGGGTTTGTTGTACATGATCACGCGGCGTACCGACTCGGCGGCTTCTTCGCGCTTGATCACGCGGCCATCGATGGTGATGGCGTCATGCATGTCGACACGCTGACCGAGCGTGGCGTCTTTGCCATTGACCTTGATGCGGCCGTGGCTGATCCAGGCTTCTACGTCACGGCGAGAGCCGACGCCGATACGGGCGAGGACTTTCTGCAGTTTTTCGCCTGCTGGGCCGATTTCCTGGTCGTCTTTCTGGTCGTTGATACTCATCTGGGCACCTCCCGGTGTGGTCTGTTCAGGCAGCTCTGAGTGAGGGGCCTGAAGCGATGTAAATCTGTTCAACTTGGGCGAAGGGATCGCCGAAGGGTCGAGAATCATACGCTCATGTGGGCATTTGCGCATCAGAGACTAGCTGATGAACACAGAGTTACCTGTTTTTCCGCCGACCGGTGGCATCACAAGCCCCCTTTGTAGGAGTGAGCCTGCTCGCTCCCACAGGGGGTTGTAGTGTCTACAAAATCCGGGTCAGTCGTCGAACTCGCGGCGTTCGGCTTCGATGGCTTCGGCCAGCGCCCGGGCTTCGGCTTCTTCGTCGCTCAATTCGGGCTCGGGCTCGGGTTTCGGTTGTTCGAGGGCGGCAACGGCGGCCAATAGTTTTTCGCGAGCCTCGGCGACGCCCAGAACGTCGTCTTCGAGCTCCGGTTCCGGCTCTGCTTCGGCTGTAGCCTCGGGCTCGACCTGAAGTGCACCGCCGACTTCAGGTTCAAACGCGGTCATCTCGCCATCGCGTAACAAATCGTCGAAGTCGGTCTTGAGCCCCTCCTCCATGGTGTCCAGCTCCAGCAACAACGTGTGGAAACTGGTTTCTTCCTTGGGTTCTTCCGGCTCGGCGCTGGCGTCCGCCAACTCTTGCAGGCTGGCAGGCACGGGCGCGTCGTCGAAATCGAGCACCGGGTCCGGTTCCAGCTCGCGCAGTTCAGCCAGCGGCGGCAGGTCGTCGAGGTTTTTCAGGTTGAAGTGATCGAGAAACGCCTTGGTGGTTGCGAACATCGCCGGTTTGCCGGGCACATCGCGGTAGCCGACGATGCGGATCCACTCACGCTCCATCAGCGTCTTGACGATCTGACTGTTGACCGCCACGCCCCGCACGTCTTCGATCTCGCCCCGGGTGATCGGCTGGCGATAGGCGATCAGCGCAATGGTTTCGAGCATGGCGCGGGAATATCGCTGCGGCCGCTCTTCCCACAAACGCCCGACCCACGGCGAAAACTTTTCGCGGATTTGCAGGCGGTAGCCGGAGGCGACTTCTTTCAGCTCGAAAGCGCGCCCGTCACAGGACTTGGCCAGGATCGTCAGCGCTTTCTTGAAAACCGGTGGCTCCGGCCGCTCGCCCTCTTCGAAGAGTTCGAACAGGCGTTCAAGCGATTGCGGCTTTCCCGAGGCCAACAGAAAGGCTTCAAGCAGTGGCGCCAGCTCGCGGGGTTCAGTCAGGTTCATGATTCAACTCGTTATTCGGCTCGGGCCCGCACGTGGATCGCTGCGAACGGCTCATTCTGCACCAGCTCGACCAAGGATTCCTTGACCAGTTCGAGGATGGCCATAAAGGTCACCACCACCCCGAGTCGCCCCTCTTCTGCGGTGAACAGCTCGACAAAGGGCACAAAACCGCCGCCCTTGAGCCGATCCAGCACATCGCTCATGCGTTCGCGGGTAGACAGCGCCTCGCGACTGACCTGGTGACTTTCGAACATGTCGCCACGGCGCAGGACCTCGGCCATGGACAACAGCAACTCAGACAGGCGCACGTCCGGCAACAGTTTGCGCGCCCGGGCTTCCGGGGCATCCAGCTTCGGTACCACCACGTCACGGCCGACACGGGTCAGGCCATCGATGCCTTCGGCGGCCGCCTTGAAGCGTTCGTATTCCTGCAAGCGCCGGATCAGCTCGGCGCGCGGGTCATCTTCTTCGTCTTCGATGGTTTCGGCGCGGGGCAACAGCATCCGCGACTTGATCTCGGCCAGCATCGCGGCCATCACCAGGTACTCGGCGGCTAGTTCCAGGCGCACCGACTGCATCAACTCGACATAGCCCATGTACTGGCGGGTGATTTCCGCCACCGGGATGTCGAGGATGTTGATGTTCTGTTTGCGGATAAGGTACAGCAGCAGGTCGAGCGGGCCTTCGAAGGCCTCGAGAAACACCTCCAGCGCATCCGGCGGGATGTACAGGTCCAGCGGCATTTCCAGTACCGCCTGGCCATACACCATCGCGAAGGGCAGCTCTTGCTGGGCTCCGGCCTGACTGTCGACTGCGGGTTCTACTGCGGACATCTATGCCTCGGCCATGAACGGCGCAGGGTCGCCGCAACCGACACGGATCACTTCCGGCTCGCCGTCGGCGAGATTGATCACGGTGGAGGCCTTGATCCCGCCGAATCCGCCATCGATGATCAGGTCGACTTGATGTTCAAGCAACTGACGCATTTCGAACGGGTCGGTCAGCGGGTCGGTGTCGCCCGGCATGATCAGGGTCACGCTCATCAGCGGCTCACCGAGCTCTTCCAACAGCGCCAGGGCGATTGGATGGCTCGGGACCCGCAGGCCGATGGTGCGTTTTTTCGGGTGCAACAACAGCCGCGGGACTTCGCGGGTGGCGTTGAGAATGAAGGTGTACGGCCCTGGCAGGTGCGCCTTGAGCAGGCGGAACGTGCCGGTATCGATCTTGGCAAACACCCCCAGCTGCGACAGGTCGCTGCAAATCAGCGCGAAGTTGTGTTTGTCATCCAGCCCACGCAACCGGCGCACGCGCTCCACGGCATTCTTGTCGCCGATCTGGCAACCAATGGCGTAGGACGAGTCTGTGGGATAAATCACCACCCCGCCTTTGCGGATGATCTCGACTGCCTGTTTGATCAGGCGCGCTTGCGGGTTTTCCGGATGAATCTGGAAAAATTGACTCACATTCTCTACCTGTTCAGACGGCGGCAATAATTGGGTCATGTTTGAATCGACACCACAGTGGTGGCAGATCCTCCGGGAGCGGGCGATATTCGCCAATCTCGGACCAGCCTCCAGGGCCATGAAAATCACTGCCGGCGCTGACCAGCAGACCGAACTCACGAGCAAGAATCGCCAGGCTGCCCACTTGTTCGGCGGGCTGATGGCCATTGACCACTTCAATCGCGTGGCCCCCGGCTTGAATATAGTCAGAAATCAGGCGGCGACGCTTGCTGCGAGTGAAATCGTAGTGCCAGGGATGCGCCAGGCTGACCCAGGCCTTCGCCGCGCGCAGGGTTTCGACGGTCTCTTCCAGGGTCGGCCAGTGTTGCTTGACGTCGCCCAGCTTGCCGGCGCCCAGCCATTTGCGGAAGGCTTCGGCGCGATCCTTTACAAACCCTTCACGCACCATCCAGTCGGCGAAGTGCGGGCGGGCCGGCGCGTTGCCGCTGTCGCCCAGTTCCTGCTGCAGGGCACGGGCCCCTTCCAGCGCCCCCGGCATGCCTTTCAACGCCAGCTTGCGGCTTATTTCTTCGGACCGTAGCCAACGGCCATCGTGCAATTTTGCAATCGCCTCGACCAACGGCGGCGCCGTGACATCAAATCCATAACCCAAAACGTGAATGGTCGCGCCGCCCCAGGTGCAGGACAATTCGACGCCGTTGACCAGTTGCATCCCCAGCGCCGTCGCGGCTGTGCGGGCCTCATCGAGGCCCTCGAGGGTGTCGTGATCGGTCAAGGCCAGGACTCGCACGCCTTTCTCGAACGCACGCGCAACCAGTACCGCAGGCGCCAAGGCGCCATCGGAGGCCGTGCTATGGCAGTGCAAATCAACATTCACGGGACTTTGTTACCTCAAATCAGCTGGCGCTATCGCGCGCCCATATGTTTGTTATTATGCCGCCACATCCTGCTTCTGGCTGCCACTGTGAAACAATTCATCGATTTCATCCCGCTTCTGTTGTTTTTCATCGTCTTCAAACTTGACCCACGGGTCGTCGACATCGGCGGTCATGAGTTGACTGTAGGCGGTATCTACAGCGCCACCGCGATGTTGATCATCAGTTCGCTGGTGGTTTACGGCACATTGTTCTTCAAGCAGCGCAAGCTTGAGAAGAGCCAGTGGCTGACCCTCATTGCCTGCCTGGTCTTCGGTAGCCTGACCCTGGCGTTCCACAGCGAAACCTTCCTCAAGTGGAAAGCGCCGGTGGTGAACTGGTTGTTTGCCCTGGCGTTTATTGGCAGCCACTTCGTCGGTGACAGCCTGCTGATCAAGCGCATCATGGGTCATGCACTGACCCTGCCAGAGCCCGTCTGGACGCGCCTGAACATCGCCTGGATCGCTTTCTTCCTGTTCTGCGGCGCCGCCAACCTGTTCGTAGCGTTCACCTTCCAGGACTACTGGGTCGACTTCAAAGTCTTCGGCAGCCTGGGCATGACGCTGCTGTTCCTGGTCGGCCAGGGCATCTACCTGTCCCGCCACCTGCACGACACCGACACCACTACGCCAAAAACCGAGGACTGACATGCTCTACGCAATCGTTGCCACAGACGTCGCCAACTCGCTGGAAGCCCGACTGGCCGCGCGCCCTGCCCACCTTGAGCGCCTGCAAGTGCTCAAGGGCGAAGGCCGCATCGTATTGGCCGGTCCGAACCCGGCAGTCGACAGCAATGATCCGGGCGCTGCGGGTTTCACCGGCAGCCTGATCGTCGCCGAATTCGATTCCCTGAGCGCCGCACAGGCTTGGGCCGACGCTGATCCGTATATCGCCGCAGGCGTCTACGCCAACGTTTCGGTCAAGCCGTTCAAGCAAGTCCTGCCATAACTTTCCCCCCAAAATGCTCCCGCGCGGTGAACCTTGTCGGTTCATCGCGCTCTCAACGCTCATTATCCTCGTTTGCCTGCCGATAACCTGCCCAATACTCGATTGGAATCAGGAGTCGCGATGCGCAAGGGTCCGTTGTGTCTGTTGTTGGTGACGTTGTCGATCATGGCCCCGGCCCACGGTGAAGAAGGTGCTGAGGGCGGTAATTCGACGCCGCTGTCCCTGAGCGCCGGCAGCCAGATTAGCGAGTTGCAGCAACGCTTGAAGGTCAGCGAGCAGCAACGGGAAGAATTGAACAAGCAACTGCAAAATACCGATGCCGAACGCGAAAGCGCTCAACTGAGCCGGTTGCGCCAAGAGAATCAGCGCCTCAAGCTGCAACTCAAGGAAGTGCAGGCCAGTAGCCCGTTGCCACGTCTGCTGACTGATCAGCAGCAATGGTTTGTTATCGGCGGTGGAGTAGCGCTATTGGCCCTGCTCTGCGGTATCTTCGCCAGTGGTGCCACCAGAAAACGTCGGCAATGGCTAAATTGAGTGATTCATGAGCGAGCTGTTACTAATTGATGATGACCAGGAGCTGTGCGAGCTCCTGAGCAGTTGGTTGAGCCAGGAAGGCTTTCAGGTCCGTGCCTGCCACGATGGCCAGAGTGCCCGCCGCGCGTTGGCTGAAACCTCTCCCGCCGCCGTGGTGCTGGACGTGATGCTGCCGGACGGCAGCGGTCTGGAGTTGCTCAAGCAATTGCGCAGCGATCACCCGGACCTGCCAGTGCTGATGCTGTCAGCTCGCGGCGAGCCACTGGACCGCATCCTCGGCCTGGAACTGGGCGCCGACGATTACCTGGCCAAACCCTGCGACCCACGTGAACTGACAGCCCGCCTGCGCGCCGTATTGCGTCGCAGTCATCCGGCGGCAGTGTCCAGCCAACTGGAACTGGGCGATCTGTGTTTCAGCCCGGTGCGCGGCGTGGTCAGCATCGATGAACAGGAATTCACCCTCACCGTCTCCGAAAGCCGTCTGCTTGAAGCCCTGCTCAAGCAGCCCGGCGAGCCGCTGGACAAACAGGAACTGGCGCAGATCGCCCTCGGCCGCAAGCTGACCCTGTACGACCGCAGCCTGGACATGCACGTCAGCAACCTGCGCAAGAAAATCGGCCCGCACCCCGACGGCCGCCCGCGCATCGTTGCGCTGCGCAGCCGTGGTTACTACTACAGCCTGTAACTAGCCAGGTGCAACCTGTGTCCAGCAGGCCGTTTTGTCAGGTTGGCGAGAAATCGTCTTTACCCAAGCTTTACGCTCCGCTGACTGCCGCTGACCTTGATCTGCGTAATCTGTACTCATCCGGAACGTACCGGGAACGAGACAAGGAGATTCACCATGCGCAAGACTCTTATCGCTCTGATGTTCGCCGCCGCTTTGCCGACCGTTGCCATGGCCATGCCTGAAGGCACCGGCCCGATGGGTGGGCCGATGGACGGCTCGCGCCACGGCGGTCAGATGCACGGCATGCACGGCAAAGGCCCGTACAGTCAGCTGGACCTGAGCCGCGAACAGCGCGAGCAGATCCGCAAGATCATGGGCGAGCAGATGCACGAGCGTAAGCAACTGGTCGACAAGTACCTGGAGAAACTCTCGCCAGCCGACCAGAAAGCCCTGAAAGACGAAATGACCGCCAAGCATCAGAAAGCCGAAGCCGATGTACGCGCCGTGCTGAAACCGGATCAACAGAAGAAATTCGACGAGATCCAGAAAAAGCAGGCTGAGCGTCGCGCCGAGTGGGCCGAGTTCAAGGCCTGGAAAGCGCAACAACCGCAAAAAGCGCAATAATGCGCTGACCCCGGACCCAACGGCCAACCCGTTGGGTCTGTTACCCCCCAATCTAATGTGGGAGCGAACCTGCTCGCGAAGAGGGAGTGTCAATCGACATCATTGTTGAATGACCCTCCGCTTTCGCGAGCAGGCTCGCTCCCACAGGGATTTGCGTTAGCTTGAGGATTTTCTGTGCGTTCATTGTTCTGGCGTATCCTGGCCAGCTTCTGGCTGGCCATCGCTCTGGTGGCAGGGCTTTCCATTCTGCTGGGGCACATGCTCAACCAGGACGCGTGGATCCTCAGCCGCCATCCGGGCCTCAATACCCTGGCGCAAGAGTGGACGCAAACCTACGAATCCCAAGGTGAAGAAGCCGCCCAGGACATTCTGGAACAGCGCAAACGTCAATATCACATCGACGTTCAGGTGCTGAACGAAAGCGGCGACCCGGTCGTCCGCGGCACCTTCCCGCGTCGCGCAGCCGCGTTCGAAGCCCGGCAGAACAACGATGATCGGCGTCTGCCATGGCGCCGTTTGACCGCGGAATACACCAGCGAAAAAACCGGCGACACCTACCTGCTGATTTATCGCATCCCGCACCCTGAACTGGATTCCTGGCACCGCGAAAGCCTGCTGTGGCCGTTGAGTGCGCTGGGCATCGCATTGGTGGTGCTGACCTTGTTCAGCCTGTTCGTCACGCTGTCGATCACCCGCCCGCTCAGCCGTTTGCGCGGTGCCGTGCATGACTTGGGGCAAACCACATATCAGCAGAACAGCCTGGTGAAACTGGCCAACCGGCGCGATGAGTTCGGCGTGCTGGCCAATGACTTCAACCGCATGGGCTCACGCCTGCAAAGCTTGATCGGCAGCCAGCGGCAGTTGCTGCGCGATGTGTCGCATGAATTGCGCTCCCCGCTCGCCCGACTGCGCATTGCCCTGGCATTGGCGGAACGGGCCAACCCTGAAGAACGGGAAAAACTCTGGCCGCGCCTGACCCGCGAATGCGACCGGCTGGAGGCGTTGATCAGCGAAATCCTCGTGCTGGCGCGGGTCGATGCCGACAACGCCAGTGCCGAAGAGGTCGACCTCAACGCGTTGCTTCATACGCTGCAAAAGGATGCGCAACTGGGTTCACCGGAACAGAATGTACGCCTGGAGGCGGAGCCGCAACTGAACCTCAAGGGCTGGCCGACGATGATCGAGCGCGCTGTCGATAATCTGCTGCGCAACGCCCAGCGCTTTAACCCGGTGGGGCAGTCGATTGAAGTGCAGGCCGTGCGTCAGGGTGAGCGTATTGTGGTCAGCGTGCGTGACCATGGGCCGGGCGTGGACGCCGAGCATTTGAATCAGTTGGGTGAGCCGTTTTATCGAGCGCCGGGGCAGATAGCCGCCGGGCATGGCCTTGGATTGGCCATTGCGCGGCGTGCGGCGGAGCGCCATGGCGGTAGTCTGGTGCTGGCCAATCATCCCCAGGGCGGGTTTGTGGCCAGTCTGGAATTGCCGTTGGTGCCGGGGGTCGTCGTCCAACCGTAACCCCCCTGTGGGAGCGAGCCTGCTCGCTCCCACATTTTGATGGGTGTACTCAGGCCTTGCCGGGCCACGCGCTGACGAATTCGGCGAGGTCGACTTTCTCGGCCACCCGCGGTTCTTTCTGCGGTGTGCCGAGGTAAAGGAACGCAATCACCTCTTCTCCTTCCGCCAACCCCAGCCCTTTGGCCACATGCGCCGAGTAGGCCAGTTCACCGGTGCGCCATACCGCGCCAATCCCTTGCGCATACGCCGCCAGCAAAATTCCGTGCGCCGCACAGCCCGCCGCCAACAGTTGCTCGGATTTCGGGTACTTGATGTGATCCTGCACCCGCGCAATCACCACCACCACCAACGGTGCACGCAGCGGGCCGTTGCGCGCCTTGTCCAGTGCCGCTTCGGACACCTCGCTGTCTTGCAGCTTCGCCGCTTCGGCCAGCAACTCGCCCATTTGCTCACGTGCCGCGCCCTCGACAGTCAGAAAGCGCCAAGGCTGCAAATGACCATGGTCCGGGGCACGCATGGCGGCGCCAAACAGCACTTCGCGTTGCGCCGCAGTTGGCGCCGGGTCAAGCAGTCGTGGAACGGAAACACGGTTGAGCAAAGCGTCGAGAGCCTGCATCGGCCACCTCCTGGAAAAATGTTTGGCTATTCTAGCTGCAAGTGCGCACGCGGCGTCGGTTTACATGCCCTGCCCCGCAGGTAGAATGGCGCCCACTCCCACCACAGCCCGAGCGGATTTCATGGCGTTGCCGACCTTACGGATCATTGGTTTTATCATCGGCATCTTCCTGATCACGCTGGCCATTGCCATGGTCGTGCCCATGGCGACCCTGATGATTTTCGAGCGCACCCACGAGCTGCCCTCGTTCCTGTGGTCGAGCATGATTACCTTTGTCGCCGGCCTGGCGATGGTTATCCCCGGTCGTCCCGAGCACATCCACCTGCGGCCACGGGACATGTATCTGTTGACCGTCAGCAGTTGGCTGGTGGTCTGCTTCTTCGCCGCGCTGCCTTTTATGCTGGCTCAACACGTCAGTTTCACCGACGCGATCTTTGAAAGCATGTCCGGCATCACCGCCACCGGCTCCACGGTCCTCAGCGGCCTGGACACCATGTCCCCCGGCATCCTGATCTGGCGCTCACTGCTGCACTGGCTCGGCGGCATTGGTTTTATCGGCATGGCGGTGGCGATTCTGCCGCTGCTGCGCATCGGTGGCATGCGCCTGTTTCAGACCGAGTCCTCAGACCGTTCGGAAAAGGTCATGCCTCGCTCGCACATGGTGGCGCGCCTGATCGTGGCGGCCTATGTCGGCATCACCATTATCGGCAGCCTGGCGCTCTGGTGGGCCGGGATGAGCTTGTTTGATGCGATCAACCACGCGATGTCAGCGATCTCCACCGGCGGCTTTTCCACGTCGGACCAGTCACTGGCCAAATGGACGCAGCCGGCGGTGCACTGGGTGGCGATTGTCATCATGATTCTCGGCAGCCTGCCCTTCACCCTGTACGTCGCAACCTTGCGCGGCAACCGTCGGGCCTTGATCAAGGATCAACAGGTTCAAGGGATGCTCGGCATGTTGCTGGTGACCTGGCTGGTGCTTGGCACCTGGTACTGGTGGACCACCCAACTGCATTGGCTCGACGCCTTGCGGCATGTGGCGTTCAACGTGACATCGGTGGTCACCACCACCGGTTTTGCGCTGGGGGATTACAGCCTGTGGGGCAATTTCTCGCTGATGCTGTTCTTTTACCTGGGCTTTGTCGGCGGCTGCTCGGGCTCGACGGCGGGCGGGATCAAGATATTCCGCTTCCAGGTCGCCTATATCCTGCTCAAGGCCAACCTTAACCAATTGATTCACCCGCGCGCGGTGATCAAGCAGAAGTACAACGGTCACCGTCTCGACGAAGAAATCGTGCGTTCGATCCTGACCTTTTCGTTCTTCTTCGCCATCACCATCTGCGTCATCGCGTTGCTGCTCTCACTGCTCGGCGTGGACTGGATGACCGCCCTGACCGGTGCGGCCAGTACCGTGTCGGGTGTCGGGCCGGGGCTGGGTCCGACCATCGGGCCGTCGGGTAACTTTTCGTCGTTGCCGGACGCCGCCAAGTGGATTCTCTCGTTCGGCATGCTGCTCGGCCGACTGGAGATCATTACGGTGTTTGTTCTGTGCATTCCTGCGTTCTGGCGCCACTGACCTGCGCCGCCGCTTCGGTCATGTGCGCCCGGTACTCACCGGGGGTGGCATCGAACCAGCGGCGGAACGCGCGGAAGAAATTGCTCGGGTCGGCGAACCCCAGCAGGTAGGCAGTTTCCAGCAGCGTCATGGTCGGCTGGGCCAGGTATTGCTCGGCCAATTCACGCCGGGTGTCATCGAGCAAGGCCTGGAAACTGGTGCCCTCTTCCTGCAAGCGTCGCTGCAAGGTGCGTTGCGACAGGTGCAGCGTCTGCGCCACGGTATCGCGCTTGGGTTCGCCCTGGGGCAGCAGACGACACAACACCTGCCGCGCCTTGTGCGTCACGCGGCTCTCGGAAAACCGCGCCAGGTACTCGCCGGCAAACCGGTCATGCAACAGCGCCATCGCCTCGTTGGCGGTCGGCAGTGGCGCTTCCATGTCGGCCCGTTCGAAGATCAATGCGTCGTAAGGTGCGTTGAACAGCAACGGCGCATGAAAGGCTTGTTTATAGGGTTCGAGGTCGACAGGTTGGTCGCCCTGGATCAGCACCTTGCGCGGTTGCAAGGTGCGCCCGGTCAACCAGCCGCACAACGCCAGCGCACAGGCCAGTGAAGCCTCGGCACTTTGCCGGGTCGGCGGCAGGTGGTCGCCGTGGACGGTCAGAATCAGCGCATAACCTTCATCCAGCAGACGGAAACTCAGGTCGGCACTTTCGGCAATGATCCGCTGATAGCGCACCAGGCGCTGAAAGCCTTCGGCCAGGGTCTGGCTGGACATCAAGGCGTAACCGGCGACATGGAAGGACGCCGGTCGCACCACCTTGCCCATGTTCAGGCCGATCGCCGGGTTGCCGGACAGCTCGACCGCGCGCTGCCACAGCCGCGTCATGGAATCTTGCGGGAATCGCGCATCCGGATCATCCAGTGATGCGTAGTCGAGCCCTAGCTGCTTGAACAGTGCCCGGCAATCCAGGCCGTCCATCTCCAGTGCTTTGACAATCCCCATCGCCCAGCTTGCAGAAGTCGTTCGTTCGCTCATGGCGTTTGCTTACTGTTCAGTGAGCCGTCTGACGCGGCTAGTTTTCGAAGGATACTAAAGTGGCGCCTATTGTCACTGGCTGATACCAATGATCACTCTAGACTCAAATAAGCTACCCGCAGAACATCTTGCAATCAGAACAATAACCACAGAGATCGCTGTCGTGGAAAACATCAAACGTTTCAACAGCTTTGCTGAGTTCTACCCGTATTACCTCAGCGAGCACAGCGACAGCACTTGCCGACGACTGCACTTCATCGGCACGACGCTGGTCATCTTCATTCTTGCCCTGACCATCGGCAAAGGCGCATGGCTGCTGTTGTGGGCCCTGCCGCTGGCGGGTTACAGCTTCGCCTGGGCCGGGCATTTCTTTTTCGAGAAGAATCGGCCTGCGACCTTCCAGCATCCTCTTTATAGCCTGCTCGGCGACTTTGTCATGTACCGAGACATGATTCTGGGTCGCGTGCCGTTCTAACCAAGCGTCCAGAACACGAAGAGAGAATAGTCGATGAATGCCAACGCCCGTTTCACCCACATGAAGGATGGCACGCAGGAAGACTGGGCGATCATCGCCGCGGATTTCAGTGCCTACGCGAAACAATTGCCTTCCAGGATTGTGGCGCACCTGAAGTTGCTGGAGGGCGATTTTGGTGGCTTCCCGGTGGACCGTCTCACGCACTCCCTGCAAACCGCCAGTCGCGCCTGGCGCGATGGCCGTGACGAGGAATATGTAGTCTGTGCGTTGCTGCATGACATCGGCGACACATTGGGTTCCTACAACCATCCGGACATCGCCGCGGCGATTCTCAAGCCGTTTGTCAGTACCGAGAATCTGTGGATGGTGGAGAAACACGGGATTTTCCAGGGTTATTACTTTTTCCATCATTTGGGTATGGATCGGCACTTGCGCGAGCAGTTCAAGGACCATCCGCAGTATCAGGCGACCATCGAGTTCTGTGCCAAATACGATGCGGCGGCCTTTGACCCGGCGTATGACACGCTGCCACTGAGTTTCTTTATGCCGATGATGGAACGGTTGTTTGCGCAGCCGAAGAACTCGATCTACAAGGCGGCAATGGAAGAATATTCGCCGGCCTGATGCCCCCAGCGGGACCCTGTGGCGAGGGGGCTTGCCCCCGTTGGGGTGCGAAGCGCCCCCCAAAACCATTCAGCCGGTTACTCCTGACAGACCTCATTCGTCGGTTTACGACGGCTTCGCCGCCGAACGGGGCGATGCGGCGGTCCGACAAGCCCCCTCGCCACAAAGGCCATACCTACGCAGGCTCAGCAACCCTCAGCGCCTTCAACTCCGCCTCCCGCGCCTGCGCATCCGCCAGTCGATACAGCTCGATCGACCCGTCCCAATGCTCGATCAACGCCGTACACGACTCCACCCAATCCCCGCAATTGAGGTAATCCACCTCGCCCACCTTGCGAATCTCGGCATGGTGAATGTGTCCGCACACGACGCCATGCAACTCGCGTTTCACGCATTCGTGCGCGATGGCTTCCTCGAAGTCGCTGATGAAGCTGACCGCGGTTTTCACCTTGTGCTTGAGGTACGCCGACAACGACCAATAGCCGTAGCCATAACGGGCGCGCCAGTGGTTGAGCCAGCGGTTGAGGGTCAGGGTGAATTCGTAGGCCGAGTCCCCCAGGAACGCCAGCCAGCGGTGATAGCGAGTGATCACATCGAACTGATCGCCGTGGATCACCAGCAGATGACGGCCATCGGCGGTGACGTGCACGGCTTCGTCGACCAACTGGATGTTGCCCAGGATCAGCTTGGAATAACGACGCAGGAACTCGTCATGATTGCCGGTGACGTAGATCACTTCGGTGCCGCGCTTGCTCATGGTCAGCAAACGACGAATGACGTTGGTGTGCGCCTGAGGCCAGTACATGCCGCCGCGCAGTTTCCAGCCATCGATGATGTCGCCGACCAGGTAAATCTTGTCCGCGTGGTAGCCCTTGAGAAACTGCGACAGGTGCTCGGCCTGGCAGTCTCGAGTGCCCAGATGCACATCAGAAATCCACAAGGTCCGCACACGTTGCTTACGACTGGGTTTGGCGAGCTCGGCGCTGGTCATGGGCAACCCTCTGCGATGGTTTTTCCAAGCTTGCGCCGGTCGGGTTAATCGGCCATGACAGTGCTGAGTCATTCCTGTGACAGCAACCGGCCGGTGTAGACTGGCGTCATCTTGCCCAGGAGAGCGGTGATGCGACCGATCCTCACACTTCGCCAGTACACCCACGACCTGATCGTCCACAGCCACGACCACGCCCAACTGGTGTTCGGCTTGTCGGGTGCGCTGGATTTCGAAGTCGACGGGCATGGCAGTCAGGTGGTGCAGCAGAGTTTCGTGGTGGTGCCGTCCGGTTTCCATCACGCCTGCGGCAGCAGCAATGGCAGCCGCTGCCTGGTGCTGGATGTGCCGAGTGATCAATGGGTTTCACAGTCGCTGGGCGAGCACGCCGAGGCCAGTCGCCGACTGCTCGACAACGCCGGACGCTTGCCGCTGGATGCCGGGCAGAGCCAATTGGTCAGTTGGTTGGCGAGCAGCCAGGTCTATGATCCGTTGATCGCGCAACAAGGCGCCGTGCTGTTGTTGGCCAGCCTCAACAACGCCAAACCGGCCAGCGTGGGCGGACGACGCCTGCCGTATGCGGCGATGAATGCACACATCGACCGGCATGCAGCGTATCCGCTGCAAGTGGCGGACCTGGCCGGTGTCGCCGGGTTGTCCAGCGCCCGGTTGCATGCGCGGTTTGTCGCTGAATGCGGGCAGACGCCGATGGATTACATCCGCAGTCGGCGGCTGCATATCGCGGTGGGATTGTTGCGGGATTCGCCCCTGCCCATCGGCGAGATTGCCAGTCGGGTCGGCTACAGCTCACAGAGCGCCTTCGCCGCCGCAGTGTTGCGCGAGTTTGGCGCCTCCCCCGGCAAGCTGCGGCGCGAGGCTGGCGACAAATGAGGCGAGTCTGACGACAGACAGGTGCGCCGCCAGCGCTCTAGACTGCCCCTCTGTTGGTTGTATTGATCAAGGATTGCAATGACTCCCCGTACCGCCCTTGGCGCCCTGCATATCGGCGCATTGATGTTTGGCCTGACCGGTGTGTTCGGCAAACTCGCCGCCGCCTCCCCTGCTGTCATCGTCTTTGGCCGGGCCGCGTTTGCGGTGCTGGCTCTCGCGGGTTTTGCGCGTTTCGCCAGCAACACCCGTTGGCAGAAGCTTGAAGCCGTGGACTGGCGCCGCCTGCTGCTCAGCGGTTTGCTGTTGGCCGGGCACTGGGTAAGTTTCTTTATTGCGGTGAAGGTGGCGGGCGTGGCGATTGCGACCCTGGGCTTTGCCAGCTTCCCGGCGTTTACCGTAATCCTCGAAGGGCTGATCTTCCGCGAGCGGATTCGCGCCAATGAAATCCTGCTGGTGGTGTTGGTCAGTGTCGGGCTGGTGTTGGTCACACCGGACTTCGATCTGGCGAGCGGCGCCACCACCGGCCTGCTCTGGGCCGTCGGTTCGGGGTTGTTGTTTGCCCTGCTGTCGCTGACCAACCGGGCCAGTTCCGGACGGATCCCGCCGGTACAGGCCGCGCTGTGTCAAAACGTGGTGGTCGCGCTGTGCCTGCTGCCCGTGGCGGCACCGCAATTGAGTGAAGTGCGTGGCATCGACTGGCTATGGATCGGCCTGCTTGGAGTGTTCTGCACCGGCGTCGCCCACAGTCTGTTCGTCGCCAGCCTGGCGGTGATCAAGGCCCGCACGGCGGCGGTGGTGTTTGCCCTGGAACCGGTTTACGGGATCACCATGGCCTGGCTGTTGTTCAATGAAAACCCGACGTTGCGGATGCTGATCGGTGGCGCGCTGATCATCGTCGCGATCGTGGTTTCCAGCCGGCTGTCCGGTGGTTCAAGCAAAAAGACTGTAGCGGCTGAAGCGGCGTCTCACTGAGTGCGGTCGTTATGGCCCAGGTCGCGGTCCGGGTCGATCTGATCGCGGACCCGCTGCTTGAGCACCTTGGCTTCAGGGAAGCCGCCATCGGCCTTACGCTCCCAGAGTTGCACGTCATCACAAAAAATATGGAACACCCCACCGGTGCCGGGCACCAGCGACACTTTGCCCAGGTCATCACCAAAGGTGCTGAGCAGTTCCTGGGCCAGCCAGGCGGCACGCAACAGCCATTGGCATTGCGTGCAATAGGTGATGACGATTTCCGGTTTGTGCGCGGTCATGACGGACAATTCTCTGGGTCTGGGAGCGCAGCCATCATAGAGCCTCAGCCGATACCGGCCAACAGACTGCGGGCAGTCTGCTTGAGCGGTTCGTCGCCGTCCTTGAGCAATTCGTTGAGCAACTTGATCGCGCGGTCGAGGTCGCCATCGTCGATGCAGGTCTGGGCCTGTTCCAGTTTCCCGGCATTGGAGGGCGCCGCCGGGGCCAGGCTCAGCGGTTCAAGTTCCAGCGATTGAGGCGCATCGTTGAATTCATCCAGGAAGTCGTCATCCAGTGATGGCGTATCAGGTACGGGGTCCCATTCCAGTTCGGGCGCTTGCTGCGACGACTCGTCAGGCAGTTCATACACGTCGGGCATCACGTGCAGGTTCGAGGTAAAGGTCAGCTCGTCTGAAGGTTTGGCGGCGGGCGGCGGAGTGTCAAAAGGACTGACCAGATCCCAATTTGAATCCATCGACAATTCATCCAGGTTCAACTGGAATTCATCGTTGGGCACAGCTTCAACCGGGGCGACTACGGGCGCGGCCACCACGGGTGCAGCACTGCCCAGTTTCGGATGGCTGACGCGGATGTCCTGCAGTTTTTCTGGGTCGAACCCGGCGTTTCGCAGGCTGCTTTCCTGCGCATCATAGGCCGTCACATCACCCTGTTTGCCGAGCACTTCCAGCAGTTGCACCGCCAGATCCGTGCGCTGAGGCTCCTTGACCAGCGCGTCTCGCAACATGGCAGCGGCTTCGGAAAATCGGCCATAAGTCAGGTAGATGCCGACCCCTTCCAGCACATCGCCCGCTGAGCTTTCTTCACGATGATCGGACGCGGATTTGAGCTGGGTCTTTTGGACTAACGGTTGCACAGGAGGATCAAGCATCGGCTCCTGCCGTAACGACAAATCGGGGGCAGCCTCGGGCAAGGCCGCGACCTGCTGACGTCGATGACGAAGGAACAACCCGAGCAGCACCAAAGCCACCAGTGCCAGCAGCCCGATAATCAATGGCCAATTGGATGCTTCCTCGACAACCACAGGCGCGGGCACGGCCGCCACCGGCGCAGCGGGTTCGGCTGGCGTTTGTCTGACTTCAGCCAATTGGGTTTGCAGTTCGGTGATCTGTTTTTTCTGACCGGCGATCTGCTCATCCTGAGCCGCCAGCTTCGCATTCAACTCATCGATGGTTTTTTGCAGTTGCTGGTTTTGCAGGACAGTGGCGGCCAGTTGCTCAGCCACAACGGGATCACTCACAGGCACGGCGGCAGGTTGCGGGGGTGCGGGTTTCTTCGCAGGCGCTACTGGCGCACTGGCCGGTGTGACGACCGGAAATGCAGAAGGCTGAGGTTCGGCAACCGGCTCATCAGCGACGGGTTCAATCCCCGGAGTACCCGGCGGATCAATCAGTACCGTGTATTCGCGCAGCAAGCGCCCGTTGGGCTGATTGAGCTGCACCACGAAATTCAGGAAAGGTTCTTTGACCGCTTTGCTGGAGGTCACCCGGATCAGGTTGCGATTGCCTCGCAGGATCGGGCTGAACTTCAGATTGTTGAGGAAGAGCACCCGCTCGACACCGGCACGGCTGAACTCATCCGCCGTCGCCAGGCTGACGGACAACTCGCCCTCCTCCAGGCCACCGACATCCACCAGGGCGATGTCGGCACTCAACGGCTGGTTCAGCGCGGAGTGGAGCGTGATGTCCCCCAAACCCAGCGCAGGTGCCAATGTCGAGTAGGTGATAGCGCCACTGACCAGAATCAACCTGACGCCACACCGTAAAACCAACCGCCAACTCTCGAGCATGAGCATCCCTTAAATAACAGAACCAACCTATGCGTGTTTGCACATCCGGTACGAACACGATATTGCCTAGTAGTTCTTTATAGTCTGCCCAACGGGGTATCTCAAAAGTCTGGCGAGTGGTTATGCCTCAAGATTTTTCCAGGTTACCCAGAATGTGCCCGTGAACCCGCATGCACACCTTCAGGTCCGCCTCATCGACGCCGGCGAACAACTCGTGGCGCAATTGCGTGGCAATGGTTTCAATTTGTTCGATCAGGGGAAGGGCCGGTGCGCAGAGGACAATTTTTTTCGCCCGACGGTCTTCCAGCACGGCTTGGCGCTGTACCAGGCCTTGGGTTTCAAGGCTGTCGAGCAAACGGGCCAGCGTTGGCCCTTCGACACCGACGCTTTGCGCCAGCTCACGTTGGGTCGGGGGTTCCTCGAAACGGGCCAGGTGCAGCAGCACCAGCCAGCGCGCCTGGGACAACCCCAGACCGGCGAGACGACGGTCCAGTTCGGCACGCCAGCCACGCGACATCTGGGCCAATTGCATGCCAAAGCGGTGTTGATCGGTTAACGGCATAAAACACTCATGATTAGACTGAAATTAATTAAAACTAATTATTAGTCAGCTAAGCATGGCCGTTGGCTTGAGGCAAGGTTTGGTCTGTAGTGAATCGTTACATCAACCTACAGGCCCGCTTAAACCTCAAATTCCGATTGCAGGGCGGCACGCACGCAGTACAAAACGCCTTCCGGCACTCGACCGGCAAACAGTGCGGCGATCTCTGACACCGCTGGCAATTCACCTTCGCCGTCGAGGAACGCATCCTGGACTTCGCCCATCAATTCTTCCGGCAGGTCCAGCGCTTGCTCCAAAGACAGCTGCTGCTTGCCAATTGCTTCGGCGAGCATGGTGTAGACGTTCTTTTCCGAGCATTGCAGCTGGCCGGCGATTTGCACTGGAGTCATGCCGGCGCGAGCCAGGGTGATCAGCTCGTGGCGCACGTCGGCCACCACTTTCGGTGCCTCGACCTGACCGCCCAGCACTTCGAGGAAGGCCTCGCCATAACGCTCGAGCTTGCGTGCCCCCACACCGCTGACCGTGGCCATTTCTGCCAGCGACGTCGGCTGGCTGCGGAGCATTTCCAGCAACGTCGAGTCGGGGAAGATGACGTACGGCGGCACGCCATGTTCTTCGGCCAGTTTGCGCCGCAAGGCACGGAGCGCCTCCCACTGCTCGCGCTCTTCGCCACGCACCAGTTGGCTCGCCTGGCTCTTGCTGCTTTTGGCGGTGGTTTGCGGCTTGAGGTCGCGGCGCAGTTCCAGGGTCACTTCGCCCTTGAGCAGCGGCCGGCAGGTGTCGCTCAGGCGCAGGCCGCCGTAGCCTTCGAGGTCGATGTCGGCCAGACCACGGGCAACCAGCTGTCGGAACAGGGAGCGCCATTCGCTCTCGCCCATCGCCTTGCCGACCCCGAACACTGAAAGATGCTGATGACCAATGCTGCGGATTTTTTCGTTGTCCTTGCCCAGCAACACATCGACCAGATGCCCGACACCATAACGCTGGCCGGTACGGTAAATCGCCGAGAGCGCCTGACGGGCCGGCTCGGTGGCGTCCCAGGTCTGTACGCCGTCGACACAGTTGTCGCAATGGCCGCATGGCTCGGGCATGTCTTCGTCGAAGTAGGCGAGCAACGTCTGGCGACGGCAGCGGGTTTCTTCACAGAGCGAGAGCATCGCGTCGAGCTTGTGCTGCTCAAGTCGCTTGTGGCGCTCGTCGCCTTCGGAGTTCTGTAACATTTGCTTGAGCATCACCACGTCTTGCAGGCCGTAAGCCATCCAGGCGTCTGCCGGCAGGCCATCACGGCCACCACGACCGGTTTCCTGGTAATAGGCTTCAAGGGATTTCGGCAAATCGAGGTGCGCGACAAAACGCACGTTGGGTTTGTCGATGCCCATGCCGAACGCCACGGTGGCGACCATGATCAGGCCTTCCTCGTTGAGGAAGCGCTTCTGGTGATGGGCCCGGGTTTCGTTGGGCAAACCCGCGTGATACGGCAGCGCCGGAAAACCTTGTTCGCTGAGGAACACGGCCACTTCGTCGACTTTCTTGCGCGACAGGCAGTAAACGATGCCGGCATCGCTGCGCCGCTCGGCGAGGAATGCGAGCAACTGCTTGCGCGGCTGCTCCTTGGGCACGATGCGGTAGAAAATGTTCGGGCGGTCGAAGCTCGACAGGAAGCGCTCGGCGTCTTGCAGATGCAGGCGGTCGACGATTTCTTCGCGGGTACGCTTGTCGGCCGTGGCGGTCAGGGCGATACGCGGGACATTCGGGAATAACTCCGCCAATTGCCCCAGTTGCAGGTATTCGCGACGGAAGTCATGCCCCCATTGCGACACGCAGTGCGCTTCGTCGATGGCGAACAGGGCGATTTCAAGGCTTTGCAGGAAGGCCAGCATGCGCGGCTGGACCAGACGTTCGGGCGCGAGGTAGAGCATCTTCACTTCGCCGCGCTTGATGCGGGCCGCCAGGTCGCGCTGTTGTTCAGCGCTCAGCGTGGAGTTCAAGGCTGCGGCCGCGACGCCGAGCTCTTCGAGGGTGGCGACCTGGTCGTCCATTAGTGCGATCAGCGGCGACACCACCACGGCCAGGCCTTCGCGCAACAGCGCCGGCACCTGGAAACACAAGGATTTGCCGCCACCGGTAGGCATCAGTACCAGGGCGTCGCCACCGCTGGCCACGCGCTCAATGATTGCACCCTGACGGCCACGAAAACTGTCGTAGCCGAAGATGTCCTTGAGGACGCGTTGAGCCTGTTCGAGCATAAAAACTCCAAAAATCACAAAAACATCCCTGCAAGGCTGGTTCAGAACCATGCACGCTGCACTGACAAATCGTAAGTGCGCGTTGCATGACGCTTCACATCTCAGCCGCGACGCCAGCAGGGCATCACAAAACGCGCGAGTATACCCGAGGCCTCCACTGCGCAGGGCACCGCTGATAAGACACATGAAAACCAATACAGCGCAGAACCTGTGGGAGCGAGCCTGCTCGCGAAGGCGGCACCACATTCAACTGCAATGTTGACTGACCCACCGCTTTCGCGAGCAGGCTCGCTCCCACAGGGATTGAGTCTGACCGAACAGTACGGGTGACCAGAGAATCCCTCCCATGGCTGCAAATATCCCGCGCGGCTGGCCTGAGCGCTCAAGAAGGCCTAGAATTCCCGCATCTGTTTATTTCCCAAGGTAGCCCTTTAATGTCCTTCGCTGAGCAACTAACCCGTTTGCAAGTCTTCCTCGACGCCGACGAACTGCATGACGAGGCGCTGGACTACGTGGCCGCCCACGGCTACCTCACCGCGCTGTCGATCTGTTCCGAAGAAGTGCCGGACCGTGAATGGATCGACGCCCTCTTCGCCGAAGAGCCGCACTACGCCGACGACACCGAGCGTGAAGCCATCGAATCCACCCTGCTGGCCCTCAAGGCCCACATCGCCCGCCAACTGGCGTCCGATGAAGAGTTCGAGCTGCCGTGCGACCTGGACCTGGGTGAAGAGCCGGATGACTCCGACCTGCGCGGCTGGTGCATCGGTTTCATGGAAGGCGTGTTCCTGCGCGAAGCCGCCTGGTTCGAAACCGCCGAAGACGAAGTCAGCGAAATGCTCCTGCCGATCATGGTCGGTTCGGGCCTGTTCGACGAACAGCCAGAGTTCGAAGACATCGCCAAAGATGCCAACCTGATGGACGACATGATCGTGCAGATCCCGGAAGCCCTGACCGCGCTGTACCTGCTGTGCAACGCGCCAGACGAAAAACCGGCGATCCTCAAGCCACGTCACCACTAAGGTCTTGCCTATGGACAACCCCATAGGCAACCGCTCCCTGATGTTGCGTTACGTGCTGCTGGCCATCGGCTGGCTGAGCGTAGCGCTGGGGGTGATCGGGATTTTCCTGCCGGTATTGCCCACCACACCCTTTCTGTTGCTGGCCGCCGCGTGCTTCGCCCGCAGTTCGCCGCGTTTCTATCAGTGGCTGGTGGAGCATCCACGGCTGGGCCCATGGATTCGTGACTACCTCGACGGCAACGGCATCCCCCTCAAGGGCAAGGTCTACGCCATCGGGTTGATGTGGGTGAGCATCCTGTTCTCCTGCTACCTGGTGCCCCTGCCTTGGGCCCGCGGCTTCATGCTGACCAGCGCCGTGCTCGTCACGTTCTACATCCTCAAGCAAAAAACCCTGCAAAAGCCCCCTCACCACAGGTAGCCAGTACCCACCCGACAATTTGTCCGCCCTCGCTGAAAACACCGCCTAGACTTCAGTCATCTGCACGCGAGCAGCCAGACATGTCACGTCGTCCGCGTAGTCCAGGATGGTCAACGCTCCGACTTCGGCTCGGCGGGTGGCTGCTGTTGGTCAGTTTTCTGCTGACAGGGTTGGGCAGTGTCCTTGCCGACTGGGACTTTTCGCTGATTCTGCAAACCGCCGAAAAACGCTACGGCCCTCTCGGCCCCGCTCAAGGAAGAATCGAGGCCTGGAGTCAAATGCTCAAAAGCGAACTCAAGCAACCCGAGCGCGAGCAACTGAATGCGGTCAATCAGTTCTTCAATCAACAGCTGAATTTTCAGGACGACATGCGCATCTGGCGTCAGACCGATTACTGGGCCACGCCAGAAGAATCGCTGATCAAAGGCGCCGGCGACTGTGAAGACTACGCGCTGGCGAAATATTTCAGCCTGCGTTACCTCGGCGTTCCCAGCGAAAAACTGCGCATCACCTACGTCAAGGCACTTGCCCAAAACCAGGCGCACATGGTGTTGACCTTCTATAGCAGTCCCACGGCCGAACCGCTGGTGCTGGACAACCTGATCGGCGAAATCCGCCCCGCATCCCAGCGTAAAGACCTGTTGCCGGTGTACGCCTTCAACGCCGAAGGCCTGTACTTGCCCGGGGCCAACGGCGGCAAACGCAGCGGCGACACAAAAAAATTGTCGCGCTGGCAAGACGTGTTGAAAAAGATGCAAGCCGAAGGATTCGCCGTGGGCGAAGGCTAGCCGTCATAGCAAGGAGCGATTTATGTCACTGCGCAAACAGTTGTTTCTCGCCATTTGCCTGTTCCTGCTGGTGGCCTTCAGCGGCAGTTTTTTTGTCAGCCTGGAAAGCTCCCGCGAACAGATGCTCGGCCAGTTGCGCTCCCATGCCCAGGACGCCGCCACCGCACTGGGTTTGTCGCTGACCGCGCAAATCGACGACCCGGCCATGATCGAGTTGATGGTCAGTTCGATTTACGACAGCGGTTATTTCCGCAGCATCCGCGTGGTCAATATCGTCGATGAACAGGTGTTGGTGGAACGCAGCGCCCCCGCAAAAATCGACGGTGTTCCGCGTTGGTTCGTCAGGCTCGTCCACCTGCGTCCCGAAGGTGGCGACGCGCTGATCATGCGCGGCTGGGAACAGGTGGCGCGGGTCGAAGTGTTGAGCAATCCGCAATTCGCCTTGGCCAAACTCTGGGACAGCACGCTCGGCAGCCTGCTGTGGCTGTTGGTCTGCGGATTGCTCAGCGCGATATTCGGCGGTTGGTTGTTGCGTCGGCAATTGCGCCCGCTCGACAAAATGGTCAAACAGGCCGAAGCCATCAGCAAACGCGAGTTCCTGAGCCTGCCAAAACTGCCGCGCACCCCGGAATTGCGGCGCGTGGTGCTGGCCATGAACCAGATGGTCGAGAAGCTCAAGGCGCTGTTCGCCGAAGAAGCCACGCGCAGTGAAAAACTGCGGGCCGAGTCCTACCAGGACAGCCTCACGGGTCTGGCCAATCGCCGTTTGCTGGATGAACAACTGGCCGATCAGCTGCTGATCAGCGAACAGAGCAGCACCGGCCATTTGCTGATGCTGCGGGTCAACGACCTGATCGGCCTCAACCAACGTCTGGGTGGTCAGCGCACCGACGCGTTGATCAGCGCCGTCGGCGAACTGCTCAAGCGCCTGACGCATTTGCCAGAACGTCGTACCTGGCTGGCGGCGCGCAACCGCGGCGGGGAGTTCAGCCTGCTGACGCCGGGCCTGGATGACGCCGACGCCGAACGACTGGCCTCGGAAATCAGTGCGACCCTGGAAAACCTGCGCCTGACCGGCGCCAGCGATTGCATGCCGGTGGCGCATTTGGGCATTGTCCCCTACCACCCCGGCGAACCGGCCAGCGACGTGCTTTTGCGCCTCGATCAAGCGCTGACGCAAGCCCGGCAACACCCCGAGCGGCCGTGGGTGCATCTGGCCGATACCAGCACCGCGAACAACCACTCCCAGCATGACTGGCGCGCCTGGATCGACGACGCCCTGACCCACGGCAAACTGCAGCTGTATTTCCAACCCGTGGTGCAATGCGCCGACACCAGCCAGGTGCTGCACCACAAAGTCCTCGCGCGTCTGCTCGACCCGAGCGGTGAAGCCATTGCCGCCGGCCATTTTCTGCCATGGATCGAGCGCCTCGGCTGGTCCGCACGATTCGATCTGGCGATGCTCGAAGCGACCCTCGACTACCTCGTCGTCAATCGCTGGCCCCTGGCGTTAAGCCTGTCCGGCAGCACCCTGCGCGATCCGGCGCAGCTGCGACAGATCATCGACTTGCTCGACTCACTGCCGGAACTGGCACCGCTGCTGACCCTGGAAATCGACGAACGCCAATTGCCGCCACCCGAAGAATTGCAGCGCCTGAGCCATAGCCTGCTCGACACCGGTTATCGCATCGGCTTGCAACACTTTGGTGGCAGCTTCAGCCAGATCGGCAACCTGACGCAGCTCGGGTTGGCGTATCTGAAAATCGATGGCGCGTACATCCGCAGCATTGATGTGCAGCCTGACAAGCGGCTGTTTATCGATGCGATTTATCGGGCGACCAACAGCATTGATCTGCCGTTGATTGCGGAGATGGTGGAGACGCAGGGGGAGTTGGAGGTGATTCGGGAACTGGGGTTGTTTGGGGTGATGGGGAGGTTGATCGGGCCGCCGGAGCCGATGTGAGGGGCAAGACCGCTCGTCTTAAACCCGTGTGTACCTGTCAGATCTGACAGTAGGCAAACACCCACACCGAATATCTAATCGACCCTATCGGTGCCGCCCATTCAGAGAGCCTGGCGCCTCTATGGAAGGTACGCATTCATGAACAGCCCCATCACAAACGCTGCCCCCGCGTCCAATGGACAAGTCGTTGTATTTCCGCCCGATCGCGGCATCGGCGTGCTGGCTGTCGCCCCTCCCTATCCGCCTGGCTTCAAACCGCAGAACGATGGTGCGTTGGGGATCAACATCAACATGGTGCACGGTGACCGTGACGGGTTGCTGGTTTACATCCTGGCCTACCTGAACATGGCCATCGGCGACAGCATCAAGGTGTTCATCGAAACAAAAAACGCTCCCGTCGCTGATTTTTCGGTCACCGAAGCGCATTTCGATGCTCAAGGGAACGCGAAAAACATTCCGTTCTATATTTCGGCCAAGAACATGGAAGCCAAGTTTCTGCCCCTGCTGTCAGAGAACAAGGACTTCTGGATCGAGATCCAACGCGTGGGCGGCAACATCGAAGATTCGCTACCTGTTCCGTTGTTATACAAATACCCGGCGCCGGGCGAAGCGGATACTGACGGCGGCAAGCCCTTCAACCAAGGGCTTAAATTACCCGTCGCCTCGGAAAGCGTCGTCGATCAGACCGTGATCAATGACGGCATGTTCGTGACCGTGCTGGAATATTTCAATCAAAACATCGGTGACGTGGTGGTGCTTGCCTTCGGGTCTTTACTCCTGGAGAGCACTGTCACTGAATTGGGGGATGTTGTCTTTGAACTGACACCGCAGATGCTCGCCAGCCTGGCGCCCACCAGCAGCCTGGTGGTGCGCTGGGAGGTGTTCGACGTCGTGGAAAACAGTAGCGGCTGGTCGGATGCACTGATCCTCACGTTCAAACCCGGCGTGGTGTTGCTGGCCGCACCGATTTTTGAACAGGCCGATCCCGACAATGTGGTGAATCACGATGAGCTCGCGGGTGGTGCCATGGTGATCCTGGTCACCGGTGTATTTGCTAAAAATGATTTGATCGAGCTGACACTGGAAGGGCTTACCAAAAGTGGCGACCCAGCCACCCGCACCTTCAGCGTGACGCTGGCTGCCGCGAGCAGAGCAGTGGACTTTCCGGTTTCCAATGAGTGGGTACGCAACCTGATTGGAGGTTCGGCGCGGGCCTCCTATACATTGACCAGAGCAGGTAAGCTCCAGCGCTCGAAACCTGCCGATGCCACCTTCACCGGTACGTCCCTGCCATTGGGCCTGCCGATTGTCAGCCCGCTGGTAGACAACACGCTACCGGTCGATACCGCCACGGCCACGGTGCAGGTCGCCGACTACTGGCCCCTGAAAAAAGGCGCGACCGTCAAACTCAAGTGGCAAACCACCGATCAAGACGGGATTGTGGCGCTGTTCCTTTTCCAAGTGATCGTCACCGACCCGGCACAACCGATCATTTTCCAGGTGCCCGCCAAATACATCGCCCCCTATGCCAGTACACCTTTGACCGTGCAAAGCACAGTGACCAACCCGGGTGAGGTGGAGGTGTTTTCCGGATTGCTGCAATTAATGTTTGGTGATGTGGCGCAGGTGACTCCGACGCTCACCAATGTGCAGGACAATAGCGGCAAGGAAATCCCCAACGCTGGAATCACAAACAGCACCACCTTGAAACTGACGGGCACGGCGAGCAAAGGTAAAGAGGTCGAGATTTATGACGGCAGCGGTCCAAGCGCGGTGCCCAAGGGCAAAGCGACTGCCGATGCAATGACGGGCGTTTGGGAGCGCACTATCACCGTACCGGTAGGCGCACGCCGCTTGTACGCAAAATCGCTTTATCACAGCAGCAATGTTTATTCCAACGTGCGCACTTTGACCATCGAGACAGGGCTTACCCTGGATCCGCCAGTCCCTGCGGCAAATCCCGTTGACCCGCTGGCCTACCCTTTGGGTATGCCGATACAGGTCGCGTATCTCGCGTCGTCGTTCGGGGATCATGCGCAATTGATCCAACTGGGGCCTTTGCCGCAGACATTTCCGAAGCTGCCACTTGACTCAAATCATCAAGCCAACTTTAACCTCGACGCGCGGTTTCTCGGGGCGTGGCACGGCAAAACAGCGGAGTTTGTATGGGCGCTGATTCGGGGAAACGAGGAGATTGCGCGATCGGCGCCGCTGGTGTTGAACGTTAACCGGATTGCGGATGGGGATTCACGGTTGCCGACACCGATCATTGTGGGCCAGACGGGGGCGGAACTGGATGTCAACAAACTGGTGGCTGGCGATACATTGAGTATTGCGCCGTGGTTGCTTCAAGTGGCAGGGCGGTATGTGTGGTTGCGGCTTAGCGGATTTAACAACAGCGGTGCGCCAGTATTCATTGATGTTATTGATGGCGTACCTCACAACGAAACGCAGGGACTGACACGGTCAATCGGGCAGGCGTTGGTTGACTGGTTTAAAACGCTCAAGCAGGGCACTGCTGCGACGATTACGTTCAGGGTTAACTATTCCGGGCTGCGTGACTTGCTAACGGCGGTGGCGTTTCCGGTACGTACTTATACGGTTAAGGCCGCACCTGATATTCCGGAACTTATTGTCGATACATCGTTGCTCAGCTTGAAAGGGGAGAATTACACGTTCAGGTTTCCAGTGGCTGTGTACACAGGTGACGATGCCGTCGGCACGGCTGAAAGTCGGGCTGGGAAGGGGGGTGTTGGTACGATTACCTATGAGTCACTAAACCCATTAGTAGCGTCAGTCGATTCCAAAGGGGTGGTTCGCAGCGAAGGAAACGGCAGAACGACAATAGTGGTTCGCGACGCTGCCGGTCAGGAAAAGTCCTTTGAGGTCGTAACGGCTAACGTCACCATTGCCGAGTGGACCCCGCGATTAACTTTAGCGAATGGGAGGGCGTACGTAAGTCAGGTAGGTGGTCAAATGATTGCCAATAGCTTGACAGACCGCCGGGTGCAAATTGCGTCGCGTCGGGTCGCTTCGTTCAACATTGTAATAGGAGTTGCGACGCCACCTCCTTACCTCGGTCAGATAACTATTGCGAAGAAAGTGGGGGGCGCAGTGCAATTCAGTGTTAGTACGCTCTATGCGGATGGAACAACACTTTTTAAATATTGGATTAATAAACCGGCAAGTTAATTGATTCGATCCCGAACACAGGAAAGTCCAACGCATTTATTGGTCTAGCCGATCTTGTGCTCCGTGAGGCCTGAGTGAGCGCTAAACGGAGATGTTTAAAACACATCTCCAGACACTCACTCAGGCTACACATCCTTGCGCCGTTGCCTACGACTGCGCCAGAATCCGCCGGCTTGTGCGCTTTGACGCTGATCTTTATCGTTTCCGCATCGCTGCCAATCAGCGATCGGGTTTAGCGACCTGGACTATTCAAAGTGCATCAGTACTCCTGACCTTTTTGTAGACTTTTGACGTCTGCAATTACGTTATGGTGACTGTATGCGGGAGACCTTCGGGTCTACCGGGTTGCCTTTGACCGGTTCGCTAACCTGCATACAGTCGCCACCCTTACGTGTTTAGCGACAGGTTCTGGTGGTCTTGTTTTTCAAAGGAGTTTCACCATGTTCAAAATCACACCCACCCCGCCAGAAACCGACACCGACGACGTTTCCCCCTACGAATCCACCGACTCCAAAAAGCTCAACACCGCCGCCGACCGCGCGCTCGACTACTACCTCAAACCAGTCATTCCCAAAGACACGCCACGCAAACCCAGCACGATCTACTTCGTCGGGCCTGATACCGATAACGAAACGTTGCTGGTGAACGCCTGTGAGACGTTGGCGTCGGCGAGTGTCATGTTGAGTGATTTTGCGGGGCAGTTGAACGGCACACAGCGCCACACGCTGCTGGGCATTCAAAACTCCGTGATGTTGGGGGAAATGGCGGTGAACCGGATGCTCGACAACGTCGACCCGCACGGCTAACACGCGCCCCCTGTGGCGAGGGAGCTTGCTCCCGCTCGGCTGCGCAGCAGTCGTCATCCAGGCACATGCGCTCTGACTGAGGGACTGCGGTGAATGGTTTTGGGGTTGCTGCGCAACCCAGCGGGAGCAAGCTCCCTCGCCACAGTTGCGGGGTTAATAGCCGAGTTTTGTGGTGGTTGGTCGGGCCTCTTCGCGAGCAGGCTCGCTCCCACAGGGGATTTTTGTCGCACACATATTTTGTGCTCCACATCAAAACCTGTGGGAGCGAGCCTGCTCGCGAATGCGTTCTCACAGACAACAAAAACCCGCCACTCCTTACCCAGGAATGGCGGGTTTTGTCGTTTCAGCCTTCAGGTCAGACGGTGTCCACCTTCAACGAATGGTCATTCAACATGCCATTGATGATGGTCGCCGTGTCGTGACCACCCGCCACCACACCGCCCGCCCCCGGCGTGACGCCGTAGTGGCTGGCGAGGTTGACGCCGGCCAGGTCGATGGTCTGGTTCGGCGTGGCACCGGCCATGGCGCTGACGTCGATGCTGGTGAGCACCGACGCGCCGCTGCCGATGACTTTGAAGTGCAGGTAGTCATCCAGCGACGCCGACGTACCGTTTTCGCCTTGCAGCAGTTGCGACAAATCGAGTTTGTCGGTGCCGGGGGTGAAGTCGGTGACGACGTCGTGGCCGCTGTTGCCTTTGAGCCACTGGAAGGTGTCGGCCCCTGCCCCGCCGGTAAGGGTGTTGTTGCCCAGTCCGCCGATCAGGAAGTCGTCACCACCGCCCCCGTTGAGGGTGTCATCGCCCAGACCGCCGTTGATGACGTTGCTGTTGTTGTCGCCGGTGAGGCTGTCGTTGAAGTTGGAGCCGACCAGGTTTTCGATCCCGGTGAGGGTGTCGGTGCCGGCGCCGCCGGTGTTTTGTGGGGTCAGCAGGCTCAGGTCGACGGTGACCCCGGCGGTGGCGTGGGCGTAGCTCACGGTGTCGATGCCGGTACCGCCGTCGAGCAGGTCGTTGCCGGTGCCGCTGAACAGCAAATCATTGCCGGCGCCGCCGTGCAGTTCGTTGTTGCCGGTGCCGGCGGTGAGTACATCGTTGCCATCGCCGGCATTGATGATGTTGTTGCCGGTGCCCGCTATCAATGTGTCATCGCCCGCAGTGCCGGTGAGGGTGTGGCCATCCTGGTAGCTGATGGTCACGTTCGCGGTGTCGCTGCCGCCATGGTTGTCGCTGGCGGTGTAGGTGCCGTGGGCGTCCGGTGCGATGTCGTGAGCACCGGCGTAGTTGACGGTCATGGTCAACTGGTAGCTCTCGGATCCTTTGGCATTGCCTCCACTGGTGTTTTCGATGTTGGTGATGTGGATCTGATAGGTCCCATCCGACGATGCAGTGATCGTCCCGCCGTCCGCGATGGGCGTGAAGGCGCCACCATTGAGGGAATACTCCATGGTGATGTGTCCGCCCGCCAGATTGTGATCCAGATTGAGGGTTTCACCCGCTTTCAGTTTCACAGTGATGAGGTCTTCATCATTGGCGTTGTTGGCAGCCACCTGGCCCAGATACCCGCTGACCACCAGCAGCGCCGTCAGCGCGGCGGTGTTGGCCGTAGTAAAGGCACTTCGCACGTCGGCCAAATTCTGGTTGGCCGCGTTGTCATTGGTGCCTTTGAAATTGATCGCACCGCTGCCGGTGAAGTCCGCGCCCTTGGCCACCCAGCCGGTGGTGAAGTTGGTCGGCGATGCGGTCAGCGGATCCTTGTCGGCATCAGTGTCGTTGGCCAGCAACAGCTCGCCCGGCACCACGATGTTGCCCGACAGCACGTTGGTGATGATGTGGTCATCGACCGCCACCGGTGCCGCGTTCGGAATGACTTTGACTGTCAGCGTGGAGCTGGCGAGGTCGCCGTCGTTGTCGCTGACGGTGAAGCCGATGTTTTCGGTGATGACCACCGAGGTGGTTTTTTGCGAGGTGTAGTTGTACTCGCCGGTGTCGAGGTTCACCACCAGCGTGCCGCCATTGTTGGTGGCGATGCTGATGCTGTTGTTCACCGTGTTGAACGTGCCGTGGTTGGCGCCGCCACTGAAGTTCAGCGAACCCTGGTTGGCGTTGCCTTTCGGGTCGAAGGTGTACGTGGTGCCGTCGACCGTGAGGGTTTTGATGAAGCCGCCATCGGCGCCGAACGTGCCGTTCTCCAGCAAGGTTCCGGTAACCGGCGCACCGATCACCGTGCCCGAGAGCACCGAGTTGAGTTGGGTGAGATCGGTCACCACCACCGCATTGGTGTCGGTGTGGGTGCTGCCGTCGTAGGCCAACGGGTTGAGGTTGGCGTTGCTCACGCCGCTGCCCAGGCCGATTGCGTAGTTCTTGATGCCGTTGGCATCGAGGAAGGCTTTGAGCGCGGCCTCGTCGGTGGTGCCGATGTCGCCCTCGTTGGGTTTGCCGTCGGAGAAGAAGTAGCCGACGTTCTGCGCACCGGTGAGTTTGCCGGACGTATTGAACGCCGTCTGCATGGTGGCCACGGCAGCGTCGTAGTTGGTGCCACCGCCCGCTGACAGGCCGGCAAGCAGCGTCTTCGCGGTCGCCACGTCGACCCACACCGAGGTCCGGTCAGTGGCGTTGCTGCTGAAGGTGACGAGTTGCACTTTCACATCGCCCAGATCGTCGTACTTGTCGAGCAAGGCGCTGATGGCCTGTTTGGCCAGGTCCAGCCGCGACAGCCCACCCACCCCAGAAGGGTCGATCATGCTGCCGGAGATGTCGAGTACGATCAGTATGTTCGAGTCGATTTCCACGGCCGCCACCGAGCGATCCGAGGCCACCGCTTTAGGCACGTCGTCGACAATGTTGACGACGATGGTGCTGGTGGTGGTGTTGCCCAGGGCATCGGTGGCTTTGTAGGTGAAGCTTTCGCTCAGGGTGTTGGGCCCGTCGTTGGCGTTCGGCGAGGTTTTCGGCGCCGAGGTCAGGGTGTAGGTGTACGTGCCGTTGGGGTTGAGCAGGATTTGCCCGTACGTGCCGGTGGCGCTGCCGACCAGGCTGTAAGTGAGCGCACCGCTGCCGCCGGTGACGGAGCCGACCAGTGTCCCGGTGGCGGTTTCGCCGGTGTTGCCCGGGTCGCTGCCGATGACATTACCCGGCGCCAGGTCCTGACCGTCCTGATTCAGGTCGAGGGCTTTTTCGTAGACTGTCACGTCTTGATCCACCACGGCTTTAAGCCCGGTGTCGGTGACATTGATGGTGATGGTCGTGGTGCTTTCGTCGCCATCGGAATCGCGAATGGTGTAGGTGAACGTGTCGGTGGCGCCCTCTGGTCCGACCGAGTTCGGGTTGCTGTGGTACACGGCATTGCCGGCCGCATCCAGGGTCAGGTAGCCGTAAGTGCCATTGATATTGGTGCCCAGTCCGCCGACCGCCGAGGTCGCCGTATTACTGCCGGCACGTACACCAATTACCGCGCCTGCTGCAGCCGGACCGTCAGCCCCAAACACGTCGTTGCCCAGCACACTGATGTTGACCGTTGCGCCTTCGGCCGCACTCGCCGTGTTCGGCGCGGCGGTGGGCAGGTCATCGACGATGTTGACGTTGATCTGACCCGACGCGGTGCTGCCGTCGGTGTCGGTGGCCACCACGTTGAAGTTTTCGGTGATGCTGTTGGCGCCGCTGGCGGTTGGATGGGTTTCGTTATCCACCAGGGTGTAGCTGTAACTCACAACGCCTGTGGTGGCGTTGAATCCGGTGACGGTAAACGTGCTGCCGAGTGCCGTGGTGATGGTCTGCGGGAAGCCCGCCGCCACGCCACCGACCACCACATGAATGCCGCCAACGTCGAGGGTTTGCAGGCCGTCGAGCGCGGTCACGGTGAACGTGCCGCTCTGGGTCAGCGCCGGGGTGTTCGGGCTGGTGCCGTCGCTGAGGTTTTTCTCGTAGACGGTGAGTTCGCCGCCGTTGACGTTCAGGCCGTTCAGGACCACCGGGTCGTTGGCGTTCTGGATGTTCAGCACCAGCGTGGCGGTGCTGGTATCGCCGTCGGCATCGGTGAGGGTGTAGGTGAAGGTTTCGGTGCCATTGCCGCCGCCGTGCAGGTTTTTGAAGTCGGCATCATTGGGGTTAAGCGTGTAGGTGTAGGTGCCATTGGCATTGAGCACCAGTGTGCCGTAAGTGCCATTGAGCGTGGCGGGTGTGATCGGCCCGGCATTCGGTCCGGTCGCGACGTGGTCCGCACCTTGAACGTCGTTGGTCAGGACGTTGCCGGTGAGAGTCAGCGCGCTCTCCGTCGCGGTGGCCAAATTCGTGTCGTTCACGGCTTTTGGCACGTCATCGACGATGCTCACCACGATGGTGCTGGTGGTGCTGTTGCCCAGCGAGTCGGTGGCCTGGTAGGTGAAGCTTTCGGTCAGGGTATTGGCGCCGTCGTTCGCGTGCGGCGTGGTCGTCGCTGGCGAAGTCAGGGTGTAGGTGTACGTGCCGTTGGCGTTGAGCTGGATCTGGCCATAGTTGCCCGTGGCGCTGCTCACCAGGGTGTAGGTAATCGCGCCGACCGCGCCGGAGACCGAACCGACCAGCGTGCCCTTGGCGGTTTCGCCGGTGCTGGTCGGGTCGCTGCCGGTGACGGTGCCAGCGGCCAGGTCTTGCCCGTCCTTGGTCAGGTCCAGGGCTTTTTCGTAAACCGTCACGTCAGTATCGCGGGCCGCGACGATGCAGCTGTTTGAGACATCAATGGTGATGGTGGTCGTGCTTTCATCGCCGTCGGCATCGCGCACGGTGTAGGTGAACACGTCGGTCGCCCCCGCTGGGCCGACGCTGTTCGGATTGCTGTGATAAACCGCGTTGCCGTTGGTGTCCAGCGTCAGGTAACCGTAGGTGCCATTGATGTTCGAGCCCAGGCCGCCGATGGCGGAGGTCGAGGTGTCGCTGCCGGCACGCACGCCGATCACCGCGCCACTGGCCGCCGGGCCATCGGCGCCGCCGATGTCGTTATCCAGCACGTTGCCCGAGACGGTTGCGCCTTCCGCCACCGAGGTGTGATCCGGGTTGGCCTTGGGCAGGTCATCGACAATGTTGACGTTGAGCTGGTTGCTCGCGGTGCTGCCGTCGGTGTCCGTTGCCACCACATTGAAGTTTTCAGTGATGCTGTTGGCACCGTTACCGGTTGGATGGTTTTCGTTATCCACCAGGGTGTAGCTGTAGCTGACCACGCCGGTGACCGGGTTGTAACCGGTGATGGTCAGCGTGTTGCCCAATGCCGTGACAATCGACTGCGGGAAGCCCGCCGCCACGCCGCCGGCCACCACATGAATGCCGCCGACATCAAGGGTTTGCAGGCCATCGAGCGCGGTCACGGTGAAGGTGCCGCTTTGAGTCAGTGCCGGGGTGTTCGGGCTGGTGCCGTCGCTGAGGTTTTTCTCGTAGACGGTCAACTCGCCGCCGTAGACATCGAGACCGTTGAGGGTCACCGGATCGTCGTTGTTGTGGATCTGCAGCACCAGGTTGGCGGTGCTGATGTCGCCGTCGGAGTCGGTAATGGTGTAGGTGAAGGTTTCCGTGCCGTTGCCATTGCCGTGCAACGCTTTGAAATCGGCGTCGCTGGTGTTCAGGGTGTAGGTGTAAGTGCCGTTGGCGTTCAACACCAAAGTGCCGTAAGTCCCGGTGAAGGTACCGGCGGTGATCGGGCCGGCATTTTCGCCGACGGTCACGCGGTCGGCGCCTTGCACGTCATTGGTCAGCACGTTGCCGTTGAGGGTCAGCAGGGTTTCCGATGCGGTGCCGGCGTTGCTGTCGTCCACGCCTTTTGGCAGGTCGTCGACGATGTTGACGTCGAGCGTGCCATTGGCGGTGGTGCCGTTGTCGTCGACCACGGTCACGGCGAATTGCTCAGGCAATGTGTTCGCGCCGTTGGCGGTCGGGTGGGCTTCGTTGTCGGCCAGGGTGTAGCTGTAACTGACCACGCCGGTGGTGGCGTCGAACCCGGTGATGGTCAGCGTGCTGCCCAGCGGCGTGGTAATGGATTGCGGGAAGCCGGACGACACACCGCCGACTACCACGTTGATGCCACCCACGCTCAGGGTTTGCACGCCGTCGAGGGCGGTGATGGTGAAGGTGCCGCTTTGGGTCAGCGCCGGAGCATCGGGGCTGCTGCCGTCGCCGAGGTTTTTCTCGTAGACGGTGAGTTCGCCGCCGTTGACGTTGAGGCCGTCGATGGTCACCGGATCGTCGTTGTTGTGGATTTGCAGCACCAGCGTGGCGGTGCTGGTGTCGCCGTCCGAGTCGGTGATGGTGTAAGTGAAATTCTCGGTGCCGTTACCGCCGCCGTGCAGCGCTTTGAAATCGGCGTCGCTGGTGTTCAGGGTGTAGGTGTACGTGCCGTTGGCATTCAGCACCAAAGTGCCGTAAGTCCCGGCGAAAGTGCCTGGGGTGATCGGGCCGGCATTTTCGCCGACGGTCACGCGGTCGGCGCCTTGCACGTCGTTGGTCAGCACGTTGCCGTTCAGCGTCAGCAGGGTTTCCGATGCGGTGCCGGCGTTGCTGTCGTCCACGCCTTTTGGCAGGTCGTCGACGATGTTGACGTCGAGCGTGCCATTGGCGGTGGTGCCGTTGTCGTCGACCACGGTCACGGCGAATTGCTCAGGCAATGTGTTCGCGCCGTTGGCGGTCGGGTGGGCTTCGTTGTCGGCCAGGGTGTAGCTGTAACTGACCACGCCGGTGGTGGCGTCGAACCCGGTGATGGTCAGCGTGCTGCCCAGCGGCGTGGTAATGGATTGCGGGAAGCCGGACGACACACCGCCGACTACCACGTTGATGCCACCCACGCTCAGGGTTTGCACGCCGTCGAGGGCGGTGATGGTGAAGGTGCCGCTTTGGGTCAGCGCCGGAGCATCGGGGCTGCTGCCGTCGCCGAGGTTTTTCTCGTAGACGGTGAGTTCGCCGCCGTTGACGTTGAGGCCGTCGATGGTCACCGGATCGTCGTTGTTGTGGATTTGCAGCACCAGCGTGGCGGTGCTGGTGTCGCCGTCCGAGTCGGTGATGGTGTAAGTGAAATTCTCGGTGCCGTTACCGCCGCCGTGCAGCGCTTTGAAATCGGCGTCGCTGGTGTTCAGGGTGTAGGTGTACGTGCCGTTGGCATTCAGCACCAAAGTGCCGTAAGTCCCGGCGAAAGTGCCTGGGGTGATCGGGCCGGCATTTTCGCCGACGGTCACGCGGTCGGCGCCTTGCACGTCGTTGGTCAGCACGTTGCCGTTCAGCGTCAGCAGGGTTTCCGACGCGGTACCGGCGTTGCTGTCGTCCACGCCTTTTGGCAGGTCGTCGACGATATTCACGTCGAGCGTGCCGTTGGCGGTGGTGCCGTTGTCGTCGACCACGGTGACGGCGAATTGCTCAGGCAGCGTGTTCGCGCCATTGCCGGTTGGGTGGGCTTCGTTATCGGCCAGGGTGTAGCTGTAACTGACCACGCCGGTGGTGGCATCAAACCCGGTGATGGTCAGCGTGCTGCCCAGCGGCGTGGTAATGGATTGCGGGAAGCCGGACGACACACCGCCGACCACCACGTTGATGCCACCCACGCTCAGGGTCTGTACGCCGTCGAGGGCGGTGATGGTGAAGGTGCCGCTTTGGGTCAGAGCAGCAGAATCCGGTGAGCTGCCAAGGCTCAGGTTTTTCTCGAAGACGGTCAGTTCGCCGCCCTCGATGCTGAGGCCACCAATCGTGACCGGGTCATCGTTGTTATGGATTTGCAGCACCAGGTTGGCCGTGCTGGTATCGCCATCAGCATCCGTCAGCGTGTAAGTGAAGGTTTCCGTGCCGCTACCGCCGCCATGCAATGCTTTGAAATCAGCATCGCTGGTGTTCAGCGTGTAGGTGTAAGTGCCGTTGGGATTGAGCACCAGGGTGCCGTAGGTGCCGGTGAAGGTACCGCCAATCACCGGGCCGCTGTTGGGGCCCGTGGGAATGCGGTCGGCGCCTTGCGTGTCGTTTGGCAGCACGCTGCCGGTCAGGGTCAGCAGGGTTTCCGACGCGGTGCTGGCGTTGCTGTCATCGACAGCCTTGGGCACATCATCGGTGATGTTGACGTCCAGCGTGCCGGTGGCGGTGTCGCCGTTGCTGTCGCCGGCCACAACGGTGAACTGCTCGCTAAGGGAGTTGGCGCCGTCGCCGGCCGAATGGGTTTCGTTGCCGTTGAGGGTGTAGCTGTAACTCACCACGCCTGTGGCCGGGTTGTAGCCGGTAATGGTCAGGGTGTTGCCCAGTTGCGTGGTAATCGACTGCGGAAAGCCAATCGCCACGCCACCGGTAATCACGTTGATACCGCCGATGCTCAGGCTGTTCAGCCCGTCCGGTGCCGACACAGTGAACGTGCCGTTCTGGGTCAGCGCGCCCGGATTGCTCGCGGAACCGTCGGCCAGGTTGGCTTCGTTGAGGGTCAGTTCGCCACCCGCCACCGACAGGCCATCGAGCGTGACCGGGTTATTGACCGGCGTTACCGGTGGCGCAATGACGGCCGGAGTGCCATCGGCGTTCTGCTGGATATCCGCGTTATGCCGTTCTTCAGGGAATTCAGGAATACCGCCAAACCCGGCAGTCGGGAAGCCAATTGTCGGATCGACCTTTCCGCCCACTTCTTCGAGCATGACAAAGCTGTGGCCACCACCCTGCGCACCATTGGGAGCCGCTGTGAAGCTCGGCCCGGCCGCGGTGGCTTCACCGGTTTGCGTCGGGTCAGCGCCCGCCGCGATGGCTTTTTGCAGTTGCTCGACATCGGTCAGTTGCGCTTCGCTCGGCGTTACCGCCTCTGAAGTGCCAACGTGCGGCGACTCATTGGCGAGCAGGTGGGGATCCATCTGCATGCTGCTGCCACGCCCGAGGGTCAGTTCCTGGCCATTTTGCAGATGAACCGCCACCGCGCCTTCGGCCCCGGTGACCAGCTGATCGCCGGCGAACAATCGATCGCCCTCGATCAACGCGCGCCGAGTACCGTCGCTCGCGACCGCGAACACCTGACCAATGACTTTACTGACGATACCGATGAGCGTTGCCATGTGCATTTCCTCCGCTGCCAACCGCTGTCGGCATCCTGTTTTTAGCGAAGAACGTGCTCATGGTTTGAAAGCAGGTGGCTGCGCGGATCGCCTGCAGGGCGCGTTTACCTGAGTAAGCCGCTGCCCTGGCGATGTCCTCGCCCAGCGTGTCGCTCACCGGCAATGTCCGCGACTTCGGGATAAACCCCTATGCAATCAATGGCTTCGCAAGCCTGACTGCATCGCACTTGCCCGGTGAACGTTGCGTAACGATCCTGACTCATCAAAGTGACAAAAAACCGTCACCACAAATCGTTCCGCGTCCCTCCCCTCCAGCACTTCTCCGCCCTATGTCGATAAGTGGATGGAACTTTTCCTTAAACCCTTGAAAGCTCCCTAAAGCTCGTAATTCAAAGGCTTTCGTAATGAACAATGTGCTGGATTTTGCTGACGGCATAAGTTTTTTTTGGCATAAGGGCTATGAGAAAAATTTCTTAGCTATTCTCTAGAATGTTCTTAGCTCTGTTGTTACAAGGGTGAAACGGTTTTACCTATAAATGCCGTCAAATAATTGGCGACTGATAAGCACCATCAGGAATTCAGGGAGATGCACCCATGCGCGTTTTAACCCCCCTCTGCAGCGCGGTTCTGCTGGCCATGGCCTGCACTTCCGGCGCTCAAGCCATGTCGTTGACCGACGCAATCCAGAACACCATCGCAACCCATCCGGAACTGGCCTCGCGCGTGGATTCGCGCCTGTCCGCGGATGAACAGGTGAAAGTGGCCAAGGGGGGCTTTTATCCATCAGTTGATCTGAACGCCGCCTACGGGCGCGGATACAGCGATAACACCAACACCCGGGCAATCGGCCCAGGCAATCACCACACCGAAATCCTCAATTACACCCAGTCGGAGTTGCGCTTGCGGCAGATGCTGTTCGACGGTTTCAACACCGCGAACGAAGTCGAGCGCACCAAAGGCGTGGTCAACTCCCGGGCCTATTACGCTCAAGGCACCGCCCAGGACCTGGCCCTGCGCACCATCGAGGTCTACCTCGAAGTGCTCAAGCGCCGCGAACTGGTGACCCTGGCCACGAACAACCTGCAAGCGCACTTGCGCGTCAACGACCAGATCGGCCTGCGCACCCAGCGCGGCGTCGGCAGCAACGCCGACTCCGATCAATCCGGCGCTCGCCGTGCACTGGCGCAAAACAACCTCGACACCGCCGAAGTCGATCTGGCGGACGCCGAGTCGAACTTCGCCGCCGTTGTCGGGCGTCTGCCCGATGAGCTCGAAACACCGCCGTCGACTCGCGGTGAACTGCCTGCCTCCCTGCAGGAAGCCCAGCAGAGCATGGTGGAAAACAACCCGTACCTGAAATCCGCCCAGGCCGACGTGCAATCGGCCGAGAGTCAGTACGAAGTTGCCAAGTCGCCGTTCTACCCACGCTTCGACGCCGAAGCCGCGGTGGGCGCGAACAACAACGTGCAAGGCGATGAAGGTCACGACAACGAGTGGCGCGTAGGTGTGGTGATGAACTACAACCTGTTCCGCGGTGGCAGCGACAAGGCACGCCTGCAGTCCGATGCGCACCAGATCAACCAGGCCATGGACATCCGCAACAACGCCCTGCGCCAACTCAACGAAAACATTCACCTGGCCTGGAACGCCATGGTCAATGCCAAGAAACAAACCCCGACCGCACGCGAATACGCTGAAACCAGTAAACGGGTGCGCGTGGCGTATCAGGACCAGTTCGGTCTCGGTCAACGCACGCTGCTCGACTTGCTCGACAGTGAAAACGAGCTCTACAACGCCAACCGCCGCTACACCGAAGTGCGCTACACCGAGGAATATTCGATGTACCGCGTGCTGGCCAGCATGGGTGAGTTGTTGAGCAAGCAACGGGTGGTGTTGCCCGCCGATGCGATCGCCTCCTCCGAAGTGAAGAGCGAAGCCCGTTTGCCTGAACTGAAGTAGCTCACTGGAGCGATCAATGTGACCAGCATGGAATCCGGCAACACCGGTGTCGATCCGCGGCTGAGCTTCGATGACCCGCTTCTTGACGGTCTGTTGATCCTCTGCAAACTCCACGGCGCGACGGTCAGTCGCGCCAGCCTGAGTGCCGGGCTACCGCTGCACAAACAACGCTTGAGCCTGGACCTGCTGCCCCGCGCAGCAGCCCGGGCCAGTTTGCAGGCGCGACTGCTGCGCCGCGAGCTGGGGGATATTTCCGCGCTCAACCTGCCGGTGATGCTGATCCTCAACAACGGCCGCACGGCCATCCTGCGACGCTTCGGCGACGACGGTCAGGTGTTGATCCTGCCCAGCGAAGCCGACGGTGGCGAACAATGGGTCAGCACGGATGAGCTGGCCGAAAATTACAGTGGCCAGGCCTTGTTTGCCCGGCCACGCCATGAACTCGAAGACTTGCGCTCGCCCCTGGTACCGCGCGTCGAAGCGTGGTTTCGCGACACGCTGAAACTGTCGAAGTGGCTCTACAGCGATGCAATCCTGGCGAGTTTCCTGATCAACCTGCTCGGGTTGATGGTGCCGTTGTTCGTGATGCAGACCTACGACCGGGTGGTGCCGAACCAGGCCACCTCGACCTTGTGGGTGCTGTCGATCGGCTTGCTGATCGGCACCGGTTTCGAGCTGGTGCTGCGCGTCGTGCGCGCACATTTGCTGGACACCGCCGGCAAGAAAACCGACGTGATCCTGTCGGCGACCTTGTTCGAGCGCATCACCGGCATGTCGATGAAAGCCCGCCCGGCGACCATCGGCGGCTTTGCCCAGAGCATTCATGATTTCCAGGGGCTGCGCGAGTTTCTCACCGCGGTCACCCTGACCAGCCTGATCGACCTGCCCTTCGCCGTGTTGATGCTGGTAGTGATCGGCTTGCTCGGCGGCTGGCTGGTGGTCATTCCGTTGCTGGCGTTTCCGATCACGATCATCTTCGCGATGGTGATCCAGGTGCGCCTGCGCGACACCGTGCAAAAAAGCCTGAGCCTGGGCGCCGAACGCCAGGCCTTGCTGATTGAAACCCTCGGCGGCCTGGAAACCCTCAAGGCCTGTAGCGCCGAAAGCGAGCGCCAGCACAAATGGGAAAGCACCCACGGCGCCCTCACCCGCCTCGACAGCCATGCGCGCAACCTTTCGGCGCTGGCCACCAATGGCACGCTGTTCATCCAGCAGTTCTCCGGCATGGCAACGATTGTCGCCGGGGTCTACAGCATCATCGCCGGCAACCTCAGCGTCGGGGCGCTGGTGGCGACCTACATGCTCGGCAGCCGCGTGCTCGCGCCGCTGGGGCAGATTGCCGGTTTGATCACCCGCTACCAGCAAGCGCAGCTGACCATGAAAAGCACCGATGCGCTGATGGGCCTGCCGCAGGAACGCGACGCGAAACAGCGGCCATTGGAGCGCACTCAACTGCAAGGCGCCCTCGAAGTCAGCGGCGTGACGTTCCACTACAACGGCCAGAACGCGCCAGCGCTGTCCAACGTCAGCTTCAGCATGAAGCCGGGCGAACGCATCGGCATCATCGGTCGCAGTGGTTCGGGCAAAAGTACCCTGGCGCGACTGGTGATGGGGTTCTACACGCCGGAGGAAGGCCAGTTGCTGCTCGACGGCCTGGACCTGCGGCAACTGGACGTCGCCGACCTGCGCCAACAGATCGGTTACGTCGCCCATGATCTGCCACTGCTGGCCGGCAGCCTGCGCGACAACCTGACCCTCGGCGCCCGCTATATCAGCGATTCGAGGATGCTCGAAGTGGCCGAGTTGACCGGCGTCACCGAGCTCGCCCGTCAGCATCCGCAAGGGTTTGATCGCCCGGTCGGCGAACGCGGGCAGTTGCTGTCCGGCGGGCAACGTCAGGCGGTATTGTTGGCGCGGGCGTTGTTGCTCGACCCGCCGATCATGCTGCTCGACGAACCGACCAGCGCAATGGACAACAGCAGCGAAGACGTTCTGCGGCAAAAACTCCACACCTGGGTCCAGGGCAAAACCCTGCTCCTGGTCACCCACCGCACCTCGATGCTCAGCCTGGTGGATCGACTGGTGGTGCTGGATAACGGACGGATCGTCGCCGACGGTCCCAAAGAAGCGGTCATCGATGCACTGCGCAAGGGCCGCGTCGGCTCTGCGGCTGTCTAGGAGCGACCCATGGCCCGTTCATCGTCCGACACCTCCAAGGACCGCGGCTACTTCGGCAGCTTCGGCAAAACCGCCGAAAGTGAGTTCATGCCGGAAACAGCCGGTGCCTCGTTGCAGGATTCCCCGCGCTGGTCGCGCATTACGGTCTGGCTGGCTGCCGGGCTGATTATCAGCGCGGTGGTGTGGGCCAAGTTTGCGGTGTTGCAAGAAGTCACCATGGGCGAAGGCAAGGCGATTCCGTCGAGCAAGGTCCAGGTGATCCAGAACCTGGAAGGCGGCATCGTCACCGAGATCTTCGTGCGCGAAGGGCAAATGGTGAACAAGGGCGATACCCTGCTGCGCCTGGATGACACGCGGTTTCTGTCGAACAAGGGTGAGAGCGAAGCGGATCGTTACGCACTCACCGCGCAGGTGGAACGCCTGTCGGCAGAAGCGGAAGGACGGCCCTTCAAGCTGTCAGAAGAAGTGATCGCCAAGGCCCCGCAAGTGGCCGAAGACGAGCGCTCGCTGTACGAACAGCGCCAGCGCCGGCTCGCCAGTGAGCAGCGCACATTAAGCGAACAACTTCGGCAAAAAACCCAGGAACTGGCGGAATTCCGTTCCAAACAGGGGCAATTCAGCTCTAGCCTGGCATTGCTGCAGCAAGAGATGAACATGTCCACGCCGCTGGTGGGCACCGGCGCCGTTTCACCGGTGGAAATCCTCCGGCTCAAACGTAGCGCGGTGGAGATTCGCGGTTCGCTGAACGCAACGACACTGGCAATTCCCCGGGCGGAGTCGGCAATCAACGAGATCAAAAGCAAGATTGACGAGTCGGAACAATCATTCCGTTCCGACGCAGCAAAAGAGCTGAATGAAAAACGCACCGACCTGTCGAAAATCACGGCATCCAGCATCGCCATCGATGACCGCGTGACGCGCACCACAGTGGTGTCGCCGGTGCACGGGATTATCAAAGTGTTGAAGGTCAACACCATCGGCGGCGTGGTCCAGCCCGGCAGCGACATGGTTGAAATCGTGCCGTTGGAAGACAACCTGCTGATCGAAGCCAAGGTGCGACCACAGGACGTGGCGTTCCTGCATCCGGGGCAGAAAGCGATGGTGAAGTTCAGCGCGTATGACTACACGATTTATGGCGGGTTGAGCGCCAAGCTCGAACTGATCGGCGCCGACACCATCACCGATGACAAGGGCAACAGTTTCTATCTGATTCAGGTGCGCACGGATAAAAACCACTTGGGCGGGGATGTGAAACCGCTGCTGATCATTCCGGGGATGGTGGCGACGGTGGACATCATTACCGGGGAGAAGAGTGTGCTGGATTACCTGCTGAAACCGGTGTTGAAAGCGCGGACTGAGGCGATGCGGGAGCGGTAGTCTCTGGCCTGGGTTTGCGGTGACTGTTTCAGCGCTTTCGCGAGCAGGCTCGCTCCCACAGAGGATTTGTGAACGACACAGATCCAGTGTGGGAGCGAGCCTGCTCGCGAAGGGGCCCTCAATCACAACAACTATTTCGGCCCATGATTACGCTGGAAGGTCTCCTCCCCCATCGCCGCAATCTGCCCCTCGATCAACGCCTCGAACGGTTTCAACAACGGCTCAAACGAGCTCGGCGCTTCCAGCATCTGCAACGCCTGCACAATCGCCTCCACCGTCGATAAAGCCCCCGGCCCCGGGGCCTTGCGCAGTCGATAACGCGACACCCCGCCATCCGCCAACGTTACCCTCGGCAACGCCGCCAGCAACGGATTGAGGTGCAGCATCTTGCGCGCCTTGCGCCAGGTGCCGTCCGGGACCACCAGCAATAGCGGCTCGTCAGTCGCCGCATAAGTCAGCATCGGTTGCGCGTCCTCGCCCGGAAACAACAACCGCGCCTGATACCCCGGTTGATTCAACAGCACCGGCAAATCCTCAAAAACCTCGCCGACAATCAGCTCGGCATTGTTCAAGCCCAACGCTGCCAACCGCGCGGTGTTCAGTGCGTGGTTCACTTCACTCGGATGCTGCAACAGCAACACTCGAGTGCGGCTGTCGAGGCTAGGGATCAGCGGACACAAACAATGAGTTTGCGGGCGCAGGCAACGGGGACACTGGATTCTGGACATCGATCAAGCCTGATTCAGTTGTGCTTTGAGCAAATCGCGAAAGGTCTGGATCAGCGGTTCGCGGCTGCGGCCACGACGCACGATCATCGAAAACGGTGCCTGATAACCAAACGTCGCCGGCAACAACACGCGCAAATCGCCCTTGTCCGCCCAGGCCTGGGCATAGTGCTCCGGCAGATAACCGATGTAGGCACCGGACAGCACCAGAATCAGCTGCGCTTCCATACTCTCAACCGTGGCGGCGCTGTGCTTGAAACCGTGACGCGCCAGTTCGGCCTGGCTCCAGTAACCGCGGCCGACCATGCGCTGCTGGGTGATGACTTGCTCGGGGATACGCCGCTCGGTGAACAGCGGATGACGGCTGCTGCAATACAGCCAGTGCTGTTCGCGGTAGAGCGGCATGTAGACCAGGCCGCTCATGCGCGTGGAGAACGCGCCGATGGCCAGGTCGAGGCGATTGTCCTGCACGCCGAGTTGCAGTTCGTAGGGGCTCATCACCGACAAGTGCAAATGCACCGCCGGGTGTTCCTGGCTGTAGGCGCCGATGGCTTCGGCGAAGGGCAAGGCCTTGTCACTGACAGTCGAGTCGATCACGCCGAGGTTCAGGGTGCCGCGCAGTTCGCCCTTGAGGGCTGCGGCGTATTGCTCGAAGCCTTCGAGCTCGCCCAACAGACGCAAGGTTTCCTGATGGAACAGTTCGCCCTTGCTGGTCAGGCTGAACCCACCGCGACCGCGATGACACAGCACCAGACCGAGGGCTGCTTCGAGCTGGCTCATGTAGGTGCTGATGGCCGACGTCGAGAGGTTGAGCTCTTGCTGGGCGTTGGCGAACCCCTGATGGCGAACCACGCTGACGAAGATGCGCAATAGTTTCAGGTCGGGTAAAGCGTTGGCCATCAGACACTCCGATCACAAGGTCATGCAGGTTGCTTTTGTGGCGAGGGAGCTTGCTCCCGTTCGGCTGCGCAGCAGTCGTAATCCAGGCAGCGCAGTCTGTCTGACACAAAGGGGTGAATGGTTTTGGGGCCGCTTCGCAGCCCAGCGGGAGCAAGCTCCCTCGCCACAGGGTTCGTGCAAGGCCGTAAGTCTATCGCCAGGAGAACCATTAGTTTAGAAAAATCTGAACTAAGTATTTGCCCGTAGCGATTCTTCCCGGCCACTACATTTCGCAGAATCGGCCCCCAACGGTGCCTGTGTCTGTCCTGACCTGTGCAACCGACATAAATAAAACAACGACGATGAGGCCCTACCCGTGGACAAGATTCTTCACCAACCACTGGGCGGCAATGAAATGCCGCGCTTCGGCGGCATCGCCACCATGATGCGACTCCCACACCTTGATACCGCTGCCGGTCTGGACGCTGCCTTCGTTGGCGTGCCACTGGACATCGGTACCTCGCTACGCCCCGGCACCCGCTTCGGGCCTCGTGAAATCCGCGCTGAATCGGTGATGATCCGCCCGTACAACATGGCGACCGGCGCTGCGCCGTTCGATTCGCTGTCGGTGGCCGACATCGGCGACATCGCGATCAACACGTTCAACCTGCTGGACGCGGTACGGATCATCGAAGAGTCCTACCACAAGATCCTCGAACACGATGTGATCCCCCTGACCCTGGGCGGCGACCACACCATCACCCTGCCGATCCTGCGTGCCATCCATAAAAAGCACGGCAAGATCGGCCTGGTGCACATCGACGCTCACGCTGACGTGAACGATCACATGTTCGGCGAGAAAATCGCCCACGGCACCACCTTCCGTCGCGCCGTCGAAGAAGGCCTTCTGGATTGCGACCGCGTGGTGCAAATTGGCCTGCGCGCTCAGGGCTACACCGCTGACGACTTCAACTGGAGCCGTAATCAGGGCTTCCGTGTGGTTCAGGCCGAAGAGTGCTGGCACAAATCCCTGGCCCCACTGATGGCCGAGGTTCGCGAGAAAGTCGGCGGCGGTCCGGTGTACCTGAGTTTCGACATCGACGGCATCGACCCGGCCTGGGCACCTGGCACCGGCACCCCGGAAATCGGTGGTCTGACGACCATTCAGGCCATTGAGATCGTTCGCGGCTGCCAAGGCCTCGACCTGGTCGGTTGCGATCTGGTAGAAGTCTCGCCCGCTTATGACACCACCGGCAACACCTCGCTGCTGGCCGCCAACCTGCTGTACGAAATGCTCTGCGTACTGCCTGGCGTGGTCCACCGCTGAGGATCGGTCATGAACGAACGTGATCAGGTTTTGAAAGCCGCCGCCGCTCTGGTGTCCGCTTTCGCCCGTAACGATCGCGAAGCCTACTTCGGTGCGTTCAGCACCGATGCCAGCTTCGTCTTCTACACCCTCGAGCAGCCTCTGCTGTCGCGCGATGCCTATCAGGCGTTGTGGGACACCTGGCGCTCGGAGGATGGCTTCGAGGTGCTTTCGTGCACCTCGAGCAACGCCTTCGTCAGCCTGCAAGGTGACGTGGCGATTTTCATCCATGACGTGGCCACCGAGCTGCGCATGCAAGGGGAGCAACACTTCAGCCAGGAGCGCGAGACGATTGTTTTCAAGAAGCAAGCGTCTGGCCAAGAACAACAAGGCCTATGGCTGGCCTGCCACGAACACTTGTCCGCCTTGCCGGAAGGGCTGCCAACCCCTTAGCCAAACAGGTGACGCTCACGCACGATGAGCGCGCCTTTATGATCGGAGCTGATCATGAATAACAACAACAAAGACCAAAGCCTTACGCACATTGAAACCTACGGGGTCGAACAGATCCCGGACAGCGAACGCACCGCAGGCCCGACGGATTTGTTCCGGATGATCTTCGGTGGTTCCAACACCTTTGCCACCGCCGTGCTCGGCAGCTTCCCGGTACTGTTCGGCCTGTCGTTTCAGGCCGGCGTGCTGGCGATTGTGCTGGGCGTGCTGCTGGGCTCGCTGATCCTTGCACCCATGGGCCTGTTCGGCCCGATCAATGGCACCAACAACGCCGTGTCTTCCGGTGCGCACTTCGGCGTGCACGGGCGGATCGTCGGTTCGTTCCTTTCGCTGCTGACCGCCATCGCGTTCTTCTCGCTCTCGGTCTGGAGTTCGGGTGATGCGCTGATCGGTGGCGCCAAGCGCCTGATCGGCTTGCCGGAAACCGACCTGACTCTGGGCCTGGCCTATGGTCTGTTCGCGATTCTGGTACTGACCGTTTGCATCTACGGCTTCCGGTTCCTGCTGTGGGTCAACAAGATCGCGGTGTGGAGCGCCAGCTTGCTGTTCCTGCTGGGTGCCTTCGCCTTCGCCGGTCCTTTCGATGTGAACTACGCCGGCACCGTCAGCATGGGTCAGCCAGGTTTCTGGGCCGCGTTCATCGGTGCTGCACTGGTGGCGATGAGCAACCCGATTTCCTTCGGTGCGTTCCTTGGTGACTGGTCGCGCTACATCCCGCGTGACACGCCAAAAGGCCGGATCATGGCGGCGGTGGTGATCTCGCAGATCGCCACGTTCATCCCGTTCCTGTTCGGCCTGGCCACCGCGACCATCGTCGCGATCAAGGCACCAGACTACATCGCCGCCAACAACTACGTCGGCGGTTTGCTGGCTGTGTCGCCGAGTTGGTTCTTCCTGCCGGTGTGCCTGATTGCCGTGATCGGCGGCATGTCCACCGGCACCACCTCGCTGTATGGCACCGGGCTGGACATGTCCAGCGTGTTCCCTCGCGTGCTGTCGCGGGTCAAGGCCACGTTGCTGATCGGTGTGATGTCGATTGCCTTCATCTTCATCGGGCGCTTTGCGGCGAACCTGGTGCAGAGCGTGTCGACCTTCGCCGTGCTGATCATCACCTGCACCACACCGTGGATGGTGATCATGATCATCGGCCTGGTGGTGCGTCGCGGCTTCTATTGCCCGGATGACCTGCAAGTGTTCACCCGCGGCGAGAAAGGTGGCCGCTATTGGTTCACCCACGGCTGGAACTGGCGTGGCCTGGGTGCCTGGATCCCGAGCGCGGCCATTGGCTTGTGCTTCGTGAACCTGCCGGGGCAGTTTGTCGGACCACTGGGCGAAATGGCCGGCGGTATCGACGTCAGCCTGCCGGTCACTCTGGGCCTGGCCTCGCTGGTGTACCTGGCGCTGCTGAGCCTGTTCCCGGAAACATCGGCGGTGTTCGGCCCGAATGATTCACGCAGCAAGGGCACGCACACCGTAGCAAAGCCCGAACTCCGTCAGCCCGCCTGACACTGATCCAACTGTGGGAGCGAGCCTGCTCGCGAAGACTGCGGCACATCCAACCTGGATGTGACTGACAGAACGCCTTCGCGAGCAGGCTCGCTCCCACAGAAAGCAGCCCCACAGAACTTTTGTTTCACCATAAAAAAGACAATCGGAGACACGCCATCATGGCTTTGGATTTATTCGTCGTACTCATCTACGCCGCCGCGATGCTGATACTCGGCTACTACGGCATGCGCAAGGCCAAGACCAACGAAGACTTTTTGGTCGCCGGTCGTAACCTCGGCCCGAGCCTGTACATGGGCACCATGGCCGCCACCGTTCTGGGCGGCGCGTCCACCGTCGGCACCGTACGCCTGGGCTACGTCCATGGCATCTCCGGTTTCTGGCTCTGCGCGGCCCTCGGTTGCGGGATCGTGGCGCTGAACCTGTTCCTCGCCAAACCGCTGCTGAAGCTGAAGATCTACACCGTTACCCAGGTCCTGGAAAAACGCTACAACCCGATGGCCCGCTCCGCGAGCGCGGTGATCATGCTGGCGTATGCGCTGATGATCGGCGTGGTTTCGATCCTCGCCATCGGCACCGTGCTGCAAGTGCTGTTCGACCTGCCGTTCTGGGTCTCGGTATTGGTCGGCGGTGGCGTCGTGGTGATCTACTCCGCGATCGGCGGCATGTGGTCCCTGACCCTGACCGACATCGTCCAGTTCGTGATCAAGACCGTCGGCCTGATGTTCATCCTGTTGCCAATCTGCCTGTACCGCGTTGGCGGTTGGGATGAGTTGGTGTTGAAACTGCCGGCCACCGCCTTCAGCTTCACCACGATTGGCTGGGACACCATCATCACCTACTTCATGATCTACTTCTTCGGGATCCTGATCGGCCAGGACATCTGGCAGCGTGTGTTCACCGTCAAGAGCGCCAAGGTGGCTCAGGTCGCTGGTACATTCGCAGGCTTCTACTGCATCCTTTACGGCCTGGCCTGCGCCCTGATCGGCATGGCCGCTCATGTGCTGATCCCAGACCTGGACAACGTCAACAACGCCTTCGCCGCCATCGTCAAACTGTCCCTGCCGGACGGTATCCGTGGCCTGGTGATCGCGGCTGCCCTGGCAGCCATGATGTCCACCGCCAGCGCCGGCCTGCTCGCCGCCGCCACCACCTTGACCGAAGACCTGCTGCCGAAACTGCGCGGCGGCAAACAGTCGACGCTGGGCATCAATCGCCTGTTCACCCTGTTGACCGGCCTTGTCGTACTCGGCATCGCTCTGGTCGTGAACGACGTGATCAGCGCCCTGACCCTGGCGTACAACCTGCTGGTAGGCGGCATGCTGATCCCGCTGATCGGTGCGATTTTCTGGAAACGTGCAACCACCGCCGGCGCTATCGCCAGCATGGGCATGGGCTTCGCCACTGCGCTGGTGTTCATGTTCAAGGACGGTCTGGATTCCAACTCCCCGATCTACTACAGCCTCGGCGTAGGTCTGGTGGCGTTCGTGGTGGTGAGCTTGATGTCTCGCCGCCCGGCAGTTCTGGCCAGTGCCGCCTAAGCTGAACATAACGACTTGATGCTTTCTTCGACGGGTGTGGCGTCGGTTGCCACACCCGTTTTTTTTCGTCTGGAGAAAACCTTTGATGAAGATTGTTTCTCGCGATCAGTGGTTCGAAGTCAAACACCTCAGCGACGGCATTCGGCTGATTCACGAGCCTTACATTCGGCCTTTCTACCGCTGCAACCTCTGGCACGTTCAGGGCCGCGACAAGGACCTGCTGTTGGACAGCGGCTCAGGTCTGGTCAGCCTGCGCGAGCAGTTGCCGTGGATCACTGAACGGCCGCTGGTGGCGGTGGCGAGTCATTGCCATTTCGACCACATTGCCGGGCATCACGAATTTCCTGAACGGCTGGTGCACCCGGCCGAGGCCGACATCCTCGCCGCACCGGATGGCGACAACGACTTGAGCAAAGCCTTCGTCGGCGACGACATGTTCGAGGCTCACCCCGATTGCCCGTTGTGCTACGCCGAATACCGGGTCAAGGCCGCGCCGGCTACTGGCTTGATTGAAGAAGGTGATGTGCTGGATCTGGGTGACCGCGCGCTGCAAGTGCTGCACACACCGGGGCATTCACCGGGCGGCATCAGCCTATATGAAGCGGCGACTGAGACGCTGTTCAGCGGCGACATCATCTATGACGGACCGCTGATCGAAGACGCTTACCATTCCAATCTCGATGACTACGCCCGCAGCTTGCAACGCTTGCGGGCCTTGCCGATCCGCACGGTGCATGGCGGGCATTTCGGCAGTTTTTCTGGGGAGCATTTGCGCACGATGATTGACGAGTGGCAGCGCTCACACGGCTGAAGCCTGCTGTACTCAAGCGCAGGGACAACAACAATAACGCCCTCCAAGAGCAACCATGAAAAGAGCTGCCGTTCGCCTCACCGTGCATCAGTTCATCAGCCGCTTGCTGGAGGGCCGGGATGACTTCGGCGACGACGCCAGTCTGGTGGAGTTGGGGTTGGATAAAGCGGATATCGAAGACCTGATCTTCCATCTGGAAGATGAGTTGGGGTTGACGGCGTTTACGGCGGAAGAAGACCGGATGCTCAAGACCGCCAGGACGGCGAATGATTTGAGTCGGTTTTTGCAGGAGATCGGGCGGCATTGAGAAGAGCTGTCAAACACACTCGTTCAGGTGACAAAAGACTTGTGGCGAGGGAGCTTGCTCCCGCTCGGGTGCGCAGCAGCCGCAAAGCCTGTACCAGTGTTTAACCTGACATGCATCGGTGACAAACAAGGGCTGCTGCGCAGCCCAGCGGGAGCAAGCTCCCTCGCCACAGGCAAGCCTCTTCGCCGGTTTACTCCGCGGTCTTACCGGCGGCGCTGCTGGCGTCGGCGCTGTTCGTCGTCCGTACGAATTGGCACAGGTTGCAGAGGCGGTTCGATCAAACCGAGTGCAACACCCAAGTCGTGCAGCCAGTTTTGGATTTTCTCTTTCATGGTGCCCCCTTCAGGGTAGTGCCGAGCGACCGGAATTCTGAGGCCGCTTCGCACTGATAATAGTCCGAAGTCCTACGCAATGCTCATCAAAAGTCGCAATGATCTGTTACTGAATTGAACAAAATACTTGACCGTTCGTTCAAGCAATCGCCTGGGCCTCAACGTGTGCCCACGGATAGACCGTCTGCTGCTGCTCAATCCACGCATTCAAATTGGCCCCGACCATGCCCTTGCGCCACATCAGCCACGTCGTCGCGCGGGCGAACGGATCAGCCAGCGGGTGCGCCGCGACACTCTCACGGCCCGGCAGGCTGGCGAGCATCGACTCCGACATTAACGCCACGCCCGAGCCGGCAATCACGCACGCAAGCATTCCTGGATAGGATTCGATCTCCATCGCCCGGCCCATCGCAGCATGGTCGTGGGCGAACCAGGCCTCCAGGCGCATGCGGTAGGAACAGCCCTGGCGGAACGTGAACACCGAGCGCCCTTCCACATCCAGCGCGCTGCGCACCGGCGGGTGATCGGCTTCCGTGATCAGCACCAGCCGTTCGTCGCACAAGGGCACGCCGTCCAGCCCCGCCAGCTCCAGCGGTCCGTCCACCAGCGCGGCATCCAGCCGGCCAGTGAGCAGGCCTTCAAGCAATTCACCGCTCGGCCCGGATTGCACTTGCAGGTTTACCGCCGGGTAGGTGCGGTGATAACCCGCCAACAATTGCGGCAGATGAATCGCCGCCGTGCTGTACATGGTGCCGAGCACAAAGTCCCCGGCCGGTTGCCCGCCCTGCACGGCCGCACTGGCTTCGTCATGGAGGGCGAACAGCTTGGCGGTGTAGTCCAGAAGGACTTTTCCTGCAGGCGACAACTGCAAACGCTGACGCTCGCGGACGAACAGTTCTACGCCGAGTTGCTCCTCAAGTTGTTTAAGTCGCGTCGACAGGTTGGACGGCACCCGATGCAGTCGCTCGGCGGCACGGGTGATTGACCCCTCTTGAGCCACGGCCTGGAAGATCCGCAATTGGCTGAACTCCACGATCTTCTCCAAATCAGAACAAGTTACTCACTATTATTCATTTTAAAAGAAAGTCAATCAGTCCTAGCCTGACGGTCATTGATGCTTTGCCGGAACTCAGACTATGTCGCCGCTGATTCGCTTAACCGCCAGCTTTATCGCCCTGATGATGGCCATGGGCATCGGGCGCTTCGCCCTCACCCCGCAAATGCCGCACCTGCTCAGTGAAGGTCAGATCGACCTGACCGCGGCGGGCCTGATTGCCGCGGCCAATTACCTGGGCTACTTCGTCGGCGCGCTGGATGCGATGTTCTCGCGCAAGCCGGCGCAAGTCCGTCAGCGCTTGCTGGGCGGGTTGTGGCTCTGTGTGCTGCTGACCCTGGCGTCGTTCTGGGCCAACGGGTTCTGGTCGCATCTGCTGCTGCGTTTTGGCACCGGCGTGGCCAGCGCCTGGGTGCTGGTGATGATCACAGCGCTGAGCCAGCCATTGGCGGCCGCGGCCGGTCGTCCACGGTTGGGCGCCCTGGTCTTTGCCGGGCCGGGCCTGGGGATTTTTCTCACGGGGTTATTGGCCTTGGGTTCGAACCTGCTGGGGCAGACTTCCGCGACGCTGTGGCTGGTGTATGCCGGCGTAGCGCTGGTGATGCTGCTGGGAATTCTGCCGTTCTTGCCACAACCCACGGTACCGATGGCGGCAGCACCCGTCGCCTCCACATCGAACAATCAGGGCATCGCTCGACTGGGGGTGATCTATGGCTTGTATGGTCTGGGTTACATCATCCCCGCCACGTTCCTCTCACAAATGGCCAACGCGCAGTTTCATGGGCAATGGCAGGCCGAACTGTTCTGGCCGTGCTTCGGTCTGGCGTCGGCTGTCGGAGTGCTGCTTGTGAGCCTGCGTCGCCCCTCGCCAAATGGCACACGCCATTGGCTGATGATCACGTTGTGGCTGCAAGCCGTCGGGGTCTTCGCTTGCCTGTTGGGCAGCGGAACGGGTCTGGCGTTGGGCGTGCTGCTGTGTGGCACGCCGTTTCTGGCCTGCATGCAACTGGTGATGCAACGCTCCCGCGAATTGGCGCCCCACGCCACCCAGCGCAACGCCGGCCTGCTGACTGCGTGCTTCGCCGTGGGCCAACTCGCCGGGCCGTTGCTGGCCGCCCTGAGCAGCCATTTCAGTGGCGGTTTGCAGCCTGCTCTGGTGGTTGCCGGCAGCGGATTACTGATCGCCGGCGGCCTGTTGCTGCGCCCGGTCAGTACTGCCCGAGGGCTTTGCGCAAACGACGGCGCACCCACTGCTCAGCGCTGACAAAGGTGATGCCGAGCAAGACCAGCACGGCGCCGATGACGAAATTGAGGCTCAGTTCTTCGCCCAACAGCACCACGCCGAACGTGACGCCGAACAGCGGCGTCATGAACGAGAACACCGCCAGGTTTGCCGCCAGATAACGCCGCAACAGCCAGAACCACGTCAGGTAACTGAAGAACGACACCACCAATCCCTGGAACAGCACGCTGGCCACCGCGACGGTGGTCAGGCTGACGTGAGTAACCTGGCCGCTGAGAATCGCGATCAGCATCAGGCCGACGAAACCGACGATCAATTGATAGAACAAGGTCAGCGTCACCGGCGCTTCCGACAGCCGTGAGGCGCGCACCACCACCGTGGTTGCCCCCCACGCTGCACCGGCCAGCACGCCCAGCGCATCGCCCAGCAACATGCGGTGATCGAGGTTATCCCAGGACACGCCACCGGCAAACGCGATGGCGATCCCGATAAAGGCGAGGAGAATTCCCAGCCACTGAACCGGCCTCAAACGCTCACTCGGTAGCAACCAATGCACGCCCAACGCGGTGAAAATCGGTGCGGTATAGAGGAACACCGACATGTGCGCGGCCGTCGTCAGTTGCAGGCCTTCAGAGATGAAAAAGAATTCCAGACCAAACAGCGCACCGGCCAGCAAACCGCCGCGCCAGGTCGCACCGACCTGATCCCAGCCGCCCTTCCAACAGATCAGCAAGCCGACGAGCAATGCGGACATGCCCGACCGCCCCGCCGCCTGCATGACTGGCGCGATGTCCGGCGCCGCCCACTTGATCATCACCTGCTGCACGCCCCAGATCAGGCACAACCCGATCATCACCTGCAGGGCAAACCCGTCGGCGCTACGCCGGCTGGCGCTCACCGTGACACCTCGACAACACAATCCATGGCAGAAACCCGGTAGTCAAAAAACAAAGCCCGGCACGGGGCCGGGGCTTTTCATTACTGTTGGTGCTGGGTCAGCTTAGTTCAATGCGATCCGCGTGAATGACGATCTGGCCATTCTTGTACAACGCACCGATGGCTTTCTTGAAGTTGCCCTTGCTGACGCCAAACATGCTGGTGATCACCGTCGGGTCGCTCTTGTCGCTGACCGGCAGGCTGCCGTTGTTTTCACGCAACTTGGCGAGAATCTTCGAGTTCAGGCTGGTGGCGGCTTCTTCGCCTACCGGTTGCAGGCTCAGGCTGATCTTGCCGTCGGCACGGACTTCCTTGATAAAGCCCTTCTCTTCTTTGCCGGCGCGCATGAACTTGAAGATTTCATTCTTGTGGATCAAGCCCCAGTGCTTGTTGTTGATGATTGCCTTGAAGCCCATGTCGGTCGCTTCGGCCACCAGCAAATCAACTTCCTGGCCCGGTGTGTAGCTGGCCGGGGACTTGTCCAGGTAGCGGTCCAGACGTGCGGTCGCAGTGATGCGACGGGTGTGCTTGTCGAGGTAGACATGCACCACCACGTATTCACCGGCGGTCATCTGGCGTTTTTCTTCGGAGTACGGCAGCAGCAGGTCCTTCGGCAGACCCCAATCCAGGAACACGCCGATGCTATTGACTTCAACGACTTTCAAACTGGCGAATTCACCGACCTGAACTTTCGGCTTTTCGGTAGTTGCGATGAGTTTGTCATCGCTGTCCAGATAAACAAAAACGTTGAGCCAGTCTTCATCTTCGCTTGGAATATCTTTGGGGATATAACGATTAGGCAAGAGGATTTCGCCGTCCGCCCCACCGTCCAGATATAAACCGAAGTTAGTGTGTTTAACCACTTGCAAACTGTTGTAACGCCCGACTAAAGCCATTTCAAATACCCTCATTACGTGGGCGGCATTCTACCCGGTTTTGCGGGTAACGTTCGGCGGCCGGCCCGGTGGCGGGCGAAAATACTGCGCAATCCCTGATTTCCCTGAGGGGTTGACCCGCAAGGCTTCGCCACTCGTCAGCCCGATGAGGCGGTTTTGTCGCCTGCCAACCCGCCCGAACCTGGGTCATTTTCATCAACGTTCTTATTTAAAACAGCGTGTTAGAGACCTATTTCAGATAATGCCCCGAGATAAATACCGGCCCTGCGCTGTGTATTTTGAGGGGATATTAGCCAAGCAATTGTCAAGTATTTCCTGTACGATGCCTGGCCAAGTTAATTTTCTACAGGTTAATGGCCGCCATGCGTGTAAAAGCATCCAACAGCAAAGCAAAGCCAGCTCCAGCCGTTGAAACCAGCGAATCGATCAACAACCAGATTGCTGCGTTCCTCAAGTCCGGTGGTGAAATCCAGCAAATTGCCAAAGGCGTCAGCGGCCAGACGTTCGGCCCGTCCAAGCAGATCACGCTCGGCAAGAAGTAACACCCTGCTTTAACTGGTCCCAAAGCGCTTTGAGCTTCGAAGCGCTTGGACTGGAACCCTCCCGCAACACCCCGCCAACCCCATCAAAATTTCAAAAATCGACGAACGGCCCTCAATGCCGCGCATTCGCCGGTATCCTTGCACACGTCTAGAACAAGCGTTTCAGTAGGCTTTCGATCCCTGCTCCTCGCTGTCAATGGAGTGACGCATGCTCAAACCCTCCCTTCTGTTGCTCTGCATGCTGCTGGTATGTCCGCACGCCAGCGCGCAAATCTTCCAGCGTGAGCTGGGCGACTTCGATCTCAAGCTTGGCACCACGCCCAGCCGCAGCATGGCCCAGGGGCTAGTCAAGCCGTCCAGCACCGGCTCGTTCCATGGTGGCCTCGACCTGACCCACGACAGTGGCTTCTACGTCGGCCAATGGGCACCGAGCATGGGGTTGAGCCCGGGCAAGAACCTTGAAGTCGATTCCTACGCGGGATTCAAACAACCCTTCGATCAAACCCTCGGCTACGAAGTCGGCATGATCCACTACAGCTATCCAAAAGTGGACACCCTCGACAGCCAGGAGCTGTTCGGTGGCCTGACCCTGCTCGGCAGCCGCTTTGGTGCAGCCTTCAGCAACGACCCGGACAAACTGAACAAAACAGTGTTCGCCGACCTTGGTGGCAATCAACCTTTCGGCATCGGGATCAGCATGAAGTACACCACGCACCAGCTCTACACCCCGGTGTCGGTCGACGGTGGGTATGTCGGCAGCTTTACCGACTGGTCGGTGCAACTTTCCCGGCCCTTCATGGGCATCGACCTGGACCTGATCTACAGTGATTCAAACCTCAGTGGCAGCGACTGCTCGGCCTATTCCGGGCACAACAGCCAATGCGACGGGCTGGTCACCCTCAAGGCTGAACATTCGTTTTATTGAACGGCTGAACTGCCGGGTTCATCCTGCGTTCACATAAGAACCTACGCTTTCGCAAGGACCCGCCCATGTCGCGCTGGTTACTACGCTTCGCTGCCCTGATCATCCTGAGCCTTGTCCTCGGCGCGTGCAGCCGGATGGGCCTGGCCTACCGCAACCTCGACGTGATCATTCCATGGACGCTCAGTGACTACCTGGACATGAACGGCGAGCAAAAAGGCTGGTTCAACGAGCGCCTCAAAGAGCACCTGAGCTGGCATTGCACTACACAACTGCCGGGTTACCTGGATTGGCTGGACCGCTTGCAGACCATGGTCGAAACCAACCAGGTCACCGACGCCGCCCTGCAAACCCGCACCCAGGAAGCCAAAGCCGCCATCGCCCAGACCGCCCGGGAAATCACCCCGTCGGCCGTCGAGTTGCTGCAGGGGCTGGACGACAAACAAGTCGCGGAAATGAACGACGCCTTCGCTAAAGACCTGCGCAAACGGCAGGAGGAATACCTCAAGCCCTCCCTTGATCAGCAGATCAAGCAACGCGCCGAACGCATGGAGAAACGTCTGGATGACTGGCTCGGCCCGCTGAGCCCCACCCAGCAACAACGGGTGATCAGTTGGTCGAAGGCCTTGGGTGACCAGAACACCCAATGGATCGCCAACCGCGCGCATTGGCAGACGCAGTTCAGCGCGGCCGTTGCCCAGCGCCATAGCCCAGAATTCCCACAACGAATAGAGACGCTTCTGGTTAATCGCGAGAGTTTGTGGACGCCGGCCTATCGTCAGGCTTACGCCAATACGGAGGCTCAGGCGCGTGGGTTGATTGTGGATTTGATGGCCGAGAGCACGCCGGCCCAGCGTCAGCGGTTGTTGAAGAAAATCGAAGGTGTGAGAAAAGACTTCAATGACCTCAAATGCCTAAAAGCAGCCAAACAATCCTAAACCGCACGCATTTTCCCTGTGGGAGCGAGCCTGCTCGCGAAAGCGTTGTATCAGTCGACATAATCGTGACCTGACACACCGCATTCGCGAGCAGGCTCGCTCCCACAGGGTTATGCGCAGTCTTCAGGCAATCTGCGCTTTAGACGCCACTTCATCAAACGTCACTTCATCCAGCGCATCTTCCTGCTCATCCAACACCTGGCGCGGATGGTCATTCCCCGGAATGCTGCTGTCGATCAGGCTCAACAAACTGGAGCCGCGCGGCGTCAGAATGTAATTCGAGCCGCTACCGCCCTGATCCTCGGGCCGCGGTTCGATGTAGCCACGCGCCAGCAGCAGCTTTTCGTACTCACCCGCCACCGCTTTCAAGTGATCGAGGTTTTCCGTCTGCTCGCCTTCCGCCGTTTTCTCCGCCACGTACTGCTCGGCATAGGGCCGTGGCGTGAAGCTACTGTCACCCTTTTGCACTTCGTGCAGCAAGCGTTCAATCAAATCCCAGTTATAAGTCGTCATCCTGATTCAACCTCCAGACCGCGTGATTGTGATGGCCTTCTTAAGTTGTGACCGGCACCGCACGCAGCCGTTCAGCCGAGGCGCTGAACAGCACTGACCGGCGGTATGTCGAATCCGGCACAGGTCAAACGACTAGGCTGTGTAAGTCACCTCCCCGCCCCCCGCAGGAGAAAGCCAATGAACATTCAGAATCATCCCGTCGTGTCCCGCGAAGAATGGCTCGCCGCGCGCAAGCAACACCTGGCCCACGAAAAAGCCTTCACCAAGGAACGCGACAAACTCAGCGCCGAACGCCGAGCCCTGCCCTGGGTGAAAATCGACAAGGACTACCACTTCCAAGGCCCGCACGGCGAACTGAAACTGGCCGACCTGTTTGGCGGCCGCAGCCAACTGGTGATCTACCACTTCATGTTCGCCGCCGGCTGGGACGAAGGCTGCCCTGGCTGCTCGTTCCTGTCTGACCACATCGACGGTGCAAATCAACATCTGGCGCACCATGACATCGCCGTCGTGGCGGTTTCCCACGCACCGTTCGCCGAATTCCAGGCGTTCAAGCGGCGCATGGGCTGGAAATTCGATTGGGTGTCGTCAGAGGGTTGCGATTTCAACTATGACTTTGGCGTCACCGCACGGGCCGAAGAGGTCGCCGCCGGGAAAGCCACCTACAACTACGAAAAAACTGACGGCGCCGAAGAAGAACTTCCCGGCTTGAGCGTGTTTTATCGCAATGAAGCGGGCGACATATTCCACACCTATTCCACTTATGCGCGAGGACTGGATATGTTGGTCGGCGCCTACAACTACCTCGACCTGACGCCAAAGGGCCGCAATGAAGAGGAAATCATGGAATGGGTGCGGCATCACGACCGCTACGAAGAAAAGGCCGCCGCCAGCTGCTGCCATGGGGGCTAACCTCTTAGGCCGAGTCGCGGCCATCGCAGGCAAGCCAGCTCCCACATTGGATTTGCGTACGCCACCAATCCCCTGTGGGAGCGAGCCTGCTCGCGAAGAGGCCCGCCCAGTCAACGTCCACTGAACGAACCAGACGCCAAGGCCCCAGACATGAACGTCACCCTGAAAACCCTCCCCCCAGCCCGCGTCGCCTACCTGCGCTACACCGGCCCCTACGGCCCGGAAATCGGCACCTTCTGGCGCGAAACCGTCGCCCCGTGGATGATCGAAAACAACCTCCTCAACCGCGTACGCTACGGCATCGGCCATGACGACCCGAGCACCACACCCGCGCAATACTGCCGCTACGACGCCTGCGTCGAAGTGCCCGCCGACTTCGAACCGAAATACCCGTTCGCCGTCACTCATCTGCCCGGCGGCCGCTACGCCGTCGCCCACTTCAAAGGCCCGGCCAGTGAAATCCCGGCGGCTTGGGGAGAGCTGTGCGGGCAGTGGATGCCGCAAAGCGGATTGGCCTACGACCAGCGTCCGGGGTTTGAACGTTACCCAGTGGAGGCGTCCTACGATGAGAACAGCGGCGTGTTGGAAATGGACATGTGCATTGCCATAAAAGACCAGTAACACCCAACACTCTTCGGTCAACGAGCTGAACTTTTACAGGGCTTCAACCCTCAACCGGTTAACCCGCCTTAACCGGAACTGAGGCTCACTTATGAAAACCCTGCTGAAAATAACCCTCGCCACCACCCTCACCTGCGCCCTCCCCGCTTGGGCCTGCACCCCAGAGGAAGCCACCGCCAAGCGCGAGCAACTGGCGCAGGAAGTGGCCAAGCTCACCGAGCAGAATCCGGCCAAAGCCAAAGAGATCAATGCCGAGCTGCAGAAGATGGACTTGGGCACAGCCGCCAAGGATTTGCCGGACAAGTGCCAGCTCATCGATCAGCGATTGAAAGAATTGCAGACGGCGGACAAGAAAGCCGAGGGCTGATCAACCGCCAAATCCCGCGCATAAAAAAACCGGACATCTGTCCGGTTTTTTTGGGACACGACAACGGCTTATTCAGCAGCTGGCGCTTCCGGCTTGCGGCGCTTGAGCGGCGCCATGCCGTCCTTGCTGACCAGCGACAGGGCGTCGGTCTTCGGGCGGTTGGCGATTTTGCGCTTGGTCGGAGCCTTGGCGCCGGTTTTCTTCTTGTCGCCTTTGGCGTCGACTTTTTTCTTCTTCACGCCAACGGCTTTGCCCGAGGCCTTGACCTTTTTCGGTCCGCCGTAGGTGCCTTTGACTTCCTTGATGGTGCGGCGCTCGAAGCTCTGCTTGAGGTAGCGCTCGATGCTCGACATCAGGTTCCAGTCGCCGTGGCAGATCAGCGAGATCGCCAGGCCTTCGTTGCCGGCACGGCCGGTACGACCGATACGGTGAACGTATTCGTCGCCGCTGCGGGGCATGTCGAAGTTGATCACCAGGTCCAGGCCATCCACGTCCAGGCCGCGTGCAGCGACGTCGGTGGCGACGAGGATTTTCACGCCGCCCTGCTTCAGGCGGTCGATGGCCAGTTTGCGGTCTTTCTGGTCTTTGTCGCCGTGCAGCACGAACGCTTTGTATTCCTGCGCCACCAGACGACCGTAGATGCGGTCGGCCATGGCCCGGGTGTTGGTGAACACGATGGCCTTCTGATAGGTCTCGTTGGCCAACAGCCAGTTGAGGATCTGCTCTTTATGCACGTTGTGGTCAGCGGTGATGATCTGCTGACGAGTGGTCGCGTTCAGGTCGCTGACGTTGTTGACCTGCAGGTGCTCAGGGTTGTTCAGCACCTTGGCCACCATGTCACGCAGGCCCGAACCGCCGGTGGTGGCGGAGAACAGCATGGTCTGCTGGCGGTTGGTGCATTCGGCTACCAGACGCTGTACGTCGTCGGCAAAGCCCATGTCGAGCATGCGGTCGGCTTCGTCGAGGACCAGCACTTCAACTTCTTTCAAGTCGAGGTTGCCGGCGTTCAGTTGCTCGATCATCCGGCCCGGCGTACCGATCAGGATGTCCGGCACCTTGCGCAGCATGGCGGCCTGGACCTTGAAGTCTTCACCGCCGGTGATCAGGCCGGACTTGATGAACGTGAATTGCGCAAAGCGCTCGACTTCCTTGATGGTCTGCTGGGCCAGCTCGCGGGTCGGCAGCAGGATCAGGGTCTTGATGCTGACGCGGACTTTCGCCGGGCCGATCAGACGGTTGAGGATCGGCAAGACGAATGCAGCGGTTTTGCCGCTACCGGTTTGCGCAGTCACCCGCAGGTCACGCCCTTGGAGCGCCAGCGGAATAGCCGCTGCTTGCACTGGCGTTGGCTCGACAAATTTAAGCTCGGCCACGGCTTTGAGCAGGCGTTCGTGCAGGGCGAATTGGGAAAACACGGGTGCTACCTCGAAGAAATACAAAAAAACAGCTGCATAGGGTAACGGTTTCGAGCGCTCAGGCCGAGTTTCTTTACGAAAACGACGATAAACAGTGGCTTTTTGTTGCCTGATTTGTCTTCAAACGTCATCCAAACCCTCTTAAATGCTCTAATCGCCCGATCGCGTCCTTCAGGAGAATCGTTTTAGCCCATGGATATCAAACAGCTCTGGCTCAACGCCCAAGACCTCTGGGGCGCCCTCGATCAGCACCCACTCCTGCATTCAAGCCTGGCGCTGATGCTGTTGCTGGTCATTGCACTTGTCCTCGGACGAGTGGCGCGCTTCCTCATTCTTCACGCGACCAAAATGCTCGGCCGCCAACCGGCGCTGCACTGGATCAACGACTTCCGGCACAACAAAGTCTTTCATCGCCTCGCGCAGATCACACCGTCGCTGGTGATTCAGTTCGGCTTGCACCTGGTGCCGGAGCTGAGCAAGGCCAGCCTGAATTTCCTCGGCAATGTGGCGCTGGCGTTCACCATTCTGTTCCTGTTGCTGGCGATCAGCGCCCTGCTCAGCGCCTTGCTGGACATCTACGCGCGCACCGAACACGCCCGCACACGCTCGATCAAGGGGTACGTGCAACTGACAAAAATGGTCTTGTACGTGCTGGGTGCGATTGTCATCGTTTCCACCCTGATCGACCGTTCGCCGCTGTTGCTGCTGTCGGGTCTGGGCGCCATGTCGGCGGTGATTATTCTGGTCTACAAGGACACCCTGCTGTCGTTCGTGGCCAGCGTGCAACTGACCAGCAACGACATGCTGCGGGTAGGCGACTGGATCGAGATGCCGCAGGTCGGCGCCGACGGTGACGTGGTCGACATCACGTTGCACACGGTGAAGGTGCAGAACTTCGACAAGACAATTGTTTCGATCCCGACCTGGCGCCTGATGTCCGAGTCGTTCAAGAACTGGCGCGGCATGCAGCAATCCGGCGGTCGACGGATCAAGCGCAGCCTGTTCATCGATGCCAGCGGCGTGCGTTTCATCCGCGATGACGAAGAGCAGAAGTTGTCGCAGGTGCATCTGCTGACCGATTACATCGGTCGCAAGCAGGCCGAACTCAAGGCCTGGAATGCCGCGCAGGGCAATGTGGCGGCCATGTCCGCCAATCGTCGGCGGATGACCAACATCGGGACCTTCCGCGCGTATGCATTGGCGTACTTGAAGAGTCACCCGGAGATTCAGCCAGGCATGACCTGCATGGTGCGGCAGATGCAGACCACCGCGCAGGGTATTCCGCTGGAAATCTACTGTTTCACCAGCACCACGGCGTGGGCGGATTACGAGCGGATTCAGGGGGATATTTTCGATTACCTGCTGGCGGTGTTGCCGGAGTTTGGGTTGAGTCTTTATCAGCAGCCGAGTGGTGGGGATTTGCGAGCGGGGTTGTTGCCGGCGATGCTGGGCGCAAGCCACATTCCCGACGCCGAAAAACACATCATGTAACCACCACAAAAAACCCTGTGGGTGTGAGCCTTTGTGGCGAGGGGGCTTGCCCCCGTTGGACTGCGCAGCAGTCCCCAATCTTTTGATTAGGGGCCGCTTCGCGACCCAACGGGGGCAAGCCCCCTCGCCACAGTAATTTTCCCAAGTAATTGCGATTGGGGTTACTTGACCTGCCGCTGCGGTGCCTTGTGCACCATGGTGTAAGCGTAATCCACGCCCATGCCATACGCGCCGCTGTGTTCCAGCACCAACTCCATCACCGCTTCGTAAGTGTCTTTGTGTGCCCAGTCACGTTGGTACTCAAGCAGCACTTGTTGCCAGGTGACCGGTACTGCACCCGCCTGAATCATCCGCTGCACCGACATGTCGTGTGCTTCCTTGGTGGTGCCGCCAGAGGCGTCGGTGACGATGTACACCTCGTAACCTTCAGCCAGCGCTTCCAGTGCAGGGAAGGTCAGGCAGACCTCGGTCCACAGCGCGGCAATGATCAGCTTCTTGCGGCCGGTGGCTTTCACCGCATCAACCAGCGCCTTGTCTTCCCACGAGTTCATCGAAGTGCGCTCGATCGGCTTTTGCTCCGGGTGAACCGCCAGCAATTCCGGCCAGATGTAACCGCTGAAACTTTCAGTTTCCACCGAGGTGTAGATGGTCGGCACGTTGAAGATCTTGGCGGCCTTGGCCAGGCCTACGGTGTTGTTCTTCAGCGTTTGACGGTCGATCGACTGCACGCCGAACGCCATTTGTGGCTGGTGGTCGATCAGGATCAGGGCGGAGTTGGTTGGGTTGAGCAGTTCACGAATAGACATGGCGCGTTCCTTTTGATGTCGATTTTCAAAGTGAGTAATGGGTGAGTCGACGTTGCCGTCAGCGGCGTTGTCGTCGGCTTGGATGTCACTTTAGGGGCTGGCATAGAAAGGGACAATTCCCTAAAATCGAGAATCATTGATTCTAAAATAGGGACAATCATGGATCGCATTGAATGCATGCGCGCCTTTGTCGTCACGGTCGGCGAGAACGGTTTCGCCGCGGCTGCTCGGGCAATGGATGTGCCGCGATCAAAAGTCAGTAAACAGATTCAGGCGCTGGAGGAAGCCATCGGCGTGCAATTGCTGCAGCGCACCACGCGCAGCCTGCACTTGACCGAGGCCGGCGCCGAATACTTCGACGCAGCACGCGAAGTGCTGGCATCGCTGGATGAGGCCGAACAGCGTGCGCGTAACGGCATTGGCGAGTTGCGCGGGGTGTTGCGCGTCAACGCGCCGATGTCATTTGGCTTGCGCCGACTGGGGCCACTGATCCCGCTGTTTCATGAGCAGCACCCGAACATCGAGTTGCAACTGGTGCTCAGCGACCAGCAGGTGGATCCGGTGCGCGGGGGTTTCGACGTGACCATCCGTATTGCCAGCCTGCCGGATTCGACGATGATCGCCCGGCAACTGGCGCCGGCTCCGCGCATCATGGTGGCGTCACCGGCGTATCTGGCACGCGCCGGTATACCGCAGACTCCGCAAGACTTGCGCGCACATCAGTGCCTCAACTACGGGTACCTGCAAAGTGGCGTCAGCCTGCAACTGTGCAATGGCAAGGAAACTCAACGGGTCAACGTGACCGGCCCGTTGCACGCCAACAACGGCGACTTGCTCGCTCAGGCTGCCGAAGCGGGGATGGGCATCGCCCTGTTGCCCAACTTCATTGTCGAGGATGCGCTGGCGGCTGGCCGCCTGATGCCGGTGATGTGTGAATGGCAGGCACCCGCGATCACGATCAACGCGGTGTACCCTTCGGCACGTCGGGTCCCGCAAAAGACCCGGACGTTTATTGAGTTTCTGGTGGAGCAGTTGGCTGAGAAGTAATACGCATCACTCCTACAGGGGTTATGCGGCGGTCAGTGGTTTGCGGATACCCAACCGACTGATCCACACCGCCATCAGAATCACCGACCCACCGAGAAACAACCGCCCCAGCTCCTCATGCTGATTCCAGATCAACAAATTGATCAGCAACCCCACCGGCACATGGAGGTTGTTCATCACCGCCAGCGTCCCGCCGTTCACCATGCACGCGCCCTTGTTCCACCAATACAGACCCAGCGCGGTCGAGACCAGGCCGAGGAACACCAGCACGCCCCATTGCAGCGGCGCTTCGGGCAGGAAGTTCTGTTTACCGAACAGCAGGAACGCCGGCAAGGCCACCGCTAATGCACCGAGGTAGAAGTAGCCAAAACGCCGGTAATGCGGCAGATCGCTCGGGTATCGCGCCACCAGATGCTTATAAAGCACTTGCCCGGCGGCGTAGGTGAAGTTGGCCAGTTGCAGCAGCAGGAAGCCCATGAAGAAATCCGGGTTGATCCGGTCGTAGCGAATCACCGCCGCGCCCATCACCGCCACCAGTGCAGCGATCAATGCCCACGGATTGAAACGCCGGTTCAGCGCGTCTTCGATCAAGGTCACGTGCAACGGCGTGAGGATGGTGAACAGCAACACTTCCGGCACCGTCAGCACCCGGAAGCTCAGGTACAGGCACACATACGTCACGCCGAACTGCAATGCGCCGATCAACAGCATGCCGCGCATGAACGCCGGTTCCACCGAACGCCAGCGCGTCAGCGGGATGAACACCAGCCCGGCCAGTACCACGCGCACCAGCACCGCGAAATAACTGTCGACGTGACCGGCCAGGTATTCGCCGATCAAACTGAAGGAAAACGCCTGGATCAGCGTGACAAAAAGTAGATAGCCCATGCTCGCCTCGTTTTGAATGGCGGCGACGATAGCGGGTTTTGCCGTTTATCGCGAACACAGGCCAACGCACAAAACCATTGTGGGAGCGAGCCTGCTCGCGAAAGCGGTGTGTCAGTTAAGGGCGATATTGGCTGACACGACGCCTTCGCGAGCAGGCTCGCTCCCACAAGGGGATTTGGGGTGTTGATGAAATCGCAGGCAAAAAAAAGCCCGATCTCGCTAAAGCGTTCAATCGGGCGACAGCACTCAGGAGCAACAAGTGCAAAGGGAGGTTCGTTGCGCGTAAAGCCTTGAAGGGGTTGCGCCAGGTCACTTGAACATCAAGGGATTATCTGGCGATTAAAGGCTCAGGCGACCTGGGCAAGCTTGGCGTTGGCCTGGTTCAGGCCCTTCTCCTGGAAGTCACCGCCCAGGTTCATGCCTTCGGCGTGAATGAACGTCACGTCGTGGATGCCAATGAACGCCATGACCTGACGCAGGTACGGTTCCTGGTGGTCTGCCGTGCTACCGGCGTAGATCCCGCCGCGAGCGGTCAGCACGTAGGCACGCTTGCCGCTGAGCAGGCCTTGCGGGCCGGTATCGGTGTACTTGAAGGTCACGCCGGCACGCAGCACATGGTCGAGCCAGGCTTTGAGCGTGCTGGGGATGGCGAAGTTGTACATCGGTGCAGCCATGACCAGCACGTCGGCGGCCAGCAACTCATCGGTCAACTGGTTGGAGCGTTCCAGCGAAGCCTGTTCGATGTCGCTGCGTTGCTCGGCCGGTTTCATCCAGCCGCCCAGCAAGTTGATGTCCAGGTGCGGCACCGGATTGACGGCCAGGTCACGCACGGTGATCTGATCGGCCGGATGCGCGGCTTTCCATTGGCTGATGAAGGTCTGGGTCAGTTGACGGGAAACCGAGTCTTGCTGACGGGCGCTGCTTTCGATGATCAGAACGCGTGACATGGGATGTAGGCTCCATCTGAGAATGCTGTAAGGCGATGGAGTGGAGGTTAAACAGAGTCATATCGATGAAAAAGCGCAAATAACTGCTATAACCCATCAATAAATTCGTTTATAAGCTGAGCATACCCTGTGGGGGTGAGACAGCCCCACACAGGAACAAAGCGTCATTTCGGGGTGCAGGTCAGCTCGATACGCAGCTTGATGATGCTGCGGGTGAACTTCGCGGTAGCATTTTTATGCTTGCCCGCCGGTACATCGATCTTGCGGGTACGTGGCGCTTCCGGGCCATTGATGAACACGGCCTTGCAGCTGACATCGACATCGCCGTAGTTAGCCACCCGGATGGAGCCGATGTCGTTATCCGTGTCGAAAGTCTCATAGTCGACTTTCAAGCCATTGAGGTCTTTCTGCACATCGATCGGATAAGCAAATGCCGTCAGCGGCAGCATCGCCAGCAGCACACAACAGAATTTATTCATTCAGCAGTCTCCATAAAGGGCTGCCAGCTTAGGACAAGAGGAGCTATTCATGAAAGCGCCCCGCGTGACCCTTGATCAATGGCGAACATTGCAGGCCGTGGTCGACCACGGTGGTTTCGCCCAGGCCGCCGAAGCGCTGCACCGTTCGCAATCGTCGGTGAGCTACACCGTCGCGCGCATGCAGGACCAGCTCGGCGTGCCGCTGTTGCGCATCGACGGTCGTAAAGCCGTGCTCACCGAAGCTGGTGGCGTATTGCTGCGCCGCTCGCGGCAACTGGTGAAACAGGCCAGCCAACTGGAAGACCTGGCCCATCACATGGAACAAGGCTGGGAAGCCGAAGTGCGGCTGGTGGTCGACGCGGCGTACCCGAGCGCTCGCCTCGTGCGCGCCTTGACCGCGTTCATGCCGCAAAGTCGCGGCTGCCGTGTTCGCCTGCGTGAAGAGGTGCTGTCGGGGGTGGAGGAAGTCCTGCTCGAAGGCGTGGCCGACCTCGCGATCACCGGCCTGAGCATTCCAGGCTATTTGGGTGCGGAGTTGAGCGACGTCGAATTCGTCGCGGTCGCCCACCCCGACCATGCGCTGCACCGCCTCAACCGCGAACTGAATTTCCAGGACCTGGAAAGCCAGATGCAAGTGGTGATCCGTGACTCCGGCCGGCAGCAGCCGCGCGACGTCGGCTGGCTCGGCGCCGAACAGCGCTGGACCGTCGGCAGCCTGGCCACCGCCGCGACGTTTGTCAGCAGCGGCCTGGGGTTCGCCTGGCTGCCACGGCACATGATTGAACGGGAACTCAAGGAAGGCACGCTCAAGCTGCTACCGTTGGATCAGGGCGGCAGTCGCAATCCGAGCTTTTACCTGTATTCGAACAAGGACAAACCCTTGGGACCGGCGACGCAGATTCTCATCGAACTGCTGCGCACTTTCGACACCGCACCACTGGACGCGCCTTTCGCCGCCCCTGAACAAGCCTGACAAGGAGTGAATGCATGGCCTATTTCGAACATGAAGGTTGCAACCTGCACTACGAGGAATATGGCCATGGCACGCCATTGCTCCTGGTCCATGGGTTGGGGTCCAGCACGCTGGACTGGGAAATGCAGATCCCGGCGCTGTCCTCGCGCTACCGGGTGATCGTCCCGGATGTGCGCGGCCACGGTCGCTCCGACAAACCCCGCGAGCGCTACAGCATTGCCGGTTTCAGTGCCGACCTGGTCGCGCTGATCGAGCATTTGAACCTCGGCCCGGTGCATTACGTGGGGCTGTCGATGGGCGGCATGATCGGTTTTCAACTGGCCGTGGACCAGCCGCAATTGCTCAAGAGCCTGACCATCGTCAACAGCGCGCCAGAGGTCAAGTTGCGCAGCCGCGACGATTATTGGCAGTGGTTCAAACGCTGGAGCCTGATGCGCGTCCTCAGCCTGGGCACCATCGGCAAGGCCCTCGGCGGCAAGCTGTTCCCGAATCCGGAGCAGGCTGATTTGCGTCAAAAGATGGCTGAGCGCTGGGCAAAAAACGACAAACATGCTTATCTCGCCAGCTTCGATGCCATCGTTGGCTGGGGGGTTCAGGAACGACTTTCGAAGGTTGCCTGTCCAACCCTCATCGTCAGCGCCGACCGTGATTACACGCCGGTGGCGCTGAAGGAAACCTATGTAAAACTGCTGCCCGATGCGCGGCTGGTGGTGATCGCCGATTCGCGCCACGCCACCCCGCTGGACCAACCCGAACGCTTCAACCAAACACTGCTCGAGTTTCTCACCGCAGTCGATACCACCCCAATCAGGATCACTGACCCATGCTGAAAAAAATCGCCCTCGTCGCCGGTTCCGTTCTGTTTGCCGCCAACCTGATGGCTGCCACGCCAGCCAAGGCACCGCACGTCTTGCTGGACACCACCAACGGCCAGATCGAAATCGAACTGGACCCGGTCAAGGCGCCAAAAAGCACTGAAAACTTTCTGAAGTACGTGAACAGTGGCTTCTACAACAACACCATTTTCCACCGCGTCATTCCGGGCTTCATGATCCAAGGCGGCGGTTTCACTCAACAAATGCAGCAAAAACCGACCGAAGCGCCGATCAAGAACGAATCGAAAAACGGCCTGCATAACGTCCGTGGCACGCTGTCCATGGCGCGTACCTCCGATCCGGATTCGGCCACCAGCCAGTTCTTCGTCAACGTCAAGGACAACGATTTCCTTGACCAGGGTGACGGCTACGCCGTGTTCGGTAAAGTCGTGAAAGGCATGGACGTGGTAGACATCATCGTCAATACCCAGACCACTACCAAAAGCGGCATGAAAGACGTGCCCGCCGATCCTGTATTCATCAAGTCGGCCAAGGTCATCAACTAAGCTTCACAGGAAGTCTTGAGCGGTTGCCGTCCCGCGGCACCGCTCACACTGTTCAAAGGAGAGCCCGTGCGCGGGCGGAGAACTGATGCTTTATCGCCGTTTTGAAAAACTGATCGACGTCTTTCGTGATGCACCGACGGCGGCTCCGCCGGATCGGGTTCTCCCTTTCTATACCTATTACCTGAAGCAGGTCTGGCCGAGTTTCGCCGCCCTGCTGATCGTCGGCCTCTTCGGCGCGCTGATCGAAGTGGCGCTGTTCAGTTACCTGAGCCGCATCATCGACCTCGCCCAAGGCACGCCCAACGTCAATTTCTTCAAGGAACACGGTATCGAGCTGGCCTGGATGGCAGTGGTGGCGCTGATCCTGCGCCCGGTGTTCGTTGGCCTGCACGACTTGCTGGTGCACCAGACCCTGAGCCCCAGCATGACCAGCATGATCCGCTGGCAGAACCACAGTTACGTGCTCAAACAGAGCCTCAATTTCTTCCAGAACGACTTTGCCGGGCGCATCGCCCAACGCATCATGCAGACCGGCAACTCGTTGCGTGATTCAGCGGTGCAAGCGGTGGACGCGCTCTGGCACGTGCTGATCTACGCGATCAGTTCGCTGGTGCTGTTTGCCGAGGCCGACTGGCGCCTGATGATCCCGTTGCTGAGTTGGATCGCCGCGTACATGGGTGCGCTCTACTACTTCGTGCCACGGGTTAAAGAGCGTTCGGTGGTGTCGTCCGATGCGCGCTCCAAACTCATGGGGCGGATCGTCGACGGCTACACCAACATCACCACGCTGAAGCTGTTCGCCCACACCAATTTCGAACAGCAGTACGCCAAGGAAGCCATCGAAGAGCAGACGGTAAAGGCCCAACTGGCTGGCCGCGTGGTCACCAGCATGGACGTGGTCATCACCAGCATGAACGGCCTGCTGATCGTCACCACCACCGGCCTGGCCCTGTGGCTGTGGACGCAGTCGCTGATCACCGTGGGCGCGATTGCCCTGGCCACTGGCCTGGTGATCCGCATCGTCAACATGTCCGGCTGGATCATGTGGGTGGTCACCGGCATCTTCGAAAACATCGGCATGGTCCAGGACGGTTTGCAGACCATCTCGCAACCGGTCAGCGTGACCGATCGCGATCAAGCCAAACCGCTGGCCGTCGCTCGCGGCGAAGTGCGCTTCGAGCACGTGGATTTCCACTACGGCAAGAAGAGCGGGATCATTGGCGACCTCAACCTGAACATCAAGGCCGGTGAAAAGATCGGCCTGATCGGTCCGTCCGGTGCCGGCAAATCGACCTTGGTCAATCTGCTGCTGCGCCTGTATGACGTGGAGGGCGGGCGAATCCTCATCGACGGCCAGAACATTGCCGACGTCGGCCAGGAAAGCCTGCGCGAGCGCATCGGCATGATCACCCAGGACACGTCGCTGCTGCACCGTTCGATCCGCGACAATTTGCTGTACGGCAAACCCGACGCCACCGACGCCGAACTCTGGGAAGCGGTGCACAAGGCCCGTGCCGACGAGTTCATTCCGTTACTGTCCGACGCCGAAGGCCGCACCGGTTTTGATGCGCATGTCGGTGAGCGCGGAGTGAAACTCTCCGGTGGCCAGCGCCAGCGGATTGCGATTGCCCGGGTGCTGCTCAAGGATGCACCGATCCTGATCATGGACGAGGCCACGTCAGCCCTCGACTCTGAAGTCGAAGCGGCGATCCAGGAAAGCCTGGAAACCCTGATGCAGGGCAAAACCGTGATCGCCATTGCCCACCGGCTTTCAACCATCGCCCGGATGGATCGGTTGGTGGTGCTGGAAAACGGCAGGATCGCCGAAACCGGCACCCACGCCGAACTGTTGGCCCATGGTGGGTTGTATGCACGGCTGTGGCAGCACCAGACCGGCGGTTTCGTAGGAATCGATTAACCCGCAATCACCCCAACCCCATACAAGCGAGCCTGCTCGCGAAGGCGGCGTGTCAGTTGGCATAGTTGTGTCAGATACACCGCCTTCGCGAGCAGGCTCGCTCCCACAGGGATCTTTTACACGCCTAAAACCGCCACAGCCTCTCAACCACGGGCTCTGGCGGTTTTTTATGGGCACTGGAATTCTCAAAAAACCCTGCTGTACTCAGCCAAGGTTTCTGGAGATGGTTCTGCAGTCCATCTACTGGATGCGATAGGCAGTAAAACCTCGAAAGGACACGCTCTCATGTCTCTATTCAAACGTTCTGCGACAGAGTTAGTAGGCACGTTCTGGTTAGTGTTAGGAGGCTGTGGCAGTGCGGTACTGGCCGCTGCCTTCCCGAATGTGGGGATCGGTTTGCTGGGGGTGTCCCTGGCGTTTGGTTTGACGGTGCTGACCATGGCGTTCGCCATCGGCCATATCTCCGGTTGTCACCTCAATCCGGCAGTGTCGCTGGGCCTGGTGGTCGGCGGACGGTTCCCGGCCAAGGAACTGCCGGCCTACATCATTGCCCAGGTAATCGGCGCAGTGATTGCAGCCGCGTTGCTGTACTTCATTGCCAGCGGCAAACCCGGCTTCGACCTGGCCGGGGGCTTGGCTTCCAACGGTTATGGCGAACACTCTCCCGGCGGCTACTCCATGGCAGCAGGGTTTGTCTGTGAACTGGTGATGACGGCGATGTTCATCCTGATCATCCTCGGTGCCACCGACAAGCGCGCCCCGGCCGGACTTGCGCCCATCGCCATCGGCCTGGCACTGACTCTGATCCACCTGATCTCGATTCCAGTCACCAACACCTCGGTCAACCCGGCGCGCAGCACCGGCCCGGCCCTGATTGTCGGAGGCTGGGCGATTCAACAACTGTGGATGTTCTGGGTCGCGCCGCTGCTCGGTGCGGTAATTGGCGGCGTGGTTTATCGCTGGCTGGGCAAAGAAGACGCTTAAGGCCCCGAACGAGGATCAGTCTTGCCGATAAGGCAAGGCGGTCCTCGCCTCTTCGGCATAGGCCAGCACGCCGACACGCTCTTGCTCGAGGAAGTCTTTGACTGCTGCTTTCAGACCGGGATGCCGCAGGTAGTGCCAGGAATGCGTGATTACCGGTTCAAACCCGCGAATCAGCTTGTGTTCGCCCTGGGCACCGGCGTCGAATCGCTGGAAGCCGTTGGCAATCGCATAGTCCATGCCCTGATAGAAACAGGTCTCGAAGTGCAGGCGATCAAACTCCGCCAGGCAGCCCCAGTAACGACCATAAAAACTGTCGCCACCCACCAGGCTGAAGGCCATGGCCACCGGCCGTGAGCCTTGCTTGGCCAGCACCACGCGAATCGACTCCGGCATGCGTTCGGCCAGCAGGCTGAAGAATTCGCGCGTCAAATAAGGCCTTTGCCGACGCACCGCGTAAGTATTGGCGTAGCAGGCATAGACGAAATCCCACTGCGCCTGATCCAGCTGCCGACCTTCGAGCCATTCGAAATCAATGCCCTGCCCCGCCACTTGCTCACGCTCTTTGCGCATCTGCTTGCGCTTGCGTGAACTGAGAGCGTCGAGGAAGTCCTGGAAGTCCCGGTAGCCGCGATTCTGCCAATGATATTGACAGCCAATGCGCTGCAGCCAGCCTGGCTGTTCGCTCAATGCAGCGTCGGTAAACGGGTCAGTGAAGTTGATGTGCGCACTGGAAAGCCCTTCGATCTCAAGGTAGCCCGGCAGGCTGTTAAGTAACTCGAAACCGTCCTCGACGCTGGCCGCCAGCAACCGCGGACCACTCACCGGACTGAAGGGCACGGCGGTCAATAATTTGGGGTAATAGTCGATACCGGCGCGCTCGCAGGCATCGGCCCAGGCGTGATCGAACACGTACTCGCCATAGGAATGCCACTTGCGGTAACTGGGCAACGCGGCGATCAGCCGATCACCCTCGACGTGCAACAAATGCTCGGGCTGCCAGCCGGAATGCGGGCCGACACTGCCGCTGTCCTCCAGGGCACTGAGGAAGGCATGGCGCAGAAAAGGCTGACTCTCAGGAACGAGCGCATCCCAGTTATGCGGTGCGATTTCGGACAGATTTTCCAATCGTTGCAGCGGCATCAACTTCCTCTCCACTTCTTGCGTGAAAGCCTCGCGAGTATCGCCTATCGCCAGCCATTCCACACCCGCGTTTCGCCGACAGGCCCGCGAAGAAAAAGTTCAAACAGCCTTTGTATCGTCATCAAGACGCCATCACTTTGCCACTGCCCTGTCATAAACCATCGCGATACTGGCGCCTGTTTTTAGAGCGCCTGGTTATTACCCGGCCACTGTTTTCCGTCCATCAATGGTCGGTTGTGCCCTGGATGGCTCAGTCATCCACTCTCATCTTCGGAGATTGATATGCGTCTTGCTTCCACGAAAACTGCGGCGGCCCTGTGTGGCGGGCTACTGCTGGCCATGAGCGTTCCGGCCAGCGCTGCAGTCGACGCCAAACTGCTCGACATGCTCAAGGCTAACGGCTCGATTACCAACGCACAGTACGGCGAGCTGCAAGCCGAACTGGCCCGGGATCAGAAAGACCAGCAAATCGCCCGTCAGGCTCAGCAAGAGACCAACGAGCAGATCGCACAAACTGCGAAGAAAACCGACACGCTGAGTGCCTTCGACCAGAAACTGGCATGGGCCGCCAAGACCCAGTTCAAGGGTGACGTTCGTTTCCGTGAAGAAACCGTCCACAACGATGGCGTTCCAAACAACAAAGACCAGGATCGCCAGCGCATTCGTGCCCGACTGGGTGCCTACAGCGAAATCAACCCGCAAGTCGACACCGGTATCCGTATCGCCACCGGCAGCAACGACGACGCGCGCTCCACCAACCAGGACCTGAACAACTACTTCGACAAGAAGCAGATCTGGCTGGACCAGGGTTACGTCGACTACCACCCGGACGCGATCAAGAACCTGCACCTCGTTGGCGGCAAGATGCCACAACAATGGGTGAGCATGGGCGACATCATCTGGGATAGCGACATCAACCCGGAAGGCCTGTCCGCATCCTACAAGTACCCGCTGAGCGGCAGCACCGAACTGTTCGGTAGCGCCGGTCACTACACCCTCAAGGACAACGTCGACGGCGAAGGCGTGCAGTTCAAACACGACCTGCGTCTGTACGCTGGCCAGTTGGGTGCGCGCTTTGCCATCACCGACAGCCTGAAAATGACCTTGGGCGGCAGTATCTATTCCTACGACAACGACGCGAACAGCGCCTGCCCGACCACCGGCACCGTCACCGCGCCCTGCGCCCTGGCCGTCAACGGCAACAGCCCGAACGAACGTTTCAAACTGTATGAAGGCTTTGGTCAGCTCGACATCAACAACCTGCCAGTACCGCTCTCGCTGTACGGTCAGTACGTCAACAACAAAGACGCGAGCAACGACCAGGACACTGGCTGGTTGACCGGCGTCAAGACCAAGCTCTACGGCTTCGCAGTGGACTACAACTACCGCGATGTACAGCGTAACTCGGTAGTCGGCGCCTTCACCGACTCCGACTTCGCCAACGGTTTCACCGGTTCGCGCGGCAGCAAGTTGAAAGTGAGCTACGAGTTGGACAAGAACTTCAACCTGGGCGCGACGTACTTCATGGCAACGTCTGACCAGACCAACGCCAGCATCAACAAGAAAGATTCGGACATCAACACCCTGCAACTGGATGCTGAAGCGAAGTTCTGATTTACCCCCGCTACACGACTCGGGCAAGGAAGCCCGGGTTGCTTTTACAGTCTGGCGTGGATGGGTTGATCCCCATCATCCGTTCGATTCATCCACGCGAGCCTGTTTCTTGACCCCCGCCCCCCATCCCCGCTGCTACGGAATGTCCTTGCGACGTTCGGCAGCCAGACGTTCGGCCAGCGTATCAGCGTCCGGCACGGCGTCCTCGGGCATGGCGCGCAATGTCGCCTGCATCACCCGCATCTGACGAATGAACCGCCGGCAATTAGGGCAGAACATCAGGTGATGACGCACCATCAGCCGCTCACGAAAACTCAACTGCCCGTCAAGATAATCGCTGGAACGTGCCACTTGTTCCTTACAGGTCAGCATTCGCCGGTTTCCTCAAAATGTTCTACGGTCGCAAAGACCTTCAACCGTGCCCGATGCAGCAGCACACGAACATTGGAGAGCGAGATTTCCAGAAGATTACAGATCTCTTCCAGCTCAAGCCCCTGACGCTCGCGAAGTAATAACACACTGCTTTGCAGTTCCGACAGGCTGAGCAGCGTGTGTTCCAGGCATTCGCGCAGCTCGTTTTCGGTCAGTAGCGCTTCCGGCGTGTCCTGGTGCCAGGCAAACGGCGCCACCAGCCAATGACCATCAGCGGACGAGAAACGATCGTCATCGATGGTCCCGTGGGGCGACGGCAGGTCATCGAGGAGCACTTCGCGACGGTTTTGTTTGTATCGACCTTTTGCCGCATTCGCGGTAATGGTCAGCAACCAGGTCTTGAGGCTCGACCTCGCCTCGAATTTGCTCAAGTTACGCACCACCGACAGCCACGCATCCTGAACGATTTCGTCGGCATGCCGGCTGCCCACAATCGCGTAGGCCACCGCGCGCATGGCGCTCTGGTAAGTGCTGACTAATTCCTTGAATGCCTTTTGCTCGCCGGCCAGTAATCGCTCAAGCAGTTGCGAATCGTCAGCCGCCATCAATCAATCCCCTTGTTCTGACTTCGAAAATGACGACGGCAGGACTCCGCCCGCGGCGCAGTCCTGCCGTTATTTCCGAAAGCTACAGTGTCCTGACGGTTTCGACTGTAGGAAACGTCCCAACTATCCAACGGAAAAAGGTGTGGCTCAACGCTTGCGCAGAATCACGCTGCCAATCGAGTAACCGGCGCCAAACGAACTGAGCACGGCCAGCGAGCCGGCGGCCAGATCATCCTGATTCTTGTGAAAAGCGATCACCGACCCGGCGGAGCTGGTGTTGGCGTAGGTGTCGAGAATCACCGGTGCCTCTTCTTCGGTGGCCTCGCGACCCAGCAGTTTCTTGACGATCAGGTGGTTCATGCTGAGGTTGGCCTGGTGCAGCCAGAAACGCTTCACGTCACCGATGTTGAGCTTGTTCTCATCCAGGTGCGTGGCGATCAGCTCGGCGACCATCGGGCACACGTCGCGGAACACCTTGCGGCCTTCCTGCACGAACAGTTTGTCCTTGGCACCGATGCCCTCTTCCGCAGCGCGGTTGAGGAAGCCGAAGTTGTTGCGGATGTTGTTGGAGAACTTGGTCAGCAGTTTGGTGCTGACGATGTCGAACTGGTACTTGGACGTCGCCAGGTCCGCACGCTCGATGATCACGGCGGTGGCCGCGTCACCGAAGATGAAGTGGCTGTCGCGGTCGCGGAAGTTCAGGTGACCGGTGCAGACTTCCGGGTTGACCATCAGGATCGCCCGGGCCTGGCCCAGTTGCACGCTGTTGGTGGCGGCCTGGATGCCGAAGGTTGCCGAGGAGCAGGCAACGTTCATGTCGAAACCGAAGCCCTGGATGCCCAGCGCTTCCTGGACTTCGATGGCGATGGCCGGGTAGGCGCGTTGCAGGTTGGAGCAGGCGACGATCACGCCGTCGATGTCCGCAGCAGTCTTGCCGGCGCGCTGCAAGGCTTGTTCGGCAGCGCCGATGGCCATTTGGCAGAGCACCGACCATTCGTCGTTCGAGCGCTCCGGCAGGCGTGGCGCCATGCGTTGCGGGTCGAGAATGCCGTCCTTGTCCATGACAAAGCGGCTTTTGATGCCGGAGGCTTTTTCGATAAACGCAGCGCTGGACTCGGTCAACGCTTCGATTTCGCCACGGGCAATGGCCTCGGCGTTGTCGGCGTTGAATTGCGCGACGTAGGCGTTGAAGGACTGCACCAGCTCTTCGTTGGAGATGCTGTTGGCCGGGGTGTACAGGCCGGTGCCGCTGATGACGACGTTATGCATGGTCGTTTCTCTAATCTGTTCAGGCAGAAAGCATTGGCACCGACGTACCAACACACAAAGGGTCTGTTCCCGTCACGGGAAGCCAACCAGGCATCGCTTTATTCCGTTCCGCCCGAACCTTGAAGGGCTCAAAACCGCGGGGCCGGCGTTTATAGGCGCGAAGTTTGCCATAAACGTTAGATTTTGGCGCCTTTTGCGCGAGTAACGGCGTACCTAAAATGTGGGAGCGAGCCTGCTCGCGAAGAGGGCATCAGCTTCAACATCATTGTTGACTGACACACCGCCTTCGCGAGCAGGCTCGCTCCCACAGGTTTTGTGGCGAGCCCCGGTTTCAGGGTTCGACCTGGGTCCACTGTTTATTCAGGCGTTTATCGGAGATCGGCACCTTGGTCCCCAATTGCTGGGCAAACAGCGAAACCCGGTATTCCTCCAGCCACCAGCGATACAGCTCCAGCTGCGGATCGCGCTTGCCTTCCTGGGCATGTTTGCTGGCGCGGGTCTGGTATTGGGCCCAGAGGCCGGACAATTCGCCGCTCCACACCCGATCCCGTTGCACCTGAGCACCGATTTTCTCGAAACGCTGCTCGACCGCTTTCAGGTAACGCGGCAGCTCCTTGAGCCACACCATTGGCGTTTCACGGACAAAACCGGGATACACCAGGTGACTGAGCTGCTGCTTGATGTCGTTCAGGGCCACGGCTTGCGCCAGGTCGATCTTGCCCTTGAAGCGTTTTTGCAGGCCATGCCACAGTTTGAGGATTTCCAGGGTCAGCTTCGCCAGACGCTCGGCGTGTTCAGTCCAGCCGCCACGTTTGCGCTCGGCCAACGCCGCCAGCCCGGCACCATCGCGTGGCAACGGGTCTTCACCGTCGAGAATGCAGCTGTCGAGACTGGCCAGCAGAATGTCTTCCACCAGACTGTCGACGCGCCCCATGTCGCGGTACATCAGGCCCAATTCGGTCAGCCCCGGCAACTTGCCGCGCAGGAATTTCGCCGGTTCCGCCAGTTGCTGCATCAGCAAACGCTGCAATGCACGACGATGCTGGAACTCGGCTTCGGCCGGCGTCGAGAAACGCCCTTCCTTGACCGTGCCGCCCTCTTCCACCAGCGCCGGATAGACCGTCATCGACAGCCCGGCAATCTTCTGTTGGGTTTTCTCGGCGACCGCGGCAAAGACTTTCGCCTCCACCGGTCGCTGGCTTTTCGCGGTTTGCGGTACCGCCAATGCGGCCTGACTCGCTTCAGCAAAACGCGCGGTCAGTTCCGCCAGATCACGCCCTTCGCCAAGGAACTTGCCCTCGCCGTCGACGATTTCCAGGTTCATTCGCAAATGGCTGTCGACCTGTTGTGACGCTTCGGCCCACGCTTCATCGCTGACCCGCGCGCCGGTCATGCGCAGCAATTCGCGGCCCAGCGCCTGCGGCAATGAACCCTCGGCGAAGGTCATGCGTTGCAGCGCGGCTTTGACGAAGTCTGGCACCGGCACGAAATTCTTGCGCAAGGCCTTGGGCAGGTTGCGCACCAGCGCGATGCATTTGGCTTCGATCACCCCCGGCACCAGCCACTCCAGACGTTCCGGTGGCAACATTGGCAGCAACGGCGCCGGCACGCGCAGGGTCACGCCATCGCGTGGATGGTTAGGCTCGAAGTGGTAACTCAGCGACAGCTCCAGATCACCGATATGCAGGGTGTCCGGGTAATGCAGGGCGGTGACTTCGCTAGCCTCGCGGGCCAGCACGTCTTCTTCGCGCATGATCAACAGCTGCGGGTCTTTCTGGCTGTTGACCTTGTACCAACTGTCGAACGTGGCGGTCTGGTGAATCTCCGCCGGCAATCGCGCATCGTAGAAAGCGAACAGGGTTTCTTCGTCGGCGAGAATGTCACGGCGACGGGCCTTGGCTTCCAGTTCGTCGAGTTGCTCCAGCAGTTGCGCGTTGGCTGTCAGGCATTTGGCCTTGGATTGAATCTCGCCGCGCACCAGCCCTTCACGAATGAAAAACTCACGGGACACCACTGGATCAATCGGCCCGTAATGCACGGGCCGGCGACCAACCACGATCAGTCCGAACAAAGTGATCTGCTCGAAGGCCACAACCTGACCGCGCTTCTTCTCCCAATGCGGTTCGAAGTGGTTTTTCTTGATCAGGTGCCCGGCCAGCGGCTCGATCCAGTCGGCATCGATCTTGGCGACCATGCGCGCATAGAGTTTGGTGGTTTCCACCAGCTCGGCGGTCATCAGCCATTGCGGGCGCTTCTTGCCCAAACCGGATGACGGGTGAATCCAGAAACGCCGCTGACGGGCGCCCAGGTAATCACCTTCATCGGTTTTCTGGCCGATCTGACTGAGCAGGCCCGAGAGCACGGCTTTGTGCAGTTTCGGGTAATCCGCCGGTTCTTTGTTGATGCTCAGCTGCATGTCGCGGCAGATCAGGCTCAACTGACGGTGCGAGTCGCGCCATTCGCGCAACCGCAGGTAATTGAGGAAATTCTTGCGGCACCAATTGCGCAACGGACTCGCCGTCAGCGCCTGGCGTTGCTCTTCAAAGCCGCGCCACAGATTGACCAACCCGGCGAAGTCCGAGTCCGCGTCTTTCCATTGTGCGTGAGCCTGATCAGCCGCCTGCTGACGCTCCGGCGGACGCTCGCGCGGGTCTTGAATCGACATGGCGCTGGCGACGATCAGCACTTCCTGCAAGCTGCCGAGTTTCGCCGCTTCCAGGAGCATGCGGCCCATGCGCGGGTCCACCGGCAAGCGCGCCAGATTGCGCCCCAACGGGGTCAGCTGACTGTTGCGGTCCACCGCCGAAAGCTCTTGCAGCAGGTTAAAACCGTCGCTGATGGCCTTGCCATCCGGCGGTTCGATAAACGGGAAATCGGTAATCTCGCCAAGGCGCAGGTGCAGCATCTGCAAAATAACGGCGGCAAGGTTGGTGCGCAGGATTTCCGGGTCGGTAAATTCCGGGCGACCCATGAAATCGTCTTCGCCATAAAGGCGGATGCAGATGCCGGGCTCAACCCGACCACAGCGACCTTTACGCTGGTTGGCGCTGGCCTGTGAAATCGCCTCGATGGGCAGGCGCTGGACCTTGGCGCGGTAGCTGTAACGGCTGATGCGTGCGGTGCCGCTGTCGATCACGTAACGAATGCCCGGCACCGTCAGCGAAGTTTCCGCGACGTTGGTCGCCAGGACCACGCGACGTCCTGGGTGCGACTGGAAAATCCGCTGCTGCTCTGCCGGCGACAGACGCGCATACAACGGCAGGATTTCGGTGTGCTTGAGCTGGGCCTTGCGCAGCATGTCGGCGGCATCGCGAATTTCGCGCTCGCCGGGCAGGAACACCAGCACATCGCCGGGGCTCTTGCGCTCGCTGCGTTCGAACGCGGCAATTTCGTCGAGGGTGGCGAGAATCGCCTGGTCCACGGTCAAGTCGTCCTCGACGCGGTTGCCCTCTTCGTCCTGCTCCAGCGTCAGCGGGCGATACCAGGTTTCCACCGGGAAGGTGCGGCCGGAGACTTCGACAATCGGTGCGTCGTCGAAGTGCTTGGAGAAGCGCTCCAGGTCGATGGTGGCCGAGGTGATGATGACTTTCAGGTCCGGACGGCGCGGCAGCAGGGTTTTCAGGTAACCGAGCAGGAAGTCGATGTTCAAGCTGCGTTCGTGGGCTTCGTCGACGATGATCGTGTCGTAGCGTTCGAGGTAGCGGTCGTTCTGGGTTTCCGCCAGCAGGATGCCGTCGGTCATCAGTTTGATCAGGGTGTTGGAATCGCTCTGGTCCTCGAACCGCACCTGATAACCGACCAGCGCGCCCAGTGGCGTCGCCAGTTCTTCAGCAACGCGGCTGGCCACGCTGCGCGCCGCAATTCGACGCGGCTGGGTGTGGCCGATCAGGCCATGCTGGCCGCGACCGATTTCCAGGCAAATCTTCGGCAACTGGGTGGTTTTACCCGAGCCGGTTTCGCCAGCGATGATCAGCACCTGATGCTTGAGCAGCGCGGCTTTGATTTCGTCGCGCTTGGCGGCGATCGGCAAACTGTCGTCGTAACGAATCACCGGCAGGCTGGCGCGCCGCGCCAACACCTGATCACAGGACGCCTGCAGGCGCGTCACCCACAGGGCCAGCTTGGCCTCGTCAGGTTTCTTGCGCAGCTCAAGCAACTGCCGCCGCAGCCGGTGGCGGTCGGCGAGCATGGCGTGATCGAGGTTTTTCAGCAGTTTGTCGATGGAGGGCGATTCGTCGGTCATCGGGTACGCAATTCAGTCGTCTAGTGGCGCAGGGGGGCGATTGTCGCAGATTTGGCGGTACAAATGAGCGCTGCGATTTTTCGAACGGTCACTGCTCCCTGTAGGAGCCCGGCTTGCCGGCGATAGCGATCTTGCGGACGCCATCGCCGGCAAGCCGGGCTCCTACAGGTTTGTGGTCGCCCAAACGAGGTTATTCGTTTTCGAAGCCTTTGCGCCGATACGGGAACACGTCGATGATCTTCCCCGCCCGAATCGCCTCTTGCAGGCTTTTCCAGTAATCGGCGTTGTACAACTCGCCATGCAACTGATCAAACAAGCGCCGCTGACCCGAGTCAGCAAACAAAAAAGGTGGAAACTCCTCGGGAAACACATCCAGCGGCCCGATCGAATACCAAGGCTCCGATGCCATCTCGTCTTCCGGCGTACGCGGCTGCGGGATGTGGCGGAAGTTGGCCTCGGTCAGGAAACAAATCTCGTCATAGTCATAAAACACCACGCGACCGTGGCGGGTGACGCCGAAGTTTTTCAGCAGCATGTCGCCGGGAAAGATGTTCGCCGCCGCCAGTTGCTTGATCGCCAGGCCGTAATCCTCCAGCGCCTCATGCACCTGCGCCTCGTTGGCGTTTTCCAGGTACAGGTTCAACGGCGTCATCCGCCGTTCGGTCCAGCAGTGGCGGATCAGCACAGTGTCGCCTTCGACCGACACCGTGGAGGCTGCCACTTCGAGTAATTCTTCCAGGCACGCCGGGTCGAACTTGCTCAACGGGAAACGGAAATCGGCGAACTCCTGGGTATCAGCCATGCGCCCGACGCGGTCGACGCTTTTCACCAGACGGTATTTCTCGATCACCGTGGCGCGGTCGACGTTCTTCGACGGCGAGAAACGGTCCTTGATGATTTTGAACACGGTGTTGAAACCCGGCAGGGTAAACACGCTCATGACCATGCCGCGCACACCGGGGGCCATGATGAACTGGTCGTCGGTGTTGGCCAGGTGATTGATCAGCGCCCGGTAGAACTCGGACTTGCCGTGTTTGTAGAAACCGATCGAGGTGTACAGCTCGGCGATGTGCTTGCCCGGCAGGATGCGCTTGAGGAAACCGATGAACTCCGCCGGCACCGGCACGTCGACCATGAAATACGAGCGGGTGAACGAGAAGATGATCGACACGTCCGCTTCATCGGTAATCAGCGCATCGATCTGAATCCCGCGACCTTCGCGGTGCAGCAGCGGAATTACCAGCGGCCACTGCTCGTCCCGGGTGTAGATGCGCCCGACCAGGTACGCGCCTTTATTGCGGTAGAGCACCGAGGAAAACAGCTCGACGCTCAGCTCCGGGTCCTTGCACACCCAGTCCGGCAGGTTCTCGCGCAGTTGCGCTTCGAGGCGGCTCAGGTCGCCGGCCAGGTCAGCGTAATCTTCACTGAAACGGTAGTCGGCAAAAATGCTCGCCAGCATGCCGGACAACTGACCCTGAGGTTTGTAGGTGCGGGTTTGTGCGGCGCGGGCCCGACGCAGGCTTGGGCGCGTGGTGTGGATAAACATGCAGCCGTCGCTGATCAGGTCATGGCTGAACAAACCGCAGAAAATCGAGTTGTACCAGGTCTCGGACAGTTCATCGTCGAAACGCAGGTCGATCAGCGTGATGTACGCGCTCTTGACCAGCGGCCAGCAACTGACGTCCAGCGTGTCACTGTCGAACGCGACGCGCAGCCGCTCCACAGTTTCACTGACTTTTTCTTCATAGAGATTGATCCGCGCGGCGGACGCGACTTGCGTCTCCTGCCACTGGGCCTGCTCGAAGCGGGCTCGCGCGCCGTCGGTAATCTGACGGAAATGCTCGCGGTAATCGTCAAAGCCATCGAGGATCATTCGGGCGATATCGGCGGCTGGCCATTGCTGCGGCATGGTGAGACCTCTGCGGGAATTCGTGAGCCCTGAGCTTAGCCAGTGAACCGGGTGCAGGAGAAGCGTAATTTTCACTGCAGTTATTTGCCCGTTTTTCGGTTGCCATCGATCTGGCACTCGGCAACACTCTCGTCCCCATAAAGGAAGGAGAGCAGCGTGAACCCCGTCGATATCGTCCGTTTACTGTCATTGGCGGCCATTTGGGGTGCGAGCTTTCTGTTCATGCGCATCATCGCCCCCGTGATTGGCACAATCCCCACGGCGTTTTTCCGCGTGTCGATCGCTGCCACCGGCCTGCTGATTATTCTCGGGCTGATGCGCATCAGCTGGGACTTCAAAGGCAAACTCAAGACCGTGATGCTGCTCGGGGTGATCAACTCCGGGATCCCGGCGACTCTGTATTCCGTGGCCGCCCAGGTGCTGCCGGCCGGGTACTCGGCCATCTTCAACGCCACCACGCCACTGATGGGCGTGTTGATCGGCGGGTTGTTCTTCCATGAACGACTCACCGCCGCCAAGCTTGGCGGGGTATTGCTCGGGTTGTTTGGTGTGGGCGTGCTGACCCGGGCGGGCCCGGTCGCGTTCGACCTGCAATTGCTGATGGGCGCCCTCGCCTGCCTGATGGCCACGACCTGTTACGGCTTCGCCGGTTTCCTCGCCCGCCGCTGGCTGGATCAGGCCGGCGGTCTCGACAGCCGTTTGTCCGCGCTGGGCAGCATGCTCGGGGCGACGCTGTTTCTGTTGCCGTTGTTCGGCTACAGCGTGATCAGCCAACCGCCGGCGAGCTGGGGCGGCTGGAATGTCTGGTTGTCGTTGCTGGGGTTGGGGCTGGTGTGTACTGCGCTGGCGTATATCATCTACTTCCGCTTGCTCAGCTCGGTCGGGCCGGTGCGGTCGATGACCACGACCTTCCTGATCCCGCCGTTCGGGGTGTTGTGGGGAGCGTTGTTGCTGGATGAGCCGTTGTCGATGGCGCATATCTATGGCGGGGTGTTGATTGCGGCGGCGTTGTGGCTGGTGTTGAAGCCGGCGGTGGTGAAAGTGGCTGAGGTGACGGCCAAGTAGATTCTGGTGGTGCTGATGACGCCTTCGCGAGCAGGCTCGCTCCCACAGTTAACCTCAGCGCTCACAGATGTTGTGTTCACAGGAGATCCAGTGTGGGAGCGAGCCTGCTCGCGATGGCGTCGGTTCAGACACTACAAGGCCGACTGACACACCTCCCCATCCACCAACCGCCGAATCCCCAGCGGATTAGCGTTCTGCAACGCCTCGGGCAGCAACGCCTCAGGATAATTCTGGAAGCACACCGGCCGCAGGAACCGATCAATCGCCAGCGTCCCCACCGACGTCCCCCGCGAGTCGGACGTCGCGGGGTACGGCCCGCCATGCACCATCGCCTCGCACACCTCGACCCCGGTCGGATAGCCGTTGAGCAAAATCCGCCCGACCTTCTCCTGAAGCAGCTCGGCCAGCCAGCGGTACTCCAGCAACTCCTCGGCCTCGCCAATCAGCGTCGCCGTCAATTGCCCGCGCAATCCGTGCAACGCCGCCACCAACTGCGCCCGATCTGCAACTTCAATGACGATAGTCGTCGGCCCGAAGACTTCTTCCTGAAGCAATCCATCGCCCTTGAGCAACAGACTGACATCCGCCTTGAATATCTGCGGCTGCGCCTGATTGCCCTCTTGCGGGCGGCCCGCCAGATGCATCACCCCCGGATGTTCATGCAACTCTGCGAGCCCTCGGCTGTAGCTGACCAAGGCACCGGCATTGAGCATGGTCTGCGCCGGTTGCTGGTTCATGCTCGCGCAAAAGGTTTCCAGGAAGGTGCTGAACTGCGGCGAACGCAGGCCAATGACCAGGCCGGGATTGGTGCAGAACTGACCGCAACCCTGGGTCACCGAACCGGCGAGTTGTGCGGCGATTTGCTCGCCGCGTTCCGCCAGCGCTTCGGGCAACAGGAACACCGGGTTGATGCTCGACATTTCGGCAAACACCGGGATCGGTTGCGGGCGGGTCGTGGCCATATGGCTCAGGGCATTGCCGCCCTTGAGCGAGCCGGTGAAGCCTACCGCCTGAATCGCCGGGTGCTTGACCAGCCACTCGCCAACGCCCCCGCCGTAGATCATGTTGAACACGCCCGCTGGCATTTCCGTGCGTTCGGCGGCACGGATGATCGCGTCCGCCACCCACTCGGCCGTCGCCATGTGACCGCTGTGCGCCTTGAACACCACCGGGCAACCGGCGGCCAAGGCCGACGCGGTATCACCGCCGGCCGCGGAGAATGCCAGGGGAAAGTTGCTCGCGCCAAACACCGCGACCGGCCCTAAACCGATGCGGTACTGACGCAGGTCCGGACGCGGCAACGGCTGGCGATCCGGCAGTGCCCGGTCAATCCGCGCACCGTAGAAATCCCCGCGACGCAGGACCTTGGCGAATAAACGCATCTGCCCGCTGGTGCGCCCCCGCTCCCCCTGAATGCGCCCGGCCGGTAGCGCGGTTTCGCGGCACACGGTGGCGACGAAATCATCGCCGAGCGCATCGATTTCATCGGCGATGGCGTCGAGGAACCGGGCGCGCTTTTCAGCGCTCAGGTTGCGATAGACCGGGTAAGCGGCGGCCGCAGCGTTGGCGGCGGCGTCCACTTCGGCTTCGGATGCCTGAAAGAAGGTGCCCGGCAGCGGTTCGCCGGTGGTCGCGTCGAGGCTTTGCAGTTGCAACGTGCCGTTGGCGCTGCGGCGACCGCCGATGTAGTTGTGTCCCAGTGGCAATGTCATGAAGGGTTCCTTTTGAAAGGCTTAAAGCGCACGCACCTGACCGATGGCCAACGGCTGGGCGCTTTCGCCGATACCGTTCACCAGTGGCGCACCAAACTCATCGAGGCTGATCTGGAAGCGATCGCCCGGCTGGGTTTTCACCCCGTCGGCAAACGACAGCGTGGCGGTGCCGAAGTAGTGCACATGGACATCGCCGGGGCGCAAGAACTGCGCGTATTTGAAGTGGTGGAATTCGAGGTTGGCGAGGCTGTGGCACATGTTGTCTTCGCCACTGAGAAATTCCTTTTCCCAGATCGTTTCGCCATTGCGCTTGATGCGGCTGGTGCCGACCAGATGCCTGGGCAATTCACCGACACGCAGTTCGGGGCCGTAGGAGCAATAGCGCAGTTTCGAATGCGCCAGGTACAAGTAATTGCGTCGTTCCATCACATGGTCGGAGAACTCGTTGCCCAAGGCATAACCGAGGCGATACGGCAGGCCGTCGTCGCCGATCACGTACAGGCCGGTCAACTCGGGTTCTTCACCGGCGTCTTCGGCAAACGGTGGCACCGGAAAGTCCGCACCGGGGCGCACGACGATGCTGCCGTCGCCCTTGTAGAACCATTCCGGTTGCGCACCGACCTGCCCGGCGGCGGGTTTTCCACCTTCCAGGCCCCACTTGAAGATGCGCATGGTGTCAGTCATGCCGGCTTCGACGGCGCCGCCCTGCTGGTGCATCTTGTCCCGTGCCGAGGCGCTGCCAAGATGGGTCAGGCCGGTGCCGCTGATCAGGCAATGGGCCGGGTCTTCGTGGTCCAGCGGTGGCAGGACTTTGCCTTGCTGTAGCAGTTGCGCGTAATCGGGACCCGGTTCGGTGCCGCGCCGGGCGACCTCTTCTTGCAGACTGCGCTGGGCGCGAATTGCCGCGAGGGCCAGTTCACGGGTGCTGCCGGTACCTTTGAGCACTTGGACCTGTGCACCCTCGACGAGGCCGACCTGGCGCTCGCCGGCGGTGTTTTCAAATTGAATCAGGCGCATGACGGCCTCCAGAAAGTCGGGGATGGCGCCGCCCGCAGGCGACACCTCAAGGTCACTCGATGATGTTGAAGTCGCTCAGGTATTCATCGGAGATTTCCAGGCCTAGGCCCGGTGTGTTGTCGTCGAGCTGGATGTAGCCGTTGACCGGTTGTGGCTCGCCCTTGAACACGTAGTAGAACAGTTCGTTGCCGACCTCGACGTCGAACACCGGGAAGAACTCGGCCATTGGCGAGGCGGTGGTGGACATGGTCAGGTGGTAGTTGTGCATCTGCCCGGCGTGAGGGATAACCGGCACCGACCAGGCTTCGGCCATGGCGTTGATCTTGCGCGCGGCAGTGATGCCGCCGACGCGGTTGGTGTCGTACTGGATCACGTCGACGGCGCGGCGTTCCAGCAGGTCCTTGAAGCCGTAGGAAGTGAATTCATGCTCACCGCCGGAGATCGGCATGATCCCCATTTTTTTCAACTCGATGTAGCCTTCGATGTCATCCGCGATCACCGGTTCTTCGAGCCAGCGCGGTTCGAATTCGGCGAGTTTGGGCAACATGCGGCGGGCGTATTCCAAAGTCCAGCCCATGTAGCATTCGAGCATGATGTCGATGTCGGGGCCGGCCAGGTTACGCAATGCACGCACTTGTTCGATGTTCTTGCGCATGCCCGCCGGGCCGTCTTTCGGGCCGTAGCCGAAGCGCATTTTCAGTGCGGTGAAACCCTGGTTCAGATAACCCTGGGCTTCTTCGAGGAACAGGTCGAGGTTGTCGTTGGCGTAGAGTTTTGAGGCGTAGGTCCAGATCTTTTCCTTGGTGCGCCCGCCGAGCAATTTGAACACCGGTTTGTTCACGGCTTTGCCCATGATGTCCCAGATGGCGATGTCGATGGCCGAGATCGCCGCCATGCCAATGCCTTTACGGCCCCAGGCGTGGCTCTGGCGGTACATCTTCTGCCAGATGTATTCGTTGTCGAAGGGGTCTTCGCCAATCGCAATCGGTGCCAGGTAGGTGTCGATGATTTCCTTGGCCACACGCGGCGCCAGGGCGCAGTTACCGATGCCGACGAGGCCGGTATCGGTCTCGACTTCCACCACCAGCCAGCCGTGAAAACGGAACGAGCCCATGGCGTCGCCACGCTCGAACAGGATGTCACTGGCGTTGGTGCAGAAGTGCGCTTGAGGCGGAACGACTTTGCCTTTCCACTCAAAAACGCGGGTACGGATGGCTTTGATTTTCATGAATACAATTCCTTGCGCTGCCGGCTTCTTGTAGTTGTTGGGTCGCTGCGAAGAACCGCTCGGGTAGCGGGTTCCAGGCATTCGATGGAGCGACTTTAGCCAGCGCTCGGGGGTGCGGATAATCACTTATGCGTATCCGGCGATAACCTGGGGTGATCGCAAAAACGAGTTATCCGCTAGATCGGGTTATCAGCCTTAATGCAAAAAAAATGTGGGAGCGAGCCTGCTCGCGAAAGCGGAAGTACAGACACCTTTTTAGTGACTGTCAGACCGCCTTCGCGAGCAGGCTCGCTCCACACAGGGGAATTGCGTTGATCACAAAAATCCAGCAACACCATCAATCAGTGTGGGAGCGAGCCTGCTCGCGAAAGCGGTAGTACAGGCACCCATTCAGTGACCGTCAGACCGCCTTCGCGAGCAGGCTCGCTCCCACAGGGGGATCAGTGTTGTGTCAGTAGTTGTTGGTACCCATCCGGCACGCGATTTCGAACGCCTGGCGGATCGCCCCGACGTTCGCCTTGCCTTGCCCCGCAATGTCGAATGCGGTGCCATGGGCCGGCGTGGTAATCGGTATCGGCAAGCCGCCCTGCACCGTCACGCCGCGGGAGAAGCCCATCAACTTGATCGCGATCTGGCCCTGGTCGTGATACATCGTCACCACCGCGTCGAAGGCACTGGCATCGCCCTGCACCTTGAGGAAAATCGTGTCCCCAGGGTACGGCCCTTCCGCCGCAATCCCCAACGCCTGGGCGGAGCGCACGGCGGGGCCGATGATGTCCAGCTCTTCCCGGCCGAATGAGCCGTTGTCGCCGTTATGCGGGTTCAGCCCGCACACACCAATGCGCGGTTTGGCCAGGCCGTTGCGCTTGAGCGCGGTGTCGATCAACTGAATGGCTTCCACCACCCGCGCCTGCGTGAGCATGCCCGGCACTTCAGCCAGCGCCACATGGGAAGTCACCCGCGACGTCCACAAGTTATCGAGCACGTTGAACTCGCAGAACGGCCCGTGAAAATCCAGCAACTCGGCGAACCAGTGCAGCTCATCGTTATGCGCCATGCCAGCCATGTGCAGCGAGGTCTTGTTCAGCGGTCCGAACAGCACGGAGTCGGTGATGCCGGCCTCGGTCAGGCGCAGGGCTTTTTCCAGGGTGTCGAGGCTGTAGCGACCGCCGATGATGCTGGCTTCATTGCGCGCAAACTCGCCAATCGTGTCGCCGCGAAAGTCATAGAACAGCGGCGTGTCATCAACGAATGACAGGTGCTCCAGCGATTCGACGCGACGGTACGGAAATTCCGCTCCGGCAATGCGCATGCCGCGACGCATTTCTGCTTCGTCGGCGATCAAAATCACATGGGCCTGACGGCGCACCTCGGGCTCGGCGAGCAGGCGTGCGATAAGTTCCGGACCGATGCCGGCCGGGTCGCCCAGGACCATCGCGATGGTGGTTTTGTTCATGCTTCACTCCTCAAGGATTCAGGCCGCACCCGGTCAATGGCGCAAGGCTCGCAGCGATAGACCCGCTGCGCGTTGCTGTAGAAAAGTCGTTCCTGATCGGCGCTCGGAAAATCGGCAACGATGGATTTGAAACCGCTGTAGATGTCGTCGAACGAGCCGCACAGGCTGTCCACGGGGAAGTTGCTGGCAAACATCGCCCGGTCGCAGCCGAACATGGCGATGACTTCGCGCACGATCCAGGCGTTGTCTTTGGCGCGCCAACGCTGACCGCCCTGGCCCAGGCCGGAGATCTTCACCCGCACGTTCGGCCACTGCGCCAGCCGCGCCATCGCCAGGCGCCAACCGGCCAGGCCTTCGGCACTGCGGTCGTTGGGCAAACCGGCATGGTTGAGAATCAGCGTGATGCCGGGGAAATCCCGGGCCAGGCGTTCGGCTTCGTGCAGATTCCACCAAGGCGTCTGCAAGTCGAAATGCAGGCCCAGGCCTTCCAGCGCGGCGTAACTGCGGCGCCAGTGTTCGTCGCTCATCAGGCTGCGCACGTGCCCAACCTGCTCCGGTGCGATAGGACCGCCGGGCTTGTGGCGCACACTGCGCACACACTTGAAACCCGCTTGCTCGGACAGCACCGCGATGGCGTCCGGATGGTCGAGCCAGGCTTGCGCGACGATCGCATTCGGCACGCCGTAGCGAGCGGCCAGCCCCTCGATGAAACGGGTTTCGCCAATCGGGTCTCGCGGGTTCCATTCGGTTTCGACGTACACCGTTTGCACGACGTTATGGGCACCGGCATCGGCGAAGTAGTCATCGGGAAAATAACGCCGTTTGATCGCGCTGTAGTCGCCGTAGCGAAACGGGATATTGGCCTCGGGCGAGAGCCACGGATGGTCATTGATCGCCGGGTCCCAGAAATGGTGATGAGCGTCTACGATCGGGCCGTCCCACACCTTAGTCATGACGCACCTCATCCAGGCTGATAAACAATGTGGCCAACACGAAGACCGCCGAGCACGCCGCAAAGAACCCCAGCACCGGCGCGAAACCGCCGGCCATTTGCACAATGACGCCCACCAGAATCGGCACCGCGATACCGCCCGTGCTGCCGGCCATGTTCATCACGCCGCCGATCAAACCGACTCGCGCCGGCGCCGCCAGCAACGCCGGGAAGCTCCAGTAGAGGCTGCCCCACATCAGGAAAAACGCGGTCATGGCCAACAACGCCACCGCCGCAAACGGATCGCTCAGGGTCGGCAGCAACAGGAACGCGCCCAACGCCACGACGCCGGAGAACGCCAGCAGACTCTTGACCGCCACACCGCGGCTGACACCTTTGCGAATCAGGCCGTCGCAGAGGAAACCACCGGTCAATGAACCCAGCGCACCGCAGATGAAAATCACGAAGGTCGCCGCGCCAATGCCCTTGATATCGAAGCCGCGCGCCTGCGCCAGGTAACTCGGGCCCCAGGTCAGCAAACCGAAATAGACCATCGCCCAACTCGCACGGCCGATCAGCAAACCCGTCAATGAACGGGGCGCGATGCCCAGGCCCTTGACCGGCGCACGGGCGGCTTCGGCAGCGGGCGTCGCGCGTCCGGCGTTGATCTTCTCCAGCTCCTGGGCATTCACTTGCGGATGCGTGGCCGGGTCATCGCGCAGATAACGCCGCGCCAGCCATGCCAGAACAAGCGTTGCAATCCCGGCGATCACGAACGCCAGGCGCCACGAATCCAGCGAAGCAATCAGGTACGCAATGATCAACCCGCCCAGTGCCACGCCCAACGGGCTGCCACTGTCCATCAGCACCGCGCCGCGACTGCGCTCGCTCGGCGCCAGCCACAGGGAAATCAGCTTGCCGCCGGAGGGAAACAAGGGCGCCTCGGCGGCCCCCAGTGCGACGCGGGCAAACAGCAGTGACACACCGCCCGTGGCAAAGGCAGCGATGACCTGAAAAGTCCCCCACAACCCCGTGGACCAACTGATCACCCGGTGCGGACCGAAACGGTCGATCAGCCAGCCGCCGGGAATCTGCAACAGCGCATACGCCCAGAAAAAACTGCTGAGGATCAGCCCTTGCAGGCTCGGCGACAGGGAGAATTCATGGGCGATGGTCGGCATCGCAATCGACAGCGACACCCGATCGATCAGGTTGACCATGGTCAACGCAAAGACGATCGCGAAGATCCGCCAGCGTACGCTGCTGGCTTTGCTCGCACCGGAGAGCGGGACGGCCGCTGCCGATGATTGAACACCTGCCGATTGAGCACCCGAGTCATGCAGATGCAGGGAAGCACTGGGACGAGCCATGGTGCGTACCTCGATTTATTATTCTTGTGGTGACGACATTGCCGCGGCGTGGCGGCGTTGGTGAGCACTATCGAAGGCCCAGTGATAACCGTCTAATCAAAACTTGAAATCAGGCGATAGCCTCGAGTTATGGCATGCCCTGCTTTCAGGCAGCTTTCAACGGATAGCAGCCTTTTCGACTTTCCTCGAAAACCGCTCTGGCGCAAAGGCTGGAGCGTTAACGGCCACTTTCACTGCCCAGACCTATAACCCCAGGCTATCGGTGTATGTATTGTTTTGACTAGACGTGGAGCCGGCGGCTTCACACACTCAGGCCAGGCTTGCAGCAATCGAGCATCGACAAGCCACTCATAACAACTACAAAAACGAGGCCCTTCCATCATGCGAAATGCATTCGTCCGTCGCACCTCCCGTTTGTTTCTCGGCTGCACACTGATCGCCGCTGGCGCCCTTCCCGCGCTCGCCAACGCTGCCTGGCAGCCGGACAAGAACGTCGAAATCGTCGTCGCCGGTGGTCCCGGTGGCGGCACTGACCAACTCGGTCGCCTGATCCAGTCGATCATCACCACCCACAAGTTTCTCGATGTGAATACCATCGTCCTGAACAAGGGCGGTGGCAATGGTGCCGAAGCCTTTCTCGACCTGAAAATGAACAAGGGCGACGCCGAAAAACTGGTGATCGGCACCAACAACATCTACCTGTTGCCGCTGGTGTCCAAGCTTGGTTACCAATGGCAGGAACTGACGCCAGTCGCCGCCGTGGCCGAGGATGACTTCATTCTCTGGAGCTACAAAGACGCACCGTGGAAGGACGCCAAGGGCTTCTACGCCGCGGTCAAGGCGGACCCGTCGAACCTGCGCATGGGCGGCAGCCAGTCGAAAGATGTCGACCAGACCCTGACCCTGCTGCTGAACCAGACCAACGACGCCAAACTCGTCTACATCCCGTTCAAGAGCGGCAGTGAAGCCGCGACCCAACTGGCCGGCAAACACATCGCCGCCAACGTCAACAACCCCAGCGAAAGCATCAGCCAATGGCGTGGCGACCAGGTCGAGCCACTGTGCGTGTTCAGTAAAGAGCGCATGAGCTACACCGAGAAAGTCGCCGGGGATAAATCCTGGGCCGACGTGCCGACCTGCCACGAAGAAGGCCTGGGCATCGACCAGTACCGCTTCCCGCGCACCGTGTTCATGCCTGGCGACGTCACTGCCGAGCAGCGCGCGTTTTATGTCGAGCTGATGCGCAAAGTCACCGAGACGCCGGAGTTCAAGGCGTACGTGAAACAGAACGCGCTGGTGCCGACCTTCCTCGAAGGTGAGCCGCTGACCGCCTACATTGAGAAAGACACCGCCCGCGTGACCCCGGTGTTCAAAGAAGCCGGCTGGCTGAAAAACTGAGTCGCCAACGGCCGTCCGCACGCGTGCGGCCGTCCCCTGCTGGAGGTGTTTCATGTCCCAATCTTCGGATTCACCGGCGCTGGTCGGCACCCGCTGGGTCGAACTCGGCCTGACACTCTTCACCGCGCTGATCGGCGCGGTGGTGATGTTCGGCAGCGTCGAACAAGGTATCGGCTGGGGCGATTCCGGCCCTGAGCCGGGTTACTTTCCCTTCTACATCGGTCTGCTGCTGAGCGCCGCCAGTGCCGGCAACGGTGTGTTGACCGTGGTGCGCTGGCAAGCCCTGAGCGTTTCGTTCGTCAGCCGCAGCGCGTTCAAGCAAGTGTTGTCGGTGTTCATCCCGATTGCGCTGTTTGTCGGCGCCATGCCGTTCACCGGTATTTACGTGGCCTCAGCCTGTTTCATCGCCTGGTTCATGTGGCGTGACAAGGTCCGCGTCAAACCCTATGGCAAGCTGATGATCGGCACGGTGTCGCTGGGCGCGGTGCTCGCCAGCTATCTGATTTTCGCGCTGTGGTTCAAGGTCCCGCTGGATGCCGGCCCGATGGGCGACTGGATTGCCCTGGCCGGGAGAAATTTCAAATGAGCGAGTTCGATTCCCTGCTGCAAGGCATGAACCTGATCCTGACCCCAGGCCACATCGGCCTGATGGTGATCGGCGTGCTGCTGGGCATTCTGGTCGGTGTGTTGCCTGGCCTCGGTGCCCCTAATGGCGTGGCGTTGCTGCTGCCGCTGACGTTCACCATGTCGCCGGTGTCGGCGATCATTCTGCTGTCGTGCATGTATTGGGGCGCGCTGTTCGGCGGCTCGATCACCTCGATTCTGTTCAACATTCCCGGCGAGCCTTCATCGGTGGCGACGACGTTCGACGGTTACCCGATGGCCCGTGAAGGCCGCGCCGCCGAAGCCCTGACCGCCGCATTCAGTTCAGCGCTGATTGGCGCGCTGGCCGGGGTGTTGTTGCTGACGTTTCTGTCGACAAAAATCGCCGCGTTCGCCATGTCGTTCAGCTCGCCGGAGTTCTTCGCGGTGTACCTGTTGGCGTTCTGTACGTTCATCGGCATGAGCAAGAACCCGCCGCTGAAAACCGTGGTGGCGATGATGATCGGGTTTGCCATGGCGGCGGTCGGCATGGACACGGTGTCCGGCAACCTGCGCCTGACCTTCGACCAACCGATCTTGATGACCGGCATCAGTTTCGAAGTGGCGGTGATCGGTCTGTTCGGTATTGGTGAAATTCTCTGCACCGTCGAGGAAGGCCTGGTGTTTCGTGGCGAGCATGCGCGCATCACGCCGATGATCATCCTGCGCACCTGGGCCAAGTTGCCGCGCTACTGGTGGACGATTGTGCGCAGCACGCTGGTTGGTTGCTGGATGGGTATCACCCCTGGCGGCCCGACTGCCGCGTCGTTCATGAGCTACAGCCTGGCGCGGCGATTCTCGAAGAACCGCGAGAACTTCGGCAAAGGTGAACTCGAAGGCGTAATCGCCCCGGAAACCGCCGACCACGCCGCCGGCACCAGCGCCCTGCTGCCGATGCTGACCCTGGGCATTCCCGGTTCGGCCACGGCGGCGGTGATGCTCGGCGGCTTGATGATCTGGGGCCTGCACCCGGGGCCGACGCTGTTCGTCGAGCAGCATGATTTTGTCTGGGGCCTGATCGCCAGCATGTACCTGGGCAACGTGGTCAGCCTGATCGTGGTGTTGGCCACCGTGCCGCTGTTTGCCTCGATCCTGCGGATTCCGTTCTCGATCATTGCGCCGATCATCATCATGGTCTGCGCCATCGGCGCTTACTCGGTACACAACTCGTTCTTCGACGTGGTGCTGATGCTGGGCTTCGGCGCGCTGGGTTATCTGTTCAAGAAACTCGGTTATCCGATTGCACCGCTGGTGCTGGCGGCGGTGTTGGGCGACAAAGCCGAAGATGCATTCCGTCAGTCGATGCTGTTTTCCGACGGTCATCTGGGGATCTTCTGGTCCAACCCGTTGGTGGGCAGCCTGACCACGGCGGCGCTGCTGATGCTGTTCTGGCCGCTGATTTCCAAGGCGCTGGGCGGCCTGATGGGCCTGCGCAAACCCCACGTCGCCAAACCCAAATCGGTGCTGTGACACAGCAATGCTGGCAACGCCTGACATTTGTTGTCAGGCTTGCCACAGACTTCCTTGCGAGCCACGGCCCATGACCCGAATTCCTGCTGCCAATGTGATCCACAGTCGACTGCGCCTGCGCCAACTGCGGTTGATGCTGGCGTTGCAGGAGTTCGGCTCGTTGCGCCGCGCCGCCGACCACATCGGCATGACCCAACCGGCCGCGACCAAAATGCTCCACGAAGCCGAGGACTTGCTCGGCGTCGAACTCTTCGAGCGCCTGCCCCGGGGCATGCGCGCTACCCCGTTCGGGGAAACCGTCATTTACTACGCACGCATGGTGTTCGCCGAACTCAGCGGCATGCGTGAGGAATTGGTAGCGCTGGAGTCCGGCAACCTTGGCCGCGTCGCGGTCGGTGCGATTCCGGCACTGGCCTCGGGGCTGTTGACCCGCACCATCGCGACCTTGAAACAGAGCCATCCCCGGTTGTCCATGAGCATCCAGGTCGACACCAGCGATGTGCTGGTGCAAGCGCTGTTGCAGGATCAACTGGATATCGTGTTGGGGCGGATTCCGGCCGGTGCGCGGGCCGAGGAGTTGCTGTTTGACAGCCTCGGTGAAGAAGCCTTGTGCGTGATCGCCGGGGCGAAAAATCCATTGGCGCAGGAGAAACAGCTGAGCTGGGCGGAACTGCAGCACATGACATGGGTGCTACAACAGCATCCCAGCCCGATGCGCGCCATCATCAATCAGGTGTTTCACAACGCGCGGGTCGACATCCCCAGCAGCATTGTCGAAACCACGTCGATCATGACTTTGCTCTCGTTGGTGCAGCAGACCGACATGCTCGGTGTCACGCCGGTGTCGGTGGTGGAGGACTATCCTGGTCGGGATTTGCTGGCCATTTTGCCGATCAAGTTCGAAGCACGGCTGCCGCCTTATGGGCTGATCACCCGGCGTCATCGCATTCAATCGTCGGCCATGCAGGCGTTCATGAATTCGGTGCGGGCCGAGCACGCGCTGGCCAAATAAAAAGGCCCGGAGCGTTGAGTGCTCCGGGCCTTTTTCGGGTTACGTGCTTTTACGGAATACAAAGACCAGACCAACGATGATCAGCAGCATGCCCAGCAGGCTCAACGCCGCCAGCTTGTTGCCGAAAATCAGGTAATCCATCACCGCCGTCACCGCCGGCACCAGGTAAAACAGACTGGTGACGTTCACCAGATTGCCCCGTGCGATCAAGCGATACAGCAACAACGTCGCCAGCACCGACACCACCAGTCCCATCCACAACACCGGCACGATAAACCCGGTGCTGTGTTCAAAATGAAACGGCTGGAACGGCACAAAGATCCCGCACAGCAACAACCCGGCGAGGTATTGCACCGGCAAGGTGCCGAGGGGATTGTCGGTGATGCGTTTCTGCATGATCGAGCCGAAGGTCATGCTCGCCAGCGCCAGCAATCCGTAGAGCATGCCGGCCATCGACATGCCAGCCAGGCCGATGCCCTGATACACCACCATGATCAATCCAGCCAGACCCAGCCCCAGACCGAACATCCGGCTGAGGGAGCGCTGACGCTCCATCAGCACCACGGTCAGGATCGGTTGCACGCCCATGATCGTCGCCATCACGCCCGGGGTGACTTTCAGGTCCAGGGCCAGCAGATAGAAAATCTGGTAAGCCCCCAGCAGCACTACGCCCGTGGCCATCGCATACAACATCGGCTTGCCGCCCTTGGGCAACTTCAGCTTGAGCAACGGCACCAGCAGCACCAGGCCGCACAAGGCGATGGCGAAGCGCACCAGCAAAAAAGCAAAGGGCGACGCGTGCGCCAGGCCCCATTTGGAGAAGATCGCCCCGCTGCTCCACAGCAGGACGAACAGGCTCGTGGACGCCGCCGCGAGCGCGGATTGTTTCGAAAGGACAAACATGAATGCCACCTGTAGTCAGGCAAAAGCCAACTCAGCCGAAGCTGAAATTCAGTAGTTTTTCTGGCGGGCAAAGGGCAACAGCAAAAAGAAGCTGATCAGCCCGAAATGCCAACGCCCGGCGGTGCTGCGACTGCGTACACCGGCGTGCTACGGACAGGTGGGGGGTAATGGCTGATCTGCGCAGGTTGCTGATTCCCGCACGGCATGACGCCAGCGTTGACCGCTGAATCGACTACCGCGTTGATGAGGGATGCAGGCATGGGCTGATCTTTTTTGATGAGGTTGACGGTGGGGTGGAAATCACCGTGCGCCGACTATAACCAGCGACAGACATGGATTGCAATGACTTGGACAAAGGGCCAGTAACGACAGCCGGAGAAGTGCTGCTTACTCTGAGTGAAAGGGAATCGCCCGCGTTGGGGGACAGGGAATGCAAGAGATCACATGCCAAGGGAACGGACGTGTCTGAAGTATCAGTTGTATCGGTCAAGGGCTCGATCACTTGCAAGCTTGAAAATTGCTGAACTCCAAAAGGCGCTGGAGCTATTCGACCCCACAAATCTCGAATTATCGAGGGTACGTTTTGAAGCGATAAACACACAGACGCTAAATGCCTGGAACCTATGGACGGATCAACATTTCGCATGGAATGAAGTGATTGAGTGGAAAGCGAGGGAGCCTTTGGCTCTGGACCTTGCTATCTGGTTTGATGAAGAGCTGTGTGGACTGTGCTTCGCAAATCCAAACAACAGTCGGCGTCGTATCCGCATCGTACGACTGGAGGGTCGCCCCAGAGAGGTCCACCCATTAAAAAAGCGCATTGCGTCACTGTCCTTATTGGTCATTGAGCAGTACGCCCGAATCATTGGTAGCAGATGCATTGAAGTACAGGAGCCCATGGAAGGTGCCATTTCAATCTATCGAGAACTCGGCTTTTTCTTCGATGATGAAGGCCGACTTGTCAAAACGCTGGAGAGCCTAGTATCGTGAAATCTGTTCAATTAATGACCAACAGAGGAGGAAATATGCGCAAGGTTGTTAAAAAGTCCTCGTCAAGGAAACGCTCCCCCGCAGCAGATAATAAAAACGTTGCTATAGAGCTGACAGCTAGTGAGCGGCGACTTCTACAGATTATAGCTACGGGAACTGAAACCGAAGAACCTGCCGGGGTTCTAGCGGGTGCGTCATTCAGATTTTCCTCATAAAAAAACCGCTCCAAGGAGCGGTTTTTCATTTCTTGCCTGGCATCAGCCAAACAACCAATACCCCAATAACGTCAACACCAGCACCGCCAACACCGGCCGCAGTACGCGGTAGGCCTTGGGATGACGACGCTTCCACTGTTTAACCACCCCACTGACCTTATCGCTGGAGTTCTTGCTCCAGGCATATGCCCGGTTGATCCCGCCAACACGTTCATCATCAAGGTTTTGAGGGGCCGTGGCACGACCGAGCCAACCGCTGATCGAGCGGTTGATGTGGGTCATGATGCGATTACTCAGTGGGCGCTCAATGTCGCAGAACAAAATCACCCGGGTTGTCCCGGTTTCGTTCTTGACCCAGTGCACATAGGTCTCATCGAACATTACGTCTTCGCCATCGCGCCAGGCGTAGACCTGGCCGTCAACGAAGATGCGGCAATCATCGGAGTTGGGGGTCGACAGGCCCAGGTGATAACGCAATGAACCGGCAAACGGATCACGGTGCGGATTGAGGTGGCTGTCACCTGGCAGTAACGCAAACATTGCACCCTTTACGTTGGGGATGCTGTTGACCAGTTCCACTGTCTTCGGGCACAGGGCTTCTGCCGAGGGCAGTGCCTTGTCGTACCACTTGAGGTAAAAACGCTTCCAGCCTTTCTTGAAGAACGAGCCGAAACCGGCGTCGTTGTTCTTCTCGGCAGCGCGGATATAGCCCTCGTCGAACAGGTGCATCGCTTCGTCGCGGATAACTTCCCAGTTGTCCTTGAGCACGTCCAGTTCCGGAAACTTGCTGCGGTCCAGATAGGGTTTGGACGGGACACCGGAGAACAGGTACATCAGGGCGTTGTAGGGCGCGAACAGCGCCGAGTGATTGACGAATTGCCGCAATACCGGCAATCGCGCCTTGCCGCGCAAATGGACATAGAGGGTGCTGCCAAGAAACAGCAACAACACCGACGCTTTCGCGGCAAAGGAAAAGCTCATCAACGACTCCTTGATATTCAGGCTCACGCACTACGCCATTTACCCGACGTGGCAGTCGGCCATGATAAACATTACCGACCTCGGGAAAAACCCGCCTGATACAACATTCAGAATTAAGGATTACGCAACAAAGCACTTCTTAACATAAGGTTCCTGAACAAGGGCTGACCTGAAATCAGCCCCGCCGCTTCATCAGTTACGCTTATTGCTGATTCTCCTGTTCGGTAAACAAATCACTGAACAACATGCTCGACAGGTAGCGCTCGCCGGAGTCCGGCAGGATCACCACGATGGTCTTGCCCTGCATTTCCGGGGTTTCTGCCAGGCGTACAGCAACAGCCATGGCAGCGCCACACGAGATACCGCACAAAATCCCTTCTTCCTGCATCAAGCGCAGGGCCATGGCCTTGGACTCGTCGTCAGTCACCAGCTCGACCCGATCAACCATAGACAGGTCCAGGTTCTTAGGCACAAAACCGGCACCGATGCCCTGGATCTTGTGCGGGCTCGGCTTGATTTCTTCACCGGCGATGGCCTGGGTAATCACTGGAGAACCCGCAGGCTCAACGGCCACCGAAATAATCGGTTTGCCTTGGGTATTCTTGATATACCGCGAAACACCGGTAATGGTTCCACCTGTTCCGACGCCTGCCACCAGCACATCGACCGCGCCATCGGTATCGTTCCAGATTTCCGGACCGGTGGTTTTTTCATGGATGGCCGGGTTGGCCGGATTATCGAACTGCGCCGGCATGAAGTACTTGGCCGGGTCGCTGGCAACAATTTCGCCGGCTTTTTCAATTGCGCCTTTCATGCCCTTCGCCGGCTCGGTCAGCACCAGTTCGGCGCCCAGGGCCTTGAGCACTTTGCGGCGTTCGATACTCATGGACGCCGGCATGGTCAGCATCAACTTGTAACCACGGGCAGCGGCGACAAATGCCAGGCCGATCCCGGTATTGCCCGAGGTCGGTTCGACAATGGTCATGCCAGGCTTGAGTTTGCCGGTGCTTTCGGCGTCCCAGATCATGTTCGCGCCGATCCGGCACTTGACCGAATAACCAGGGTTACGCCCTTCGATCTTGGCCAGGATGGTCACGCCGCGCGGGGCGATGCGGTTGATCTGCACCAGCGGTGTATTACCGATGGAGTGGGCGTTGTCAGCGAAAATACGGCTCATGGCTGGGTCCTTGTACAGCATTGAATAAGCCCACAAAGGTATGCCTGTTGCCGGTGGTCGTCCAGTTCGACCGAACGTCCTGAAGCGGGCGCAGTCAATGGCTTTACATCGCCAGAGAATTGCCACCATGAAGCGTCGATACAGCTGGCCCCTGTGGACCCTCGCCGGCCTCGTTGTGCTGCTGATAGCCCTGCACATCGCCCTGCCCTACATGGTGCGCGACTACCTGAACGACAAACTGGCGAACATGGGTGATTACCGGGGCCAGGTCACCGATGTGGACCTGGCCCTGTGGCGCGGCGCCTACAAAATCAACGGACTGAAAATCGTCAAGGTTGACGGCAAGGTGCCGGTGCCGTTCGTCAATGCACCGCTGATCGACCTCTCTGTCAGCTGGCATTCGCTGTGGTACGACCATGCGGTGGTGGCGCGGGTGCAATTCTTCAATCCAGAGGTGAACTTCGTCGACGGCGGCGCCAACAAGCAAAACTCGCAAACCGGTCAGGGCACTGACTGGCGTTCGCAACTGAGTAAGTTGGCCCCCTTCACGCTGGACGAAGTGCGGATCTATGACGGCAAACTCAGCTTTCGCAACTTCAATTCCAAACCTCCGGTGAACATGAACGCCACGCAGGTCAATGCCAGCATCTATAACCTGACCAATGTGGTCGACAAACAAGGCAAGCGTGACGCCCGTTTCGAAGGCAAGGCCCTGCTGCTTGGGCATGCGCCACTGGAAACCACTGCCACATTCGACCCTTTAAGCAACTTTGAAGACTTTGAATTCCGCCTGCGTGCCAAGGACATCGAACTCAAACGCATGAATGACTTCGCCTCGGCCTACGGAAAATTCGACTTCAATGCCGGTCATGGAGACGTGGTCATCGAAGCTCAAGCGAAAAAAGCCCGATTGACGGGCTACATCAAGCCGCTGTTGAAGGACGTTGACGTGTTCAATTGGCAGCAAGACGTGGAAAACAAGGACAAAGGGATTTTCCGCTCCATCTGGGAAGCCATCGTCGGCGGCTCCGAAACCGTGCTGAAAAACCAGGGCAAAAATCAGTTCGCAACGCGAGTGGAGCTGAGCGGCAATGTGCATCGCAAGGACATCAGTGCGTTTCAGGCGTTTTTGCAGATTTTGCGCAATGGTTTCATCCAGGCGTTCAACGCCCGGTATGAGCGGCCGAAGCCTGAGGCGGGCTAGGGTTTGCGTGTGACGGTGTAGCGACCGGTTTCTTCTGCCGCCCGTGTAGATGTCGATTGCTGCTGCAAGAAATCCCATCCCAGGCAGGCTAATACTCGCCAGCTCCGAAACCGAGTCAAGATGTGACGCTCCATTCAGAGACTGAATAAGTCGTCTGCGTTCACAGTCGACCGGGCAGCGCGGTATAGTCGGGCATCACCATTATTGCGTCCCGCCCTGCCCCGTTCAGGTCGGCGTCACCGTTCGAGGATTAGCAGATGAAGTTCGAAGGCACCCAGGCCTACGTCGCCACCGATGACCTGAAGCTGGCGGTCAACGCCGCCATTACCCTGGAGCGTCCGCTGCTGGTCAAGGGCGAGCCGGGCACGGGCAAGACCATGCTGGCCGAGCAACTGGCCGAGTCCTTCGGCGCCAAGCTGATCACCTGGCACATCAAGTCCACCACCAAGGCGCATCAGGGCCTGTACGAGTACGACGCGGTCAGCCGCCTGCGTGACTCGCAACTGGGCACGGAAAAGGTCCACGACGTTCGCAACTACCTGAAAAAGGGCAAGCTCTGGGAAGCCTTCGAATCCGAAGAGCGGGTGATTCTGCTGATCGACGAGATCGACAAGGCGGATATCGAGTTCCCGAACGATTTGCTGCAAGAACTCGACAAGATGGAGTTCTACGTTTACGAGATCGATGAGACCATCAAGGCCAAGAAGCGCCCGATCATCATCATTACCTCCAACAACGAGAAAGAGCTGCCGGACGCTTTCCTGCGTCGCTGCTTCTTCCACTACATCGCCTTCCCGGATCGCGTCACGCTGCAAAAAATCGTCGATGTGCATTACCCGGACATCAAGAAAGACCTGGTCAGTGAAGCGCTGGACGTGTTCTTCGACGTGCGCAAGGTGCCGGGGCTGAAGAAAAAGCCATCGACTTCTGAACTGGTGGACTGGCTCAAGTTGCTGATGGCCGACAACATCGGCGAAGCCGTATTGCGCGAACGCGATCCGACCAAGGCCATCCCGCCGCTGGCCGGTGCGCTGGTGAAGAACGAACAGGACGTGCAATTGCTTGAGCGCCTGGCGTTCATGAGCCGTCGCGGCACCCGCTAAGAGGCTGATGCCATGCTGCTCAACCTGTTCAATGAAATGCGCGCCGCCAAGGTGCCAGTCTCGGTGCGCGAGCTGCTGGACCTGATCAACGCGCTGAAACAGCGCGTGACCTTCGCCGACATGGACGAGTTCTATTACTTGTCCCGGGCGATTCTGGTGAAGGACGAAAAACATTTCGACAAGTTCGACCGGGCGTTCGGGGCTTACTTCAATGGCCTGGAAAAACTCGACGACCACCTTCAGGCCCTGATTCCTGAAGACTGGTTGCGCAAGGAGTTCGAACGCTCCCTGACTGACGAAGAACGCGCAGCGATCCAGTCCCTTGGCGGCCTCGACAAGCTGATCGAAGAGTTCAAGAAACGCCTCGAAGAACAGAAAGAACGCCACGCCGGTGGCAACAAGTGGATCGGCACCGGCGGCACCAGTCCCTTCGGCTCTGGCGGCTTCAACCCGGAAGGCATTCGGGTCGGCGATGCCGGCAAGCGTCAGGGCAAAGCGGTCAAGGTCTGGGACCAGCGCGAGTACAAGAACCTCGACGACTCGGTGGAACTGGGTACGCGCAACATCAAGGTGGCCCTGCGCCGCTTGCGCAAGTTTGCGCGTCAGGGTGCAGCCGAAGAGCTGGACATCGATGGCACCATCGACCACACCGCCAAAGACGCCGGGCTGCTGAACATCCAGATGCGGCCGGAGCGGCGAAACACCGTCAAGCTGTTGCTGCTGTTCGACATCGGCGGCTCGATGGACGCGCATGTGAAGATTTGCGAGGAATTGTTCTCGGCCTGCAAAACCGAGTTCAAGCACCTGGAGTACTTCTACTTCCACAACTTCATTTATGAATCGGTGTGGAAGAACAACATGCGTCGCACCTCCGAGCGCACTTCGACCCAGGACTTGTTGCACAAGTACGGCGCCGACTACAAAGTGATTTTCATCGGTGATGCCGCCATGGCCCCTTATGAAATCACCCAGGCAGGCGGAAGCGTCGAGCACTGGAACGAAGAAGCCGGATATGTGTGGATGCAGCGGTTCAAGGAGAAGTACAAGAAACTCATCTGGATTAACCCGTATCCGAAAGATACGTGGGGCTATACGTCTTCGACCAACATTGTGCGGGACTTGATCGATGACCAGATGTATCCACTGACCCTTCGGGGGTTGGAGGAAGGGATGCGGTTTCTTTCCAAGTAATTTTTGTTGTCAGTGCCGGCCTCTTCGCGAGCAGGCTCGCTCCCACATGGGGTCTTGTGTACGACATAGATCCATTGTGGGAGCGAGCCCGCTCGCGAAGCTTTTAGCTTTTCAGGAATCGATGTAGATACTCGACCTGCTCGCGATGCGCCACCTCCTGCACCACCGGCCGCAACCGCACCTTCGCCCCCGGCAAGCACTGCGCCAGTCGCGCCAGCGCCAACGGCGTCAACGCCCCCAGTCGCGGATAGCCGCCAATGGTCTGCCGATCATTGAGCAACACAATCGGCTGTCCGTCCGGCGGCACCTGCACCGCGCCGAGCGGGATGCCTTCGGAAATCATCGGTTTTCCCTGGTACTGCAACGCCGTACCCAGCAGGCGAATGCCCATTCGGTCCGCGCGGCTGTCGAGGGTCCACACACTGTTGAACGCGTCGAACGCACTCTGCCCGCCGAACTCGCCGATCTGTGCGCCCAGCACCAGATCCAGCGGCGAATCATCGGAGAAGTCCGGTCGATTTTCCGCCGGTAACTCCCGCAACAGGAGCAGCGCACTCCCGGCATAGCTCAACTGCGCACCTTTGGCCAACGCCCGGCCCCGCCCATCCAGACCGCCCAGTTCCTCACGCACGACCGTCGAACGGCTGCCCAGGACGCTTGGCGCATCAAATCCGCCCGGCGCCGCGAGATAAGCCCTAGCCCCGAGCAGCGGTTGGGTGAATTGCAATCGCTGGCCTTTATGCAGCCGAAAACTGCGCCATGGCGCCAGCGCCTGGCCGTCGATTTGAGCTCCCAGATCCGCCCCGGCCAGCGCCAGCACGCAATCCTCTTCGGCCACCACGGTGAACCCGCCGAGGGTGATTTCAATCACCGGCGCATTCAGGTCATTGCCCAACAGCCAGTTAGCCCAGGACATTGAACGCCAATCCAGCCCGCCGCCCTGGGTCACGCCCAGATGCCGCACGCCAAAACGACCGGCATCCTGCAGCAGGCACAGCGGTGTACTTGCCTCTATTGATAAGCGGCTCATGCCTGCGCCTCCAATGGCGTGTCGTCACCGCCCAGATGGATGAATTCAGCATGGCTAACGGCTTCAAAGCGCACCGTGTCGCCCGGTTGCATCAGGCTGTAGCCATCGCGTTCCCGGTCGAACAGTTTGCTCGGGGTACGACCGATCAGGTTCCAGCCGCCGGGGGATACCACCGGATAGGCGGCGGTCTGGCGCTCGGCAATACCGACGCTGCCGGCCGCGACTTTTTTGCGCGGGGTATTCAGGCGTGGCGCGGCGAGCACTTCCTCGACCAATCCCATGAAGGCGAAACCCGGCGCGAAGCCCAAGGCAAACACCTGGTACTCGCGTCCGCTGTGACGACGGATCACCTCCTCCACGGCCAGTCCGCTGCGCTGCGACAACAGGCTCAGCTCCGGGCCGACACTCAGGTCATACCAGACCGGCAGCACATGGCATTGACCGCCGGTGCGGGTATTGGGCGAGAGATCGATCAACGCCTGAGCGATCAATTCCCGCGCCTGCGCCGGGTTCAGCGCAGTCAAGTCGTAATGCACCATCAACGTCGTATAGGACGGCACCAGATCGATGAGATGCCCGCCGAACGCCGCCCGCAGATTTTCGCTGGCCGCTAGCATCCACGGCATGTTGGCCTCGCTGATCTCATCGAACAGACGCACCATCAGGCAATCCAGCGCCACCACTTCCACCCGCAGTTTCATGGCGCGCTCTGCAGATCAAGGGCTTCGCGGATCCGTCGCACGGCGGCGACCGAGCTGGCGTTGTCGCCGTGCACGCACAGAGTATTGGCCTGCAAATGCAACGCGCTACCATCGCTGGCGGTGAGGTGGTCGCCACGGGCGATGGTCAGCGCCTGTTCGATGATTTTCTCGGGGTCATGATGCACAGCGCCCGGCAGTTGCCGTGAAACCAGCATGCCCGCACTGTCGTAGGCGCGGTCGGCGAAGGCTTCAAACCACAAGGTCACGCCATATTCATCGCCCAATTGCTGCGCTGCACTGTTGTCGCGGGTGGCCATCAACATAAGCGGCAAGCTGCGGTCGTACGCCGCCACCGCCTGCAGCACCGCACGCAATTGCGCCGGGTTGGCCATCATGTCGTTGTACATCGCGCCGTGGGGTTTGACGTAGCTGACACGTCCGCCCTGGGCCCGACAAACACCGTCGAGGGCGCCAATCTGGTAATGCAGGATGTCCTGGAGTTCCTGGGCGGTGTACGCCATGGAGCGCCGGCCAAAACCGGCCAGATCCTGATAGGCCGGGTGCGCGCCGATCTGCACGCCGTTGCTCAGCGCCAGGCTGACGGTCTTGCGCATGATGCTCGGATCGCCAGCGTGAAAGCCGCAGGCAATGTTGGCGCAATCAATGAAGGGCATGACCTCGGCGTCCAGACCCATGGTCCAGTTGCCGAAACTCTCGCCGATGTCGCAGTTCAATAGCAGGCGGTTCATTGGTGAACACTCCTGTAGGCATTGTTCTTGTCAGATGTAGGCAGATTACTGCGCATCCAGTTGTTTGCCACGGGTTTCCGGCAGGCTCAGCGCGGCGAGGATCACTACGCCGTAAGACACCGCCGCAAACGCCCCGATACCGACGCTCAATGGCACCTTCTGGCTGAGCAACCCGATCAGCAGCGGAAACAGTGCCGCCAGTGCCCGACCAATGTTGTAGCAAAAACCCTGGCCCGAGCCGCGAATCCGCGTTGGGAACAGTTCAGTCAAAAACGCGCCCATGCCACTGAAGATCCCCGAGGCGAAGAAGCCCAGCGGGAAACCCAGCCAGAGCATCACGCCATTACTGACCGGCAGTTGGGTGTAGAGCAACACGATGGTGAACGAACCCACAGCGAACAGGATGAAGTTCTTCTTGCGGCCGAGAATGTCAGTCAGATACGCGCTGATGACGTAACCGACGTAGGAACCGACGATCACCATCGCCAGATAACCGCCGGTGCCGAGTACGCTCAAGCCCCGTTCGTTCTTCAGAAACGTCGGCAACCATGAAGTAATCGCGTAGTAACCGCCCAGTGCACCGGTGGTCAGCACCGAAGCGCGAATCGTGGTGAAGAGGATGCCCGGGGCAAAAATCTCGTAGAACTTTGCCGGGTTGCTCGGTTCCTGCCTGGCCTTGGCCTCGCGATAGATTTCCGGGTCCTTGACCAGGCGACGCACGAAGATCACAAAAATCGCCGGCACGATGCCGAGAATGAACAGCGCACGCCAGGCGTCTTCCGGTGGCAACACCGAGAACAGCAGCGCATACAGAATCGCTGTCAGCCCCCACCCCAGCGCCCAGCCCGATTGCACCATGCCCACCGCTTTGCCACGGTCCTTGGCGCGAATCACTTCGCCCATCAGCACCGCGCCGGCGGTCCATTCGCCGCCGAAACCGAAGCCCATCAGGGTGCGGCTGATCAGCAGTTGCTCGTAGTTTTGCGCGAAGCCGCAGAGGAAGGTGAAGAAGGCGAACCACAGCACCGTCAGTTGCAGGGTGCGCACACGACCGATGCGGTCCGAAAGTATCCCGGCCACCCAACCGCCAATGGCCGAGGCGATCAGGGTGCTGGTGTGAATCAGCCCGGCTTCGCCGGTGGTGATGCCCCACATGGCAATCAGGGTCGGCACCACGAAGCTGAGCATCTGGGTGTCCATGCCGTCCAGGCCATAGCCGATCTTGCAGCTCCAGAAGGTGCGGCGTTCCTGCTGATTGATGTTGCGGTACCAGTCGAATGGTCCCGGGCGAGCCGTGGTTTTGGGGATGTCGAGCGTGTCGGGCGCACTCATGGCAAATCTCCGCGCTAGTTTTTATTGGTATTGTTCTGAGCCCCGACGACGCCTATCGTGGGAACCGGATGCGCCGATTTTTGGGTTCCTGGCCCTGTCGCGTCCAACTAATAAAAACCGGGCTTAGGCATAAGAAAAAGTTGATCCCATGAATCTGAAGTTTCTCGAGACCTTTGTCTGGGTCGCCCGACTCAAGAGTTTTCGCCTGACCGCCGACAAGCTCTTCACCACCCAGGCCTCGATATCCAGCCGTATCGCCGTGCTCGAAAACGAGTTGGGGGTGAAGCTGTTTTTGCGCGATTCACGCGGCGTCAGCCTGACGCCCGAGGGCCTGAAGGTGCTCGACTATGCCGAGCAGATGATGGACACCATGCAGGCGCTCAAACAGTCGATCGAGACCCGTTCGAGCAAGGTCGGACGGGTGCGGATCGGCGTCATGGACACAGTAATCCACACCTGGCTGAGCCCGCTGGTGGCACAAATGACGGACCTCTATCCGTTGGTGGAAATCGAACTGGTGGCCGATACCTCGCTCAACCTCTGCGATCAGCTGCAAAAAGGCTTCCTCGATCTGATTTTGCAAACCGACCTGATGCGACAGGAAAGCGTGCGCAGCCTCGAGCTGGCGAGTCATCCCATGGGCTGGATCGCGGCGAGCAATTCTCTCTACAACCGCGAGTACTCTGGCATTGCCGATCTGGCGCGCGAGCGGATCATTACCTATTCGAAAAACTCCCATCCGCATCAAGAGGTGCTCGCCCTGATGCAGGCCAATGGCGTGATGACGCCACGCCTGAACTGCGTGAACTCGGTGTCGGCGATTACCCGCCTGTTGCGCGATGGTTTCGGCATTGGCGCGCTGCCGCCGGTGCTGGTGGCCGAGGAACTGGCACGCGGGGAACTGACGCTGCTGGGCATTGATCAACGACCACCGGATTTGCAGGTGGTGGTGTCGTGGCGCACGGGCGTTGAGTGGGTCGAGGAGATTGTGGCGTTGTGTCAGCACGTCGTGGAGCGTTATGCGCAGAAAGTGGGCGAGCATTACATCGTCTTGAGCACCCCGGCAGCCAGAATCTGAAGGAAATTTCCTATTTTATAAATCTGAACCACTATCATTTGCGTTATTTTTTCAAGGAGGTATTCTCTGCGCGCTTTCAGCTAACCAACTGTCCACAAGGAACCGGACTTGATGCGCGCCTACACGCAAAAACAGCAGCTATTGCTCGCTCACTGGAGCGAAGCCCTCGGCACTCAGGCTTTCCAGTCCCACCGGATCACCCTCGACCATTTGAGCAATGCGCTGGAGCCCGCCGCCCAGCGCTGCTTTCAACGCCTGATCCAGGCGCTGTTTCGTGAAGGTCTGATCAACCCCGACGCTTGCGAATACGACGACAATAGCCATTGCTGGCTGCCGCTTGGCGATGGCTCGCACCTGTGCTTCGAGCACCTGTCTGGCACCCGAATGAACAGCTGGGACGTGCGCGGCAGCATCGTCCTGCATACCCCCGGCAGACTGCCCCACAAAATCCAGCTGCCCAGCGAATTGCTCGCTCACCTCAGCACTCAACTCAACCCGCAAGCCTCACCGCAGGTACTGGAGCGTCTGGCCCTGGAACTGGATGACAGCTTCAGCAACGACACCCTGTGCCTGGCGTTCCACCATGGATGGACCGAACGCCTGAGAGAGCAGATCGACACCGAACACGACGACAACCTGCTCGCCTGGCTCAAAGCCGGCACCTGCCATCAGAACCCTACGTCACTGCTTGAGCAGTGGGGCACTCTCGGCCATCCGTGGCACCCGAACTACAAGACCAAGCTGGGTTTGAGCGCAGCTCAAGTCATCGCCTTCTCGCCGGAATTCGAAGCGAGTTTTCCGATTGTGCTGTGCGCCCTGCATCGCCAGTACGCACACGTCGAAGTGCTGTCGGGTACCGCCGATTACTGGGATTGGTGGCAAGGTCACTTCCCACAGGCCGCCGAACAATTACAGCGCCATTTGCAGCAACTGGGCCTGGACGTAAAGGACTACCTCCCGCTCCCGTCGCACCCATGGCAAGCCCATGAAGAATTGGCGAATTCGTTCGCCAATGAGATCGCCGACAACCTGCTGATCGTCACTGACATCGTCGCTTTTACCGGCCACCCGACCATGTCCTTTCGCACGGTCCTGCCGGACGCCAGCCGCGTTGCTCCGATGGTCAAACTGCCGGTGGCTTTGCGACTGACCAGTGTGCAGCGTACCGTGTCCCCGCGCTCGGCCCGCATGGGGCCGCGCATCAGCCAACTGATACTGAAGATCCTCGATCAGGAGCCGCAGATTCAGCGTTTGCTGAACATCGTCCCGGAGCGCATCGGCGTGCACTACGCGCCGCAACCGGCCGATGACGAGCGCTCCCGGCATGCAGCTGTGCTGTATCGCGACAACCCTCTTACCCTGCTGCAAGAAGGCGAGTTGGCGGTGCCGGTCGGCAGCCTGTTCGCCGTCAACGAATTCGAACAACCGTTGCTGCGTGATTGGATAAGACTGGCTCAGGGTCGTGACGACAGCGAGGCTATGCTGGCGTTCTTCGATGATTACCTGTCGATTGCCGTACCGAGTCTGTTGGGTATTTACCTGATGTATGGCGTAGCGTTCGAAGCGCACCAGCAAAACAGTTTCATGGTGATGGGTGCTGACGGGCAGTTGAATCGGCTGCTATTGCGTGACTTTGGCGACGTTCGTATCGATCGCAAAACCCTGCACGGCAAGGGCCTGGATCTCCAGTTGCACGATCCGAAAATGACCCTGTATGACGACTCCGGTTTTGTCCGCGACAAACTCCTGCACACCACGTTCATGTGCCACCTTGGTGAGCTGACTTTGCTCTGTGCCCGCCACTGGAATGTGCCAGAAAATATCCTTTGGGAGCGATTGGCAGCGCACGTTGCACAGTGCTTCGAGACCTTGCGCGAGCGCGTTGAACCGGCACGTTGGGAAAGCGAGCGCCAGGCCTTGCTGGAACAGGATTGGCCCGCCAAATCGTTCCTGCGCATGCGCCTGCTCGACAGTCACGCCGACATCGTCGGACGCCTGAGTAACCCGCTACGCCCGATCACACATGCTCGCTGATAGTCGCGCCTTGCGACTGCTGATCGTTATCCAGTTGGTTTCCATGGGTGCCATGGAAATGAGCGGCCCGTTCTGGCCCCTGCAGATCCAGCATCTGCTCGGGCCGGAGGGCGCCGGCTACACCGCGCTGTTATCCGCGATGGTTTATGCCGGTCCCATGCTGGCCGCCATGTTCCTGACGCCCATGTGGGGCCGGTTGGGTGATCGTACCGGACACAAACCGATGATTGTTCGGGCGTTGCTGGCACTCGCGCTGTGCCAAGGGTTGGCGGCCATCACCCCCGACCCGTGGCTGCTGGTGGGCATTCGCGTGATGCAAGGCGCGCTGGCCGGGTTTCTCGCCGCCGCGCAAGCCTATGCCTTGGCCTGCTGCGACAGTTCCAGACGGGGTCACACCCTGGCCCGTCTGCAATCGGCGACTGCCGTCGGCTCGTTGATTGGCCCGGTACTGGGCGGCTGGTTGATGGACGTCTCGGGATTTGCCCTGCTCTGTTATGGCGCGGCGGCGATTTGCCTGCTGTGCACCCTGGGGAGTTTTTTCCTGCCGGCCGACAAGGCTCGGACCTCGGAGAAAAAACCGGTTGAACCGGTTGCCCTGCCCAAAGACTGGCTCCGTGGAATCCTGCTGGTGATCGTGTTGATTCAGGCCGCGAAGATGATCCCGCAGCCGTTCTACGCGCTGTACGTCGCGAACATTTTGCATGCCCCAAGCTGGCTGATCGGCGCCACCTACGCGGCAAGTGCCGCGACCCTGGCCATTTCCGCACCGCTGTGGGGACACCTGTTCGACCGCTGGCAGCCGGCCTACACCTTGCGCGTCATCGAAGGCGTGGCCTGGCTGTGTGCCCTGACGCTGGCGGCTACGGCATTGGCCAACGAATGGCTGGGGTTTCTCGTCAGTCGACTCATCTGGGGCATCTGGCAAGGCGCCCTGCTGCCGGTGGCTTATGCACTGATCGCCAACACCGTAACCGCCACCCAACAGGGCTTTGCGCTGGGCCTCGGCAACAGCGCGGCCAAGGCTGGCGCTCTGCTCGGTGCCGTTCTCGGCGGAGTCGGCATGGGGCTGGTCGGATTGGCCCACAGTTTCTGGCTGGTGGCGCTGACCTACGCCGTAGCCGCCATCGGGATCCGCTGGGTCCGATCATTCAACGCCAAACCTGACCGCTCGACCTTATCTACCCACACTACTCACAACTAAAAAAAGTCCTCATCATGACCCGAACCAAACTCTCCCTGCTGATCCCGCTGCTCGGTACCTTCAGCGCCCAGTCCTGGGCCGACGAGGATACCGAGCAGCAACCCGGCACTTTGAACATGCAAGCCACCGTCGTCTCTGCTACTCGCAGCGAAGCGAGCATCGCCTCGATTCCAGGTTCGGTCCAGGTGATCGACGAACAGCAGATCCGCGAGCAGAGCGGCGCGGGTCGCCGGGTCTCCGACATCCTCGGGCAATTGGTCCCCGGCCTTGCGCCGTCCAGCGGCGGCATGAGCAACTTCGGCCAGACCCTGCGCGGGCGCAACATGCTGGTATTGATCGACGGCGTATCGCAGAACGCCACGCGCGACAACTTCCGCCAGCTCAACAGCATCACACCGGCCAGCGTCGAACGCATCGAAGTGGTCTCCGGCGCCAGCAGCCTCTACGGGGCCGGTGCTTCAGGCGGCATCATCAATATCATCACCAAGCGCAATCAGGGCCAGGACATTGCCTACAGCAGCAAACTGGGCCTGACCAGCGGCAACAACCTCAACAGCAAAGGCTTCGCCTACGAAGCCTTTCAGAGTGCGACCGGGCGCAAGGATGCCCTGGACTGGTACGTCTCCGCCGACCTGATCCAGCGTAACGATCAGTACGACGGCAACGGCAACCGCATCCCTCAGGACACCTCTCAGGGCAGCAGCATGGACACCGAAACCTATGACCTGCAAGGTCGTTTCGGCTACGAACTGGATGCCGACAAAAAACTCAGCCTGTCACTGCAGGACTACAAGGATCAGCAGGACACTGGCTACACCAAAGACCCGAAAAACCTGCAGCAAGCCGTGGCGGTCCAGGGGTTGAAACTGGATGACCAACCCTATACCCACAATCAGGCGGTCAACCTCAATTACACCGACAAGGACTTCTACGGTCAGGGCCTGCAACTGGAAAGTTACTGGCGCCGCGCCGATGCACTGTTCTTCCCGGACCTGTCGCGGGGCAAGGCCGGGATTTCCGACAACAACAGCATCCAGGATGTCTACGGCCTGCGCGCAGCCATCGACACGCCGCTGCCAGCCATCGGCAGCGCCACGGGCAACCTGGTCTGGGGCGCCGACTACGATAATGAGCGCTCCCGCCAACGAGGTGACCAATACACACTCAAAGGCCTGACCTACACCAAGACCGGCACCACCTACGAGCTGGGGCCGGACATCGAAACCACCACCAAATCGCTGTTCGGGCAGATGTCTTGGGACATCGGTGACTGGACCTTGCGTGGCGGTGTGCGCCGTGAATGGATCGAAAGCGATGTCTCTGACAGCATCGCTTATGGTCAGATCGTCCAGACCGGTATACGCGCAACGTTGCCCGGCGACACCCTCAAATACGACGCCACGCTGTACAACCTGGGGGCGGTCTACCACCTGAGTGAAAACCAGGACGTATTCGCCAATTTCAGCCAGGGGTTTTCGCTGCCGGATATCCAGCGCTTCATGCGGGATGTCAGCAGCACCTTCGACATCCAGAGCCTCAACGCCCAGGCCATCAAAGTCGACAGCTACGAGCTGGGCTGGCGCGGTGACTGGGACCAGTGGCAGGCTGACGTCACGGTGTATGAAAACACCTCGGACGTGACCCAGTTCTACGATGCCACTGATCGTGTATTGCGCCTGATCAACCAGAAAGAACGCGTTCGCGGCATCGAAAACAACCTGACCTACCGTGTGACCGATCAATGGTCGGTGGGTGGCACTTACGCCTGGGCCAAAGGCGAGACCGAGCAGAACGGCAAATGGATCGATCTGCCGGCCACGCGTATCTCACCGGCCAAGACCACGCTGTTCGTCGGCTACACCGAAGACGACTACACCCTGCGCCTGCAAGGCATGCATTTGGCCAGTTACGACGCTGCCGCCAAGGACAACAACGGACGCGACATCGAAGGTTATACGCTGGTGGACCTGCTCGGCTCCGTGCAACTGCCGGTCGGTCGCCTTGAAGGCGGGATTTTCAACCTGACCGACCGCACCTACGTGAACCTGTTCACCCAGGCCAATGCCAGAGCGCCATACGCCAACGCCGAGGGCCGCACGCTGAGCATGAGCTACTCGGTCGACTGGTAAAAACAGGTGCCGGTTTGCCAGTGATGCGATCTGCCACACATACCGTGTCGCGGCAATCGCCGGCAAACCGGCAGCGGAGTTACAAACCGCGCACATCCCGATCTTCGATCGGCCGGCTCTGGCGCAGGCGTTTGCCACCCAGCACCACCCAGTCGATCAAGCGGAACAGGCATTCAATGCCGAACGACAGCAGCAACGCGCCGCTCATGCCCCAGATCATGGCTTCCGGTGTCAGCAGGATCTGATAGCTGTAGCCATTCCAGGTTTCCTTGCGGATGTCCGGGTCGGCGGCCAATACCACTTGCAGGAAGCGGATGTACCACGGGCCTTGCATGGCCTGGAATTGCTTGTCCAACGCCAGTTGGCGGGTCAGCAGGTTGCTCAGGCTGTCGGCATCGCTGCGAAAAATCGGGTCTTCGCTGGCGCGGTAATGGGCGACCAGCGCCTGCATGTCGCCCTTGAAGAACTCGTTGGCGGTACCCTGGAAACCGCTCAAACCGGTCTGCGCCTCAATCAGGTGCGCCTCGACCCGCTTGGCGTAATCATTGATAAAACCCGGCACCTGGACACCGATCAACAGGCCCGCCGCAAACAACACCAGCCGTAGATAACTGAGCAACATCGGGGGAGATCCTTATTCGGTCTTGCCCTGGCTGACGCATTCGCCGCGTCGCCAGAGGCTCCATTGGCCCGGTTCGTAGCGGGTCCAGGTTTCGTTTTCGGTCAGGGGTTCGGTGGCAATCACCGTCACCACGTCGTTGGGCGTGGTTTCGGCCTGGAAGTCGACGATCACATCGACATCCTTCAAGCGCGCCGGGCCGAAAGGCGCTCGGCGGGTGATCTGGGCCAATTTGGTCGAGCAATAGCAGAACAGCCAGTCACCGTCGCTGAGCAGGCAGTTGAACACGCCTTTGCTCCGGTATTCGGCGCAGGCCGCCACCAGGTCTGGCAGCAGCTTTTCAACCTCGACCGGCTCCGGGAACGCAGCGCGAACGCGGTTGAGCAAATCGCAGAACGCCGCCTCGCTGTCGGTATCGCCGACGGGACGGTAGAAGCTGGCGGTCGGTTGAAAGTCGGCGAGTTGGCCGTTGTGGGCGAAACACCAGTTGCGCCCCCACAGCTCGCGCACGAACGGGTGGGTATTGGACAGGCAGACCTTGCCGACGTTGGCCTGGCGGATGTGCCCGATCACCACTTCACTTTTGATCGGATAGCGCTGCACCAGGTTCGCGACTTCAGACTCGCAACTGGCAGCCGGGTCCTGAAACAGACGCAGACCGCGACCTTCATAGAACGCGATCCCCCAACCATCACGGTGCGGCCCGGTACGGCCGCCGCGCTGCATCAGCCCGGTGAAGCTGAACACGATATCGGTCGGCACATTGGCGCTCATGCCCAATAACTCACACATGCTCGGATTCTCGATGAAAAGGCAGGGGCAAGGTTACAAACGCGGCTCGACGCGCAATCGCTGCGGATTGCTCGGCACCGGTGGGCGACCGTAACGATCATCGCCGGCACCGCCGAAAGGATGATCATCGTCCGGGTCTTCGGCTTTGGCCGCTGCCTTGGCGGCGGCTGCCTGTTCCTTGCGAGCGTTGGAAGCGCGCTCGATGGGGAAGCGGATCGCCACCATGACCAGATAAAGGCCGAAGGCGATCATGCCGTACATGAACAGATCGGAAATCGCCCGCCAGGCGTTGTTGCCGACCTTGAACAGCAGGTCGAGCGCCGTGATGGCGATGGCCGGCGCGACTTTATCTTTCACTGGATCGATGATGGTCGGGCTGAATAGCAAGACAGCCACCAGCAGCCGCAACGGCTCGCGCAGCCAGCGCCACATCCAGCGGGTCAAGCGCATCCACACCAACAGGCAGCCAAAAGCGGCAAAGGCGTAGAAGCCCCAAGCGATCAGATAGTCGTTCTCGGTCATGGTGTCCATGGCAAGGCAGGCAAAGAGGCGCTTATAGTAACGACTTTTCGCCCATCAGGCTTGCCCCAATACCTGTCGGTCAAGATACAGAACCTGTGGGAGCGAGCCTGCTCGCGATAGCGGTGTGTCATTCAACATTTATGTTGAAGGTGATGGCCTCTTCGCGAGCAGGCTCGCTCCCACAGGATTTGTAGAGGCCTCCAGATTTGCATGCCTGCTGCAGGCGCCCAATTTCGTACTTTGTCGAGAGCCATCCATGCCCTTATCCGCCAACGTTTCCGCCGCTCCGATTGCCCACAAGGCTGACGGCGATGACCCGTATGCCTGGCTGCAGGAGCGCGACACCGACGCGGTGCTCGACTACCTCAAGGCTGAAAACAGCTATCAAGAGGCGTTGACCGCCGATCAGGCCGGCCTGCGCGAGACCCTGTTCGAAGAGATCAAGGGCCGGATTCTCGAAACCGACCTGTCGCTGCCCTCCCCTTGGGGCCCGTACCTGTATTACACGCGGACTACCGCCGGTGACGAATACGCCCGGCACTACCGCTGCCCGCGCCCGGTCGATGACAGCCTGCAACTTGATGAAAGCCGGGAACAGTTGCTGCTGGACCCGAATGAACTGGCCAACGGTGGCTTCTTTTCCCTCGGGGCATTCAGCATCAGCCCGGACCACCAGCGTCTGGCCTACAGCATCGACTCCACGGGCGATGAGATTTACACCCTGTTCGTGAAGGAATTGTCCGATGGTCGCGTCAGCGAACTGGAGTTCCAGGACTGCGACGGCAGCATGACCTGGGCCAATGACAGCCTGACCCTGTTTTTCGGCGAACTGGACGACACCCATCGCCCGCACAAACTGTTCCGCTATCGACTCGACGGTACAGCCGCCGAAGAAGTGTTCCATGAACCGGATGGACGTTTCTTCCTGCATTGCTACCGCTCCAGCTCCGAACTACAACTGCTGCTGTCCCTGGGCAGCAAGACCACCAGTGAAGTCTGGGCACTTGATGCCGCCTTGCCGCATCAGGCCTTCACCTGCCTGGCGCCACGGGTCGAGGACCATGAATACGACGTCGACCACGGCGCCCTCGACGGCCAATGGGCCTGGTTCATTCGCACCAACCGCGACGGCATCAACTTTGCCCTGTACAGCGCCGTCGATACCGGCGAGGCGCCGACCGAAGCCGACTGGCAGAACCTGATCCCCCACAGCGACAGCGTGATGATCGAGGGCATGAGCCTGAACACCGGCGCCATGACCCTGAGCCTGCGTGAAGGCGGCTTGCCGATCATCGAAGTTCACCCACAAGGCCTGGCGCCTTATCGCGTGCAATTGCCGGACGCGGCCTACAGCCTGCACGTCCAGAACAGCCTGGAGTTCGTCAGCGACAGGATCCGCCTGCGCTACGAAGCCCTGAACCGACCGGCGCAAATCCGCCAACTGGAGCTGAACAGCGGCGAGCAGAAAGTGCTCAAGGAAACCCCCGTGCTCGGCCCGTTCGACGCCGATGCCTACGTCAGTCAACGCCTGTGGGCCAGCGCCCCGGACGGTACGCAGGTGCCGATCAGCCTGGTGGTCAAGCGCGAACATCTGGGCCAACCCGTGCCGTTGTACCTCTACGGCTACGGCGCCTATGGCGAAAGTCTCGATCCGTGGTTCTCCCATGCCCGCCTGAGCTTGCTGGATCGCGGCATGGCCTTCGCCATCGCACACGTGCGCGGCGGCGGTGAATTGGGCGAGGCCTGGTATCGCGCCGGCAAGCAGGAACACAAGCACAACACCTTCAGCGACTTCATTGCCTGTGCTGAGCATTTGATCGCCAACGGCTTCACCACCGCGCCGCAACTGGCGATCAGCGGCGGCAGTGCCGGTGGCTTGCTGATTGGTGCAGTGCTCAATCAGCGGCCGGAGTTGTTCGGTGCGGCGATTGCCGAAGTGCCGTTCGTCGACGTGCTCAACACCATGCTCGACCCGGACCTGCCGCTGACCGTCACGGAATACGACGAATGGGGCAATCCGCAAGAGCCGGACGTTTATGATCGGATCAAGGCCTACGCCCCGTACGAAAACGTCACTGCGCAAGCCTATCCGGCGACCCTGGTGATTGCCGGCTACAACGACAGCCGTGTGCAGTATTGGGAAGCGGCCAAGTGGGTGGCGAAGTTGCGCGCGACCAAAACCGACAGCAACACCCTTCTGCTCAAGACCGAACTGGGTGCCGGGCATGGCGGGATGAGCGGTCGATATCAGGGATTGCGTGACGTAGCGCTCGAATACGCATTTTTGTTCAAGGTTTTGGGGATTGCCTGAGGAACTTGGCCCGGTGTGCTGGTCTTAAGACCAGACCCCGGGCCCCGGCATTTACTCCATCCCCTGTGGGAGCGAGCCTGTTCGCGAAAGCGGTGTGTCATTCAACACGGATGTTGAATGTGATGGCCTCTTCGCGAGCAGGCTCGCTCCCACAATGGAACACCAGTAAGCCCAAGGCCCCGAACAGCAACAGACACAAGAAAAAGACCGTGACGACATGTCAGAACCGACCTTACTGAACAACGAAATTCGCGACTGGCTGATGGACTGCGGCCTGTTCGACCAATTGCTGCCCGTCGACTTCGCGGCGGCCTCGGGCTATTTCAGCATCAGCACCGTGGCGCAGGGCGAGGAGATTTTCCACGAGGGCGATGCCGGCAGCTTCATGTGCATCATTCACACCGGCCAGGTCGCGGTGCAAAAAACCAACGGTGACGGGCAACTGGTGACCATGGCTACGTTGCGCAGTGGTCGCTCGTTCGGCGAAATGGCGGTGCTGGATGGCGAACGACGTTCAGCCAGTTGCGTGGCCGCCAGCAATTGCCAGTTGCTGAACCTGGGCAAGGACTCGCTGGAAAAGATGATCAATGACGCGCCGAAAATCGCCGCCAAGATCATTCGCGCCCTCGCCGTATCCCTCTCCAAACGCTTGCGCATGGCCGACGGGCAACTGCTTTCGCAGCAGGTTTAACCGCCCGGCGATTTGGCTTTCGACGGGTTTTGTTCGATCCCCGGCACGGGCTGGTCCTTCGTCGGCGGGCTGGGCATTTCTATCGGCACCAGCGGCGGCCCACCACTGCCCGGCCCGGCTTTGGGCATGGACGGCGCGCTGATTTGCGGATACGGCGTCGGTGTCGCGGTGCCGGGCGCCCCAGACGTAGGCGCGGGGCTGACAGGGATGGGTTGCAGCATTTGCGCCTGCACCGCAGTAATCGAGAGCGCGGCCAGAGCAATGGCCGTTAGAATAGTGCGCTTCATCAATGGCTCCGTTGGCCTTGTTGTCACTTTCAGGCTACTCCCAACTGCGTCTGTTTGCCCTCACCGTTTATGCCAATCCTTCTCAAGAGAGCCCCATGAAACGTTTCGTTCTGCTCGACACTGCCCCCATCCCTGAAAACGGCGGTGCCCTGTGCCTGTTCGAATACGGTGAGGATTTCGTCATCAAGATCCAGGGTGGCGATGGCGGGCAACTGATGAACACCCGCATGCACGGCTCCGAGGATGCGTTGGCCGAGATTCCGTGCCGCAAAGTGGCCGGCCGGCCGAATTCACGGGTGCTGATCGGCGGCTTAGGCATGGGCTTCACCCTCGCCTCCGCGCTCAAGCATTTGGGCAAGACGGCCGAAGTGGTGGTCGCCGAGCTGGTGCCTGGAGTGGTGGAGTGGAACCGTGGACCGCTGGGCGAGAAAGCCGGCAACCCGCTGCTCGACCCACGCACCGTGATCCGCATGGAAGACGTGGCCAAGGTGTTGCAAGCCGAGCCGCAAGGCTTCGACGCGATCATGCTCGACGTCGACAACGGCCCCGAAGGCCTGACTCAACGAGCCAACAGCTGGCTCTATTCCGCCGGCGGCCTGAGCGCCTGCGCCAAGGCCCTGCGGCCAAAAGGCGTGCTGGCGGTGTGGTCGGCCAGCGCCGACAAGCAGTTTTCCGACAAGTTGAAGAAGGCCGGTTTCAAGGCCGAAGAAGTCCAGGTCTTCGCCCACGGCAACAAGGGCACGCGCCACACGATCTGGATTGCCGAGAAGCTCAAGGGCTGAGCTAAACTCACGTCATAACCGTCATTAGTCTTTTTACAAAGGTGAACCCATGAGTTCGTCCACCCCGACCAACACTTCGAAGTTGGACCGCATCCTCGCCGACAACCAGCGCGACAAGGAAATGGGCTACCGCGACAAGGCCCTGAAGATGTACCCGCACGTGTGCGGCCGCTGCGCCCGTGAGTTTTCCGGCAAGCGCCTGAGCGAGCTGACCGTGCACCACCGTGACCACAACCACGACAACAACCCGCAGGACGGCTCTAACTGGGAGCTGTTGTGCCTGTATTGCCACGACAATGAACACTCGCGGTATACCGATCAGCAGTATTTCGACGAAGGCTCGCTGAGCACGCCGAAAATCGCCAAGGCGACGCATAACCCGTTTGCGGCGTTGGCCGGGTTGATGAAGAAAGAAGACTGAAGATCTTCCGTGCCTTCACTGGCCTCATCGCGAGCAAGCTCGCTCCCCTGTGGGAGCGAGCCTGCTCGCGAAGGCGATCGCCCAGACACCACCAATCTCAAACTGAACACCCCTCCCCCAATCCCCGTATAATCGCCGTTTTTTCCCCGAAGGCACCCCGCTCGTGGCAGACAAACGGTACAGCTGCATTGGTTTGTATAACCCCAAATCACCGGAAAACGTCGGCTCGGTCATGCGCGCCGCCGGCTGCTATGGCGTGGCGTCCGTGTTCTACACCGGCAAGCGTTATGAACGCGCCGCCGATTTCGTGACCGACACCAAGCGCGTCCACTACGACATTCCGCTGATCGGCATCGACGACCTGAAAAAAATCCTGCCGCTGGGCTGTGTGCCGGTGGCCGTGGAACTGGTCGAAGGTGCGCGCTCCCTGCCGGAATACACCCACCCGGATCGCGCCCTCTACATTTTCGGCCCGGAAGACGGCTCGCTGGATAAAGAGATTCGCGACTGGTGCGAAGACGTGGTCTACATCCCGACCACCGGTTGCATGAACCTGGCGGCCACCGTCAACGTCGTGCTCTACGACCGCATGTCCAAAGGGCTCAACACCCGTTCCGGGGCGAAATTTCGCTGATTCGACGCACATCCGATGGAACAAGCCGCCCGTCTCGGCAGTCAGCTTAACTATCCACGACTGAAGCAGCCTTTCTGCCAGGAGAAAGATCATGAGCGAACTCAAACGCGTAGAACGCATTGAATCCACCCCGTTCCAGAGCCGTTCCGAGCACAACGTTTACGGTTGGGAGCGCGCAGGCTCCGTGGCCGGTGGCGTGGTGATGATGGGCAAGGGCCTGCGTCGCGGCGGGATTTTCGGATTGATTCAAGTGGCGATCGGCGGTGTGGTACTGGCCCGCGGGATTACCGGGCACAGTTCGGTCAAAAGCATGATCGAGAAGAGCCGCCAGGACATGGACAACGTGCGGGCGAAGATCGAGCGCGCCGGGGAAGAGTTGCGCAAGCTGAAGGCGAATGCCGAGGCAGCGACCAATACGGCTACGGTGACGGGGAATGATTCGTTGAAGTCGCCGAAGACTGGGGTTTGATCCAAGAGATGTAGTGGGGCTTAGGGCATCATCGCGAGCAGGCTCGCTCCCACATGGGGTCTTGTGTACGACATTGATCCTGCTCGCGAAGGCGGTGTTACTGAAGCAGCTCGGTATCGAGGACCTTGGAAGGCTCGCCAATCACGCTCTCGGCGAGTTGGACAAACTCCTTGGTATCGACACTCTCCAGATGCATCGCCCCGCGCAACACATCATCCAGCGAACGCTTGTTACGCGTCTTCAAGCGAATCTCGCGGTCCAGCTCCTGTAGCACCACCACCGCTTTCGACACCTGCGCCGGGCTGATCTGGTCGCCGCGCAAGGTCGTGACTTTCTGGCTGTCCTTGAGCAGCTTGCCATGCAGGCTTTCGTACCGCTCATCGCTCATGCCGCCGGCTCGGCGCACCAGTTCGATGGCGTAATACTCGGCAAACCCTTCACTGATCCATTCGCTGCGCTGTTTATCGTTGATCCGCGCGAATACCTGCGCCAGTTCACGTACCAGCGCGCTGCTGCCGCTTTCGCTGACCAGCGGCAGACGCGTGTTCAGATAGATCGACTCGTGCGCGGCCTGGCTGCCGCGCCACATCGGGTCGTTGGCGCCGACAATCAGCAATTTGCCCGGATGACGCGGGAACACGGCCTGCACTTGCGGCCAGACGAAGGTCAACAGGGTCAGCACGTCCATGCGGCGCATGCCCTGGCCCTGAGGCGAAGCGACGGTGACTTCGGTCTCCCCCAGTCGCGTGCGACGGCTGCCGAGGTGGCCGGCGAGCATCCAGCCGGTGGGCCGGTCGAATAGTCGGGACACGTTATCGATGCGGAATTTGTTCTTGCCGATTCGCGGCCAGGCGGTTTCGACGCTTTTCCAACCGCTGGGCAACTCGAACTCAAGGCGTGAAACCAGTTCGATGCCGTCCTCTTGATCGAGTTTGGCAGGCGGCACCAGATCGTCACCACGCATCAGCGCCCAGGTTGGCGTCATGCGCGTGTCGAAATTGCCGTTTTTGCGCCCGTGGCTGATGCGCACGCGGTAGGTCAGGCTGGCCTTGTCGGCAGCGGGATGCCAGATACCCCGCGCCGATTTGCCCGGCGTGAGTTGCCATTGGCCGTCGGCCTTGAAGTCGCTGTAGTGGCTGCCGTCGCCCAGATCAAAATCCAGGCTGCGCACCGCCGAACCCTGGGCCAGCGTCAAGCGCACCTCCGCCTGATCGCTTTGCGGCAACAGACGCACGTGGTAATCCAGATCGACTTTCTTCGCCGCCCACACGGACGAGCTCAGGGCCAGTAGCCCCACTGCCAACGCCAGCCGCAATCCCACAGCCATACACACTCCTTGTGGCGAGCGAGCTTGCTCGCGCCGGGCTGCGTAGCAACCCCAAATTCTTGTCATCCCCATTACAGGGTAACTAGCTACGAGTATTAACCCGCGCGGAATATCAGGTGATCTTCCCAGTCATCTTCAGGCACGCTGCCTTCGGCCAGCATGCGCCCGGATTGTGAAATTCGTTGGCGGTGCACCTCATCACGATCACCGCACACCAGATGGTGCCAGAGCGGCAAGTCCTTGCCCTCACTGACCAGGCGATAGCCGCAGGTCGGTGGCAGCCATTTGAACTCGTCGGCCTTGCCCGGCGTGAGCTGGATGCAGTCCGGGACAAAATCACGACGGTTAGGGTAATCGGTGCACTGGCAGGTTTTCAGGTCGAGCAGTTTGCAAGCGATGCGCGTGTAATAGACGCTGTTGTCGTCTTCATCTTCGAGTTTTTGCAGGCAGCACAGGCCACAGCCGTCGCACAGCGACTCCCATTCCTCTTGATCGAGTTGATCGAGGGTTTTGCGTATCCAGAACGGTTCGACTTTGGCGGCCATGGCTCAAGCATCAACATCAGGTGGTGAAAAGGCCGCCAGTCTAGTGCCAAGGCCCTTGTGGGCCAAGCATTGGCGACTGCCGGTAGAAGGGACTTGTCAGTTTTTGCGCCGCCCAGTAGGGTTTTGCGTCGCTCCCTCACTTCAAACGTAGCAAGGAATCTCTCGATGAGTGCCAATCCACGCGTTGCCGACTATGCCATTCACCCGCAGTTCACCGATCGCTGGTCGCCGCGCGCGTTCACCGGCGAAGCGATTTCTGAAGAGACTCTGCTGAGTTTCTTCGAAGCCGCGCGCTGGGCACCGTCGGCCTACAACTCGCAGCCTTGGCGGTTTCTCTATGCGCGTCGCGACACGCCAAACTGGGAGCGTTACCTGGGGCTGCTCAACGAATTCAACCGCAGCTGGGCACAACACGCCTCAGCGCTGGTGATCGTGATGTCGAAAACCACCTTCGTCGCGCCGGGCGCGACCGAAGAAACCCCGGCGCTGTGGCACACCTTCGACACGGGTTCGGCGTGGGGTCACCTGGCGTTGCAAGCGAGCCTCAGCGGCTGGCACACCCACGGCATGGCCGGTTTCGATCAGGAGCTGACCCGCAAGGAGCTGAACATTCCCGAGGGTTATGCCCTGCACGCCGCCGTTGCGGTGGGCAAGCTGGGGGATAAGGCGACGCTGGCGGATTACCTGCAAGCGCGTGAAGAGCCGAGCCCGCGTCGCCCGTTGAGCGAATTGGCCGCTGAAGGCGACTTCACCCTCTAATCAACACCGCAAAACCAATGTGGGAGCGAGCCTGCTCGCGAAGGGGCCGTCACATTCAGCATCAATGTTGAATGTAAGACCGCTTTCGCGAGCAGGCTCGCTCCCACAGGTTTTTTTGCACACTATTCAAGTCAGCGGTGTTCAGTACCCGCGCTCGAAATCCACTTCCCCGCGCAACGCGTCACCCGCCTCATACGCTCGCAGGTTCTCGACAAACAAATTCACCATCATCGATGGCGAGGTCGGTGCCGAACTGTGGCCGGTCAGCAGCAAACCCCAGGCTGTCCAGAACGGATGACGTTGCGGCAGCGGCTCCTGACGGCAGACGTCAATCACCGCGCCCGCCAGATGCCCTTCTTTCAAGGCTTCGACCAGGTCGGCGTCGACCACCGCCACGCCGCGACCGACGTTGATGAACAACCCGGTCGGCTTGAACTGCTTGAACAGTGCCGCGTCGTACAGGTCGTGGGTGTTCGGGGTATTGGGCAGCAGATTGATCACGTAATCCACTTCGCCGACCAGGCGCGGCAAGTCCGTCAGTGCGCCGACTTCGATAAACGGTGCCTGCTCGCGAGCTTCGCTGGCAATGCCGTACAACTCGACGCCAAACGGCAGCAGAAACTTCGCCACGGTCTGGCCGATGTCGCCGGTGCCGACGATCAATACTTTGCGACCCGCCAGGCTTTGGCCCTGGCGACTGTCCCATTTGCGCTCGACCTGACTGACCAGCCGCGCCAGCACTTCGCGTTCGTGGCCGAGCATGTAGGTCAGCACGTATTCAGCCATCACCTGACCGAAAATGCCGACCGCGCGGGTCAGGCGATAGTGACGTGGCAAGCCGTCGGCCAGCAGCGGCGTGATGCCCGCCCAGGTCGATTGCAGCCATTGCGGCTCATGGCCCTGACGCAACAGGGTGGCCAGCAGATCCGGTTGACCCAGCCAGACCGGGCAATCAGCCGCCAGACGGGCCAGTTCAGCGGAGTCGCCACTGGTGAGCACTTCCAGCTCAGGCGCCGCCTGACGCAGCAATTGTGCATACACCGGGTGGTCGTGTTCAGCAATCAGAACGCGCATGTTTCAAACCTTTCAAAAACCGTGCAGACGACCGCCGAGCGAGTATGGCTCCCTCGTCGCGGTCATCGCCAAAAATCATTCCAGTGTTTCACACCGACTCTGAACAGAGCCTGTCTGCCGCTTACATCGGGTCGTTGCGGCGCAGCAATTCTTCCGGCAAGTGTTCGATGTATTCGTCTTCGGCCGGTGGCATCTGCAGGTGGTAGCCCTGCTTTTCGAGGTTTTCCAGGACCACGGTGATGTCCTCGCGCGACAGCTTGCGCTCGGGGGTCAGCACCAGGTCGAAGGCGTGGTGCGGTTTGCCGAAAGCGGCCATCAATGATTCCGGGACGCGCTCCAGTGCATCGCTTTTGAGCACATAGAGGTACATCTCGTTTTTCTTCAGGCTTCGGTAGATCGAGCAGATACGTTTCAAGGCTGTTCTCCGGCGGTGGCCAGGCTGTCGAGCAACGCCTGGCCCATCAATTCGCGGCGCCAGCCACGCAGCGAATCAGGCAATTGGTAAGGACCATTGGGGAAGCCGCTCTTGAGCAGCGCTTCCAGGGTTTTCTTGCGCAGCATCAATTCCGGCGCGATGTTCAAGCGTTCGGCTTCGGCCTGGCCAATGGCGCGCAGCTGTTTGACCAGCACGGCAGCATCCACCGGCAGCGGCTCCGGCACGGCGGGTGGCCATTGATCGGGCGACACACTGGCGGCACGTTTGATCAGATCCAGCAGAAACTCGCCATCCTGACGCACGGTGCGTGGGTGCATGTCTTCGATTTTCGCCAGCGCGCCGAGGTTGTCCGGCTGAGTCCGGGCCAGCGGCCACAGGGAGTGCTCTCGGACAATGCGGTTGCGCGGCAGATCACGGGCACGGGCCTCACGCTCACGCCAAGCGCACAGTTCACGCAGCACGGCGAGCTGGGCGCGGGACAGCTTCCAGGCCAGCTTGGCATCGCGATAGACCTCGTACGGGTCGACCTCGCGGCGCAGGTTGGCCACCAGCTCAGCGCCATCGTCCAGCACCCAGTTGTATTTGTCGTCAGACAGCTTCGGACGAAGCTGTACGAAAACTTCCGCCAGGTGCAAGGCATCTTCGGCGGCGTAGCTGATCTGGGTGTCGGACAGCGGACGCTGCAACCAGTCGGAACGGGTTTCGCCCTTGGGCAGGTCGATGCCGAGCACCTCTTGCACCAATCGCGAGTAACCCATGGAGAAACCCAGGTTCAGGTAGGCAGCCGCCAGTTGCGTGTCGAACAACGGCGCCGGCAGGCTGCCGGTCAGTCGCAGCAGGACCTCGAGGTCTTCACTGCACGCATGGACGACTTTGACCACCGCCGGGTTTTCCAGCAACGCGGCCAAGGGCTGCCAATTGTCGATGGTCAGTGGGTCTATCAGGTAAGCGCGTACGCCATCGCCGATCTGCAGCAGGCCTGCAATCGGGTAAAAGGTGTCGACCCGCATGAATTCGGTGTCGAGGGCAACGAATGGCAGCTGCTGCCACTCGGCGCAAAACTGACCGAGGCTATCGTTGTCGCGAATCCAGTGAATATCGATGGCCACACGGCTCTCCCTTGAAGAATGGCGCGCAGTATATATCGCCCCCGGCGATTTCCGCGCATCACTGAACAAGAGCTTTAGCGAAAAGACCTGCCCGACAGCAAGAAATGTCTGACAAGCGGAGACTAACTGGTCTTACTGAGTACGTAGACCCGCATCCACGTGCAGCCCGGCAGGACGTCCTGATGGCTCAGCACCCGGAAACCGGCATGCTTGAAGTCCGCTTCGATCTCAGCCTTGCTGACCGGCTGCGGGGCGTGAGAGGCCTCGGGCTCTGGTCGACGCAGATTGAAATAGCCGTCGACCCGGGCCGCCACAATCACGGTATCGCGGCTGACCCGGTGGAATTCTTGGAGCATGGCCAACCGATGTTCGGCGCAAGTGATGTGCTGAAACAGTTGCAGGCAAAAAATGCAGTCCACCGCGTTGGCGGACAAGCCAAGGCTAAAGGCTGAACTCTGGAAGGTCTTGATCCGCTTGAGCAGGCTCTGCGGATGGTGAGTCTGCGCATGGTTGAGCATGTCCTGGGACGGGTCCGACGCGAGGATCACGCGGTTGGCGTGCTCGGCCAGCACTGGCCAGAAGCGCCCGGCACCGCAGGCCACGTCAAGGATCAACCCCGGTTCGCCCGCCACCTTGAGCGCATTGCGCACCAGGTTTTCCTCGCGCCAGAACGCCAGGCGCCCCATCAGGCTACGCGGTTGCGGCTGACGGCAGACGCGGGCGTGTTCCTGATCGTAGCGCCGGGCGAACTCAAGCTCGATGGCGGATGTGGGTTGCGCAGACATGTGCAATTGACTCTTGGTGATAACTCTCTAATGGCCGCAGGTTAGCGGCCAGTCCCTGAAAAAATTGAAGCGTTCATTCCTTGGCCAATACGCCGTCGACCACCGCACCGCGACAGCCGGCAAACATATCCAGATTCTGGTTGTAGACCTTGCTGTTGACTTCCAGCAGCCCCAGCATCGAATGGAACAGGTTGTCCTGGCTCAATGGTTTATCGCGACTCAGTTGCAGACAGTGAGTGTCCACCGAGAACGACTTCTGATAACTGTCGGAGAACCATGCCAGCATGGCCACGTGCTTCTGTTGTTCAGGCGCCAGCATGTAAGGCGTGCCGTGCAGGAACAGGTTGTATTCACCCAAAGATTCGCCGTGGTCGGATAAGTAGAGCATCGCGGTGTCGACTTTCTCCTGGTTCTTGCGCAACAGATCGATCAGGGTCGACAGCACGTGGTCGGTGTACACCAGCGTGTTGTCGTAACCATTAACGATACTTTCGCGACTGCAATTGTTCAGCGCGTTACTTTCACAAACCGGCGTGAAATGTTCGAACTCTTTGGGGTAGCGCTTGAAGTATTCAGGGCCATGACTGCCCATTTGATGCAAGACCAGCACGGTGTCCTTATCGAGTGTGTCGATAAATTGTTGCAATCCTTGCAGCAGGATTTCGTCGCGGCATTCACTGTTGGCGCACAACACCGGGTCTTTCAGGTTGCTCACGTCGTCAATCGTGACCCGATCGCACGTGCCTTTGCAGCCCGACTGGTTGTCACGCCAGATCACGTCCAGGCCGGCCCGTTTAAGCACGTCCAGCAGGCCCTCTTCATTCTTCGCCTTGCTGGCGTTGTAGTCCTTGCGGCCCATGTTGGAGAACATGCACGGCACGGACACGGCGGTTTCGGTGCCGCAGGAATGCACATCGGTGAACGCGATCAAGCCGGCTTCTTGACTCAGCTTCGGGGTGGTGTCGCGGCCATAGCCCAGGATGCCGAAGTTCTCGGCCCGGGCGCTTTCGCCCACCACCAGCACGGTCAGGGATTTGCGGCCATGGGATTGCCAGACCGGGTTCTTCTGCGCGTCTTCGCCGATTTTCACAAAGGGTTGATGGGCAGAAGCAACCTGTTCACGCAAATAACCAGCGGAGGCACCGATGTAGTTGCTCGGTACGACCATCAGGCGCAATTCATGGTGATTACGGAACAAAGAGGACAAGCCCTGATAGTTAATCAGGGCCACGCCGCCGATGACGGTAGCCGAAGCAACACCTACCAGCACCTTACTTAATAACTCATGGTGCCAGCGACGATAACTGATCGGTGTTTTCCACAATAACCACGACGGCAAAACACCCAGGAAAAAGATATAAGCCAGCAACTTAAGCGAGAGTAAGTCTCGAACTTCTGTCGCATTGGTTTGCGCAAAGTTACGCAACATGCCGGTATCAATCAGTACACCGTATTGACTCATGAAGTAGGCCACCCCGGCACTGATCATGAAGATCAGCGTCAGGACCGGCTTGAGCACTCGTTTGAACGCCAGAAAGGTCAGCACAATGTTGAAAGCCGCCAGAATCATCGCCCCGAATGCCACGCGCATGACGATGCCTTTACCATCGGCCGCGGTGATTTCAAACAAGTGCTGCCACAGCACAAAATTGAAGGCAGTCAACAAAAAGGCGCTGGCAATCAGTGTCACCCATTCCGGGCGCACGGCTTTAATCTTCAACATGGTGATCGGCTGTTCCTGAAAAGAAGTGCCTGCGGCAAATGTGAAAATTTCATTGACCGCGACAACACTAATGTTAGGCACCCAACCATCAATTTTTTGTGAAAAAGAAGCCAACGATTAGTTGGCTAATAAAACCAGCGACAAACGTTTTGATTATTTGAGAATGATTCAGGCCTGGTTCAGGTACCAACGCCAATCCTGCTCGCCGACTTCGCCCATGAACTGTCGATACTCGGCGCGCTTAACGGCCAGGTAGACGCCCAGAAAAGGTTGTCCGAACGCTTCACGCGCCCAGGTCGACCCCTCCAGCGCCCGCAACGTGGTCAGCCAATCGGTGGGTAACAACTCCGTGGCCTGGGCGTACCCGTTGCCCTCCACCGGCGCACCCGGATCGAGTTGTTCGCGGATACCGCGATGAATACCGGCCAGAATCGCTGCGGCTGCCAGGTACGGGTTGGCATCGGCGCCGCAAATACGGTGTTCGATGTGCCGGGAAAACGCCGGCCCACCCGGCACGCGCAAACTCACCGTGCGGTTGTCCACGCCCCAGGTCGCCGCCAGAGGAGCGTAGCTGTTGGTCTGGAATCGGCGGTAGGAGTTGGCATTCGGGCAGAACAACAGCAACGAATCGAGCAAGGTGCTGAGCATGCCGCCGACCGCTTGCCTGAGCAACGGCGTGCCGTCCGCGGCTTCGCTGGCAAACAGGTTGTTACCCTCTCTGTCCGCCAGGCTGACGTGCATGTGCATGCCGGTGCCCGCCAGGTCGTCGAAGGGTTTGGCCATGAAGCACGCCGTCATCCCGTGCTTGTGCGCCACGCCCTTGACCAGCCGTTTGTAACGCACGGCTTCGTCCATCGCCTGCAGGGCATCGGTGCGGTGCTCGAGGGTAATTTCCACCTGTCCCGGCGCATATTCGGAAATCGCCGTACGCGCCGGAATGCCTTGCAACTTGCAGGCGCTGTAGAGATCGGCCAAAAACGGTTCGATCTGCTCCAGTTCACGCAGGCCATAGACTTGCGTCGTGCGCGGCCGCCCGCCATCGACATCGCGCGCCGGTTGCGGCCGCCCGTTGCTGTCGCGCTGCTGATCCAGCAGATAAAACTCCAGCTCCGCCGCCATCACCGGGTAATAACCATCGGCCTGCAAGCCTTCGATCACTTTCGCCAACAAGTGCCGGGGATCGGCGATCGTCGCCGGCATGCCTTCTTTCGGGTGCATGCTGACTTGCACCGCCGCTGTCGGAATCAACCGCCATGGCATGCGCGTCAGGCTGGCGCTGATCGGATAGGCACGGCAGTCAATGTCGCCGACGTCCCAGACCAGTCCGGAGTTTTCCACGTCGTCGCCATTAATGGTCAGGCCCAGAATGGTGCTCGGCAGCGGCCGGCCACTCTCGTAAACCGCCAGCAGTTCATCGCGATGCAGCAACTTGCCCCGTGGCACGCCGTTGTTGTCGAGGATGAACAGCTCGAACATTTCAATGTCCGGGTTCTGTTCGAGAAAGGTCAGGGCTTCTTGCGGGGAGGCGAACGAGGTCGTGGCACAACTCATGGGTATTCTCTTTTTTCCGCGTCAGGCAAACGCGCAGGCGTTGCCGATGTGATCCAGCGCGTGGCGCGGGACCTGTCAGAACAATCAACGGGAAATGCAGGAATCCGGTGGGCGTGCGTGACGGCAATGCCACAGCGCCCAGAAGGCCAACTCGGAGGGAAGTGCGACGGGACAATCGCCCATAGGTAAAACCGCAGAGGACAGATGAGCGGCAGCGTCACACGGGCGGTCAGGTCTTTAAATCGGGATTTGAAGAACCTTGGTTGCGGGTTGGCTAAACAATCACCCTCGCAACACCCTGAATCCCCTGTGGGAGCGAGCCTGCTCGCGAAGGCGTCGTGTCAGTCGCCCTTTGTATCGACTGTCACACCGCCTTCGCGAGCAGGCTCGCTCCCACAGGGACGGTGGTGTGGCCGAGGTATTTAATTTTTAAATAGTGCCGCGGATTATCTGATTTGCCGCCGTCAGCCTTGGCGCGCCTAATCGGGGCCTTGTTTTGGAAGGCCTGCTTGATGGAAAACGTTCGTGCAACCACCCGCCCTGCCCTTTGGCTGATGTTCAGCATCATGCTCGTTGCCCTTAACCTACGTCCGTCGATGGCGGCGGTCGGGCCTCTGCTGTCGTCGATTCGCGCGGACATTGCGCTGAGTTTCAGCATGGCCTCGCTGCTGACGATGCTGCCGGTCATGGCCATGGGCCTGGCGATGTTTTTCGGCTTGCGGGTCAGCCAACGCTTCGGCGAGCAGCGCACGGTGGTGCTGTCGTTGTTGATCATTGGCGTGGCCACGGCGTCGCGGCTGTTTCTCGACTCGGCCGCCGAACTGATCCTCAGTGCGGTGCTGGCGGGTATCGGTATTGCACTGATCCAGGCCCTGATGCCGGCGCTGATCAAAGCCCGGTTCCGTGACAACGTCGCCCTGTGCATGGGGCTCTATGTCACGTCGATCATGGGCGGCGCGGCAATTGCGGCCTCGTTTGCGCCGCTGGTCATGAATCAGAGCGGCAGCTGGCGCATCGGCCTGGCGGTCTGGGCGGCGCTGGCCGTGGTGGCCCTGCTGCTGTGGTCTGGCCAGCGCAGCGAATCAACCGCACGCCCGACGCAATCAACCCGCCAACCGAGCTTCTTCGCCAATCCCCGCGCCTGGTTACTCGCGATCTTCTTCGGTCTGGGCACTGCGTCCTACACCTGTGTGCTGGCGTGGCTCGCGCCGTACTACGTGGAACAGGGCTGGAGCGAACAGAACGCGGGATTGCTGCTGGGCTTTTTGACGGCCATGGAAGTGTTGTCCGGGCTGGTGACGCCTGCCATCGCCAATCGAAGCCGTGACCGACGTCTGGTGCTGGTGGTGTTGCTGGCGTTGATCATGGCCGGTTTCTGCGGGCTGATTCTTTGCCCGCAACAGCTGAGACTGCTCTGGCCGTGCCTGCTGGGGCTGGGCATCGGCGGGCTGTTCCCGATGAGCCTGATTGTGTCGCTGGATCACCTCGATGACCCGCAACGCGCCGGCGCCCTGACGGCATTCGTGCAAGGCATCGGGTATTTGATCGCTGGCCTCTCACCGCTGATGTCCGGGATGATTCGTGACCAACTGGGCAGTTTCGAATGGGCCTGGTGGGCGCTGACCGGGGTCGTGGGGTTGATGATCCTGATGGTCCTGCGCTTTAATCCGCGGCATTACCACCAACACATCGACTGATCGGCGCAGAAACTTCCTACAAGGCATTCTCCTGGCACCATCGTTCCGTTAGGATCTTTCGCACACGTTTGCGCACTGATCGCGCACGGAACACAGCGAGACAGAACGGATGCTGAACAGTAACTTGCTTAGAAAGCTCGACATGCAGGACCTCATGGTGTTTGTCGCCGTGTACGAGCAAAGCAGCGTCACCGGTGTGTCGGAGGCGCTCTGCGTCAGCCAGTCCACGGTGAGTTACTGCCTGAAAAAGCTGCGAACCAGTTTTGAAGACGAGTTGTTCATCAATACCCGCACCGGTATGCGCCCCACCTACAAAGCCAGCACCATGTACGCGCATGTGCTGAAAATCCTCGAAAGCATCAACTTGTGCCACGCCGGCGCCCAGGCGTTCGACCCGACCTTGCAAGCGGTGACGTTCAATATCTGCGCGCCGGAGTACTTCGAACAGCTGATTCTGCCGCGCCTGCTCAAGCGCTTCGATTTCGCCGACCTGCCGGTGATGGTCAACATGCACAAGTTCGAAACCGACATCCCGGTCGACGAATTGCGCGATGGCCGACTCGACCTGGTGATCTGTTTCGGCCCGAATTTCCATCGCAGCCACACCGACTTCAAATCCCGGCTGTTACTGGAAGATGACCTGGTCTGCGTGTTCGACAAGCGTGCCACGCCGCTGGAGCCGCGGTTAAGCCTGCAAGCCTTTGTGCAACGCCGGCATGTGTTTCCAACCCCGTGGACGTCCAGCACCAACATGGTCGACGGCTGGCTGGCACAACAAGCGCACAAACGGCAGATTGTCGCGCGGGCCAACAGCTACAGCGCAGCACTGAAGTTGATCACCGGCACCGACTACATCCTGACCCTGCCTCGCCGCCTCCAGCAATTGCTGGCCAACGAGGCGATCTTCAATCATTGCGAAGCCCCCAACGGCCTGCCGGGTTTCACCCTGGACATGCAGTGGAGTCAAAGCGCCGATCAGGACAGCGCCAACACCTGGCTGCGCGAGCAGGTGATCGACGTCTGTGCCGAGCAGGCACTGGCCTGAGATTCAGAGGTTGATGGCGGTCTTGGTGTAAGACTCGCGATCGATATCGAGGATTTCCACGCACACCTGCACTTCGACGCCGGCTGGCCATTCACACAGGTCCTGGACCACCGCCAGCAGGCTTTCCGACAGTTGCTGCTTGATCTGCGGTGGGCGACCGCTCAACAGCGCCAGTTTCACATGCACAAATGCCCGTTCATTCAACGCGGTGCCGACCTTGAACGTCTCGACCTTCAGCGCCCGGCTCTTGATGTCGGATTCCGCCGCAAACTGACCGGAAGCCACCAAGGCATTATTGAGCCGGATCAACGCCACGTCGGCATTCAGCCCGGGCAGGTTCGCGGTGTATTCCATGTGCACGTGTGGCATGAGGGGCTCCAGGTAGAGGGCAGAAAGATCCTACGTATAACACAGCGCCGTCTGACTCACTCCGACAGCGGCAAGGGTGGACGTTCACTCATGAACACCTCCAGGCGCGAACGCAACCAGCGTTCGGCGGGGTCGGTATCGACATGGCTGAGCCAGACCATCGACAGGTCCAGGGTCGGGGTCTTGAACGGGAACGGTTCCTTGAACAGCAAACCGGTGGCTGCCATGGCGTCGGCCGTGTAATCCGGCAGGCTGGCAATCAGATCGGTGCCCGCGAGCAAGGCCGGCAACGAGCTGTATTGCGGTACGGACAGCACCACCTGGCGTGTCCGGCCAATCTCGGCCAGCCACTCATCGGCGTAACCACTGACGTTCGCCGTGTGGGAGACCAGCACATGAGGGCGTGAGCAATATTCATCGAGCGTCAGCGGTGTGTCGGACGCATCGGCGCGCAGGATGCTTGGCAGAATGTGGCGCAACAATTTGCGCTTGGCGTTGGCCGGCAGTCCGCGGGTCTGGCTGATGCCGACCGTGATGTCGCCGGACGCCAGCAAGTCCGGTATGCGCCAGTAATCGACGTGCTGGACCACGAACACCACTTTCGGCGCTTCCTGGCGCAAGGCGCGCAGCAACGGAGGCAGCAGGCCGAACTCGACGTCATCCGACAGCCCGATGCGAAAGGTCATGGTGCTGCTGGCCGGGTCGAAACTGTGGGTCAGGCTCAACGCCACCGACAACGAATCCAGCGCCGGCGACAGGTACTGGATCAACTCCTCGGCACGGGCCGTCGGTTCCATGCGGTGGCCGACGCGGATGAACAGCGGATCGTTGAACATCGCCCGCAAGCGGTTGAGCGCCGAGCTGATGGTCGGCTGACCGAGAAACAACTTCTCCGCCACCCGCGTCACGTTGCGCTCGAGCATCAACGTTTCGAACACCACCATCAGGTTGATGTCCGCCTTGCGCAGTTCGTTACGATTCATTCCTTGCCCCCGGTCCCCAACACTTGAGGCAGTGTAGAAAGGCCCGAGGGAGGCGTCTATGTCCAGCGGACATCAATTGACGGTCAAGGTCTTCAATCCGAGTGCGAGTACCCGTGCGTCCTGCCCTATCCCGAACTGTTTGGGGGTGACGGCATCGGCAAATTGAAATTGCAGCCTCAGTACCCCCTGACTCGATACCCGTTGCTGCATCTCGTGCGTGATCGGCACGTCGATAATGTTGCCATCGGCCTGTTCAAGCCGGGTATTGAGCGCCGGCATGCCATTGATGCTGATGACGACACTTTGCCCTGCATGCCCTGGCGGTAGAAACGCCGTGGCTTCCAGACGCAAGGAATGCACCGGCGCCGGAACCCGGAACATGACTTCAGCCTCGGGACCTTCGGACCAGGTGCCCCAGAGCTCCGAATCGGACCAGCCCCTGGCCAGCATCGCCCGCCCCTGGCTGCCATAGGCAAAGACGGTTTTTTGTCCGGAACCGAGGGAGGGAATCAGCTCCAGCGGGTTGACTTGCGGTGTGGCCTGCAAGCAAGTGCTGCAGCGTTTCCAGCCCGGTGCCAGCACCGTAAAACCGTCAATCCGGGTAAACAGGTCCGATTGGGTATCCACATTCGTCACAGCCTGGAGCAGCGCACGCTCATCGAGCAGGTACAACGAATCGGCATCATAATTTCCCGAGGCCATTTCGCGCGCCGTCTCCTGCTCGGATTTGATCCAGTTGACCGTGTCCATCCGCCCCAGGTAAACGGCGTTCGTCGCCAAGCCGTGGGCACCGGCAAAATCAGCCACCGCCATCCAGTGCGGGGAGAGGTTCTGCGGAACAATCCAGCGGACATTCTTGTAGTGGGCGGCGGCGCTTTCCCAGAACGGATCCACCATGGGCGAGGCCCACTTCGCGGCCGGCGCCACCATCAACTGCTTGCGTACCCCTTCCCAGCCGGCGTGGGTGTCCAGAACCTGAATCAGCAACGCCAGCGACATCAGACTCACGGCGGTTCGAGGCGTGTTGGCCCGGATCACCAGGAACAGGATGGTGAAGATAATCGCGTAGTAGACCGGCCAGAACATCCGTCCGGATGCACGGAAGACATTGGCGATAGAGATCACTACCGGGGGTAACGGATAGGTGAATTCGAGCGAGCCCATCGCCACATGGTTTGACAGCGAAAACAGGGTCAGCCCTGCCAGCGCCAGAAACAGCAGCGGGTGCCGCCCCAGCCGTTGGCGAAAACCGGTTTTACCCTGCAGCAACCCCGCCACGGCACAGATGCCCAGCGTGATCAGCCCCAGGCCGAGAAACAAAAACCCTTCGCCATCACCGAACCCTTGGACACCGGGTACATCCTTCAATACATACGACCACTGCCCCGGATCGATCAATGACAGCAGGTTCATGGCGTACATGCCAAAACCGTCCGATATCGCGCCACTGCCCACCGAAAAATAGCCTGCCTGCCAACAGCAAAAACTGACCAGCGAAAACAGCCCGATCAATTCGATGGCAACAGACTGCAGCGTCAGTTTTTTCCTGAAATAACCGGCCGTGAGGTCGGCAATCCAGATCACGGCCACCATCGCCAGAAAATACGCATGGATCAACGCGGCCGCCGCCAGCAATGCGCCCCAGGCCAGACGTCGACGGCGCAAATCCGGGTGCAGCCCCAGGTACAACGAAGCCAGCACCAGAAAATGACCACCGAGGGACAAGTGGAACGGCATGCGCATGATCATCGGCGGTGCGAAGAGAAACAGCGCCGTCCCCACGGCACGTACACCCACATGGGAAGAAACCAGCCCCAACAGTTTCCATGCGAACCAGGCCTGCAAGACAAAACAGGCCAGGAACCACAACCCGAAATACTGGAAAGGCATCGGCAACAGCGAGGCGAACGGTTTGAACAAGAGGGCCAACAGCGGATTGGAATCAGAGAAAATGATGCCATTGCCCAATTCCAGCCCGTAGGAAGGATTGAGCCCGACGGGAAAGGACCACGGCGACTGACGGAAAAACGCCCAGCCCAGATAGTGCGTCGCCGGATCACCGTTCCCTAGCCACGCAATGTTTTGCGGGTTCAGCGCCCTCGGCCCGACCACGATGAAAAAAGCCACAACACCGATCAACAGGGGCAGCAGGTTGAGCGGCAGGCGTTTAACAAGATCCTTCATCGGTACGTCCAAAAGTTATGCAATACAAAGGTGAAGGCCGGAATCGTCAGCGCTACCGCGCCAATCCCCAGCAAATAATGCAGCCCGGCCATCTGTGCAGCCCAGGCCACCAGCATCGCCAGCAGAAAACCGGCAACGGACACCATCATGAAACGCAGCAGTGTCCGACCGTGCAATCGCGCGGAAAAACTCCAGGTGGTATTGATCACGTAGGACACCACGGTCGCCACGGCAAACGCCACCCCATTGGCCAGCGGCGGCAATGGCGACACGTAATTGATGAACAGCACGGCCACCAGCGCATGCAGGGCCGTGACGAACAACCCGGTCACGGCAAAGCGCAGGCCACGCTTGATCAGGGCGGATTTTTCAGCTGACGTCACGGCTTCTGCGCCAGGACAAACACCGTCAACCCGGCCAGACGATTGGCGTTCATGAACGGCAACTCGATGCTGCACAAGGACTTCAACAGCGTATTCACCAGCGGGTGATGTCGCTTGAGTTGCGAACGCGGCAGCGAGGGTTGCGCGCCCTTGGGCAGCAGTCGCAACGTGGCGGCAATCGGGAACACCAGGCCGAAATAATAAGCGCCCTGCTGCACCGTCAACCCGGCGTCCCGGGCCACGGTTTCCAGTTGCGCCAGGGTGTAGCGGCGCTTGTGTTCGAGAAACTCGTCGTGCCCGCTCCAGAGAAACCGGAACGCCGGCACCGTCATCAGGAACCGGCTGCCAGAGGGGACTTTGTCGACATAGGCCTTGAGTAAGCCGACGTCGTCGTCGACATGCTCCAGCACGTCCATCAGCAACACCAGGTCGGCGTCCACCGCATCGATTTCGCGACGGTAATGCACCGGTTTGCCAGCGGTGCTGGCGTCCGAGTCGGCGTCGTAACTGATGTCCACACACCACGCTTCGCTGGCCGAGGAATGACTCAGTAGATGGTGAGTGAAGAACCCGGAGCCTGCGCCCACATCGAGAATTTTCTTGAACGGAGTGCTGCCGAGCAACCGCATGGTCGCCGCCGCTTTCGACGCGTAATACCAATGCTGATCGATGCTTGAACCGAGAATGTCGGTTTCCTTGAGATCCACGGTTCAGTCCTTGGGGTCATAGACACGCCGCACCAGATACACCGGCCGGCGTTTCGATTCGATATAGGTTCGGCCCAGGTATTCACCCAGCACACCGATGCCAATCAATTGCAGGCCACCCAGAAAGGTCACGGCGACCATCAGCGAGGCGTAACCCGGAAGGTCGATACCGGAAATCAGGGTGCGCAATATGATGAAGATGGCGAACGAGAAGGAAATCATCGAAACGAGCAGCCCGAGGTAGGTCCAGATCCGCAGCGGTTCGGTGCTGAAACTGGTGATGCCCTCCAAAGCGAAGTTCCACAAGCGCCAGCCGTTGAACTTGGTCGCTCCGGCCGCCCGCTCCGGGCGCTCGTAGTTGACGTGAGTGGTGCGAAAACCGACCCAGGCGAACAGGCCTTTCATAAAGCGCCGGGACTCGGGCAGGGTCTGCAGGGCATCGATCACGCAGCGGTCCATGAGCCGGAAGTCACCGACATTTTCCGGCAGGTGCTGCTCGGCAATTTTGTTGTGCAGGCGGTAGAACCAGTTGGCTGAGGTCTGCTTGGCCCAGGAATCGGTTTTACGACTCACACGATGGCCCAGCACTACTTCAAAGCCTTCACGCCAGCGAGCAATCATCTCGAGGATGACTTCGGGCGGGTCCTGCAAATCAACGTCGATCGGCACCACGACCTGGCCGGTGGCGGTCTGCAAACCCGCGGTCAACGCCGCTTCCTTGCCGAAATTACGGCTCAGATCAACGACGCGCAGGCGCGGGTCCGTCAGTTGGCGTTCCAGCAATAGATCCAGCGTCGTGTCGGTGCTGCCGTCATTGACGAACACCAGCTCCAGACCGATCAGCGCCTCGTCCTTGAAGACGTCATTGATCCGCGCGAGGAACAAGTCGACGGTGGCTGCTTCATTGAACACCGGGATGACGAGCGATAACGCCAGAGGCCCGGCCAGTTGCGTTCCGTGCTGATGAGTCAATTGATTGCTCTTTTTTATAGTGGTTTTTCTACAATCCGGGGTCGTCGCCGGTTTCTCGACGCCATGAGCCGAGTCGTATTAAGCAGGACCGAGGGTGGTGATGCAAGGGCGAATCCGAGGGGGTTTTGGCCATTTCCACCGGCCCGCCGGCGCCGGCAGAAATATTTTAAAATGCCCGGAAACAAATGCCCGGTGGCCAAAAAACCCAGCTCCGCTAGGCTTGCCCCCGACGCGTCACACAGGTTGTCGCAATAACCCATCGCATGGAGCGAGCAGTATGTATTTCGAGATTTACAGGCAATCCAGGGGCACCCCGAGCACCGGCAAAGGACAATGGCGCTGGCGGTTGAGGGCGGGGAATCACGAGACCATCGCCAGTGGCGAGTCGTATGTGAACAAGGCCGATTGCCTGCATGCCATCGGGTTGATCAAAGGGGTCGAGGGTGAGACGCCGGTGAAGGAGATCTAAATCTGATAGCCGATGCCCGGGCTGCCTGGTTTGGGCATTGGGTTATCCATTGATTTTGGGTTGGACTCACCGGCCCCTTCGCGAGCAGGCTCGCTCCCACAGTGGATTTGAGTCATCCGCAAAACCTGTGGGAGCGAGCCTGCTCGCGAAAGGGCCCGAAAGAGCCACATCAAAATGTCAGGTACATCGCCGGTTCAGACCGGCAACGGATACAACGCCTCATCAAACTGCGCCAACCGCGGAAACTGCATCGGCTGGTCATCGCTCAAGTGCTCAAGACGCTGCTGATAGCTCGTCAGGAAGTCCTTGCGCGCCTCGTCGCTGATGTAAGGCACATGCCACGCCACGAACGGCTCCAGCACGTCGAAGCCGACATACGCCAGCGTGCCCCGCAGGATCGGCCGCAGCATGTCTTCCAGCGGACCGTGAATCGCGCCATCACCGAACATGTGCTCGCGCCCGCCCAGGGTCACGGTCACCAGCGCCTTCTTGCCGCTCAAGCCGCCCTGATCGTAAAAGCGCTTGCCGCCATAGCAGATCCCGGACACCAGCACCCGGTCGATCCAGCCCTTGAGTATCGCCGGGGTCGAGAACCAGAAAATCGGGAAATTGAGGATCAGCAGGTCAGCCCACAGCAACTTGTCGAGTTCCTGCCGGATGTCCGGCGCCAGCGACTGGCTTTTCACACCCAACCGTTGCTCCAGCGCATACACCAGGTACTCCGGGTTTTCCCGCGAAGAAAAATCATCGGCGCTCGCCACCGGGTTCCAGTTCATCGCGTACAAGTCGCTGACCTGAACCTCATGCCCTTGGCCTTCAAGGGTCGCGACAGCCTGGTCACGCAGGGCGGCGGTGAAGGATTTCGGTTCCGGGTGAGCGTGGACGATCAGTACTTTCATGACAATTCCTTAAACATTTACCAGCGTTGAGTTTGAAGTCGGTAATGCGCGCATTCAATGAGCGATCACACCTGAATCGCCTTCACTTCAACGAACTCGTTGAGCCCTTCCTCGCCCCACTCGCGGCCATTGCCCGACTGTTTGTAGCCACCAAACGGCGCCTGATAATTGAACGCTGCGCCGTTGAGGAAACACTGCCCGGCACGCAACTGCCGCCCCAGATGCAAGGCGCGTTCAGCACTGCCGGCCCAGACACCGCTGGACAGGCCGAACGGCGAATCGTTGGCGAGCTGAATCGCCTGTGCTTCATCGGTGTAGGGAATCAGGCACAGCACCGGGCCGAATATTTCTTCCTGGGCGATGCGCATCCGGTTGTCGACATCGGCGAACAGCGTCGGGCTGACGTAGAAACCACGCTCGAATGCCTCGGCCGTGTCGCCGCCGCACACCAGCCTTGCGCCCTCCTGCTGACCGACCTGAATGTAGTCACGCACGGTGCGCCGTTGCGCCGCCGAACACATCGGCCCGAGGAAACTCTGCGGGTCCAATGGATCGCCCATGCGCAGGCTTTGGGTTTCGGCGATGGCCAATTCCACCGCTTCAGCGTAACGACTGGCCGGCAGCAACATGCGAGTCAACGCGGTGCAGGTTTGACCAGAGTTGATCATCACGTCTTGCACGCCGTAGCGCACAGCGGCGGCGAGGTCGGCGTCTTCGGCAATGAGCAGCGGTGACTTGCCGCCCAGTTCCAGGCACACGCGCTTCACCGACGGCGCAGCGGCTTGTGCCACACGAACCCCGGCGCCGGTCGAGCCGGTGAACGAGACCATGTCGACGTCCGGGTGTTTGGCCAGTGCTTCGCCGACCTTCGAACCTGGCCCGCTGACCAGGTTGAATACACCGGCCGGCAAGCCGATGGACTCGATCATCTGCGCCAGCAAAAAGGCGTGCAGCGGGGTTTCCTGGCTCGGCTTGACCACCACCGTACAACCGGCGGCCAGCGCCGGGGCGAGCTTGCCGATCAGTTGATGCAGCGGGTAATTCCACGGGTTGATGAACGCGCACACACCCACCGCTTCGCGAATCACCAGCGAGTTGCCGACCTCACGCACTTCGTCCATCAGGCCTGCGAGTTCGACGTAGTGCTCGAGCCCGATGATCGGCCCGTCGACCTGCACCGAGCGGCACCACTGCACCGGCATGCCCAATTCAGCGGTAATGAGCGAAGCCATCTCATCAGCCCGCGCGCGCAACTGCTCGGCGAGGGCGCGGATGTAACCGGCACGCACGCTCGACGGCGTGCGCGACCATGAACTGAACGCCTTGCGTGCGGCGGCCACCGCGTTGTCGACATCGCGCTCATCGCCCAGCGGCACTGAGCCTGCGACTTCTTCAGTGGCCGGGTTGATCACCTCGGCGATGCCCTGCCCCGACGGGGTTTGCCAGTGGCCATCGATAAACAGCGCTTTATGGTTATGCATAAACCTGAGACTCCAGCAATTCAGTGGCGCAACGGGTGATGCGCTGGCAGGCGTCACGCAACGGTTCCGCGCCCAATACCAGCCCCAGGCGAATGTGCCCGGCGGCGCTCGGGCCGAAGGCTTCACCAGCCAATACCGACACGCCATGGCGGTCGAGCAAGCGGTCGGCAAACGCCTGCGCGCTGAGCCCGGTGTCGCGGATATCGACCATCACGAACATCCCGCCATCGGGTTTCAAGGCGCGTACGCCAGGGCAATCGGCCAGGCATTCGCAGACCAGATCACGACGTTGGCGATAGGCTTCGCGCATCGCCTCCAGCTCGGGCAAGTTGCTTTCGAGGGCGACGACGGCGGCGTCCTGCACGAAATCCGGCAAGCCGTAGAGCATGCACAGCGCGAGGTTTTCCAAGTGCGCCGCGAGAGCCGGTGGCGCCACCGCCCAGCCGATTCGCCAACCGGTCATGGCGTGGGATTTCGACAGGCTGTTGAGCGTCGCGGTGCGCTCGGCCATGCCCGGCAAACTGGCCGGGCTCACATGCTCGCCATCGAACAACAGCTCGCTGTAGACCTCATCGGAAATCAGCCACAGGTCGTGAGCGATGCACAGGTCGGCCAATGCTTGCCAGGTGGAGCGGGACAAACTGGCGCCCGACGGGTTATGTGGACTGTTCAGCGCCAACGCGCGAGTGCGCGGCGTGATGCGCGCCGCGACATCTTCAGGCAGCACGCGAAAACCATTTTCCGAACGCACCGGTACCGGAATCACCACGGCGCCACAGGCACCGAACACTGCTTCATAGGTCACGTACATCGGCTCGGCGACAATCACTTCATCGCCGGGGTTGAGCACGCATTGAGCGACGCTGAACAACGCGCATTGCGCGCCGGCCAGGACGATGACCTGTTCGGCCGAAACCTGCTGGCCGCTGCGGCGTCCGTAGTGTCGGGCGATGCTTTCACGCAAGGCGCGTTTGCCACGCACGTCGGCGTAGTGGGTGTTGCCGGACAACAGGCTGTCGATGGCGGCCTGCACGATTGGCGCCGGCGTGTCGAAATCCGGGTCGCCGACCGACAGCAGCAGAATGTCTTCACCCTGCTCTTGCAGCGCGAGTGCGCGGTAATGGATGTCCCACGCGGCAGCGCCGTCCCCGGCGATACGTTGAGTCAGATCGGAAAAGCGCATGTCGATACCTCAGACAGAAAATGAAAATCAGTGCGCGCACGCATGCTTGAGTTCGATCAGGGTCACGCCGTTGCGCTTGAAGCCGTGGCGCAGATCGGTTTGCAGCTCGGCCAGGCTTTGCGGCTGGCTCACAGTGCAGCCGAACGCGCGACCGAGGGCGGCGAAATCCGGGTTGCGTGGCAGTACGCCAATCGGTTCGATGTCGAGCCCGAGCATGTCGTCGCGGATCTGCCCAAGCGCATCGTTGTTCCACAGCAGCACCACCAGCGGGCTGTCGAGTTCCTCGACGGCGGTCGCCAGTTCTTGCGCGGTGTAGAGGAAACCACCGTCGCCGACCAACACCAGGCCTGGCCGCTGCGGCGCACCGAACTTGGCGCCGATGCCCGCCGGCAAGCCGTACCCCAAGGTGCCATAGCCAGTCGGGTGCAACCAGCTGCGCGGTGCCAGGCTGTTGAAGGCGTAGTTGCCGGTGTAGGCCAGTTGGGTCATGTCGGTGCTGATGAACGCATCGGCCGGCAACTCGGCGGCGATACGCTCGAGAATCGCCTGGTGGATCGACTGCAATGGGCCATGGCTTGCCTTTACGGCTTCGCGCAAGGCCGCGACGGCAGTAACCGCTGCGCTGGCATCACGCTCGGTGGACGGCAGACGTTCCAGCAGCGCGGCGAGGGTTTGTTGCGCGTCGCCGTGCAAGGCCACCGCGCACGGGTAGAAGTCGTTGAACTTGCGTGGGTCGATGTCCACACGCAGCAGTTCGGCATTCAGCGGCAAGCGCTCGCGCCAGAAATCGGTGTCGGCCATTTCGGTGCCGACCGCCAGCACCACGTCGGCTTCGGCGATCAGGTTCCAACCGGGCTCGACACATAAGGTCGAGCCCGCGTTCAGCGGTGCATCCGGCGGCAACAGGCCTTTGCCGGCGACGCTGGTAAACAGTGGCGCAGCGAGTCGGGTGCTGATGTCGCGCAGTGCTTGCTGCGCATTCAACGCGCCGCCGCCGGCAATGATCATCGGCCGCTTGGCGTTCTGCAGCTTGGCCACGGCCTCGTCCAGCGCGGTGGTCGAGGCGGCGCCACGGCCGGGACGACGCACCACGTCGTTGCTCCAGTCACGGCTGATTTTTGCCGAGAGCACGTCCAGCGGCACCGAGATGTGCACCGGGCGCGGACGCTCGCTGTCGAACACCGCGTAGGCGCGGGCGATCAGTTCCGGCAGGTCCTCGGCGCTTAATGCGACCGCCGAGAACGCGGTGATCGGTGCGGTGATCGAGCGTTGGTCCTGGGTTTCGTGCAGGCAACCCCAGCCCTTGCCGAGGCTGGCGGTGTGATTGACGCTGGAAATCACTAGCATCGGAATCGAGTCGGCATACGCCTGGCCGATGCCGGTGGCGGCATTGGTCACGCCCGGCCCGGTGATGATGAAGCACACGCCCGGTTTGCCGCTGACGCGTGCATAGCCGTCGGCCATGAAGCTGGCGCCCTGCTCGTGGCGGGTCAGGACATGGCGAATGCCGCTGCCGGGCAAGCCGCGATACAACTCCAGCGTGTGCACGCCGGGAATGCCGAACACGGTGTCGACGCCGTAGTTGGCCAGCAGACGCACCAGGGCCTGGCCGCCGGTCAATGTTGTGGTTTGCATGTTCACATCCTCACTCGTGGCCAAGGCGAATCAACGCATCGACCGCAGTCGTGCCAGCGGCACCGACCAACAATGGGTTCACATCGAGTTCCAGCAACAGCCCGGCGTTTTCGCAGGCGTAATCGGCCACCGCACGGATCGCTGTCACCAGCGAATCCAGATCCGCCGCTTCACGACCGCGAAACCCTTGCAGCAACGCGGCACTGCGCAGGCTTAAAACAGCCTTGCGAATGGCGCCGTCGGTGGTCGGCAGCAGCAGGCTGCGACTGTCCTTGAGCAACTCCACCAGAATCCCGCCAGCGCCGATGACCAAGGCCAGGCCGAAGTCGTTTTCGCGCTTGATGCCGACGATCAATTCAGCCAGCGGCGGCTTGGCCATCGGCTCCAGCAGCACTTGATCGAACGGCACCTGCGGTGCGTACTCGGCAATGCTTGCGCGCATTTTTTCCAGGGCGGCGCTCAGGGCCGTGGCGTCCTTGATGTTCAACGCCACAGCACCGGCTTCGGTTTTGTGTGGCAGTTGCGCGCTGACCGCTTTGAGCACCAGCGGATAACCCAGCGCGTTGGCGTCATTCAACGCTTTGTCCGGCGTGCTCAAGACGCCGTTGGGCGTCGGCAGGCCAAAGGCGCGCAATGCTTTTTTCGAATCCCACTCGTTGAGCAGGCGTCCTTCGCCAACCAAGGCGTGCGGACAATGCGGCACCAGCGCCGATTCACCGAGCGCCAGCAGCGCCTGACGATTGCGCTGATAACCGGCAATGCGTCCCCACGCGGCTAAACCGTCTTCCACGCCTTGCAACGCAGCAACGCCTTGTGCATGCAGACGTTCACGAGCGTGGGCCGGCAGCAATTCGGGAAACGCCGAGGTGACAAAACCGGTCTTGCCGTGGCGCACCAGTGCGGCGCAAAACAGTTCCAGCAGCAGGTCGCATTCCTTGCGTTCACCGGTGAACTCCGCCGGGTAATCGAGCACCAGCATCGCGGCGTCGGCTTCGGTTCGCAGGGCACTGTCGAGCATGCGGTTCAACGCTTCGCCGTCGCCCCAGATCGCCGTGGTGAAATCCAGCGGATTGACCAGGTTGGCGTAGGTGGGCAGCACTTGCGCCAGTTCCCCGACCTGGCCTTCATCGAGTTTGGGCAGGCTCAAGTCATTGCGTTCGGCGTAGTCGGCAATCAACCCGGCGTCACCACCGGAACAGGCCAGTGCGATCAGGCTGTTGCCCGCCGGCAACTGGCCGCACGCCGCAGCTTTCAGGGTTTCGACAAAACTCACCGGACCACTGACGCGGATCACGCCGAGGCGCGCAAACAAACTGTCGTACAGCGCATCCGAGCCGGACAGCGAACTGGTGTGACTGAGCGCCAGTTCGGCACCGATCTGCGACACGCCGGTTTTCAGGGCGATGATCGGGATGCCTTTCTCCAGCGCCTTGTGGGCAGCGCGGGCGAAACCCGGTACGTTTTTCAGGCCTTCGAGGTGCAAGCCGATGGCCGTGACGCGCGGCTCATCGAGCAACACGTCCATCAATTCAGCGATGCCCAATTGCGCCTGATTGCCGACCGACGCCATGTAGGCCACCGGCAGCGAGCGGTCGCTCATCGATAGGTTGTAGGCAAAGTTGCCGCTCTGGGTCAGGACGGCGACGCCCTTCTCCACCGGTTTGCCGCCATGGGCGACCGGCCACAGCGCGGAGCTGTGCAAGTAGTCGAGCAGGCCATAGCAGTTGGGGCCGAGCAGCGCCATGCTGCCAGCCGCTTTCAGTAATTGTTGCTGCAAGGCCAGGCCTTCCGCGCCGGTTTCGGCAAACCCGGAGGCGTAGCAGATCGCGCCACCCGCACCCTTGGCCGCCAGTTCCGCAACGCAGGTCAGGGTCAGTTCGCGGTTGGTCGCGATGAACACCGCGTCCGGGCCGCACGGCAGTTCGGCGATGCTGCGTATGCACGGTACGCCTTCAAGCGTGTCGTGCTGCGGGTTGACCAGCCACATCTCGCCCAGGTAGCCACCTTCGGCGCAGCGCTTGAGCGCGCGGGCCATGCTGCGGCCACCGACAAACGCCAGGTGGCGCGGCGCGAGCAGGCGTTTGAGGTTGTCACGAATCGTCTGCGACATAAAAATTCTCCGGGCCGATCAGCGCAACAACGGCCGCAGCAATTCGCGGGAAATGATGTGGCGCTGGATCTCCGAGGTGCCTTCCCAGACTCGCTCGATCCGCGCGTTACGCCAGATGCGTTCCACCGGGCATTCATCCATCAGGCCCATGCCGCCGAAAATCTGCACCGCTTCATCGGCGACTTTGCCGAGCACCTCACTGGCGAACAGTTTGGCCATGCCGGCCTCGCCATCGGTCATGCTGCCCTGGTCCATTTTCCACGCGGTGTGCAAGGTCAGCAGCTCGGCCGCGCGGATCTGCGTGACCATGTCCGCGAGCTTGAACGAGACGCCTTGATAGGTACCGATCGGCTGGCCGAATTGCTTGCGATCCGCCGCCCACTGCAGCGACACATCCAGCGCCCGTTGCGCCTGACCGACACAGTTGGCGGCAACCATGACGCGCCCGGCGGTGAGCCAGGCGTTGGCCACGTCCCAACCCTTGCCGACTTCGCCGAGCACTTTGGAAGCCGGGACGCGGCAGTCGTCGAAGAACATCTCGTAGGTGTGATAACCGCGGTTGCTCACGCATTTCGGACCGCGGCGGATGGTCATGCCCGGCGTGTTGCGGTCGACGAGGAACGAGGTCACGGCGTTGCGCTGGCGGCCGTTGTGTTCGTAGGTGTCGGTCACCGCGAAGACGATGGCGAAGTCGGCATGGCCGGCGTGGCTGATGAAGTGTTTGCTGCCATTGAGAATGAAGTCATCACCGTCGCGGACGGCGCGGGTCTTGATCGCGTTGGCATCGGAACCGGCACCCGGTTCGGTCAGCGCGAAGCAGTCGATTTTCTCGCCCTGGATGCACGGCAACAGGTAGTCGTTGATCTGATCGCCAGTGCAGGCCATGAGAATTTTCGACGGCCGAGCGACGAACACATGCAGCGCCCAGGAAACCTTCGACAGTTCACGTTCGATCAGCGCCTGGGACAGGTAGTCCAGACCACCGCCGCCGACTTCTTCGGGCATGTTGAAAGCATAGAAACCGGCGGCGATGGCCTTGCCGCGAATCTGTGCCGCCAGCTCCGGGGAGACTTCGTCGGCACGGTCGACCGCTTCCTCATGGGGCAGCAGTTCCTTGGCGACAAAACTGCGTACCGCGTCCACCAACATTTCTTGTTCTTGGGTCAGTTGGAAATTCATGGGGCTACCTGTTGTTCGTGTGCTGAAGGTGGTGTCGGGGCTTAGCGGCCGACGAAATGGGCCGGGCGTTTTTCGATGGAGGCGCGCAGGGCTTCGTTGCCGTCTTCGCTGCGACCGCACAACAGGCCGGCGGCGAGCTCGGCTTGCAGTTGCTCCGGCAGGCTGCGCTGGGCGCCCTCACGCATGAGTTTTTTGGTCTGGGCAAACGCGAAGGTCGGGCCGTTGGCCAGGCGGGTGGCCAGTTCTGTGGCGACGTCGAGCAGTTGCTCATCGGCGCAGACTTCACCGACCAGGCCGGCGGCCAACGCGCGATCGGCGCCCCACAATTCGTCGAGGAACAACAGGCGCTTGGCTTGTTCGGTGCCGATCAGCCGTGGCAGATGCCAACTGGCGCCAGCGTCCGGCGAGTAGGCCATGCTGGTGTAGCCGGCCTTGAAGCGTGCCGATTGCGCTGCGATGCGCAGGTCGCAGCACAGCGTCAGGTCCATGCCGGCGCCGACGGCGGTGCCGTTGATGGCGGCGATGGTCGGTTTTTCCAGGCTGTACAAACGGCTCATCAAGGCGTGAGCAGTTTCGGTCCAGCCGTAGGTTTCGAGGGCGCCACGGGCTTCGGCTTCGGCCCACTCGGCGAGGTCGGCACCGGCGCAGAAGCTGCGACCGCTGCCGGTCAGCACAACCACGCGCACGGCGGGGTCGGCGTTGAATTGGTCCAGCAAGGCGTGGAGGTTTTTCAGGGTCGGAATGTCCAGCGCGTTGCGCTGGGCCGTGCGATTGAGGGTGATCCAGGCAACGCCGGCTTCGACCTGACTGAGCAGAGAAGAGTGAGTAGTCATGCGAATCCTCGAATTATTGTGATTGGTCTGAGGTGATGCGACTTGAGGCCATACTAAACGAGTGTTCAGTAAGGCGGCAATCGGCAGATAAATGAGCTGCAACAGCTTAAAAATTTGTCTATCTATTTGTATTTAAAGGATTTATTTAATTAAGCCGGCGCCCTGAGAGTGGCGCTGTTACAACTTCGAACAACTGCCTACAGCCCGCCGCAAAACCACTGTGGGAGCGAGCCTGCTCGCGAAAGCGGTGGATCACTCAACAGTGATGTTGAATGTGATGCCGTCTTCGCGAGCAGGCTCGCTCCCACAGGAGGTTCGTCGTGGCAGTTACACAGTCGGCAAACTCGGCGCCAGCACCGCTTCGCGCTTTCGATGAATCAGAAAGTACGCGCCATAGCACAGCGCAATAAATCCGAAGCCCCAGTACAGCGAAGGCCGTTGCGTTTCATCCAGCGCCAGGAACACAAACAGCGAACAGCACAACGCGATGCACGTCAGCGGCAACAGCGGGAACCACGGCGCGCGGTATTTCAGGTCGCTGAGTTTGCCGCCATCACGCAGATACGCCCTGCGGAATTTGTACTGCGCCAGCGCAATCACGATCCAGGTCACGGTGCCGGACATGCCGCTCACCGCCATCAGCACCATGAACAGCGTGTCTGCCGCGACAAAACTGGTCATCAGCGACACCAGCGCAAAGCACAAGGTGATGCTCAGCGCCCGCAGCGGCACGCCGCGCTTGCTCAAGGGCGACAGGCTTTTCGGTGCCATGCCGGTTTTCGACATCGCCCACAGAATGCGCGTCGAGGCATACAGGCCGGAGTTGCCCACCGACAGAATCGCCGTGAGGATCACGAAGTTCATCAGGTCTGCGGCATAAGGAATGCCGACCATGTCGAACACCTGCACGAACGGACTTTCCATCAATCCGGCCTGCTGCCACGGCACAATCGCCGAGAGCACCACAATCGCCAGCACATAGAAAATCAACACGCGAAACACCACGTTGCGCACCGCGCGCGGGATGCTTTTTTCCGGTTGATCGGTTTCGCCGGCGGCCACGCCCATGATCTCGCAGCCCTGGAAGGCGTAGACCACGGTCATCATCACCGCGAACACCGCCGACAGGCCGTTGGGGAACAATGAGTCGCCGATCAGGTTGTTCATCATCGGCGCCGGTGCACCGCTGGTCAGCGGGATGGCGCCGAAGATCACCAGCACGCCGACCACGATAAAGCCAAGAATCGCCGCCACCTTGATCCCGGAGAACCAGTATTCCGCTTCACCGAAGGCGCGGGTCGCCAGTGCGTTCAAACCGAACAACACCACCACGAACAGCGCCGACCAATACCAGATCGGCACCGCCGGAAACCAGCGTGTCATCAACATGCCCGCCGCTGTGAACTCCAGGCCCACGGTGGTCGCCCAGCTCATCCAGTACACCCAGCCGATCATGAACCCGGTGGCGGGCCCGATGAACTTGGTGGCATGGGTTTGAAACGACCCGGACACTGGCATTTGCACGGACAGTTCGCCCAGGCAGACCATCACCAGGTACATCAAAAAACCAGCGACCAGGTACGCCAGAATCGCGCCCACCGGCCCGCCCTGATTGATCGTTACCCCGGAGCCCATGAACAGCCCGGTGCCGATCACGCCGCCCAGCGACAACATGAAAATGTGCCGGCTTTTCAGGGCGCGGGTGAGTTGGATGCCTTTGGTTTCGGTAGATTCGCTCATGTCCGCACCTCAATAGTCAGCAAGGTGTGCGGCATGGCGCGGGGAAGGATCAGCTTTACGGCAGTTCATTATTATTATCTCCAATAAGCTTCGAAGACCGCGCTGTGGCGGTTGCCTCGATTATTGGAAGCGCATGTAAGGTCCGGTTGACCGTAAAGATCGAAGTTGTAAAAAGTCGTAACGAACTTGTACGTCAGCAGTGCAAAAGGTCCGCCAGCGTCTGTTGCGAGACCCGCAATTGCTCCTGAACCTTGGGCGCCAACGCCCGCAATGCCGACTCGTCGTTGACCATCGCGGCCTCTTCCAAGTTTCGTAGCACATTGGCCAACGCACGAAAACCCAATGAGTCGCTGCTGCCGGCCAGTCGATGCGCCAAATGGGCGACTTCAGTGCAGTCGTCGGCCTCGATGGCTTCGGTGAGTGCGTCACGATGCTGATGGATCGAGTCGCGCAACACCGCCAGCAAGCCCTGAAGTTTCTGTTCCCCGAGCAAAGTGCGATGGGTGTCCAGCAGCGGCCAATCCATCGCCTCGTCATCCGGTTGTGGTGTGGCTATCGGCAATTTCCCGGCCAGCACCTTTCGCAGGTTTTCGAGCTTCAGCGGCTTGGCGAGAATGCCGTCCATCCCGGCCTCCAGATAACCGCGCATCAAGGCCGGCTGCACGCTGGCGGTCAGGGCGAAGATCCGCGTCTGACGGTTCGGGCCTTGGGTGTGGCGAATCAATTTGCACAGCTCGACGCCGCTGATGCCCGGCAAGTGCACATCGAGCAGGATCAAATCGAAGGCCTGCCCGGCACATTGCGCCAGCGCCTGTTCGCCCTCTTCGGCAAGCCAGACTTGATGCCCGTCGCGCTGCAACAAACCGCTGACCACTTCGCGGTTCAGCGCCACATCCTCGACCACCAGCACCTTCAGCGCCTGCACGGATGCGCTGCTCCGCGCCACCGTGATGACGCCGGTAGACGCCTGCAACGTCAGTTCGAACCAGAAACAACTGCCCCGCCCGACTTCACTTTCAACGCCGATCCGTCCGCCCAATTGCTCGACCAGATGTTTGCTGATCGCCAGCCCGAGCCCGGTGCCGCCAAAGCGTTGCGCCACTTCTTCGCTGGCCTGGGTGAAGCGCTCGAAAATCTTCTCCTGCATGGCCGGGGCGATGCCGATGCCGTTGTCCGTCACGCTCACGCGCAAGCGTTGCCCGGCCTGTTCCGGGCCTTGCGCCAGCAGCGTGACGTCGACCTCAACCTTGCCGCCTTCGGTGAACTTGATCGCGTTGGCCAGCAAGTTGCTCAGCACCTGACGCAAGAATTGCTCGGCCCCATGATGCCGTTCGGCGACCTGCGGATCGATTCGGCAGTGCAGCGTCGTGTCGTTGCTCAACGCACGTGGTTCCAGCAGGGTCAGCACTTCGTCGAGCAGTTGCCGGACCGAGAAATCGACCGGTTCCGGGTGGCTGACGCCCTCCTCCAACCGCGCGAAATACAGCACTTCGTTGAGAATCGACAGCAGCCCTTCCCCGGCCTTGTACAGCGCATCCAGACGTTTGCCGTCACGCTCATCCAGTCGAGCGCCGCGCAGCAGTTCGGCCATGCCGAGAATGCCGTTGAGCGGTGTGCGCAACTCGTGGCTCATGGTCGCCAGAAAGCGTGACTTGGCGAGATTGGCGGCCTCGGCTTCGTCCTTGGCACGCATCAGGCTGGCGGTGCGGCGCTCGACCAGCCTGAGCAATTCATCGCGATTGTCTTGCAGGGCCAGCCGATCGGTTTCGCGGCGGTCAATGTCGCTGAGAATCGCCTGGCGCATATCGTCCAGCGCGTGGGCCACGGTGTCGATCTCGTCTTCGTGAGCGTTGCGGCGTTTGTCCAGGTGCAACGGCTCGTGCCAGTCACCGGCAGCGATGCGCCGGGCAAACTCGGCCATGACTTGCAGGTGCCGAGTGACCAAGCGGTAAAACAGCCCCGACAACGCCACCGCCAGGCCGCACAGAAACACGCTCATCCACAGCAGGCTGGTCAAACCGGTGGCAAACAGGCGCTGATGCACCGCGCCCAGGTCGGTGCTGACCTCCAACTGGCCTAGGTGCCGTGGTGGCCCGGTCGGCGGCTGATAATCCAGTTCAAAACGCTCGATGCGTAACGGCCCGATCGGGTCGGCATTGCCTTGCAGCAGATCGAAATCGGGGCTGATCAGGTGCACCCGCGCTACGTCGGAAAAGTCCACCAGCCCCCGCAGCTGCACGTTCAGTTGTTCCTGGTTCAAGTCCCAGAGACTGCGCTCCAGACTGGCCAGGTAACCGGCCCGAATCAACTCCATGCGCGAGTCGATATCGCGCATCTCGCGGCGGTATTCGAAGTACAGCTGCACAGTGCTCGCCAGCACGGTGAAACACAGGCTGAACAACAGAATGAACAGCAGCAAGCGCCGCAACAGGCCACCCGGATGCACGCGGATCATTTGGAATTCGCCGGCAGGTTGATCATGTCGCGGTAGGTGACTTCGCTTTCATTCAACCACTGCTCAACCTCTCCGGCATCGACCATGCGTTTCAATTGCGCGTCGATCTCCGGCATACGATTGGCCAAGCGCGATTTGCGTGAGACGGCCACTCGTAAATAATCCACGCTCAAGGCATTCGGTAGCGCGACGATGTCTTGCGCGCCCGGCAGGTTCTCGACGTAAAGCTGACCGGTGCGCCGTTCCGAAGTGATGAAATCGATGCGCCCGCGAATCAGCTTGCCGAAGTTCTGGCCGCTGTCAGAGACCCATTCGATGTTCTGGTGTTGCGCAACCAAACGGTCGAAATCGACGCCGTAACTTTCACCGAACAGCAACCCGCCCCGGTAGTTGGCCAGGTCCTCCAGACGCTCGAATTTCACCGGGTGCTGACGATTGATGAACAACGCAACCTCCTCGCGCAACACTGGCACCGTCGAAAAAACCATGCTCTGTTCGCGTTGCGCGGTGCTGTAGGCCAACACCACGTCGACCCGGCCTTCGGCAGCGTCGAGCAGGCAGCGTTTCCAGTTGCCGAGCACGACGATGTCGACGTCGTAGCCCAAACGGCCGAAAAGGTTTTTCACCACGCTCGGGGCCAGGCCGCGCACGTGTTTGCCGTCACTCCAGGAGATCGGCGGGTACACCGGGTAGTCGCAGTAGCGCACTTTTTCAGCGGCCATCGCGCTGTTCGCGGCCAGCGCCAACAGCAGGCCAAACACACGCAGCATCGGGCTCAGGCCGCCACGCTGGCGGTGAACAGGTAACCGGCGCCGTGAATGGTAATGATCAATTGCGGTTCGGCCGGGTCGTCGTGCAGCTTGCGGCGCAAGCGTCCGACCAGCACGTCGATGGAGCGATCGTTGGGCACCCATTCGCGATTGCGGATCTGGTCCATCAGTTGATCGCGGCTCAAGGTGTGGCCGCTGTTGCGCAGGAACACGCTGAGCAACTGGTACTCGCCGTGGGTCAGCAGAGTTTCGGCGCCGGTCTGGTCGATCAGCCGTCGGCGGTCGGTGTCCAGCGCCCAGTCGGCGAACTGTTTGACCGGTTTGGCGAGGGTTGCCACTGGCTGCGGCGTCTGCGCGTGACGCACCCGGCGTATCAGGTTTTTCGCCCGGGACACCAGTTCGCGTGGGTTGAGCGGTTTGATCACGTAGTCATCGGCGCCGCATTCAAGGCCGACGATGCGGTCGATTTCGTCGTTGCGCCCGGTGATCAGAATGATCCCGACTTCCGAACGCACCCGCAGCTCACGGGTCAGGGTCAGGCCGTCCTTGCCCGGCAAGCGGATATCGAGCATCACCAGATCGACCGTCTGGCTCGCCAGGAAAGTCTCGGCCAGCTCCGCCGTGGCGGCGCAATGCACCTCGTAACCTTCCTGGGACAAGTAGGCCTGCAGCAGTTCGCGAATCAACGGATCGTCGTCGACGATCAATACCCGAGGAGTCATCGCATGGTGTCCCGCGTGTGCCCGGAGGCGTGTTTCTTATTAGAGTGTTTTGTTGCTGTGGCGCCAGAGAGTATCGACTGCTGAACGACTGATCAACAGCCCGTCGTCTGGACGCAAAACCGCTGGCGGCCGCCCGCCTGCAAACCGTCGACCCAGGCTTCGCAAATCTGGATGCCCTGCTCCGGGGTGAAGGTGCCGGGGTTGAGGCCCGACTCCAGCCACAAACCGTCGAGCAAAGCGCTGAGGCTGATGGCGGCGAGATCCGCGTCGAAATTTTCCCAGTGTTCTTCCTGTGCCAGCTCGGTCAGGACCTTGCGCAAGATGCCGCGGTACTCGCCGTAGGAATGTTCGTGCGCGAGGTTGATCGACTCGGCCGTGCGCACCGCGCCCCAGAATGCCAGCCAGGCGTCGATCAATTGCGGATCGAGCAATTCGGCGGAAAACGAACCGCGGAAGAACGCCGACAGACGCTCGCGGGCGTTGGGTGCCGCGTGGGCCATGGCGTCGCGCAGCAGGCTCATGACGCGACCGGTGATTGCCCGGTAGGCCTCGGCCACCAGTTCATCCTTGCCGGAATAGTGATGGCTGATCAGCCCGACCGATACACCGGCTTCGGCGGAAATCTTGCGGATCGAGGCCCCCTGGAAACCGTGACGCTTGAGGCACACCAGCGTCGCCTCGATCAGATTGGCCTTGCGCAACTCCGGCTCCATGCGGGAAAAACGGGCTTCCTGACTCATGCGCGACACTCTCCGTGGATCAATCGTTAGGGACGCGGTGGGTTAATCCGCGCGCTGAACGACTGTACAGCAAGAGGGTGGGAAGTCTCTAGTCGGTTGCATGCGTCTGAGACCGAGTCGCGGCCATCGCGGGCAAGCCACGCTCCCACATTTGATCTGTTTGTTTTCATTGTTTGCGTCCAACACACAACCCCTGTGGGAGCGTGGCTTGCTCGCGATGGCGGCGGCACATTCAGCATTGTTGCCACCTGACAGACTGCATTCGCGAGCAGGCTCGCTCACACATTTGATCGGTGTAAACCGGCTATGTGTGCCCGACACAAAACCCTGTGGGAGCGAGCCTGCTCGCGAAGACGCCAGCCCGATCAATTGAGGAACACAGGTCAATCCCGATAGCCCGGTGCCACCCGATCAAGCAATCGCAGCATCGCAGCCCAAGCCAATTGCATCGCGTCCGGGTCGCTCAACTCGCCTTCGTCCAGCGGCCGGCCCGGATCATTGAACTGACGCTCGGTGTGTTCGCAAACCTCCGCCGACGGCAACACCAACTCACCCGCTGCCTGCGCAGCAAGCTGAATTTCGCAGGCTTTTTCCAGGTAATACATCCGTAAAAACGCCTGACTGACGGTCTCCCCCACGGTCAACAAACCATGGTTGCGCAGCATCAACACCGGCTTGTCGCCAAGGTCCCGCACCAGACGTTCCTGCTCACTCATGTCCAGCGCCACACCTTCATAGTCGTGGTACGCAACCCGACCATAGAACTCCATCGAGATCTGATTCACTGGCAACAACCCGCACTTCAACGCGGCCACCGCGCAACCGGATTTGGTATGAGTGTGCAGCACGCACTGCGCGTCTTCACGAGCCCCGTGAATCGCGCTGTGAATCACAAACCCCGCCGGATTCACCGGGTATGGCGACGCCTCCACCGCCCGGCCATCCAGGCCAATCTTCACCAAGTTGGACGCGGTGATTTCATCGAACATCAACCCGTACGGATTGATCAGGAAGTGATGCTCAGGCCCCGGTATGCGCACCGAGATGTGGGTGAAGATCAGATCGGTCATGCGAAAGTGCGCGATCAATCGGTAACAGGCAGCCAACTCCTCACGCAGGCGTTGCTCGGTGGCACTGCGCTGAGAAAACGTGGCGATCTCGTTCATTGTTGTTAAGTCTCCAGGCTGATCGACTGCGCGAAACAGTAAGGCTGGACGCGCTGCCACGTCCAGCCGCTTGCGATTACTTGCTGGCCCAGGCGTTGAAGCGCTCTTCAAGTTCTTCACCGTGATCCACCCAGAACGCCACGTCCATCGACAGCGCGCCCTTCAGGTTTTGCGGCGCGGTGGGCACCCATTGCGCGAGTTTGCTGTCCAGTTTGGCGGCGGCTTCGGTATTGGTCGGGCCGTAAGGGATTTGCTCGACATACTTGACCTGCGCATCTGGCTGATTGGCGAAGGCGATAAAGCGTTTGGCCTGATCGACATGTTTCGAGCCCTTGATGATCGCCCAATAATCCATGCCATACAGACTGCCCGGCCAGACCAGCCCGAGGTGACTACCGCTTTGCGCGGCGGCGGCCACACGTCCGCTGTAGGTCGAGGTCATCACCACATCCCCGGCCGTCAGCCATTGCGCCGGTTGCGCGCCGGCCTCCCACCATTGGATGTAAGGCTTGAGCTGAGTGAGTTTGGCAAAGGCACGGTCGACACCTTGCGGAGTGTTCAGCACGGAATACACGTCCTCGACTTTTACGCCGTCGGCCAACAAGGCGAATTCCAGGTTGTACACCGCGCGTTTACGCAGGCCACGCTTGCCGGGGATTTTCTGCACGTCCCAGAAATCCGCCCATGACGTCGGGGCCTGCGCCAGCTTCTGCGTGTCGTAGGCAATCGCCACGCTCCACACCAGCGCCGCCGACCCGCACGCCTGTGCCGCATCGGGTATCAATTGCTCGACGCGGCCGAGTTTGCTCCAGTCTAGTTTCTCGTACATGCCTTCATCGCAGCCGCGCATCAGGTCCGGGCCTTCGATCTGCACCACGTCCCAATCGGCATTGCCGGTGTCGACCATCACTTTGATCCGGGCCATCTCGCCGTTGTATTCACTCTGGATCAGCTTGCTGTGATCCGCGACGCTGAACGGCTGGAAAAACGCCACATCCTGGGCTTTCTGGCCGGCACCGCCGTAACCTACCACCACCATGTCCGGTGCTGCCTGAGCGCTGCCCAGGCCCATGGCCAGGGACAGCATCAAGGGATAAAAACCGTGCTTGAGCGTGTTCGATTTCATCAGTGGTTCCTCTTGCAGGTGCCACGCGACCAACGCCGCCGTGACCCATTTTTATTGTTGTGAGGTTCGCCTCAGGTGCGGGCGCCAAATGAATCTACTGCGAGCACCAGTAAAAAAACAAGTTGATTTTTTACTGAAGGTAAATTTCTATAGGCAAATAATAACAACGCCGAAAACCCGGCCTTTCGGCTTCAGCCTGCCTGGAGTACCCGCACCATGCCGTCCTCTTCCGTCGCTTTTGCACACCTGTTCGAACCCTTGCAGCTGCGGGGCAAACGCCTGAAAAACCGCATCATGTCCAGCGGTCACGACACGTCGATGCCCACCGACAACCTGGTCAACGAGCAACTGATCGCCTACCACACCGCGCGCGCCGAAGGCGGTGTCGGGCTGATCGTGCTGCAAGTGGCCGGGGTGCATGACAGCGCGCGGTACACCTCGCACGTGTTGATGGCGACCGATGACGCGTGCATCGAGGGCTATCGAAAAATCGCTGACAGTTGCCACGCACACGGCACCGTGGTGCTGTCGCAGATCTTCCATCCGGGCCGGGAAATCATGGAGTCCAGCGATGGCCTGCTGGCCGTCGCGTATTCGCCTTCGGCGGTGCCCAACGAACGCTTCCGGGTGATGCCGCGAGCGCTGGATCAGACGATGATCGACGAGATCGTCGCCGGTTACGGGGCCGCGGCCCGGCGCTTGTATCAGGCGGGAATCGACGGCGTCGAAGTGGTCGCCAGCCACGGTTACCTGCCGGCGCAATTCATCAACCCACGGGTCAACCGTCGCACCGATGGCTACAACGGCGAACTGGAACAACGCCTGCGTTTTCTGCGCGAAGTGATCGCCGCCGTGCGCGCCAACACCGATGAACACTTCATCATCGGCCTGCGCATCTCCGCCGACGAACGCGATCCCGAAGGGCTGACCGAAGACGAATCCTTGTCGGCCGTGCAATTGCTGCAACCGCTGCTGGATTACGTGCACATCGTCGCGGGCACCTCCGCCTCCTTGGGCGGTGCGGTGCACATCGTGCCGCCGATGGCGATTGAAGCCGCGTACCTGGCCAAAGAGGCCGGAACGTTCAAGGCCGGCCTGTCGATTCCGCTATTCGTCACCGGGCGCATCAACCAACCGCAGGAAGCCGAATTGATCCTGTCGCGTGGTCAGGCCGATGTCTGCGGCATGACCCGCGCGCTGATCTGCGACCCGCAAATGCCCAACAAAACCGACACCGGCCACGTCGAAGATGTGCGCGCCTGCATCGCCTGCAATCAGGCGTGCATCGGCCACTTTCACAAAGGCTTGCCGATCTCCTGCATTCAGCACCCGGAAACCGGGCGTGAGCTGATCTTCGGCCAACGGCAACCGGCGAAGCAACGTAAACGCATCATGATCGCGGGTGGTGGTCCCGCCGGCATGAAGGCTGCCGCTGTCGCCGCCCAGCGCGGACACGACGTGACCCTCTACGAAGCCAACTCACAACTCGGCGGCCAGGTATTGCTCGCGCAACTGTTACCCAAACGTGCTGAATTTGGCGGCGCCAGCACCAATCTGCAACGGGAAATGCAACTGGCCGGCGTGCGCGTCGTGCGCAACACCCGCGTCGACCGGGCGCTGGTGGAGCGCGAACGACCAGACATGGTGATCGTCGCCACCGGTGCCGAACCCTATTGGCCAGCGTTCGAGCGCGGCGGCGAACTGCAGGTGGTCGACGCCTGGCAAGTACTGCGCGACGAGGTACAAATCGGCCGTTCCGTGGTGGTGGTCGACTGGCGCTGCGACTGGATCGGCCCCGGCATCGCCGAACGCCTGGTTCGTGCCGGGCATCAAGTGCAACTGGCGGTCAACGGCACCCATTGCGGGGAAAACCTGCCGCTGTACGTGCGCGATCAACTGGCCGGCGAACTGCATAAACTCGGCATCCCGATCACTCCCTACGCCCGCCTGTATGGCTGCGACGACAACACCGTCTACCTGCAACACACCGCCAGCGGCGAGCCGATGCTGTTCGAAAACATCGACACCCTGGTGCTCTGCCAGGGCCATCAACCGGTCGATACCCTCGGCGCAGAACTGCAAGGCCTGGTGGAGTTTCGCCGCATCGGCGACTGCCTCGCCCCACGCACCGCCGAAGAAGCCATCTACGAGGGTTTGAAAGTCGCCTGGGAGCTTTAAGGCTGTTTATACTCCGGGGTTTTGACAGATCCCGGTTTGGAGCACGCCATGAGCAACAGCAGCAAAATGCAGCCTGCCAACGGCGCGCCCACACAGGACAGCGCCACGCCTTCGGCGGAACCGCACTTTCTCGGCACGCGGATTCGAGGCTTGCGCAAACGCCGGGGCATGACCCTGGCCGAACTGGCGCAGATGAGCGAATTGACAGCGGGGTACATCAGCCAACTCGAACGCAACCTCGCCTACCCGTCCATCCCGGCCCTGTTCAACATCGCCCGGAGCCTGGGCGTGACCATTCAATGGTTCTTCGCCAGCGAAACGCAAACAGCGCCGGAAGATGACGGCATCGTCGTGCGTAAAAACACCCGGATGAGCGTGCATTACGAAGATGGCATCGTTGATCACTTGCTGACGCCGCAACCGAATCGACAGCTGGAGATGCTGCACTCGCGGTTTCCGCCGGGGACTTATAGCCAGCAGAGTTATAGCCATGAAGGCGAAGAAGCTGGGTATTTGCTGTCGGGGAGTTTTGAGTTGTGGGTCGGGGAACGGCATTTTTTGCTGGGTGAAGGGGATAGCTTTAGTTTTTCCAGCCAGGAACCGCATCGGTATGGGAATCCGGGGGATGTGGATGCGGTGGTGATTTGGGTGGTTACGCCGCCTACGTTTTGAGCATTTGGCGTTGGCTGTCGAATGTCAGCTCACAGGCCCTTCTGTTGAGCTGAATCGTCCGCAGACAGGATGAGCGGCGGCTGCGCTACCAGCTCTGAATCGGTATCGGGGTTCGCTTGAGGTTGGGGTTTGGCGGTGAACAATGGGGCTAACAGTCGCCGTATACCTTCTTCAATGAATGAGAGAAGCCCGAAGGTGATGAAGCCGAAAATCAGCCCGGCGACCAGAATACTCAACGGGTGTATTCGGGAGGCGTCGGTGCTGTCCATCATGTAAAAGAAGGCCTGAACACCGGCGGCTACACAGGCCGCTACGGCTGTTATCAACTTCACAGACAACCAAAGCCGTTGCCATCTGTTCATGCGTCCTCCGTCATCCGGATATTTGGTGTGTATTGCATGATAGCTAATGACGGGGATTTGCCTTCGAGCAGTCGCTTCCTGTTTTGGCATTCAGGCTTTTTTGTGTTGCACGATTACCCGACTATCCGAGTGACTCTTGATGAAGTTGTAGGCAAAATCCGAGAGTTGCGTAAGAGGGTACGTTTGCTCTGCTTTTGGGCAAGTTACCTCCTTGTTGGTCATTCCTACGTCGGGATACTCTCCAGACGTCGCTGCACATTCAGCGATCGGGCGTGAGACCCCGGGTACCAATCAAGGCGCAAAGCGCCACAGAACCCATCGCGGTGTTTTTTTCGACTGCGATACGGTTTTATGGCGGCTGTGCGTGGAAGGCCTTCGGGCCTACCGGTTACCTTGATTGCCGGGTCTCACACCACGCATGGCTGCCACCCAAGCTTTTGAGACGGCTAAGTGGTAGTTCCTCAAATCAAGGGAACTGATAATGAACAAAATAAATCCGTCTAAAAATCATCCTTTCGCTCACCGCTGCTCTGCACAACATAGCTTTCCGCTTCGTCGCCTTCACCTCCGCATCAATGGAGGTGGCAAATGAGCGAACCAACGGAAGCAAAAACCATCGGCTTCACCCCCATTTATTGCTCAGACAATGCAATGTTCCACGTCAGCGCGGGCGTGCCCATCAGTGTTGCATTGGCACAGGCCTCGGACTTCCTGTTCTTGGCGAAGGCGCTCGCAGAGGATGCAGCTTATGCAAAAGACACCGACCGTCATGCTTGGGCTGCGCACTATTTGACTTCGATGGGAAAAGCGCTGATCGATGATGTGGTGAAGGCTGTTTCGCCACGGCCTGTTCGGACGAGTGAAAAGACAGCAAGTTAGTGCCCCGCCACTCAGAGTATTCGCCCGAGATATCAGGGGCTTCCAACTCTGGTTGAAAGCGCAGCTAAAAATGCCCTGAGCGAATCGTCAGAAACGAAAAAGCCCCGTAACTTTTCAGCTACGGGGCTTTTTCTATGTAATGGCGGAGAGATAGGGATTCGAACCCTAGGTACCGGTGAAGGTACAACGGATTTCGAATCCGTCCCATTCGGCCACTCTGGCATCTCTCCAACGGCGCGCATCATAACAACACTTTTGCCGGAAGCGAACCCCCTAACGCAAAATAATTCTGTGCTATCAGATGCTTGCGTCGATTAAAGCGGTACGCCCAGACGATTGGCGACTTCTTCGTAGGCTTCGATGACGTCACCGAGGCCCTGACGGAAGCGGTCCTTGTCCATTTTCTTGCCGGTGGCCTTGTCCCACAGGCGGCAGCCGTCCGGGCTGAATTCGTCGCCCAGGACGATGGAGCCGTCGTGGAATACGCCGAATTCGAGTTTGAAGTCGACCAGCAGCAGGCCGGCGTCGTCGAACAGTTTGCTCAGGACTTCGTTGACCTTGAGCGACAGTTCTTTCATGCGAACCAGTTGCTCGGCGGTGCCCCAACCGAAGGCCACGACGTGGGATTCGTTGATGAACGGGTCGCCCTTGGCGTCGTCCTTCAGGAACAGTTCGAAGGTGTAAGGGTTGAGCTTCATGCCTTCTTCGACGCCTAGGCGCTTGACCAGGCTGCCAGCGGCGTAGTTACGCACGACGCACTCGACCGGGATCATGTCGAGTTTTTTCACCAGGCATTCGTTGTCGCCCAGCAGTTTGTCGAACTGGGTCGGCACGCCGGCGGCTTCGAGTTTCTGCATGATGAAGGCGTTGAACTTGTTGTTCACCATGCCTTTGCGGTCGAGCTGCTCGATGCGCTTGCCGTCGAACGCCGAGGTGTCGTTGCGAAACAGCAGGATCAAGCGGTTAGCGTCGTCGGTCTTGTAAACCGATTTGGCTTTGCCGCGGTAGAGTTCTTCACGTTTTTCCATGATGGGCTCCGCTTGCTAAGTAGGTGGGCTAGGCGATGTGTCGCCAGTCGAGCCCTGAATCTTGATCGGCCAGTTGCAGCCAGTCGGGGTCGCACCCGAGGGTGTCGACAAAACATTGCCGGGCCAGCTGCGGCAGGTTGTTCTTGCTGCTCAGATGGGCCAGGACCAGGTGTTGCAGGCCTTGCCAGCCCAACTCAGACACCAGGAATGCCGCCTGGTGGTTGTTCAAATGTCCCAGTTCACCGCCCACCCGCTGCTTGAGAAAGTACGGGTAGTGACCGCGAGCCAGCATGTCACGGCAATGGTTGGACTCGATCATCAACGCATCGAGGTCCCGATAGCCGTCCAGCACCGTGTTGCAATACGAGCCCAGGTCGGTCAGCAGGCCGAAGCGCCGCTCACCGTCGCTGAACACGTATTGCGTCGGCTCCTGTGCATCGTGGGCCACGGCAATGACGCCGATGCTCAGAGCGCCGATCTGCAGTTGCTCGCCGCCAGCCAGAAGGCCAGCCGGTTCAATCGGTTTGCGCATCCCGCGCAGGGTCCCGCGACTGAGGTAGACAGGCAGATTGTAGCGCCGAGACAGCAAACCCACGCCATGCACGTGATCGGCATGTTCGTGGGTCACGAGTATCGCGCTCAACTGCGCAGGGTTCACACCCAGGCGCAGCAGGCGTTTTTCGGTTTCCCGCAGGGAGAAACCACAATCCACCAGCACGTACGTGTCATCGCTGGCTACCAGCGTGCCGTTCCCTTGGCTACCGCTGCCGAGAACGGCAAAACGCATGTGATCAGCCCAGTTTGTCCTGAATCTCACTCAACACTTTACGCGCCACGTCTGCCGGCGCCACGGTGTTGATGTTTTTCTCGACGGTCACCTGGACGTTTTCACCGACCTTGCTCAGGCGAACCTGATAACGCTCGGCACGGGCTTCAACTTCTTCCTTGCTCGGCGCGCTGCCGAACAGGCTGCTGAAGAAGCCAGGCTTCTCGTCTTTCTTCTCGGCTTTCTCGGACAGGTTAATGTAGTACAGGCCCAGGCTGCGGTTGATGTCTTCAACGCGCCATTCGCCTTGCTCCAGCGCACGACCGACGCTCGACCAGGCACGGTCGAGGTCGTTGCCGACGTTCAGAACCGGGTTGCCGCTGCCGTCTTCGCTCAGGCTGATACGACTTGGCGTATCGAAATCACGCGAAGCCAGCATGGAGACCGAACCGCCCTTCTCCGAAATGCGGCTCATGCTCGCGAGCATGTCGTCGACCAGTGCTGCGTCCAGGCCGGTGTTGACCGAACGGTTGGTGAAGTCCACATCGGCGGTGCTGCCGGCAGGACGCTCGGCGCTGACCACGTAGATTTCACTGGTGTTGCGCTGCACGCCCGGCTCGATCCGCACTCGCACGCGGGTTTCGCTGTCGGTGGCGACACCGGCGGCGCTCAGGCGTTTAGCCATCGCTGCCGACAGTTCGTCGGAATGCTGCCAGGTCGTGGTGAATTCGCCGGTTTGCGGCTTTTGTTCATCCAGACGGAAACCGTTGTCCTGGAAGAACTGCACAGCCACTGGCCAGGCTTCGGCCGGAGGGTTCTGCGCCAGGATCGAACGCGAATCGCCGACTTTCTGCAGGGAGTAGGCACTGGCATCGGCCGACGCCGACAACGGCTGCGGACGAGGAACGATGTATTCGCCCTTGGCGGTGTCATCGGCCACGTTACGCGGGATCGGCAGGAGCGGATCCAGACGTTTGGCGGTGGTGACATCCGGTGGCAATTGCATCGGTGCAGTCTGTTGCGCTTCCAGGTAGTCGCTACCACGGTCACGGAAATAACCTTCCGGGCCCCAGACCCATCCACAGCCACTGGTGCTGGAGATAATCAAGGCAAGTGCGGAAAGTCCGGCCATTCGCTTCATGCGTTGTACTTCCTCAATTAAACCAGGACGCTGCACTGGCGCAGGGCCGAGCGAAGCGTTTCATGACAAGGTGTGCTCAGCCAGGTCAGCGGCAGGCGAATGCCTTCATGCATCAGGCCCATTTCGACCAAAGCCCACTTCACCGGAATCGGGTTGGCTTCGATGAACAGGTCCTTGTGCAGCGGCATCAATTTTTCGTTGATTGCCCGTGCAGTCTCGGCATCGCCCTTGAGCGCGGCCTCGCACAGGTCGGCCATTTCGCGCGGGGCGACGTTGGCGGTGACGGAGATGTTGCCTTTGCCGCCCAGCAGGATCAGCTCGACAGCGGTCGGATCATCGCCGGACAGCACGATGAAGTCCTTGCTCACGCCATCAAGGATTGCCTTGGCACGCTTCAGGTCGCCGGTGGCTTCCTTGATACCGATGATATTCGGCACGGTGGACAGGCGAATCACGGTCTCGGCCTGCATGTCGCAGGAGGTGCGGCCAGGAACGTTGTAGAGGATCTGTGGAATGTCGACCGCTTCAGCGATGTGTTTGAAGTGCTGGTACAAGCCTTCCTGAGTCGGCTTGTTGTAGTACGGAACGACCAGCAGGCAGGCATCGGCGCCGGCCGCTTTGGCGTTGCGGGTCAGTTCGACGGCTTCGCGGGTCGAATTGGCGCCGGTACCGGCGATCACCGGAATACGGCCATTGACCTGCTTGACCACGGCCTTGATGACCGCGATATGCTCGTCTACGTCGAGGGTTGCCGACTCGCCGGTAGTACCGACCGCGACAATGGCGTGGGTGCCGTTTTCAAGATGGAAGTCCACGAGTTTGCTGAGGCTGTCCCAGTCAAGACGCCCTTGTGCATCCATGGGTGTGACCAGTGCCACCATACTGCCCGCAATCATGAAACCGCTCCTGCCGGAAAAAGAGAGCGGTAATGGTACTGGCGCCAAGATGCTTGCACAAGCAAAGTACTGCGCTGCCGCCATTCCCCTTGGCGTTGCTTTTCGCTACCCTTCAGACTTTGATCGGTACTGATAAGCTCGTACGCCAGTTTCCAGCCTCCATTTACGGCATCACAAGCCCCGATCCAGCGTTGCCACCCCTCGCTCCGGCCTCACTGGAGCACGTTGCAACTTGTGGCTCGGGTTTTCTGAATTCGCATCCGCAGGCTTGTTCCCGGAAAAAAGCCCTTAGACGTACCGACCGCTCATCGCTTTAGGAATGCTGCATGTCCACCCCCACAGTTCGCGAACAATTCCTTGTCATCAGTGCCCTCGGCGCCAACCCCATGGAGCTGACTAACGTCCTGTGCCGCGCCAGCCATGAAAATCGCTGCGCCGTGGTCACTTCCCGCCTGACCCGTCATGGCGAGTGCAGTGCGTTGATCCTTGAGATTTCCGGTAGCTGGGACGCCCTGGCGCGTCTGGAAGGCAGCTTGCCGAGCCTCTCCAAAAAGCATGCGTTCACCGTCAATGTGGTGCGCAGCGCGGCCCTGGAGAACCGTCCTCAGGCGCTGCCTTATGTGGCTTATGTCAGCTCGGCCTACCGTTCGGACATCATCAATGAGCTGTGCCAGTTCTTCATGGACCACAACGTCGAGTTGGAAAACCTGACCTGTGACACGTATCAGGCGCCGCAAACCGGCGGCACCATGCTCAATGCCACATTTACCGTGACCTTGCCGGCTGGCGTACAGATCAGCTGGCTGCGCGATCAGTTCCTGGATTTCGCCGACGCGCTGAATCTGGATGCCCTGATCGAACCGTGGCGCCCACAAAACCCAATGTAAGGAAGCTTTCATGGCCGTTGCCATCGACCAACCGGTTGCCGACTTCGAAGCACCCGCCACCAATGGACAGACCGTCAGCCTCGCGGGCCTTAAAGGCAAGCAAGTGGTGATCTACTTCTATCCCAAGGACAGCACGCCGGGTTGCACCACTCAAGGTCAGGGCTTTCGCGATCAGCTTGAGGCGTTTAAAGCGGCCAACACCGAAGTGTTCGGCGTGTCGCGTGACAGCCTCAAGTCCCACGAAAACTTCAAGGCCAAGCAGGCGTTCACCTTCGAGCTGATCAGCGACAAGGAAGAAGCGCTTTGCCAGCAGTTTGATGTGATCAAGCTGAAGAAGTTGTATGGCAAGGAATACATGGGCGTTGATCGCAGCACGTTCCTGATCGACAAGAACGGTGTGCTGCGTCAGGAATGGCGCGGCGTGAAGGTGCCGGGGCATGTGGATGCGGTGTTGGCGGCTGCTCAGGCTTTGAATAAGGCCTGATTTTTTTCGGCGCCTGTTCGGACGCCTTCGCGAGCAGGCTCGCTCCCACATTGGTTTTGTATTCACACAGATCAAATGTGGGACCGAGCTTGCTCGGGATGAGGCCATCAGCCTCACTGAAGTACTAAAGCAGCGGCGCGACTTCCGGCTCCTTGCGCGGCCACGCATCCAGCACGGCCTTGAACAGCGTCGCCAGCGGAATCGCAAAGAACACCCCCCAAAATCCCCACAACCCGCCAAACAACAGCACCGCGCAAATAATCGCGACCGGGTGCAAGTTGACCGCCTCCGAAAACAGCAACGGCACCAGCACGTTGCCATCCAGCGTCTGAATGATCCCGTAGACCGCCATCAAATAGATGAACTGATCGCTCCACCCCCACTGGAACAGCGCAATCAGCATCACCGGCACGGTCACCACCACGGCACCGACGTAAGGCACCACCACCGACACGCCCACCAGCAAGGCCAGCAGCGCGGCGTAGTTAAGCCCCAGCACGACGAATCCGATGTAGGTGACCCCACCGCAGATGAAGATCTCGATGACCTTGCCGCGAATGTAATTGGCGATCTGCCGGTTCATTTCATGAGCGACGCGGGTGATCAACGCCCGCTCACGGGGCAGGTAGCCGCGCACCCACTGGCCGATCATCTCCCGGTCCTTGAGGAAGAAAAACACCAGGATCGGCACCAGAACCAGGTAGATCATGATGTTCACCAGCAGCGGCAGACTCGACAGCGAGAACGTCAGCGCCCACTGGCCGAATTTACCGATCTCGCCCCGCGCCACTTCGATGGCCTGCAACACCTGTTCATCGGACACCAGATGCGGATAGCGCTCGGGCAGCAGCAATAACAGCGACTGCCACTTGACGAGCATGCCCGGCAACTCGTTGAACAACGTAATGAGCTGATGCCACAGCAGCGGCACCAACACAATCATGAAGACCAGCAGTGCCCCCATGAACAGCGCGAAGACCAACCCCACGGCGACGCCACCGGGCATGCGCAAGCGTTCGAGGGTGGCCACCAGGCCCTGCATGAGGTACGCCAGCACCATCCCGGCCAGTACCGGCGCGAGCATGCCGCCCAAGGTGAGCACGGCGGTGAATGCCAGCACCAGCAGCACCGCCAGCACCACGGCTTCTTCATCGGAAAAGTAGCGCTGAATCCAGTCGCGTAACACCTTGAACATCAATATTCCTTAGAAACGAACGCAGCAGGTTTCAGGCTTTTTTCAGCCAGTAGCGGTAAACACCCGCCTCATCTTCTTCGCGAAGCAGCGTATGACCGGCCAATCGGGCAAAGGTGCGGAAGTCACGCTGCGAACCCGCGTCCGTGGCGATCACCTTGAGCACCGCGCCACTGGCCAGGCGATTGAGCTCCAGCTTGGCCTTGAGCAACGGCAACGGACAATTCAGGCCGCTGGCGTCCAGTTCGACGTCATGCTCTACAGCGTCGGTCATTGTTTCACTCCGGGTCTGGTGGTTGAGTTGCCTAGAATATCTGGTCGCAAGCCAAGTGTCCGGCTACAGTAAGGTCTTTGTCGACTAAGGCTTTGTGCATGACTTTTTTGCGCCCTACCCTGCTGACGCTCGCTTGCCTGCTCGCCTCACCGGGCTTTGCCGACGACCTGCCGTCACTCGGCGACGCCAGTTCTGCCATCGTCTCGCCGCAACAGGAATACCAGTTGGGCCGTGCCTGGCTGGCGCTGTTGCGCAGCCAGGTTGCGCAGCTCAACGATCCGCAGCTCAAGGACTACGTCGAATCCAGCGTTTACCGACTGGTGGAAACCAGCCAGGTCAATGACCGGCGCCTGGAGTTCATCCTGATCAACAGCCCACAGCTCAACGCCTTTGCGGCGCCGGGCGGGATTGTCGGGGTCAACGGCGGCTTGTTCCTCAATGCGCAGACCGAGGGCGAATACGCCTCGGTACTGGCTCACGAATTGGCTCACTTGTCGCAACGCCACTTTGCCCGTGGTATTGAAGCGCAGCAGCGCATGCAAGTGCCGATGATGGCCGCCCTGCTGGCCGGGATCGTGATTGCGGCAGCCGGTGCCGGCGACGCCGGGATCGCAGCCATTGCGGGTACGCAAGCGGCGGCGATTCAGGAACAGCGACGCTTCTCGCGTCAAAACGAGCAGGAAGCCGACCGCATCGGCATCGTCAATCTGGAAAAAGCCGGTTACGACCCACGCTCGATGCCGACCATGTTCGAGCGCCTGGGGCGCCAGTACCGCTTTGACGCCAAGCCGCCGGAATTCCTGCTGACTCACCCGGTTACCGAATCGCGTATCGCCGACACCCGCAACCGCGCCGAACAGGCTCCGCAAGGCGGCATCGAAGACACCCTGCGTTATCAGCTGATTCGCGCGCGCGTCCAGTTATTCTACGAAGAAACCCCGGGCCTGGGCGCCAAGCGCTTCCGTGCCTTGCTCGAAGAAAACCCGAAAAACGACGTCGCGCGTTATGGCTTGGCAATCGCCCAGATCAAGGGTGGCCAGCTGAATGAAGCTCGGGAGAACCTCAAGCCGCTGCTGGCCAAGGCGCCGAACGAGATCATCTATAACCTGGCGGAAGTCGATCTGGACATCACCAACAATCGCCTGCCGGATGCTCAATCACGCGTCGACCGGTTGCTCACGCAATACCCCGGCAACTATCCGCTGAATCAGGTGCGTGTCGATCTGCTGCTGAAACAGAACCGCACCGCCGATGCTGAAAAGGCATTGGAAGGCCTGCTCAAGTCGCGCCCGGACGATCCGGACGTGTGGTATCAGGTGGCCGAGACTCGCGGTCTGTCGGGCAACATCATCGGCCTGCATCAGGCTCGCGCAGAGTACTTTGCATTGGTCGGCGACTATCGTCAGGCCATTCAGCAACTGGATTTCGCCAAGCGTAAGGCTGGCAGCAACTTCCCGTTGTCTTCGCGTATCGATGCACGTCAGCGTGAACTGATGGAGCAGGAACGCATGATCAAGGACATGATGGGCTGACGGTTCAGTTGTAAATTGCGCGCACAAAAAAACCGCCTCTTTCGAGGCGGTTTTTTATTCAGCCAACAACCGGTTTATTCAGCCAGTTTGAAGGTGATGAAGCTGGCACGACCCGAACGCAGAACGCGCATCGAGACCGAACGGTTCTTCGGCAGCGCCTTGGCAATCTCGGTGAACTCCTTGCTGGAGCCGATAGCCTGGTTGTTCAGGTGAGTGATGATGTCACCTGGTTGCAAGCCAATCAGCGAGGCAGGGCCGTCCTGAACTTCCTTGATCACCACACCACCTTTGAGGTCGTAGGTTTTCTTCTGTTCATCGGACAGTTCGGCAACGGAGACACCCAAACGATTGCTGCTGATTTCAACGCCGGACTTAGGCATTGCATCCAGCTCTTTGCCTTCGTCAGGAATCGCGCCGACCGTCAGTTCGACGTTCTTGCGTTTGCCTTCGCGAATCACTTCAAGATTGGCCTTGGCACCCGCTTTCAGTGCGCCTACCAGGTGTGGCAAATCGGCAGACATGACAATCGGCTGACCGTTCATGCTCAGAATCACGTCGCCAACTTGCAGGCCACCCTTGGCAGCCGGACCGTCGTCCTGGATCTGAGCAACCAGCGCACCGGCCGGTTTCTCAAGACCAAACGATTCGGCCAGGTCCTTGTTCACTTCCTGAATCACCACACCCAACCAGCCACGGCTGACTTTGCCACCGTCTTTGAGCTGATTGGAAACGTCCATGGCAACATCGATAGGGATCGCGAACGATACGCCCATGAAGCCCCCGGAGCGGGTGTAGATCTGCGAGTTGATCCCGACCACTTCGCCATTCAGGTTGAACAGCGGACCACCCGAGTTACCCGGATTGATCGGCACGTCGGTCTGGATGAACGGCACATAGTTTTCGTTTGGCAGGCTACGCCCGATGGCGCTGACGATGCCTTGCGTCACAGTATGGTCGAAACCGAACGGCGAACCGATGGCAACCACCCACTGGCCGGCTTTCAGGTCCTGGGATTTGCCGAGTTTAAGCACTGGCAGGTCCTTGCCTTCAATCTTCAGCAGCGCCACGTCGGAACGTGGATCAGTGCCGACCAGTTTGGCTTTCAGCTCACTGCGATCAGCCAGACGCACGAGGATTTCATCGGCATCGGCAATCACATGGTTGTTGGTCAGGATGTAGCCATCAGGCGAAATGATGAACCCCGAACCCAGGGACTGGGCTTCACGCTGGCGATCACCACGCGGCGAACGCGGTTGAGGCATGCCCCGCTCGAAGAACTCGCGCAGCGCTGGCGGCAGGCCTTCAAGGTCGGGCATTTGCCCGGACACTTTGCGATCCGGCAGTTTCTGAGTGGTACTGATGTTCACCACGGCAGGCGAGGCCTGCTCGACCAACTGGGTGAAATCAGGCAGCTCAACCGCTTGCGCAGTGACCGCCTGACCGAGCACCAGCACGGTGGCACAAATGGAAAGGTAAGACTTCAAGCGAGGTATCGACATACGGCTCCCGTTACGACGAGCATGGTTAAGCGATATGGAGCAAGGAACACCGGGAACAATACGCCGGTATTTTTGTTCCGGGAACAACAAAACAAGGCCAGAGCCGTGAGGCTCTGACCTATAGAAACATTCAGGATTTTTTGCAAATTGAAATGCTCACCAAACATTTCGACAATGGCTCACTACTTGGTTGCAGTGGCATCGGTGCGCATGGACAGCGCAATCCGTTCAGCGGTGCCTATCGGGATCTCACCGACCACCGTCACCATCATTTCGCCCTGAGGCGTGGTCAGACGGCGGGATACAGCAACGGTGGGGCCCAACTGTGTGCGGGTGTCCGTCACAGTTGCGCCATTCAATGGCTCAAGGAACACCGAAAAACGCGCCAGGCCGTCGTCATACATCAGACTGTTGACCTGCGTTTTGGTCTCCGGGTCCTTGCGAGCGCTGCTGCTGGTCAACTCGAAACCGGGTGGTAACCAGTCCGAATGCCAAACCTGTGCAGCCTTGACGGCGGAAGCCTTGTCGCTGTCTAGGGTGACAGCCTTGCAATCTTCGCCCGCCTGCAAGTCCTTGTCAGACGGCACGTCAGCGGTGTCCAGTTGGGTGAACTGGAATCGCTCCAGCAACTGCCCTTTGTCATTAAGCAGCAATGACTTGAGCGGCAGGCCGGTTTCTTTGTCCAGATGGAGCTCAAAACCGTATCGATGCTGATCACGTGGCGTCAGCGAAACAATCACTGCCGCACGCCCAGCCACACGCGACTTGCCGATGACGGCAAGGTCATACCAATTCTTTAACTTCTGTGGATCCAGTGCACGAGCAGCGGAATTGGGTGAGTCACCCAGTCCTGCTATCAGGGTGCCGCTGACGCATTGAGTATGCCCATCAACGCGCACGACTTCCTGTGCGGAGCCGTCGAGCTGGAGTAAACGCTCTCGGACTTTGCCATCCTGGACGCGATGCCAGATGTTATGGGTAGAAAAACTACCGTTACGCTCGTAAACGAATGTACCGAAAAAGCTTTGCTGTTGCTCGGCCTGGCCCAGACGGGTCAACCAGTCCTGGGCTTCATCAGCGTGGGCTGGTACGACAAACCAGCCTGCGAGCAGAAGCGAAAGTAGAGGTATGGCGCGCATGATCCTCCTTAGCGGTTTTCCAGGCTTGCTGCACGAGCGTAAGGCAGAGCACTTTCAGTGCCTTTCAGCGCAGCTTGTTGAGCATGTTGGCGCAAGTAGCTTGGCAGACGCTGATCGTGCCAGCCTGGCTGACCTTGCAATACACCGTTGGCCATAGGGCCAGTGGCATCCGAACTCTCATTGTAGCCTGCCAATACAGCTGGACCTTTGACCTGAGGAACGGCCAGACCCGGTTGATTGGATTGCTGAGCCAGTTCGACACCAGCGATCTCGTCCTGGTTGTACAAACGAACGCCGGCCAGTACAGCCAGTGTTACCGAGGCGGCTACTGCCAGGCGACCCAGGCTGCGCCATGGACCACGGGAGGCTTTTGCCGGTACGGCTTCGTCGGCCAACGCAGCAGACACTGCCGCAGCGATATCCAGGCGTGGAAGCAGCAAGTCCTTGTGCATGACTGCCCGAGCGATTTGGTAACGGGCCCAGGTTTCACGGGTTTCAACATCGTCAAAGGCATTTAATACCCGACGCAATTCCAGTTCGTCCGCTTCGTTATCCATCACTGCGGACAGCGATTCCTGCAGGGCTTCACGACTCATGGCGTTCCTCTCTTGGCTGTCGCCGCTGTCTCAGTTTTCCTGCAACAACGGCTGCAGGGCTTTATCGATGGCCTCCCGAGCGCGGAAAATCCGGGAGCGCACGGTACCCACCGGACATTGCATGACGGCCGCAATGTCCTCGTAACTCAGACCATCGAATTCACGTAAAGTTAAAGCCGTACGTAAATCTTCTGGCAGTTGCTGGATGGTCCGATGGACGGTGCCTTCGATCTCATCCCGCAGCAATGCACGTTCTGGCGACTCGAGATCCTTGAGGCCATGATCGCCATCGTAGAACTCTGCATCCTCGGAACTGACATCGCTATCCGGCGGCCGACGGCCGCGTGAAACCAGATAGTTTTTCGCCGTGTTGATGGCGATGCGGTAAAGCCACGTATAAAACGCGCTGTCTCCGCGAAAATTTCCAAGGGCTCGGTACGCCTTGATAAAGGCTTCCTGCGCCACATCCTGGGCTTCATGGGTGTCGTGCACGAAACGCACGATCAACCCGAGAATTTTGTGCTGGTATTTCAGCACTAGCAGATCGAAAGCTCGCTTGTCGCCACGTTGAACGCGCTCGACCAGCTGCTGATCCTCTTCCTGGGTTAGCATGAACACTCCTCGATAAGCTCGGAGGAAGCTTGCATAACTAAACGACCAGACTTGCAAACATAGACTCGGGCTTTTCGCAAAAGTTCTCCCCCTCCAAGCAAGTTTCCTGCGGGCTCTGATTTGGCACGCACGAAAAGCGCAGCGCGGGTTACCCGGCTGCGCGAATAATCTTGTCGTCGGATTCGCCAGCAAGGATCAAACTGCAGATCCTGCCCTGAAGCCGACACTGTTCCTTGAATCAGGCAACCGTCTATTGATCTTGGGCCTTTGGCAAAAGTTCCATTATTTATAACCAGACGGCGCCGACATTGTGCAACCGTGAATGGAAAAATACTGTTAAATCGACGATACAGTCGTCTTGTCGTCGATTCGGTCAAAAAACCATCCGACGAAGCGTCGAGTATTTCCCGTCACAGTAGTTTCACAATGCCATATGCGCTCGGGTATTGTGCCGCTCCCCCCCTCTATATACTAGTGGGCTGTGTGGCCGACTTGACTCGCCGTTCCAGCAGTCTTGCGCCAACCCCGACCCGGGTCGCTTTGAGCGGAATCCTGAAATGAGCCAACAGTTTCAACACGATGTTCTGGTGATTGGCAGCGGCGCTGCCGGTTTGAGTCTTGCGCTGACCCTGCCCGGTCACTTGCGCATCGCGGTACTGAGCAAAGGTGACCTCGCCAACGGCTCGACATTCTGGGCCCAGGGTGGCGTCGCTGCCGTGCTGGATGACTCCGACACCGTTGAGTCCCACGTCGATGACACCCTCAACGCCGGCGGTGGCCTGTGCCATGAAGACGCCGTGCGCTTTACCGTCGAGCACAGTAAAGAGGCGATTCAATGGCTGATCGACCAAGGCGTGCCGTTTACCCGCGATGAACAATCCGGTACCGAAGATGGCGGGTTCGAGTTTCACCTGACCCGCGAAGGCGGCCACAGCCATCGGCGCATCATCCATGCTGCCGATGCCACCGGTGCCGCGATATTCAGAACGCTGCTGTTCCAGGCCCGGCAACGGCCCAACATCGAACTGCTGGAACAACGCGTCGCAGTGGACCTGATCACCGAAAAACGCCTCGGCCTGGAAGGCGACCGCTGCCTCGGCGCCTACGTACTCAATCGCGGGACCGGCGAAGTCGACACCTACGGCGCACGGTTCGTCATCCTTGCGTCCGGTGGCGCGGCCAAAGTCTACCTCTATACCAGCAACCCCGACGGCGCCTGCGGAGATGGCATTGCCATGGCCTGGCGTTCCGGTTGCAGGGTGGCGAACCTGGAGTTCAACCAGTTCCACCCCACCTGCCTTTACCACCCGCAGGCAAAAAGCTTCCTGATCACCGAAGCCCTGCGCGGCGAAGGTGCGCAACTGAAGCTGCCTAACGGCGAACGCTTCATGCAGCGCTTCGATCCGCGCGCAGAACTGGCACCACGGGACATCGTTGCCCGGGCCATCGACCATGAAATGAAGCGCCTGGGTGTCGATTGCGTCTATCTGGACATCAGCCACAAGCCCGAGGCGTTCATCAAGACGCACTTTCCGACCGTATATGAACGCTGCCTCGAATTTTCCATCGACATCACCAAGCAGCCGATCCCGGTGGTCCCGGCGGCGCACTACACCTGTGGCGGCGTGATGGTCGATCAAAGCGGTCGCACCGACGTGCCAGGGTTGTATGCCATTGGCGAAACCAGCTTCACCGGCCTGCACGGCGCCAACCGCATGGCCAGTAATTCGCTGCTGGAATGCTTCGTTTACGCCCGTTCGGCGGCGGCGGACATTCTTGAACAGTTGCCGCACGTGGCAATTCCAGCCGCCCTGCCCATCTGGGATGCGAGCCAGGTCACCGATTCTGACGAGGACGTGATCATTGCGCACAACTGGGATGAACTGCGCCGATTCATGTGGGACTACGTCGGCATCGTGCGTACCAACAAACGCTTGCAGCGAGCGCAACACCGCGTGCGGCTGCTGCTGGACGAGATCGACGAGTTCTACAGCAACTATAAAGTCAGCCGCGATTTGATCGAATTGCGTAACCTGGCTCAAGTGGCAGAACTGATGATCCAGTCCGCCATGGAGCGCAAGGAAAGCCGGGGCCTGCATTACACCCTCGACTACCCGGATATGCTCCCGGTTGCCTTGGACACTATTCTGGTGCCGCCCACCTACGTCGACTGAACGTCAGTCGAACCCGCAGGCGTCGGTGCATATCCGCCGCCTGCGAGTCGCGGGGCACGCAAATCGACTGGACCCGCCGTTCGCCGCGCAAGCGAAACCGCAGCACCACGATCAAGGGCAGCGCCAGGCTGTCCGGTCGCAGCTGCACCGGTTGCCAGCCCCGCGCCTGATTCCACAACTGCCAGCCCTCGGCATCGCGACGCAAGCCGCGATATGCCTGCGGGTGTGTCAGCAGAATCTGACGGGGCAATACCCAAACGCCATGCGCCAGACAGCAAAAAGCGCCGAGCACACTGGCCCAGACCGGTATAGACAGAAGAAATAACGAACCCAGCGCGAACAGCTGGGCCAGGAGATACGCCGCCAGCAACTGCCGTGAGGCATGCCAGCGGCATTCGAACGTATTACTTGGGCTGGACACGGTCCAGGATCATGCGAACCATGCGCTGAAGCTCCGGATCTTCCGATTCGGCGCGTTCCATGAACCAGCCAAACATGTCCTGGTCTTCGCACTCAAGCAGCTTGCGGTAGCAATCGCGGTCGACATCATTGAGGTGCGGGTAGACTTCTTTAACAAACGGCACCAGCAACACGTCCAGCTCAAGCATGCCGCGGCGGCTGTGCCAGTAGAGGCGATTCAGTTCAACATCTTCGACCATGGAGCGCTCCTCAAATAGGCGGCAAGTATACAGCCCCGCGCCTCGTCGAACAGTCGGCTTTGGTCGGGCACTGCCGACCTTTTGTGAACTACCCATTTCACGGGCGCCCCCTTATGATGTCCCCCAGACTCTTTATCCTGCGATGACCCATGGCCGATTCTGCTTTTTTCTGCACCCTGTCTCACGAAGGCGTTCTTGCGGTCCGCGGCGCGGATGCCGGCAAATTCCTGCAAGGCCAATTGACCTGCAACCTCAATTACCTGAGTGAAACCCAGGCCAGCCTTGGCGCCCGCTGCACGCAAAAAGGCCGGATGCAGTCGAGTTTCCGCATCCTGCTGGAAGGCGACGGAGTGGTAATGGCCATGGCCACCGAACTGCTGGAAGCGCAACTGGCGGACCTGAAGAAGTACGCGGTGTTCTCCAAATCCAAATTGACCGACGAAAGCGCTGCCTGGGTCCGCTTCGGCGTCGATCATGGCGATGCCGCGCTGAGCAGCCTTGGTCTGGCGTTGCCGGCTGACACCGACAGTGTCGTGCGTCACGAAGGCCTGATCGCCATCCGTGTCTCACCTGATCGCGCTGAACTGTGGGTCGCCGCCGATCAGGCCGACGCCATCAAGGGCAAGCTGTCCGCCCTGCTGACCGAAGGCAGTCTGAATCAATGGCTGCTGGGCCAGATCCGCGCAGGGATCGGTCAGGTCATGCCAGAGACACGCGAACTGTTCATCCCGCAGATGCTCAACCTGCAAGCCGTCGGTGGCGTGAGCTTCAAGAAAGGCTGCTACACCGGCCAGGAAATCGTCGCGCGCATGCAGTACCTGGGCAAACTCAAGCGCCGGTTGTACCGTCTGACCCTGGACGCCAACGAACTACCCGCCCCTGGCACACCGCTGTTTTCCCCGAGCCATGGCAGTTCCATCGGCGAAGTGGTGCTGGCTGCCAACGCGCAACAAAACATTGAACTCCTGGCCGTGCTGCAAGCCGAAGCAGCCGAGGGTGGCGACATTCATCTCGGCACTCTCGAAGGACCAGCCCTGAACTTGCTCGACCTGCCTTACTCACTGGACCGCGATCGCGAGATCCAGCGTTAACCGCAGCATTTGTGGCAACACCTAGAGAAACGAAATGAGCGATCTGGCGGAAAAGGTCCAACAGGATTTGGTTGAGGCCATCGATAACGATGACCTGGTTCTGCCAACATTACCGGAAGTGGCCATGCAGATTCGCAAGGCCGCCGAAGATCCGGAAATCAGTGTCAGCACCCTGAGCAAAGTGATCGGCCGCGATACGGCGTTATCGGCGCGCCTGATCAAAGTGGTCAATAGCCCACTGCTGCGCGCGACTCAAGAAGTCAACGACCTGCACACGGCGATCACGCGCCTGGGCGTCAACTACAGCAGCAACCTGGCAATCGGCCTGGTGATGGAACAGATTTTCCACGCCCGCTCCGAGGTGGTGCAGCAGAAGATGCGCGATGTCTGGCGCAAAAGCCTGGAAATCGCCGGGGTCAGCTATGCGCTATGCCGCAGCTACACACAACTCAAACCCGATCAGGCCGCCCTCGGTGGGCTGGTGCATCAGATTGGCGTGTTGCCGATTCTGACCTACGCCGAAGATCACTATGAACTGCTGTCCGACCCGATCAGCCTCAACCATGTGATCGACCACATTCACCCCCTGATTGGCGACAAACTGCTCAGGGTCTGGGAGTTTCCGGAGAAACTGGTGAAGGTGCCAGGGCAATACCTGGACTTCAAGCGTGAGTCCGAGCGGATTGATTATGTGGATCTGGTGCAAGTGGCCAGTCTGTATTGCCACAAGGACAGCGACCACCCGCTTGCCCGTTTCGACCTGACCAGCGTGCCTTCCTTCAAGAAGCTTGGGATTGATCTGGAAAACGATGCGGTGATCAAGGATCTGGAAGAATCGCGGTCGATGTTTTATTGATTCAGACCGCGTCGCGCCCTTCGCGAGCAGGCTCGCTCCCACAATAGATCTCTGTCACACCGAAGATCCGCTGTGGGAGCGAGCCTGCTCGCGAAGAGACAAGTCCAGACAATACAAAACTACCCCGCAATAAAGCTCACCCGAACCTTCAACCCCTTCGTCTCACCATCATGCAGACTGATCTGCGCCAGATGCGCGCGGCAGATCTCGCCCACAATCGCCAGCCCCAGCCCCGACCCGGCGACCTGTTGATTGCGCCGATAAAAGCGCTCAAACACCCGGTCCCGCTCATCCACCGGAATTCCCGGCCCGTCATCCTCGACCTCCAGCACCGCCGGTGCCGTGACCCGCAGAATCACATTGCCGCCCGACGGTGTATGGGCCAACGCGTTATCCACCAGATTACTCAGCAGTTCGTTCAGCAGCGTCGGCTCACCACGCAGCCACACCGGTTCGTCCGCTTCGAGTGCCAGGGCCACGCCGCGCGCGTGAGCCAGTGGCGCCATGGCCATGCCCAACTCGCGGGCCAACTGACTCAAATCCAGCAACTGCGCGCCGCCCTCGGCAATGGCCCGGGCACCGTTTTCGACCCGTGCCAGCGACAGCAATTGATTGGCCAGGTGGGTCAATCGGTCCGTGCCCTGGGCTGCAGTTTCCAGGGTACTGCGCCAGGTTTCGGGTTCACTCGCCCGCAGGCCAAGTTCCAGCCGCGCCTTGAGCGCTGCCAGTGGCGTACGCAGTTCATGGGCAGCATCGGCGATGAACTGCGCCTGGCGCTCGAACTGCCCGCGCAACCGCTCGGTAAAGTGATTGAGCGCCCGCACCAGCGGCCACAACTCGTGCTGCACTTCCACCAACGGCAATGGCCGCAGATCATCCGACTGGCGCTCTTCCACCGCCGTGCGCAAGCGCTCCAGCGGACGCAACGCCGCACTCACCGCGAACCACACCAACAACAGCGCACCGATCGCCAGCATGCCCAACCGCAGCAGCGTGTCCGCCGCCAGACTGCGCGCCATGCTGACCCGTGCCTCATCGGTTTCCGCCACGCGAATTTCCGCCATGCCATTCATGTTCGGCTCGCTGACCGGTTTGAGCAGGCTGACCACCCGCACGTTCTGCCCGCGATACGTGGCGTTGTAAAACCGTGCGAGCGCCGGGTAGTCATCGGTACGCGGTGTTCCCGGCGGTGGCGCGGGGAGGTTTTCGTAACCGGAAATCAGATTCTGGTGGATGTCATTGACCAGGTAAAAAATTCGCCCCTCACTGTCGTAGGCAAACGTATCCAGCGCGACGTAAGGCACGTCGGCACTGAGCGTGCCGTCACGCTGGGTGACACCCGCCGCAATGGTTCGCGCCGATGCCAGCAGGGTGCGGTCATAGGCGGTGTCGGCGGCTTCGCGACCATTCCAGTACGCGCTCAAACCACTGGCCAGCATTAACACCACCAGCAACAACGCGAGGTTCCACAGCAACCGCCAGCGCAGGCTGCTGGGCTTATGCATCGCGGCTTTCCAGCAAGTAACCAAGGCCGCGGAAGGTCACGATCGCGACCGGTTGACCATCCAGTTTTTTGCGCAAGCGATGCACGTAGATTTCGATGGCATCAGGGCTGGCTTCTTCATCCAGGCCGAACACCTGGGAGGCCAGTTGCTCTTTGCTCATCACTCGACCGGGCCGGGCGATCAGCGCTTCGAGAACCGCCTGTTCGCGGGAGGTCAGGGTCAGCAATTCTTCACCGAGGCTGAAGCGTCGGGTATCCAGATCATAGGCCAGCACGCCGCAGCGCTGCTGACGTTCACCGCCCAGCACACTGCGGCGCAACAAGGCTTTGACCCGCGCTTCGAGCTCGGTCAGTTCAAAGGGTTTGGCGAGGTAATCATCAGCGCCAAGGTTCAGGCCATGCACCCGATCCTTGACGTCGCTGCGCGCGGTCAGCATCAGCACCGGCAGGTTCTTCCCCCGGGAACGCAAGCGCGCGAGCACTTCAAAACCGTCCATGCGCGGCAGGCCGACGTCGAGAATGGCCATGGCGTATTCCTCGCTGCTCAAGGCCAGGTCTGCGGCCACGCCATCGTGCAGCACGTCCACGGTCAACCCGGTGCTCTTGAGCGCCTGGGCGACACTTTCGGCCAGCTGCAAATGGTCTTCGACGAGCAGAACGCGCATGGATCTTTACCTCATTCAGGGGATGGTCGACGCCATTCTTTGGCGCGGAGTTTACAGCCGCATCCGCTGCTGTGAAGCCCGAAAACCGTGAAAGCCTGCTGAAAGGTTAGTGAAAGGTTGGGCCGTTAGAGTCGCCCCACGGAGGGTTTCGACTGCCGACCCTCCAATCGTGCTTTGAAATGTAGCTCCCGAAAAACGCCATGACGCGTTTTCGCCAATAAGAACAATAAAACGAGGTACTGCACCATGCTGTCCATACAGCTTCAGGCTTACCCGCCCCACCTTTCCTTCAGAATCCCGTCGTTTATGCTTGCCAGCGCCGTTGTCGGCTGCACGACGCGAAACCGCCGCACCTGAAACATCCCCAAAAACAAAAACTCCCGTGGAGACAATAATGAATCGATCACTGCGCCGTTTCGCCCTCGCCGCCAGCTGCATGCTGTTCGCCGGTCAATTGATGGCCGAACCCAAACGTCCGGAATGCATCGCCCCGGCCTCCCCGGGTGGTGGTTTCGACCTCACCTGCAAACTGGCGCAGAGCGCGCTGGTCAACGAAAAGCTGCTGACCAAACCGATGCGCGTGACCTACATGCCCGGCGGTGTTGGCGCTGTGGCCTACAACGCAGTGGTCGCTCAACGCCCTGCCGACGCCGGCACGCTGGTGGCGTGGTCCAGCGGTTCGTTGCTGAACCTGGCGCAAGGCAAGTTCGGCCGTTTCGATGAAACCAACGTGCGCTGGCTGGCCGCCGTCGGTACCAGTTACGGCGCCATCGCTGTGAAAAGCGATTCGCCCTACAAGACCCTGGATGATCTCGTTCAAGCCTTGAAGAAAGACCCGAGCAAAGTGGTGATCGGTTCCGGCGGCACCGTCGGCAGCCAAGACTGGATGCAAACCGCATTGATCGCCAAGGCTGCCGGCATCAACCCGCGCGACCTGCGCTACGTCGCCCTCGAAGGCGGCGGTGAAATCGCCACCGCCCTGCTCGGCGGCCACATCCAGGTCGGCAGCACCGACATCTCCGACTCCATGCCGCACATCCAGAGCGGCGACATGCGCTTGCTGGCCGTGTTCGCCGAGAAGCGCCTGGACGAGCCGGAAATGAAAGACATCCCGACCGCCAAAGAGCAAGGCTACGACATCGTCTGGCCGGTGGTTCGCGGTTTCTACCTCGGGCCAAAGGTCAGCGACGAAGACTACGCCTGGTGGAAAGACGCTTTCGACAAGCTGCTGGCGTCCGAAGACTTTGCCAAGCTGCGCGATCAGCGTGAACTGTTCCCGTTCGCCATGACCGGCCCGGAGCTGGACACCTACGTGAAGAAGCAGGTTGCGGACTACAAAGTGCTGGCCAAAGAGTTCGGCCTGATTCAGTGATCGCCTCTGTCTAGCGGCTGCGGCCTCGTTTCGCGGGGCTGCGGCACAGGAGTTTCCCATGCTCTTACAACGCATTTTTGCTTCGGTGCTGTTGCTGGCCTGTGTTGGCCTGGCGCTGATGGCGTGGCCGTATCAAGCGGCTTTTTCCTACGAACCGGTGGGGCCGCGAGCCTTTCCGCTGCTGATGCTCGGGCTGATGGGCCTGGCGCTGTTGTACATGGTGTTTCGCCCTGCGGCGATCAAGCACGACGCTGACGAACCACCGATGGACCGCGAAACCCTGAACAAAATCGGCATGTGCGTGGTGCTGTTGCTGGTGTTTGCCGGCACCTTCGAACCCTTGGGTTTCATCGTCGCCAGCATCCTGATCGGCATTCCGATGGCGCGCCTGTACGGCGGTCGCTGGGTGCCCAGCATTGTGATCATCACGCTAATGGCCGTCGGCCTTTACCTGCTGTTCGACAAGTTGATGGACGTCCCGCTGCCCTTGGGCGTGCTCGATATTCTGGAGAACTGATATGGATACGCTTGGCTATTTGGGTCAGGGTTTCGGCGTCGCGCTGAGCCCGTACAACCTGGTGACTGCTTTGTGCGGCACCCTGATCGGCACCGTGGTCGGCCTGTTGCCGGGCCTGGGCCCGATCAACGGCGTGGCACTGTTGATCCCGATCGCGTTCGCCTTGGGTCTGCCACCGGAATCGGCATTGATCCTGCTGGCGGCGGTGTACCTGGGTTGCGAATACGGCGGGCGAATCAGCTCGATCCTGCTGAACATTCCCGGTGAAGCCTCCACCGTCATGACCACCCTCGACGGTTACCCGATGGCCCGCAAAGGCCTGGCCGGTGTCGCGCTGTCGTTGTCGGCATGGAGCTCGTTCATCGGTGCGTTCATCGCTACTTGCGGCATGGTGCTGTTCGCCCCGCTGCTGGCGAAATGGGCGATTGCCTTCGGTCCGGCGGAATATTTCGTGCTGATGGTTTTCGCGATTGTCTGCCTGGGCGGCATGGCCGGTGACCGACCGCTGAAGACGTTTATTGCAGCGCTGATCGGCCTGTTTTTGTCGACCGTGGGCATCGACGCCAACAGCGGCGTGTATCGCTTCACCGGGGACAACATCCACCTGACCGACGGCATTCAATTTGTCGTGCTGGTGCTGGGGCTCTTCTCCATCAGTGAAATTCTCCTGTTGCTGGAAAAAACCCATCACGGTCAGGAAGCGGTAAAAGCCACCGGCCGCATGATGTTCAACTTCAAGGAAGCCTCGGCGGTGTTCGTGGTGAACATTCGTTGCGGTGTGCTGGGCTTCATCATGGGCGTATTGCCGGGCGCCGGCGCGACCCTCGCCAGCGCCGTGGCCTACATGACCGAAAAACGCATCGCCGGCGCCAAAGGCACCTTCGGCCAGGGCGACATGCGTGGCCTGGCGGCACCGGAAACCGCCATCGGCGGCGCAGCGTGCGGCGCACTGGTGCCGATGCTGACCCTCGGTGTTCCGGGTTCGGGCACCACGGCGGTGATGATCGGCGCCCTGTCGCTGTACAACATCACACCGGGCCCCCTGCTGTTCCAACAGCAACCCGACATCGTCTGGGGCCTGATCGCCTCGTTGTTCATCGCCAACATCATGCTGGTGATCCTCAACATCCCGATGATCCGCATCTTCACCCGCATCCTCGCCGTGCCGAACTGGGCACTGGTGCCAGTGATCGCAATCATCACCGGGATCGGCGTCTACGCGGTGCACGCCACCACGTTTGACCTGTTCCTGATGATCGGCATCGGCATCTTCGGCTACCTCCTGCGCAAGCTCGACTTCCCGTTGTCGCCAGTGCTGCTGGGCTTCATCCTCGGCGGTTTGATGGAGCAAAACCTGCGTCGGGCGCTGTCGATCTCCAACGGTGCGCTGGAAATCCTCTGGTCGAGCCCGATCACCTTCGGTGTCTGGGTGCTGACCGCGATCATGCTGTTGATGCCGATCCTGCGAATCTGGCGTAAACGTTCGGCCGCCCAACGCGCTATCGCCGATGTCTGATCGAACACCCTTCAACGCCTGGTGGGGTACGCCGCTGGTCGGCGCGCTGGGCGGTTACCTTGCCAGTCAGGTCGGCTGGCCGCTGCCATGGATGGTCGGCTCGTTGCTGGCGATCATCCTCGTGCGCTGCCTCACGCCTTGGCAGTTGGCGGAAATCCCTGGCGGCCGCAAGTGCGGCCAGTGGATTGTAGGAATCGGCATCGGCCTGCACTTCACCCCGGTGGTGATGGAGCAGGTGCTGAGTCATTTCGGTTTGATTTTCTTCGGTGCGTTGGTCACCAGCCTGTCGGCCGTGGTCGGGGTCTGGTTGATGCGCCGTACCGGCGAAGATCGCGCCACTGCGTTCTTTTCCAGCATGCCGGGCGGCTCCGGGGAGATGGTCAACCTCGGCGCGCGCAACGGTGCGGTACTCAGCCGTGTCGCGGCGGGGCAAAGTCTGCGCGTGCTGGTAGTGGTGCTGTGTGTGCCGGCGGCGTTCAAGTATTTGTTGGGTGATGGTGCGCCGGTTGCTCATCCGACAGCCGTCAATTGGTGGTGGCTGGCCCTTTTGTTCCCGGCGGGCGCCTTGGCGGCGTGGCTCTGGGAGCGTCTTCGTCAACCCAACCCGTGGCTGTTCGGGCCGTTGCTGGTGAGTGCAGCGGTGAGCATCGGTTGGGATTTGCACATCGGTTTGCCACACGGCGGCAGTCAGATTGGCCAATGGCTGATCGGCAGCGGCCTGGGCTGTCACTTCAACCGACAGTTTTTCCGGCGTGCACCTTCGTTCATGGGCCGGACCTTGATCGGCACGGTGTTGACCATGTTGATCGCCACGGCGGCGGCGCTGGTGTTGAGTGCGTTGACCCATCTGGATCTGCGCTCGCTGACCTTGGGCATGATGCCCGGCGGGATTGCGGAGATGAGCCTGACAGCGGAGACGCTGCAATTGTCAGTGCCGCTGGTGACGGCGATGCAAGTGATGCGGTTGTTGTTTGTGCTGTTTCTGGCGGAGCCGTTGTTCAAGTATTGGAACCGGATGCCGGATTAGGCGATAGACCGAGTCGCCGCCTTCGCGAGCAGGCTCGCTCCCACAGGGTTCGTGTATTCCTTGTGGGAGCGAGCCTGCTCGCGAAGGGGTCGGACCTGCCTACACATCAAACCGGCGGCAACCGCCACTCAATCGGCGTCTCGCCATTCTGCTCAAGAAACTTGTTGGTCCGGCTGAAGTGCCCGCATCCCAGGAATCCGCGATACGCGGACAGCGGCGACGGATGCACCGACGTCAGCACCAGGTGCTTGGTCGCGTCGATCAGTTTCTGCTTGCTCTGGGCATGCGCGCCCCACAGCATGAACACCAGATGCGGCTGCTGCTGGCTGACGACCTCGATGATCCGGTCGGTGAAAAACTGCCAGCCCTTATCCTTGTGCGCATTGGCATTGGCGCGCTCGACCGTCATGGTGGTGTTGAGCATCAGCACGCCCTGGTCGGCCCAGCTCTGCAAATAGCCATGGTTGGGAATATCGATGTTCAGGTCGCGCTTCAATTCTTTATAGATGTTCACCAGCGACGGCGGCGCCGGCACCCCCGGTTGCACCGAGAAGCACAAACCATGGGCCTGGCCCGGGCCGTGGTAGGGGTCCTGACCGAGGATGACGACTTTGACCTTGTCCAGCGGCGTGGAGTTGAGTGCGTTGAAGATCATCGGGCCCGGAGGATAGATCTCCTTGCCCGCCGCACGCTCCTGTTGCAGGAACTCACGCAACTGCGCCATATAGGGCTGGTCGAATTCAGCACGCAGTGCTTCCTTCCAGCTCGGTTCGAGTTTGATACGGTCGTCAGCAGTCATGGTTACATCCGGCAAAAACAATGGGGCGAACCCTAGGAAAGCCCATCACGCTTGTCAATTGATCTGACGCACATCCGGCACTTTCCTCAACAGCGATCATACTGAACGCTCAAATTCCCGATCGAGGTCACGATGAATCTGCACTTCGAAGAACTCACCGGCACCGACGGCGCGCGCATCGGCATCGCCAGCCTCGATGCCGAAAAGTCCCTCAACGCCCTGTCCTTGCCGATGATCAACGCCCTGAGCGATCAAATGAACGCCTGGGCCAAGGACCCGCAAATCGTCTGCGTGTTACTGCGCGGCAATGGCGCCAAGGCCTTCTGCGCCGGCGGTGAAGTGCGCAGTCTGGTGGAAGCCTGTCGTGCGCATCCCGGGGAAGTGCCGCCGTTGGCCGCGCACTTCTTTGCAGCTGAATATCGCCTGGACTTCAAACTGCACACTTACCCGAAACCGTTGATCTGCTGGGGCCATGGTTATGTGCTCGGTGGCGGGATGGGGTTGTTGCAAGGCGCGAGCATCCGGATTGTCACGCCGAGCAGTCGGCTGGCGATGCCCGAGATCAGCATCGGCCTGTACCCGGACGTTGGCGCCAGTTGGTTCCTCTCGCGACTCCCCGGCAAACTCGGCCTGTTTCTGGGCCTGACCGGCGCGCACATGAACGGACGCGATGCCATCGACCTGGACCTGGCCGACCGCTTCCTGCTCGATGAACAGCAAGAGGAACTGATCCAAGGGTTGCTGCAGTTGAACTGGCAGGAACAAACGCCGATGCAGCTCAACAGTTTGCTCAAAGCCTTGCAGCAGGAAGCCGTTGCGCAAATGCCCGAAGCCCAGTGGCTGCCGCGGCGCCAGGATATCGATGAACTGCTGGATGTCAGTGACGTGAGCTGCGCCTGGAAGGCGATCAGCCTGCAACGCGACAGCGCCGATCCGCTACTGAGCCGTGCCGCAAAAACCATGAGCGAAGGCTCGCCGCTGACCGCGCATCTGGTCTGGGAACAAATCGTTCGGGCCCGCCACATGTCGCTGGCTCAGGTTTTTCAGATGGAATACACCCTGAGCCTCAACTGCTGCCGTCATCCGGAATTCAGCGAGGGGGTGCGGGCGCGGTTGATTGATAAGGACCAGAAACCGCATTGGCATTGGCCGGATATCAACAATGTGCCGGATGCGGTGGTGGAGGCGCACTTTCAGAAGGCTTGGGAAGGCCGGCATCCATTGGCGGATTTGTCGGAATACTGAAAGCAAATGTGGGAGCGAGCTTGCTCGCGAAGGTGGAGTGTCATTCAGCAATAAAGTGACTGACATTCCGCCTTCGCGAGCAGGCTCGCTCCCACAGGTTTTGGTACTTAATTTAATTAACGGTGGCCACCTCGGCCATCGTGATCACCACGACCATTGTGGTCACCGCGTCCACCGTGGTTGTTGTTGCGTCCGCCACCACCCCGATAGTCATTATTCCAGCCGCCTCGGTTACGCCCGTCCCACCCTTGATTCTGATGAGCCCGGTAATCGCCTCGGGATTGGTAGTAACGCGGGGCCGGTTGATACACCCTTGGTTGAGAGTAATAGCGCGGCGTCGGCTGGTAGTACCGCGCTGGCGGTGAGTAGTACCGGGGCGGTGGCGAGTAGTAACCGCCGCCACCGGAATAGTAGGAACTGCCACCGGCGTAATAGGTGGGCGCTGGCGAGGTATAGACCTCGGAACCGTAGTAGCTGTCTCCTCCATCTGAATAGGGCACGCACGCCCCAAGCGATAATCCGGACAGAGCAATCAGAAGAATTCGGCTGAGCTGTTTTCGACAGTTCATGGCGGCCTCCTGGACCGCGAGTGAGCCACACCAGCGACGCTGGCGAGCGACAGTCAATTATTCGGTGACTGTCGAAAGATCAGACATCGATTTCGAAATCTGGTGCGCTCCTGAAACACATTGAAACATCTGCCCGATGAAAGGTTTTTCATCTATTCACCCGCTGATTAGTGGTGCCAGCTGTGATATCCACCGCCGTAATAGCGCGGTCCGTGGCCACCGTAATAACGGTAGTGATAACCACCGTAATAGCGTGGGTAATAGCCACCGTAGTAATAGGGCGAGTAATAACCGGGGTAGTAATAAGGTGCGGTGTACACGTCGTCGTAGCCTGCGTAGTAATAGCAGCCAGACAACCCCAACCCCAGCAACGCACAGAACACCATTCGACGCAGCATGACGGCCTCCGAAAAGACCCGGGACAGCAGCCGGCAACGGTCGGCTGACATAGCGTTTGACTGGAAAACCAGCGTCGAGTGCTGCGCCGCCAATACCTTCAGATCAGCGGCCCGCCCGTCCCATTGCGGTGCAGCCGCGCACCATCAAAAGGCACCCCGCCTGCCCTTCCCGCGCCCTACCGCGCGTCATCCCCCGCGCTAGAGCGCTCGCGCCGACTTGGCACGCCTCTCGCTTTAGCAACAGTGTGCAAGAGTTCATCACAGGTTCGCGGCACCACAATTTGCAATGGCTGACTAGGGTTCCGGCTCGCTTGTGCGAGTGGCTGGTCCGAGAGTTGGCGACCTCCAGTTGAGGTTACACGGCGGGACAAAAGCCCGGGAGACAAGCCACCGTTCGCGGTGCCGCGTTGACTCCTGCCCGCCCCTGATCAACTGGAGAACCACCATGTCCCAGCTTCGTATACCCGCCCTGCTCGCCGCTGCGTTCGCAGCCTTCGTGAGTTTCTCGTCCCAGGCCGCCCAGAAAGACCACTTCAGCGTCTGCTGGACGATTTACGCTGGTTGGATGCCGTGGGAATACGCCGGCAGCCAAGGCATCGTCGACAAATGGGCGAAGAAGTACGGCATCAAGATTGATGTGGTGCAGCTCAACGATTACGTCGAATCGATCAATCAATACACCGCCGGCCAGTTCGACGGTTGCACCATGACCAACATGGACGCGCTGACCATTCCTGCCGCCGGCGGCGTCGACAGCACCGCGCTGATCGTCAGCGACTTCTCCAACGGCAACGACGGCATCGTGCTCAAGGGTGATGGCAAGAAAATCACCGACCTCAAGGGCATGGACGTCAACCTCGTCGAGCTCTCGGTTTCCCACTACCTGCTGGCCCGCGCGCTGGATTCGGTCGACCTCACCGAGAAAGACCTGAAAGTGGTCAACACCTCCGACGCCGACATCTCGGCCGCCTTCAACACCGAGCAGGTCAACGCCGTCACCACCTGGAACCCGATGCTCTCGGACATCAAGGACAAGCCTGACGTGACCGAAGTGTTCAATTCCAGCCAGATCCCCGGCGAGATCATGGACATGATGGTGGTCAACAGCGCCACCCTCAAAGACAACCCGGCCCTGGGCAAAGCGCTGACGGGTGCCTGGTTCGAAGTCGTCGAGTTGATGAACGCGAAAAACGCCGCCAGCAAAGCCGCGCTCGAACACATGGCCAAGGCGTCCGGGACCGACTTGCCGGGTTTCCAGGCGCAACTCGACACCACCAAATTGTTCGCCACGCCCAAAGAGGCCCTGGACTTCTCCACCAGCAAGCAACTGCCGGAAACCATGCGCAAAGTCGCCGAGTTTTCGTTCCAGCACGGCTTGCTCGGCGAAGGCGCCAAGGACACCAGCGCCGTCGGCATGGCGTTCGCCAACGGCGTGACCAGCGGCGACAAGTCCAACCTCAAGCTGCGCTTCGACCCGACTTACGTGCAGATGGCTGCTGACGCCAAGCTGTAATCACGAGGAGCTGGCCATGCGCCTGATCAATCGCCACCCGGATCGCCCGAGTCGCCTGTTGCTGGTGATCCTGCCGTTCGCCCTGGTGCTGTTCGCCTACTTCATGGGCTCGGCCGAGCGGCTGATGGACAACCCCAACGACAAGCTGCTGCCGAGCGCGGTGCAGATGACCGACGCGGTAAAACGCCTGGCCTTCGTTGCCGACTCCCGTACCGGCGAATACCTGCTCTGGCAGGACAGCGCTTCAAGCCTGCGCCGTTTGGCCATCGGCCTCGGCATCAGCGCATTGGCCGGGTTGTGCCTGGGCATGGCGGCCGGGACGTTGCCGCTGTTCGGCGCGCCGTTGTCGCCATTGCTGACGGTGCTGTCGATGGTGCCGCCGCTGGCGATCCTGCCGATTCTGTTCATCGTGTTCGGCCTTGGGGAGTTGTCGAAAGTGATGCTGATCGTGATCGGCATCACCCCTGCCCTGGCCCGTGATCTGGAACAGCGCGCCCGGGAGATTCCGGTCGAGTTGCTGATCAAGGCCCAGACCCTCGGCGCCTCGACCTGGACCTTGATGCTGCGCGTGGTGCTGCCGCAACTGTTGCCGCGCTTGCTGATCTCGTTGCGGCTGATGCTCGGCTCGGCGTGGTTGTTCCTGATTGCCGCCGAAGCCATTGCCTCGACCGACGGCCTCGGCTACCGGATCTTCCTGGTGCGTCGTTACCTGGCGATGGACGTGATCCTGCCGTACGTGGTGTGGATCACCCTGCTCGCCTGGCTGATGGACTGGGGCCTGAAGCGCCTGACCCAACGTGCTTTCCCTTGGTATGAAGGAGCGCGCGCATGAGCTTCATCACGGTGAAAAACGTCTGGCAGCAATACGACGATCAAGTGGTGCTCGAAGGCCTGAACCTGAACGTCAACGAGGGTGAGTTCTGCACCCTCGTCGGCGCTTCCGGTTGCGGCAAATCGACCTTCCTGCGCTTGCTGCTCGGCCAGGAACGCGCCAGTCGCGGCGAGATTCTGCTCGATGGCCAGGCACTGGCCGGTGAACCGGATTCGAGCCGTGGCGTGGTGTTCCAGCGCTACTCGGTGTTCCCGCATTTGACCGTGCTGGACAACGTCGCCCTCGGCCTCGAATTGCCACGTTCGTCATTGCTCGGGCGCCTGTTCGGCAGCGCCAAGCGTGATGCACGGGAACAGGCTTCGGTGTTGCTGCACAAAGTCGGCCTCGGCCATTCGCTGGACAAATACCCGGCGCAACTGTCCGGCGGCATGCAGCAACGCCTGGCCATCGCCCAGGCGCTGATCATGAAACCCCGCGTGTTGTTGCTCGACGAACCGTTCGGCGCGCTCGACCCGGGTATCCGCAAAGACATGCACGCCTTGCTGCTGGAACTGTGGCGCGAAACGCAACTGACGGTGTTCATGGTCACCCACGACCTGTCCGAAGGCTTCAGCCTTGGCACGCGTTTGCTGGTGTTCGACAAGGTCCGCGTCGACCCGCACGCCCCCGGCGCCTATGGCGCGCGCATCACCTACGACATCCCTTTGAACAGCGACCGCCGCACCACCCGTGCCGCCGTCGACGCCTTGCCGATGCCACTGGCAGGCACGCTTCGTATCGCTTAGAGGATTCTGCACATGACTGATTCAACCCAACTGTTCACGCCCTTCGCCGAAGAATTGCTGCCCGGTGGCGGCCATCGTTCATTCGTCCTGAAACGCGGCCAACTGCTGCGCCTGACCGACCTGCGCGGCGGAGCCAACGTCAGCCTGACGCTGCTCAATGCCAATGAAAAAACCGAACGCCTGAACCTGCCCGACAGCCTCAAATGCCAACACACCGCCAAGCTCACCAGCGGCCATTGCCTGTACTCGGACATGGGGCGCGTACTGGCCGCGATCACCGCCGACACCTGCGGCTGGAGCGACAGCCTCGGTGGCGTGCTCTGCGCTGAAGAAGTCGCGGAAAAGTATGGCGCCGGGCGCTATCAGGAACTGCGCAACGGCTTCTTCCGCAACGGCACCGACAACCTGTTGGTGGAATTGGGCAAGTGGGGTTTGGGTCTGTCGGACTTGCTGATGACCCTCAACCTGTTCAGCCGCGTCGACGTCGACGAAGCCGGGCGCTTCCATTTCGTCGAAGGCAATTCCCGCGCTGGCGATTACATCGAGTTGTACGCGCCGATGGACACACTGGTGGTGCTCACCGCGCTGCAACACCCGATGGACCCATCATCCGAATACGCGCCAAAACCGCTGAAGCTCAGCTGGATGAACGCCGACGCCAGCGTCGCCGAACACTGCCGCACTTCGCGCCCGGAAAACGAGCGCGGCTTCATCAACACCGACCGTTTGTTCGCCTGAGGATCGCTGCCATGTCACTCGCAATCGCTACCGCTCACAAACAGCCTGACACCGCGATCTACCGTGCAACCATCCCGGCCGGCGAACCGTGGCTGATGGAGGTCAAGGCCGGCCAGACCTTGCGCATCCTCGACCTGGAAGGCAATCAAGCCGTCGATACGTTGTTTTACAGCGTGGCCAATCCGAAAGAACGCTACGACGTGCAACGCACGCTGCGTCGGCAAAACAGCGTTTACCTGAGCACCGGCAGCGTGCTGTATTCGAACCTTGGCAAGCCGATGCTGACCATCGTCGCCGACACCTGCGGCCGTCACGACACCCTCGGCGGCGCCTGCGCGCAAGAGAGCAACACCGTGCGCTACGCCCTGGAAAAACGCTACATGCACAGCTGCCGCGACAACTACCTGCGTGCCTGCGTCCATGACGGGCGACTGGGCAAGGGTGACATTGGGCCGAACATCAACTTCTTCATGAACGTGCCGGTCACCGCGGATGGCGGCTTGACCTTTGAAGACGGCATTTCGGCGCCGGGCAAATACGTCGACCTGCGGGCGGAAATGGACGTGATCGTGCTGATCTCCAACTGCCCGCAATTGAACAACCCGTGCAACGCCTACAACCCGACCCCTGCGGAGCTGCTGGTATGGAACTAAAAATCGCGCGGTTGCGCAGATGGTTGTTTGCGCTGTGCCAGGCCCGCTCCGGGCAGTGCCTGAAAAAGTAAAACCACCACCCCTCCCCTGTGGGAGCGGTGGTGTTTGAAATGAACTGTTTTTTCACCGGGGACGGCCCTGGTGCATCAAAAAAAACTGCGGGACGGCCCGCATCCCAGGTCGAGGCTGATGCGCAATCGCCTCCGGGGGTTATGCCATGTTCGAAAAAGTCCTGATTGCCAACCGTGGCGCCATTGCCTGCCGCATCCTGCGCACCCTGCGTGATTTGCAGGTCAAAGGCGTCGCGGTGTACTCCGAAGCCGATGCCGCCAGCCTGCACATCCTGCAAGCCAACGAAGCCCACAGCCTCGGCGAAGGCGCGGCCGCCGGCACCTATCTGGCGGTCGACAAGATCCTCGCCATCGCCAGAGCCACCGGCGCCACGGCGATTCATCCCGGCTACGGTTTCCTCTCGGAAAACGCCGCGTTCGCCGAAGCCTGCGAAGCCGCGAACATCGCCTTCATCGGCCCGACTCCCGAACAGCTGCGCGTGTTCGGCCTCAAGCACACCGCCCGCGCCCTGGCCAAACAACACGGCGTGCCGATGCTCGAAGGCACCGAACTGCTCGACAGCCTCGACGCCGCCCTGATCGCCGGCGAACAGGTTGGCTACCCGGTGATGCTCAAAAGCACTGCCGGCGGTGGCGGTATCGGCATGCGCGTGTGCCGCAGCGCTGCGGAACTGAGCGAATCCTTCGAAGCGGTGAAACGCCTCGGCCAGAACAACTTCAGCGATGCCGGCGTGTTCATCGAGAAGTACATCCAGCGTGCGCGGCACCTTGAAGTCCAGGTGTTCGGTGATGGTCGCGGCGAGGTGATTGCCCTCGGCGTGCGCGACTGCTCGGTGCAACGGCGCAACCAGAAAGTCCTCGAAGAAACTCCGGCGCCGAACCTGCCCGAAGGCATGGCCGACGACCTGTGCGCAGCGGCGATCAAACTGGCGAAAGCGGTGAACTACCGCAGCGCCGGCACCGTGGAATTTGTCTTCGACAGCGAAGACCAACGCTTCTACTTTCTTGAAGTGAACACCCGCTTGCAGGTCGAGCACGGCGTTACTGAACAGGTCTGGGGCGTCGATCTGGTGCGCTGGATGGTCGAACTCGCCGCCGGTGATCTACCGCCGCTGCGTGAGTTGAGCCAAGGGTTGAGAGCCGAGGGACACGCGATTCAGGCGCGGCTGTATGCCGAAGATCCGGGACGTGATTTCCAGCCAAGCCCAGGCTTGCTGACCGCCGTGAATTTCCCGGCCGCCAACGGCATCCAACTGCGCATCGACACCTGGGTCGAGGCTGGTTGCGAGATCCCGCCGTACTTCGACCCGATGATCGCCAAGGTCATCAGTTGGGCACCAACCCGCGAAGAAGCACGCGCCGATCTGCATCAGGCACTGGCTGACAGTCAGCTCTATGGCGTGGAAACCAACCGCGACTACTTGCGGCAGATTCTGCTGGATGCACCTTTCGCCAGCGGCCAGCCGTGGACACGTTGCCTGGAAGGCCTGGTGTATCAGGCCAACACCTTTGAAGTGCTCAGCGCTGGGACGCAAACCAGCGTTCAAGACTATCCCGGCCGCCTCGGCTACTGGGCGGTGGGCGTGCCGCCATCGGGTCCGATGGACAGTCGTGCGTTGCGTCTGGGCAATCTTTTGCTCGGTAACGAAGAAGGCGCCGCCGCGCTGGAAATCACCATGAGCGGGCCGTTGCTGCGCTTCAATTGTGATGCCGTGGTGGCGGTGACCGGGGCGGTGATTGCGCTGACGCTGAACGGTGAAACCGTCGCGATGAACACCACGTTGTTGATTCCGGCCGGTGCCACGTTGAGCCTCGGCACGATTGCCGGTGCCGGCGCGCGCAGCTATTTGTGCGTACGCGGTGGCTTGCAGGTTCCGGATTATCTGGGAAGCAAAAGCACCTTCACCCTTGGTCAGTTTGGCGGGCATGGCGGTCGTGCGCTGCGGGCGGGGGATGTGTTGCATGTGCCGGCTTTGCTCGACCGCAGCGCGGGTGTCGAACTGGCTGAAGTCGCTGAGTTGTCTGCCGTACGACAAATTCGCATGATCTACGGCCCGCATGGCGCACCGGAGTACTTCACCGAACACTACATCGGTACGTTCTTCGCGACCCAGTGGGAAGTGCATTTCAACTCCAGCCGGACCGGCGTGCGCCTGATCGGGCCGAAGCCGGAATGGGTCCGTGCCGACGGCGGTGAAGCCGGGCTGCATCCGTCGAACATTCACGACAATCCGTACGCCATCGGGGCGGTGGATTTTACCGGGGACATGCCGGTGATCCTTGGTCCGGACGGCCCGAGCCTCGGCGGGTTTGTGTGCCCGGTGACCGTGATCGAAGCGGACCTTTGGCAACTGGGCCAATTGAAGGCCGGGGACAAAGTGCAATTCATCCCCGTCGATATCCAGACCGCCCGCACCCTCGCCTTGAAATGGAATTCCCCCTGTGGGAGCGAGCCTGCTCGCGAAGAGGGCGTGTCAGCCGCCATTGATGTTTCAGATACACCGCTTTCGCGAGCAGGCTCGCTCCCACAGGGGGTTGTGTCGCCTGTGGTGCTGGATTTGGGTCAGGGAGATACGCGGCTGGTTGCACGCCTTTCCGGGGACACTCACCTGCTGCTCGAAATCGGCGCGCCGGAGCTGGATCTTGTTTTACGCTTCCGCGCCCACGCCCTCATGCAAGCCCTGGAAAGCAAACACCTGCACGGCGTGATCGACCTCACTCCGGGCATCCGTTCGCTGCAAGTGCACTACCAACCCGAGCAACTGCCGCTGGCCGACCTGCTCGGCATCGTCGCCGGTGAATGGGACGCCGTGTGCGCCGCCAAGGACCTGCAAGTGCCCTCGCGCATCGTGCACCTGCCACTGTCCTGGGACGACCCGGCCTGCCAGCTCGCCATCGAGAAATACATGACCACCGTGCGCAAGGACGCGCCGTGGTGCCCGAGCAACCTGGAGTTCATCCGCCGCATCAACGACCTGCCCAACCTCGACGAAGTGCAGCGCACGGTGTTCGACGCCAGCTACCTGGTGATGGGTCTGGGCGACGTTTACCTCGGCGCACCGGTCGCCACTCCGCTCGATCCGCGTCATCGTCTGGTGACCACCAAGTACAACCCGGCCCGCACCTGGACCGCGGAAAATTCGGTGGGCATCGGCGGCGCCTATATGTGCGTCTACGGCATGGAAGGCCCCGGCGGTTATCAGTTTGTCGGGCGCACTTTGCAGATGTGGAACCGCTACCGCGAAGTCGCCGCGTTCGATGGCAAACCGTGGCTGCTGCGCTTCTTCGACCAGATCCGTTTTTACCCGGTGAGCGCAGACGAACTGCTGCGCATCCGCAAGGATTTCCCGCTCGGGCGTTTCGAGCTGAACATCGAACACAGCCAGTTGAACCTCGCGGATTACCAGGCATTCCTGGCGAAAGAAGCCGAGACCATCGCTGCGTTTCGCGATCAGCAGCAAGGCGCTTTCAACGCTGAACGTGAACGCTGGATAGCCAGCGGTCAGGCGCATTTCGACAGCGAAGAATTGGTCCCGGAGGCGACCGAAGATGCCGCCCTCGCCAGCGGTGAAATGAGCGTGGACAGCCACATCGCCGGCAACCTCTGGCAGGTTCAAGTAGAGACCGGCAGCCGCGTGGAAGCCGGCGATGTGCTGGTGATTCTGGAGTCGATGAAGATGGAAATTCCGCTGCTCGCGCCGACGGCTGGCGTGGTGCGTGAGATTCGTGTGCAGCCCGGTTCCGCCGTGCGCGCCGGACAGCGCGTCGTGGTGCTGGAACTCGACTGAACCCATTTCGAAAAGGATTAACCCCATGAACATCAATCTTCAACTCGACGCCCTGCGCAGCGCTTATCGCCTCGGCAACATCACGCCCCGTCAATTGCTGCTGGGCCTGCGCGATAAAGCGGCGGCGCTGAACCCGGACTATCACCTGTTCATCCACTTGCTCAGTGTCGAAGAACTGGAACCGTACCTCGCCGCCCTCGACGGCCGCGACATCGACAGCCTGCCGCTGTACGGCGTGCCGTTCGCGATCAAGGACAACATCGACCTGGCCGGTATTCCCACGACAGCGGCGTGTCCTGACTTTGCCTATGTGCCGGAGCAATCGGCGACCATCGTCGAGCAGCTGCTGGCGCTGGGGGCGATCCCGTTGGGCAAGACCAACCTTGATCAATTCGCCACCGGCCTCAACGGCAGCCGCTCGCCGTATGGCGCGTGCCCGAACAGCGTGTTGCCGGAATATCCGTCGGGCGGTTCCAGCGCTGGGTCTTCGTTGGCGGTAGCGCTCGGCGTGGCGAGTTTTTCGTTGGGCACCGACACCGCTGGATCGGGGCGTGTGCCGGCGGGGTTGAACAATCTGGTGGGATTGAAAGCCACCAAAGGATTGATCTCCACGGCGGGTGTGGTGCCGGCCTGTCGCACGCTCGATTGCGTCACGACCTTCACCGCGACCGCTCACGAAGCCAGTCAGTTGCTCGCGCTCACCGCCCACCTCGACCCGCGTGATGAATACAGCCGCCGCAATCCGCAGTGGAATGACGGCGCGGCATTCGGTACACCGCGCCCTTTCCGCTTCGGCGTGCCGCGCGTGCAAGACCTGGAATTTTTCGGTTGCCCCGAAGGCCCGCTGTTGTTCGGGGATGCCATCGACCGGCTCAAGGCGTTGGGCGGTGAAGCCGTCGAACTGGATATGTCGCCGTTTCTCGAAGCGGCCCGTTTGCTCTACGAAGGGCCGTGGGTGGCCGAGCGCTACAGCGTCGCCGGGGAATTGATGGAGCAAAACCCGCAAGCGGTGCTGCCGGTGATTTGTGCAGTACTGGCCAAGGCACCGGCGGTAACGGGCGTACAAACCTTCCGCGCGCAGTACCGGCTGCAAGCCTTGAAAGCGCTGTGCGACAAAGCGATGGAAGGCCTCGATTGTGTGCTCACGCCGACCATCGGCCGCCCGGTGACACTGGCGCAACTGGAGGCTGAACCGGTGCTGCGCAATTCGGAACTGGGTTACTACACCAACTTCATGAACCTGCTCGACTACACCGCCGTCGCCGTGCCCAGCGCCTTCATGGGCAATGGCCTGCCGTGGGGCGTGACCCTGTTTGGCCGGGCGTTTACCGATCAGTATTTGCTGAGTGTGGCGGACGCTTTCCAGCGCCAGCAAGGTTTGACCACGGCGGCGCCGACGACGGTTGCACGCAATGATCGGGCGCGGCTGGTGGTGTGTGGCGCGCACCTGGACGGCTTGGCGCTGAACTGGCAATTGAAGCGCCGCGGGGCCCGGTTGGTCGAGACGACGTTCAGTTCGCCGAACTATCAACTGTATGCCTTGGCCGGTGGCCCGCCGTTTCGTCCGGGGATGGTGCGGGTGAAGGATGGCGGCGTGGCGATTGCGGTGGAGGTTTGGGAATTGCCAAGCAGCGAGTTGGGCTCGTTTTTAACCGGCATCCCGGCACCGCTCGGATTGGGCAAAGTGCAACTGGCGGACGGTCGTTGGGAGAGCGGGTTTATCTGCGAGGCGTATGGCTTGGAAGGCGCAACGGATATCAGCCATCTGGGCGGCTGGCGCGCCTACCTACACTCCCGAACCTGAACCCAATCCCCTGTGGGAGCGAGCCTGCTCCGGGCGGCGTTCCGACGATGGCGTCAGCACATCCAACACAGATTTCGACTGACCCACCGCCATGGCGAGCAGGCTCACTCCCACAAGGTACGTGTCCGACGCAATGCAGCAGTTATTTCCCGGCAGTGCCGTTAGAATGCCTGCCTTTGGCGCACAGCCAAGCAATCCGGCCGTAATCGCACCTGCGTGGAAAGTCTCACTCCAGCTATGAATAATCCTGCATGAACAAGCCTGACTTCTGCCCGGCCTGCGGTGCGTCCAACGACTGCACCCTGGCCGATCCGAAAACCGCCGATCGCGCCTGTTGGTGCTACGGCGTCAGCATCGACCCTGCCGTGCTCGAAGCGCTGCCGCCGGAACTACGCGACAAATCCTGCCTGTGCCCACGTTGCGCGCAGGTCGAGGCGCAGCTGTAAGCAAGCGCCCGGCCGATCACGTAAGATACGCCGCCCTTTTCCCACCGAACCCTTGCCATGCGCGTTGACCGTTTCCTCAGCAACCTGCCGCGCTTCAACCGTAAGCAGGTGCGCCTGTTGCTGGTGGAAAAGCGCGTGCGGATCGACGGCAACATCGTCAGCGACCCGCATGCCGAGGTGCTCGAGTTCAGCCGCGTCGAAGTCGATGACGAAGTCCTGCAAGCCGGCAAGCCTGCGCGCTACTTCATGCTGCACAAGCCGCCCGGGTGCGTCAGCGCCACCCGCGACCCCGAGCACGCGACAGTCCTCGACCTGATCCACGAGCCGGACAAGCACGAGTTGCACATCGCCGGTCGCCTCGACTTCAACACCACCGGTCTGATGCTGATCACCAATGACGGCAGCTGGTCGCGACGCCTGACCCTACCGCAAACCAAACTGCCCAAGGTCTACTACGTCGAGACCGAGCAGGACATCGGCCCGGAATATGCGTTGAAGTTTACGGAAGGTTTGTACTTCGCCTTCGAAGACCTCACCACCCAGCCCGCCGGGCTGGAGCTGTTGGGACCGAAATCGGCGCGGCTGAGCATTGTCGAAGGCCGGTACCACCAGGTGAAGCGCATGTTCGGCCATTTCGACAACAAGGTCCTACGCCTGCACCGCGAACGCATGGGCCCGCTGCAGCTCGATAACGCGCTAAAACCGGGCGAGTACCGCGCATTGCGCACCGAAGAGATTCAATTGATCTAAGCAGGCGACCGCTCAGCAGAAGTTGTCGAACAATTTACCAAAGACACTTGCGCGAAGACGTCGCCCCTGCTTGAATCAGGTCGTCAGCCGAAATGTGACTGATGAGTCACACCATACTTCTAAGAAACTTTTTGTCGGTTAGAGAACCCTCAGGTTCCGCCTCAGACCGGCAGACTGCCCGCCAATAATAATACCCGTCGACCTGCTGTACGGATCGACATGGGCCTCCAAATTCCAGGCGTATGCCTACCTGTCACAAAGCTCGTGCAATCTCATTTGCGCGCATACCCGCTTGCCAGGAGTCTTATGACATGAGGCCAGAAATCGCTGTGCTGGATATACAGGGTCAGTATCGGGTTTACACGGAGTTCTATCGCGCAGACGCCGCAGAGAAGACCATTATCTTGGTCAACGGCTCGATGGCCACGACTGCGTCGTTTGCACAAACCGTGAAAAACCTTCATCCGCAATTCAACGTGGTTTGCTACGACCAGCCTTACGCGGGCAAGTCCAAGGCCCACAACCTGCACGAAAAATTGCTGACCAAGGAAGTCGAAGGGCAGATCCTCCTGGAGCTGATCGACCACTTCGGCGCCGAACACGTGCTGTCGTTTTCCTGGGGCGGTGCCGCGACCCTGGTCGCCCTCGCCCAACGGCCACGCCGGATCGAAAAAGCCGTGATCAGCTCATTCTCCCCGGAGATCAACGCGCACATGCTCGACTACCTCGAGCGCGGCGTCGACTACCTCGGCAGCCGCGACGGCGACCGGGTCGGCAACCTGGTGAACAGCACCATCGGCAAACATCTGCCGACCCTGTTCAAGCGCTTCAACTATCGGCACGTCAGCAGCCTGGCCGACCATGAATACGGGCAGATGCACTTCCACATCAGCGACCTGCTGCACAGTGATCGCCAGTGCTTCCTGAAGGCGGCGGAGAAAATCAACGTACCGGTGCTGTTCATGAACGGCGAATGGGACGAATACACCGCCGCCGATGGCGCGCGATTGTTTGCCAACCATGTGCAACACGCCACCTTCACCACCCTGGAAGCCACCGGCCACTTTCTCGACATGGAACACAAAGCCGCCTGCCGAGACAGCCGCAATGCACTGCTGGGGTTCCTGAAACCTGAACCACACGCCAGCCGAACGCGTTACCACTACGTCCAGGATCACCATGCACTGGCAATCTGAAACAGCGTCCTCGCGAGCAAGCGTCGCCCTACAGTAGTTGAACGCATTCCTGTAGGCGCGAGGCTTGCCCGCGATAGACCGTTTTGCGGTGTGTGCCTTGCTACATCTGCGCTAAAGCCGCCCAGCGCAAAGAAAAACTTCATTTCCACGCGCACATCTGGTACAAAGTCAGCCGCTCTGAGCGGGTGTCGTATAATGGCATTACTCCAGCTTCCCAAGCTGATAACGAGGGTTCGATTCCCTTCACCCGCTCCAATCGAATTTTGGTCTCACGTTGAGGTTGTTTTGACGGGGGATGTAGAGATAGAGAAAAACCGGTCCTGAGTGGCCGGTTTTTTTATGGGCGGGATTTGTGTGAACTGCCAATCAACACCTGCCAATTCAGGTGTAGATCAACCATTCACTGATGGCACGAAAGTGGCCAATATCCGAAAAGGCAACGTCCTACACGACACAGGGAATTGTCCGTACACTTGCGCATTGCTGTGCTTTTACCATGAAGCCTATAGTCGACCCACGCCAATAATGGCGTATCGGGTTTGGCGACTCGATTCCATGGTACAGAAGCCTTCGAGTATTTCTCGGAGCGTTTTTGAACGCACTTGGCTACCTCTTTTTTGGTGGCTGTGCGTGGGAGACCCTAGGGTCTGCCGGTTTTTACCATGGCCCGGTTCGCCAACCCGCGTACAGCTACCACCCTATTGTTTGGCGACGATTGAGTGGCAGGTCCTCCTCCTATCATGGTAATCACGCATGAAAGAATATATGGCTTTAACCAGCAACGCCGACGATCTCCCTTCCCTGTTCGTCAACACCACCCAACCGCTGCACTCACTGCTCAGCACGGCCAGTTACAGAATTCGAGCCGTGACGCAGATCCTCGAAAACCTCGCCATGCGAGGTGACATCACCACCGACTCGGTCATCCTCAGCGATTTTGCATTGCTCTGCTGTGTGCCTTTGCGCGACGGTTGCGATGTGCTGGACGTGATCGCTCGACGCATGGATGCAGAGCCGTCCTGATGTGATACGGGGCGCCTTTCGGGGCGCCTTCGATTCGCAGCTGGCGAAGCCTGCGTTCGGCTGCGTAGCAGTCGTTAAATCAGGCGATGCGGCGTTTCAGGAAGACTTCGCGGCTACATAAATGATGGAAGCCAAGATATGGCAGCCCCCCCTACTTAGCGGAGCGACTTCACCTCTGCGGCATTTCCAAAAGGCACGGCTGCAGGAAGAACAGGGTGGTGACTTCTGCGGCACACAACCGAGGCGACTCGGTTAATAGCGGTGCCTGGTCAGATTGGCATTCAGGACGAGGGACGATGTGCCGACTAATCCGGACTGGATTCTGCGGCAGGACCTGATGTGAGTTATACGACGCCGCCGATCAGTTGAGGACGGTAGATAGCCGACAAGCGCTAGTTGATGGGAGGTTGCCCGAGAGGCACAGCGATGAGGTTTGTTTCAGCGCCTCCGATAGTACGAAAGAAGGTTTCTGAGCCGACAGAGAATTAAAGATGCTTTGCGACAAAAGCGACTGCGACAAACAGGGTTAGCGCGAACGCAGCACCAATGCTGAACGGCAACAACGTAGTGCGGATTTTGGTCGGGGCCGGGCGTCTCATCTCTTCAGCTAAAGCCTCCATCTCACGATGCAATTGCTCGATGCTTGCTCGATTACGATGTGTGGACATGTTTCTTTCTCCTCTCGCGGACCGTTTTGGGTCCGTGAATTTTCGCGGTCGTTCTGGAGCATTGATCCTCCTTCTCGGCTTTTAGCCGCCAACCTAAGCATCGCTTTCTGCGAAGCCGGCAAAATCTGTCGGACGTCAATCACTCATCACCTATCAGCAGTCCGTTCTACGGAGCACTATTTCCTATCTACCCACCAGTGGATAGCGGGTGATTCCCGCTTAGGTTGTAGGCAAAATCCGAGAGCTGCGCATGAAAGAGCGTTAACTGTTTTCCGGTCGGTGGATCGTCTTGTTGACCCTTGTTTCTTCGGGATACTCTCGCATTTTCACCATTTCCAATGCCCCCCCGCGCGGCCGTCAACGAATACGCGCTACAACGCTTCGAGGGAAACCAATCGGCGTGCCCCAAGTGCCGCCCGTGAACGATCTCAACAGAGCAACCCGACATGACTCAAAACATCTACGACGATCCGGAGTTTTTCCAGGGCTACAGCCAAATGGGCCGCTCCCTTGGAGGCCTCGACGCGGCACCGGAATGGCCAGCACTCAAATCAATGCTGCCGCCGATGAAAGAGCTGAAGGTAGTGGACCTCGGTTGCGGTTACGGCTGGTTCAGCCGCTGGGCCAGTGAGTAAGGCGCTGACAGTGTGCTCGGCCTGGACGTCTCGGAGAAGATGCTGGAGCAGGCTCACTAGACCACATCGGCGGGCAATATCCAGTAATCACGGGCAGATCTGGAACAGCTTGATTTACCCAAAGGCGGTTTCGATCTGGCGTATAGCTCACTGGCGTTGCACTACATCAAGGATCTGCCCGGGTTGTTCGCCACGATCCACGCGGCCCTTAAACCAGGTTCGCGCTTTGTGTTTTCCATCGAGCATCCGATCTTCATGGCCCCGCGCAATCCGGGATGGTTGATCGACGGCGAGGGCCGCAAGCGGTGGCCGGTGGACAGCTATCAGCGGGAAGGCGGGCGGGTGACGAACTGGCTGGCGGAAGGCGTGATCAAGCAGCACCGAACCCTTGGCACGCTGTTCAATACGCTGATTGGCGCGGGTTTCAGCATCGAGCATGTCAACGAATGGGGGCCGAGCGATGCCGAGGTGGCGGCGCAACCGGCGCTGGCTGAAGAGCGGGAACGGCCGATGATGTTGCTGGTAGCGGTCGAGCGCTGATTGCCGCAGCGATGGATAACCTGTGGCGAGGGAGCTTGCTCCCGCTGGGGTGCGGAGCGCCCCCCTCTTCACCAAAAAAGAAGGGACTGCTGCGCAGTCCAGCGGGAGCAAGCTCCCTCGCCACAGGTTCAGTGTGTTCTTAGCGTGTCGCTACAATAAACAACCGCGGGAACGGCAACAGCACCGAGCCATCGTTCAACGCCGGATAAGCCTGCTCGATCGCAGCGTGATATCGCTTGATGTATTGCGCCTTTTCCGCCTCATCCAACGGTTCGAGAAACGGCCGCAAGCCGCTGCCCTTGAACCACTCGACCACACCCGACGCGCCACCCGCCAGCGGATGATGGTAAGTGGTGCGCCACACATCGACGCGCGCACAGTGTGGTCGCAGCATCGAGTAGTAATCGCTGGCACTGGCCATCTCTGTGCGTTGCCCGGCGGCGTCCGCCAGTTTGCTGGCCCACGGACCTTCGGCAGCGACTTCGCGCATCAGACGATGGGAGGGTTCGTTGAGGTTGTCGGGCATCTGGATTGCCAGGCTGCCGCCCTCGGTCAGCCGGGTGGCCAGCGACGGCAATAACGTCGCGTGATCGGGCAGCCATTGCAACACGGCGTTAGCGAATATCACGTCAAACGGGCCGCGATCGTTCCAGGTTCCGATATCAACGGTGTCGAACTGCACATTTGGCAAGCGCTTGCGAGCGGCCTCGATCATGTCGGTCGAACTGTCGACGCCCCGCACCGTGGCGCCGGTGAAGCGCTTGACCAGCAACTCGGTCGAATTGCCGGGACCACACCCGATGTCGATGGCCGAGCGCGCCTCCACCGACGGGATGGCGGCGAGCAGGTCTCGCGCCGGGCGGGTGCGTTCATCTTCAAAAGCGACGTATTGTTTGGCGGACCAACTCATTGCGTTCTCCTGTCGGTGCGTTGTTGTGGGCCAGAGGCAGACAACCGGTCCGATACGATACCTCGGCAGGAGCTGTCTGCCCTATCCCACCTTTGGCCAGCGCAATCATTGTTCGGTTGCGTCGCCGCTGAATCCGCAAATGTAAGTCGAATTTTCAACACGCCGTCGCTGTCTGAAATTCAGGCGCATCCCAATAAGGAACACGGCAATGAAATTCGCAAAGATCTCGCAGAAACTCGCCCTGTGGGCCGGCAGCCCAATGACATTCATGGGCGCGCTGATTCTTATTATTCTGTGGGCCCTGAGCGGCCCTATTTTTGGTTTCAACGACACCTGGCAACTGGTCATCAACACCTCAACCACGATCATCACGTTCCTGATGGTGTTCCTGATCCAGAACACGCAGAACCGCGACACCGACATCCTGCATTTGAAAATCGATGAGTTGCTGCGGGTGAACAAGGAGGCGCAGAACGCGATGCTGGGGCTGGAGTTGCTGGACCTCAAGCAACTGGAGGCGCTGCGCCGGCACTATCGGGCCATGGGCGAAAAAGATGTGCATGACCTGGCGGGGCTGGCGACGACGAGCCAGCACAAACACGGTTTGAACAAGTGCTGAGCAAAAACAAAAACGGCGCGTGATGTGAATCACGCGCCGTTTGCTTTAAACATCGTAAACCCGGGTTATAGACCGGCCTGCAACGCCCTGGCCATTTGCAGATGGTTTTGCAGTTTGGGCAGGGTTTCTTCAGCAAACGCTTTGATTTGCGGTATGTCCGTGGTTTGCGCTTCCTGCTGAAGTTGTTCGATGGCTTGCTGAGTGGTTTTCACCTGACTGGCGGCGTAGGCCTGATCGAAGGTCGCGCCGTCCATCGCTTGCGGCATCAAGGCTTTGGCCTTGTCGACCACTTCTTCGCGCGGGGCCACCGGCAGATCCAGTTGTTTGGCAATTTTCGCCAAGTGTTGGTTAGCGGTGGTGCGGTCGTTGATGACGACGATGGTGTAGTCCTTGACCTCTTTGGATTCGGTTTTCTGGTGCGCCAGGCGACTGGCTTCGATGTCGGCCATGCCTTGGGCCGAGGCATCGTTGATGAATTCGGCGGGGGACTGGGCAAAGGCACTGCTGGCGCACAATCCCAGTAACGTGGCAAAACCTGCATGACGTATTCGGGTGGCCATCCGGCTCATGGTCGCGCCCTCCTTCTGAAAAAATTCAAACGGGAGCTTGCGCCCCCGCCTCTCGATCAAAACCACCTTCAATCACTACTTGGACTTCTGAGGACCTTTGCGGCCCATCTCGGGTTTCGTAGAGTCTTTATCGACAGTCGTTGTGGTGGTTTTCCCACCTTTGCGACCGGCTTCAGACGCCTTCGTTCGATCGTTGGCGAAGTTTCCCGAGTTCGAGTTTCTTGAGTTAGGCATGATTCTCTACCTCTTGGTAAATGATCCAGGCGAGCAACAGCCCGCATAAAATCAGAATGAACGAGCCCAAAAAGGTTTAGAAAACCTGAAAACGCCGCGACGAACGGCGGCGAAATCTCAGACTTCGAGGCGCAGGTGATGCTGGCGTTTGGCGGCGTACATGGCCTCGTCGGCATGCTTGAACAACTGCTTTTCTTCGGTGCCGTGCTCGGGGTAACGAGCGACGCCGATACTGGTGTGGATGTTCAGGTTATGCCCATCCAGACGCAGCGGCTGCGCCAGCACCTGGAGGATTTTTTCCGCCACGCTGTCGGCGTCTTCCAGGCCGTGGATGCTGTGCAACAACACCACAAACTCGTCCCCACCGATGCGCGCCACGGTGTCGGTTTCGCGCACGCAACCCTTGATCCGATTGGCCACCGCTTGCAACAGCATGTCGCCCACCGCATGGCCGTGGGTGTCATTGACATCCTTGAAACGGTCGAGGTCGACGTACAGCAACGCCATGCGCCCGCCATCGGCCCGGGCCAGCGCCAGTGAAGCCTTGAGACGATCTCGCAGCAGCTCGCGATTGGGCAGTTGAGTCAACTGGTCGTACTGCGCCATGCGCTGCAACCGGGCATGCAATTGCTTGCGCTCGATGGCAGTCGCGACCTGGGCGCAGACGTATTGCAGCAGTTCCTTGTCCCGCTCGGTGTAGCGTTCGCCACCCGGAACGCTTTTGACGATGAGCGCGCCGATGGTGCCGTTCTGCGAATTCAGGGGCACGCCCAGCCAGCACGGTGAATTCGGCCCCTCGACCAACGTCTCAAAGCCTGCGGGCGAATGGCCCTGGTCCGGGGTCAGCAAAATTGGCAGGCCGCTGCGGATCACTTCCGCACACAGGCGCCCGGTGATGGTGCCGGGCTGCTCGGGTTGCAATTCGTGGTCGTTGACGTGGTAGGGAAAATTCAGCTGCGCGCAGTGTTCGTCATACAGCGCCACGGAGAAATTCAGCGCGGGCAGCCATTCGCCGATGATCAGGTGAATGCGCTTGAACAGCGCCAGCAAGTCTTCCGCCGCGTGAGCGGCCTCGGAAATCGCGTACAACGCTGCTTGTCGGGACTCGGCCAGCTTGCGTTCGGTGATGTCCCGGGCCACGGCGATGCGCAATTGATCGACTTCCGACCAGCGCGCCGACCAGAGGATGTGCACCACCTGACCGTCCTTGCGCAGGTAGCGGTTTTCGAAATTGAGTTTGGGCTCGCCGCCCATGATTTCCCGTGCGGCGTCGAGGGTGCGCTGGCGGTCACCGGGATGCACCATGTCGATCATCGGCTGACCGATCAGTTCATCGGCGGTGTAGCCGAATATGCGCTCGCACGCTGCACTGACAAAAACGAAGCGACCTTGCTTGTCGACCGCACAAACGGCGTCCAGCAACAGATCGATGTAGCTCGCCAACGGCGCGGAATTTCTGGATGCCATGGTGTCCTGCATATGGCCTCAAGCCTTGTTCGTGACCAGCCCCGGCAACGCGTGCACCAGGGCATTAATGGCAAAACCGATAAACATGACCCCACACAACCGGGTGATCGCCAGTTCGTGGCGTTGATACAGGGTCCGAACCTGCCGCGCACCGACGATGCCGATGAGAATAGCGTAGGCGATCAGGCCACCGACGAAGCTCAGCGCAATCAACCACGGCAGCATCGACCAGTGCAGCAACTCCGCGCGGCTAGACAGCAGCGCCGTGAAGGTCGCCACTGCCACCGGGTAAGCCTTGGGGTTGGTCAGACCGAACAGAATGCCGTGCCAGAACGGCTGGCGGGCCGCGCCTTGCGGCGCTTCGGCACTGCTGCGTTTCGCCCGCACGGCACGCAAGCCGAGCCAGAACAAATACAACCCGCTGAACACGCCCAGCACATCGAATGCCGTGCTACCGATTTCCCGTGCGCCGACAATCGCAATCAACGCGGTGCTGCACCAGACCACATCGCCCAGCAAATGCCCGCACAAGAACCCCGCCCCCGCCCGCCGACCGCGCGCCGCGCCAATGCCGAACACCGCCAACACACCCGGCCCCGGCGTGATGCCGTAGATAAAGCCCGAGGCGAGAACAGCCATTAGCAGCGATGGGGTCATCAGGAAATCCTTTTGAACTGTCTGGTGAATGGGCGCCAGTCTATCTCAGGTCCTTGCGCGTGGACTTACAGATCGTCGAAGAACTTCATTGCGGCATAAGGCCGTCGTCGATAAGCCCTCCGCAATCCGCCCATTCAACCAATTCAACGCCTGATCCCCTCCCCGCCGCTTGTGCCAAACCAACACGAATGTAAACGACGGAATATGAAACGGTGGCGGGACGACGATCAGCGACCGCTGATCGATGTTGAGCAAACCTCGCGAAGCCACCGTCAGGATCAAATCCGTACCACTGATGAACTCCGGCGCAACGCTCCAGTGCGGCAGGCTGACGGCCACTCGGCGGCGCTCGCGCAACGCGGTCAGCGCCCGTTCGATTTCGGGCGTGCCGCTGCCGCGCATTTCCAGCAGGACATGCGGGCGGGCGAGGTAGGTTGGCAGGTCGAGGATGCCGTCGGCCGGCAGGCTGTTGCGGTCGATAAGGCAGGCGTAGTGCTCTTCGAACAACGGGGTGCTGCGCAGCTCGTTCGGCATTTCCGGAAATACCCCCGCCGCCACGTCGATATCGCCGTTGAGTACGCCATCGAGCATGCCCTCGCGGCTGGCGTGGGTGATTTGCAGGTCGATCCCCGGCGCTTCCCGGCGCAAGGTTCGAATCAGCCCCGGCAAGACAATAGCGGCACCGTAGTCCGACATCGCCAGGCGAAAGGTGCGTTTGGCGGTGGCCGGATCGAACGCGTTGGGTGCCAGCAGCGATTGCACCTGGGCCAGCGCCTCGGCCAGCGGTGTCATTAACTCCAGCGCTCGCGGCGTGGCGACCAGCCCCGCACCCGCGCGCACCAGCAATGGATCGCCGAGCATGTCCCGCAACCGCGCCAAGGCGTGGCTGACCGCCGGCTGACTGAGGTGCAGGCGCTCGGCGGCGCGGGTCACGTGCTGCTCGCTGAGCAGGGCGTCGAGGATCACCAGCAGGTTGAGGTCGATGCGCCGTAGATCATTCATCTGATGCATGTTCTGGATAGCAATTCGGAATTTAAATCTGCGCGACGAATACTCTAGAGTCCAGCAAAACCTGTTGGAGATGGATCATGAGTACGTTGCATTGGGCCGGGCTGTTGCTGCTGGCCGTGATAGCCGGGGCGGTGGTGCCTTTTCAGAGTGCGATCAATGCCAACCTCACGCGCGGTCTGGGGCATCCGTTGTGGGCGACGCTGGCGTCGTTGCTGGTGAGTATCGGGGTGTTGTTGCCGATTATGTTGGCGCTGCGCTTGCCGTTGCCATCGCTGTCGTTTATCAGCAAGGCGCCGCTGTGGATATGGGCTGGAGGGGCGTTTGGGGTGTGTTTTGTTGCGTTGTCGCTGATCATGCTGCCAAAACTGGGGGCGTCAGGGTTTATTGCGCTGGCGCTGGCGGGGCAAGTGGTGGCGGCGCTGGTGTTGGATCACTTTGGGTGGTTCGGCTTAGTGGAGCGGCACATGACCTTGCCGCGGGTGTTGGGGGCTGTTTTGTTGGTGGCAGGGGTGGCGTTGATTCAGTTCAGTGGCGCGCCAGCGAAGGGCTTGGTGGCGACGGGTTGATGGGCGCATAAAAGATCGTCTGTGAATGTCAGTCCGTCTTCGCGAGCAGGCTCGCTCCCACAAAAGATCTTTGGCGTGACAAAAATCCAGGGTGGGAGCGAGCCTGCTCGCGAAAGCGATCTATCTGACAATGCAGATTTTAGAACTTGTCGAGCGTGCGCAGCTTCTGCGGCAACCCCCACATCAGCAGCGCAACCGCGATCAGCGCGCAGACACCGATGACATACAGCGCCGGCGTTGTGCTGCCGGTCAGGTCCTTGATCCGCCCGACCATGACCGGACTGACGATGCCGCCAAACTGGCCCAGGGTGTTGATCACCGCAATCCCGCCCGCCGCCCCTGCACCGGCACCTGCCAGCAGTTTCGGCGGCAGGGTCCAGAAGCTCGGGATCGACGCGATGATCCCGGCGCCAAGCAAGCCCAGCGCAACAATCAGGAAGGTCGTGTGATCAGCGAAGATCCCGGCGCAGAAGAACCCTACCGCGCCCACCGCCACCAGGCCGGCGACAAACTTGCGCCGTTCGCCGGTCGAGTCGGACAAGCGCCCGATCACCACCATGCTGATCGCGCCGCAGATGTAAGGAATGGCGGTGAGCAAACCGATCATCACCGGGCTTTCGGTGCCGGCACTGCGGATCAGTTGCGGCGCCCAGAAATTCAAGCCGTAGGACGCCACCTGGATCAGGAAGTAGATCAGCCCCAGCTTCAGGAAGCCCGGAATACGCAGCGCGGCGAGCAGCGAGCCGCCACTCTTGTGCGGTTCATGGTGCGCGATACGGCTGGCCAGCAGGGTCTTCTCGGAAGCGGTCAGCCAATGGGCGTCTTCGATGCGGTCCTTGAGCAAGGTCAGCACCAGCAAACCGAGGCCGATGCACGGCACGCCACCGAGCAGGAACAACCAGTGCCAGCCGCGCATGTCGAGGAAACCGTCGAGGTGTTGCAGCACCAGCCCGGAGAACGGCGCGCCGACCAGACCGGCAAACGCCGACGACAGAAACAGCATGGACGTAATCCGGCCGCGATAGTGCTGCGGGAACCACAGCGTCAGGTAATACAGGACGCCCGGTGCAAAACCGGCTTCCATCGCACCGATCACAAAGCGCAGCGCGTAGAACTGCCATTCGCTGTTGACGAAGACCATGGCCGCGGTGGCGAGGCCCCAGGACATCATGATCCGGGCGATCCAGCGCCGCGCGCCGACCTTGTACAGCATCATGTTGCTTGGCACTTCGAACAGCACGTAGCCGACCACAAACAGCCCGGCGCCGAGGCCGTAAGCGGTGTCGCTCAGGCTCAGGTCAGTCTGCAACTGGAACTTGGCGAAGCTGATGTTGATGCGGTCGAAAAACGCGAACAGGTAGCAGACCATGATCAGCGGCATCAGGCGCCAGGCGACCTTGCTGACCAGGGCTTTTTCTTCGTCGTGGCTAACGGACGGGCTCGCGCCCGCCTCCAGTACATTGAGGCTCATGGTGGTTCTCCAGGCGGACTTCCCGTGGGTGTCCGATTGTTTTTGTTGTCTGGTTGAGAGGCTTGGTTGCAGAGCTTTTCATTGTGGGAGCGAGTCTGCTCGCGAAAGCGGTGTATCAGCCGACATCCATGTCGGATGTGACTCAGTCTTCGCGAGCAAGCTCGCTCCCACAGGGGTGATCGTGGTGGGTCAGGAAGGCGTCGGGTGCAGGTCGCAATTGCGGCCGGCCTTGGCCAGTTGACCCGGCACTTCGTGGCCCAGCAGTGCGGGCAATCCTCGGGATAATCGCAGCAGCAGCGGCAGGTCGATGCCGGTGTGAATGCCGATTTCATCGCACAGATTGACCAAGTCTTCAGTGCAGATATTGCCCGAAGCACCCGGCGCGAACGGGCAGCCGCCAAGGCCGCCGAGCGCTGCATCAAAACGTCGGGCTCCGGCCTCATAAGCGGCCAACACGTTGCACAAGCCGAGGCCGCGAGTGTTATGAAAATGCAGAGTCAAATCCGCGGGCGAAACCCGTTGCAGGACACGACGTACCAGCCGATCAACCTGTCGTGGATTGGCCATGCCAGTGGTGTCGGCCAGAGTAATCCCTTGGATCCCAAGCTCTTGATAAGCATCGACGATTTGCAGCACGCGATCCTCATCAATCTTGCCTTCGAACGGGCAGCCAAACGTGGTGGCGATGCTGCCGTTGAGCCGCACCTGCGTGCCGCCGACGTACTGCACGATCTCACCGAACGCGGCCAGCGAGTCTTCGCAGCGCATACGCATGTTCGCCAGGTTGTGGGTCTGGCTGGCAGACATCACCAGGTTCAGCTCATCGGCCCGCGTCGCCAATGCCCGTTGCGCGCCCTTGAGGTTGGGGATCAACGCGACGTAGATCACCCCCGGTTGCCGGGTGATGCCCTTGAACACCGACTCGCCATCGCGCAATGCCGGAATGGCCTTGGGCGAGACAAACGAACCGGCTTCGATACGGCTGAACCCGGCCAGCGACAGTTGATCGATCAGGGCAATCTTGTCGACGGTTTCGACCCAGGTCGGCTCGATCTGCAAACCGTCGCGCGGCGAGACTTCCTGAACGATCAGGGTCTGCGAAAAGTCAGTGATCATTGCACCACCCCTTCAGTTTTCAGGCGTTCGATATCGGAGTCCGTCAGGCCTAGCCCGGCGAGAATTCCGTCGGTGTGCTGGCCCAGGCTCGGCCCCGACCAGTTCACACCGCCAGGGGTTTCCGAGAGTTTCGGCACGATGCCCGGCATCTTCACCGTGGCGCCGCCCGGCAGGTCGGCGCTGAGCAGCATATCCCGCGCCTGATAATGCGGGTCGGCGACGATGTCGGCCACCGAATAGATGCGCCCGGCGGGGACTTCGGCCGCTTCCAGCGCCGACAATACGGCGTCGATCGGCAGGCTGCTGGTCCAGTGGGTGATCGCAGCGTCGAGCACATTGCTTTTCAATGCACGGCCGTCGTTATGGGCAAACTCCGGCGCGTCCGCCAGATCGCGCCGGCCGATGACCTCCATCAAGCGCTTGTAGATCGGGTCGCTGTTGCCGGCGATAACCACGTAAGCGCCATCGGCCGTCAGATAGGTATTGGACGGGGCGATACCCGGCAAGGCACCACCGCTGCGCTCACGGACATGGCCGAGCATGTCGTATTCCGGCACCAGGCTTTCCATGACGTTGAATACGCTTTCGGCCAGCGACACATCGACGATTTGCCCGCCGCCCTGCCCGGTCTTGACCCGCAGCAGCGACATCAAGGCACCGATCACTGCGTGCAGCGATGCGAGGGAATCACCGAGGCTGACGCCCACCCGCGCCGGCGGTGAGCCGGGGGTGCCGGTGGTGTAGCGAATCCCACCCATGGCCTCGCCGATGGCACCGAAACCCGGACGATCACGGTAGGGGCCGGTCTGGCCGTAACCGGAAATCCGTACCAGCGTCAGGTTGGGATTGAGGGCGTGCAACACGTCCCAGCCCAAGCCCAGTTTTTCCAGGGCGCCGGGGCGCAGGTTTTCGATCAACACGTCGGCGCTGGTCGCCAATTGCTTGACCAGTTCGATGCCTTCAGGGGATTTGAGATTCAGCGCCAGGGACTTCTTGTTGCGCGATTGCAGGTACCACCACAGCGAGGTGCCTTCGTGCAGCTTGCGCCATTTGCGCAGGGGATCGCCCTGGCCCATGGCTTCGATCTTGATCACTTCGGCGCCGAATTCGGCGAGCATGCGCGCGGCGAAGGGGGCAGCGATCAGCGTGCCGATCTCGATCACTTTGATTGCACTTAACGGGGCAGTCATCGCGGGGTACCTCTTGTTCTTGGAATATGTGCCAAGGCTAGAGGAGCCGGGGTCAAGGAATCCAACCTTCAGTTGGCAACGGGCGTTCGTGAAACGCGAACGCTCGGCTGGCGATGTTCGGTGAATTCAGGGCCGCCTTCGCGAGCAGGCTCGCTCCCACATTTGATCTGCGGCGTCCACAAATCCCCTGTGGGAGCGAGCCTGCTCGCGAAGAGGCCCGACCATCCAACCGAGAAACATCAAAGCGCCCCACGCAACTGCTCAAACAACATCCGGCTAACAGGCGACAACCCCGCCTCATCCCGCACCACAATGATCAACGCCCGATCCGACCACTCATCCGTCAACGGCACCGCATGCAGCCCCAACGCCCGGCCAAACAATTCATAGGCCTTCTGCGGCAAAATCCCGATGCCCATGTTGGCCTGGACCATCCGGCACATCGCATCAAAACCCGGCACATGAATGCGTAATCGCAACACCTTGCCCGCCTGGCGCGCCGCCGCATGGGTGCGCATGTTGATCGAACTGGCCGAATGCAGTCCCACATAATCGCTGTCCAGCGTGTCCGCAAACGCCAGGCTCGAACGGCTGGCCAACGGATGATCGGGCAGCATCAACACCATCAACTTGTCCTGCCGGTACAGCACGCTGTGCAAACCCTTGGTGTCGCTGTCGATGGAGCAAATGCCCAGGTCCGCCACGCCATCCAGCACCCCCTGGATCACCCCGCTGCTGGGGCGTTCCTCGAGGTCGGTCTTGACCTGCGGATGGCGCTCGGAAAAGTCGCGCAAGTCCTCGGGCAAAAACTGAATGATCGCCGACAGGTTGGCGAGCATCCGCACATAACCGCGAATGCCGTGGCTGTGCTCACCCAGCTCGAGCCCCATTTTCTCGACATTGAACAGCATCTGCCGGGCATGGTGCAGCAGGGTTTCGCCGGCCGGTGTCAGGGTCATGCCCTTGGCCTGGCGTACGAACAGACTGATCCCCAGCGCCTCTTCCAGTTCCATCAAGCGCTTGCTGGCCGCCGACACCGCGATCGCTTCACGCGCGGCGGCGCGGGTCAGCGTGCCTTCTTCGTGGACGGCGACGAACAATTGGAGGGTGATCAGGTCGAGACGGCGGATCAGGCTTTTTTGCAGCATGGAGGGCTCGATGACTTCAGTTCGGCTGAGTCGGCAGGATAGCCCGGTTTTGGCCCACAACCTCACACGCCATCGCCCTACACGTAAATCTCTTGTAACACTCAACCGAACAGGAAACGGCCGATTCAGCGCCCACACCGCACGCTGTAAAGTCTGGAAACACACGGACGGTTTCATCACTCAAGGACAGACACGTCACATGGACCAGACAACACGCGCGGCAAACACCTTCACCAACTATCGAAAACTGATCTCGCTGGCCGATCACGACTGGGAAACCGCAGAAGCGGGAAAGGTCGCGGGGCTGAACGTCGACATCAGAAGCAGCAACCGCATGGTTGACCAGCACGGACGCGCCTTTCATCACTTTTGCACCACCTCCTACCTCGGCCTGGATCACCACCCCGACTTGCTCGACGGCGCCATGACCACCCTGTGGGAAACCGGCACCCTGCGTATCGCCAACTCGAAAAACCGCTGCAAACTGGCGATCCTCGATCAGTACGAAACCGAGCTGTCAGCGTTGTTCGGCGCCACGTGCCTGAGCACCTTGTCGTGCAGCGCAGCCAGCGCCGGCATCCTGCCGCTGCTGGCCAGCGGCGTGTTCACCGAGAACCGGCCGCCGGTGATGGTGTTTGACCGCTTGGCGCACTATTCGATGAGTCACCTCAAAGCCGCCTGCGCCGACGAAACCAGGGTCGTGACCAGCCCGCACAACGACATGGATTTTCTGGAAACGCAGTGCCAGCAACATACCAGGGTCGCGTATGTGGCCGACGGCGCGTACAGCATGGGCGGGGTCGCCGACCTGGACAGCCTGTTGTACCTGAAGGACCGCTATGGCTTGTTTCTCTACCTCGACGATTCTCACGCACTGTCCGCCGTCGGTACTTTCGGTGCCGGTCTCGTGCGTCCCAGGTTGCAGGCCCTGGAGGATGACGCCTTGATTGTCGCCTCATTGGCCAAGTCATTTGGCGCCAGCGGCGGGCTGGTGATGCTGGGCAACGAACGGCAGAAAAAGCTGATTCAACGCTACGGCGGCCCCAGCAACTGGTCGCAAAGCCTGAACAGCGCGTCTATCGGCGCGGGCAGAGCGTCCATCCAGTTGCATCACACGCCTGCATTGACTGCGTTGCAGGAAAAACTTCAGGTTAATATCCGCCTCTTCGACAGCCTGATTCGAACCGCACAACACGGCAGCAACATGGCGATTCGCTTGATCCACTGCGGTGAAGCGAGGCTGGCCAACCGTATTGCCATCGAATTATCCAATCTTGGTTTCTTTACCTCGGCGGTGTTTTTCCCCGTGGTTGCACAAGGCAAGGCCGCGATCAGAATCACGCTGCGCGCCGACATGGAGCCGCCGCTGATTCGACATTTTTGTGAACTCGTCACCGAGCTTTTGCGCACATGCTCCGGGGACGCCCGCTAGACATCCAGGGATGATTCCATGAAGAGCAGCACCACCCTCCTCGTCACCTGCAGCACGGTTTTCCTCGCGCAATTGGGCATGAGTATTTATCTGCCAGCGCTGCCGGAGATGGCCCGGCATCTGTCCGCCGACGCTTCGCAGGTGTCCTGGGGACTGGCGGTGTACCTGATCGGCATGGCGCTGCCGATGTTGTTCTGGGGCAGCCTCGGCCAGCGCATCGGCCGCAAACCGGTGCTGCTCGCGGCGCTGGGTATTTATGGCTTGGCCAACCTTGCGCTGCCGCTGGGCCAGACGCTTGAAGCGTTTCTGTTTTTTCGGTTGCTTCAAGGCATTGGTGCCAGCGGGATTTCAGTCATGGCACGGGTGCTGATCCGCGACAGTTTCCGCGGTGACCTGTTGGCCAAGGCGTTGTCGTGGATTTCGATTTCGTTCGTGATCGCGCTGGGCATCGGTCAGTACCTGGGGTCGGTTATCCAGGTGGCATTGGGCTGGCCGGCGATTTTCTATCTGCTGGGTGGCGTGAGCCTGTTGATGGCGACAGTCGTGGCGCGGGTTTCCTTTGCGGTGCTGGTCGAGGACAACATTCAGTCGTCCGCGTGGCCCAGTTACTGGCGCATTCTGCGTGATCGGGCGTTCTTGCTGCCGGCGCTTACCGGCGGCCTCGGCTACGGGGTGATCATTGCCTTCAACACGGCCGCACCGCTGATTCTGCAAGGTCCGTTCAACTGGTCAGCCGTGGAATACGGCTTGCTGGGCTGGCCGATCAGCGCGGCGTATTTTCTGGGAGCGCTGGGGGTCAATGCCTTGGTACTGCGCACCGGTCAGCGCCGATTGATGACGGTGGGCGTCGCTCTGGTGCTGACCGGGAGCGCGATGATGTTGCTGGGCAGCATCATCGGCACCCCCATTGCGCTGCTGCTCTGGCTGCCCTATTGCGTAGCGGTGTTCGGGCAGTCGTTGACGTACCCGATCAGCCTGTCGCTGGCCAACGACGGTTCACCGGTCGGGGGGGCTTATGCGATGGCGTTGAGCGGCTTTATTCATCAACTGATGGCGGCGATCATTGGCGGTGTTGCCAGCTTGATCGCCAGCCAGCAGGCGTGGCCGCTGTCGTTGCTCTGCACCTTGCTGGCGTTGGGCGCGATGCTGTGTGTCATGCTCGCGCCCGGTCGCAAAACGGCCTAAAAGGCGCTGCGGAAAATCTCCTCGATCTGGCGCTGATCCGCCGCCCGGGGATTGGTTAAACCGCAGGCGTCTTTCAGCGCATTGGTGGCAAGCATGGGGACGTCGTTGAGTCTGGCGCCGAGCTCACGTAATCCGGCAGGGATGTCCACGTCACTGGACAGGCGTCGGATCGCTGCAATAGCCGCTTGAGCCCCCTCTTCAGGGCTGAGACCACGGATATCGACGCCCATCGCATGAGCCACGTCGGTCAGGCGCGGGGCGCAAACCTGAGCGTTGAAGCTTTGAACGTGGGGTAGCAGTACGGCGTTGCAGACGCCATGAGGCAAGTCGTAGAACCCGCCCAATTGGTGAGCCATGGCGTGGACATAACCCAGCGACGCGTTATTGAACGCCATGCCCGCCAGGAACTGCGCGTAGGCCATGTTTTCCCGCGCGGCCATGTCCTCGCCGTTGCGTACCGCCAGTCGCAGGTTGTTGCTGATCAACGTGATCGCCTTCAGTGCGCAGGCATCGGTGATCGGGTTGGCGGCAGTGGAAACGTACGCTTCGATGGCGTGGGTCAATGCGTCCATGCCGGTGGCTGCCGTCAGCCCCTGAGGCATTGCAACCATCAGCGCCGGGTCGTTGACCGACAGCAGCGGCGTGACGTTGCGGTCGACAATGGCCATTTTCACATGGCGCGATTCGTCGGTGATGATGCAAAAACGTGTCATCTCGCTGGCGGTGCCGGCGGTGGTGTTGATCGCGATCAGCGGCAGCTGTGGTTTGCTCGATTGATCGACACCTTCATAGTCGCGAATCTGTCCACCGTTGGTCGCACACAACGCGATGCCTTTGGCGCAGTCGTGGGGCGAACCACCGCCCAGGGACACCACAAAATCGCAACGGGATTCCTTGAGCAGGCCCAGGCCAAGTTCGACGTTAGCAGTGTTCGGGTTGGGTTTGGCACCGTCGAAGATCACCGAGTCGATGTCCTGCATCGCCAGTTTTTCCGCAATCATTTTCGCTACGCCGGCCTTGGCCAGCCCAACGTCGGTGACGATCAGCGCTTTGCGAAAGCCGTACTTGCCAATGACGTCCATGGCTTCGTCGAGGCAACCCGTGCCCAGGATGTTCACAGAGGGAATGAAAAACGTGCTGCTCATGAGCGATTCTCCTGTCTGGGCCGAATCGGCGACGCCGATCCAGCGGGACGCTCACAGCTTCGACCCTTCGCTCACGCAGTAACTTGATCTGGCTCAAGTCATGGTCGTGATAAAGTCGCCGCCCATCAGACCTTTTGCTTTGAGACTTTGACCGCAATGACCGATTTCCAGGATGTTGATGCCCAACTTGAAGACTGGAACGCCTTGCGCGCCACCGCCTCGTTCAGCGGCCTGCTGGTGGGCAACGGCGCCAGCCGTGCGGTGTGGGACGATTTTGGCTACGACTCGCTGTTCGAGAATGCGCGCACCGTCGAAGAAAAACCGCTGAGCCAGTCCGAGCTGAGCGTGTTCGAGGCGATGCAGACACGCAGTTTCGAACAGGTGCTGAGCGCGCTGAAAACCACCAGCCGAGTGAACAAGGCACTGGCCGTCAGCTCCGCCGCACCGCGCAATCGCTACTACGCGATCAAGGAAGCGCTGATCAACACCGTTCATGCGGTGCATATTCCGTGGCGGCTGGTGGTGCCTTCGACCCTGGCGACCATCCGTTCGGAACTGGGCAACTATCGGACGGTGTTTACCACCAACTATGACTTGCTCAATTACTGGTCGATCCAGCAGCAGCCGGACGCGATCACCGACCTGTTCCACGGCGCCGAGCCGGGCTTTGACCTGAGCGCCACGGCGACCGATAAAACCCGTTTGCTGTACCTGCACGGTGGTTTGCACCTGGTGCGCAATCAGGACGGCACGGCGCGCAAGCTGATGTCGACAGAGGGCACGTTGCTTGGCAGTTTCGCGATCAACAATACGATCAAGACCCTGGATGACGTGCCGCTGTTCGTGAACGAAGGGCCAGCGCAGGACAAGCTCAAGACCATTCGCAGCTCGGATTATCTGTCGTTCTGTTATGACCAGTTATTGGGGCATGGCGACGGGTTGTGTGTCTTTGGGCATGCGCTGGGTGAGCAGGACAGCCATATCGTTCATGCGTTGCGCCAGGCGAAACCGTCGGTGGTGGCGATCTCGATTTATCCGCGCAGCAAGGCGTTTATCCAGCATCAGAAGCGGCATTACGCGAAGGTGTTCGAGGGGACGGGCTCGGAGCTGCGTTTTTTTGATTCGAAGACGCATGCGTTGGGGAATCCGAAGCTTACGGTTCCGGTTGAGGTTTAGCGGCGAGGCAGCTGACGCCTTCGCGAGCAGGCTCGCTCCCACAGGGGATATGTGTACACCGCAGATTCAATGTGGGAGCGAGCCTGCTCGCGAAGCTTTTGCAGTCAACTCATTCCTCGCTGCTATGCACCACCACCAACAACTGCGCCTGAACCTCCCCCACTGAGCGAATCCTGTGCGGTTTCTGCGCATTGAAATGCAGCGCATCCCCACGATCGAGCAGCACCCGCTCGTTCATGAAGTCCACTTCCACCTGCCCTTCGTGGACGAACAAAAACTCTTCCCCGGTGTGTTCCTTGAAGGTTTTGTCGGCGAATTCGAACGGCGGATAGATGATGAACGGCAGCAAGCTGCGCTCACTGACCTGATGGGCCAGCACCGCGTAGCCGGGGCTTTGATCGTTGGCGGCCAGGGACTGACGCTCGTCGCTGCGCACCAGGCTGTAGCTGTCGAGGCTGACGTTGTCTTCGGAGAACAATTCCTCGACTTTCACGTTCAGCGCCTTGGCCAGTTTCAGCGCCGCAGCAATCGACGGCGTGTTCAGCCCGCGCTCGACTTTCGACAGGTAGCTCTTGGTCATGCCGGATTTTTCGGCCAGGGCCTCCAGTGTCACGCCAAGTTTTTTTCTTAGTAATTTCAAACGGATAGACATGGAAAACGATTAATCCATCAAGGAGGCGACGGTTTGTGCTTGCCAATGACACTTTGTGTCATATAGCCTCTTTAGTGTCATTTGCATGAACCCACCAAAGGACACTGATATGGCCAAGACATTAGCACTGCCCAAAGACCAACTGGTCAAGCAAGCGCTGACACAGATGCAAAATACCCTGGCGGATAATACGTGGACTGACCGGCAAAAGCTGGCCCTGACCTGCCGGATTCTGTTCGAGAACGGCCACGACTCGGGGTTGGCCGGTCAAATCACCGCTCGCGGTCCGACACCGGGCACCTACTACACTCAGCAACTGGGCCTGGGGTTTGATGAGATCACCGCGAGCAATCTGCTGCTGGTCAACGAAGACTTGGAAGTACTCGAAGGCCACGGCATGCCCAACCCGGCCAACCGCTTTCACAGCTGGGTCTACCGCGCCCGACCGGACGTGAACTGCATCATTCATACGCATCCGACGCACGTCGCGGCGCTGTCGATGCTCGAAGTACCGCTGCAGATTTCCCACATGGACCTCTGCCCGCTGTATGACGACTGCGCGTTCCTTGAAGGCTGGCCCGGCGTTCCGGTCGGTAATGAAGAAGGTGAATTAATTGCCGGCGCACTGGGCGACAAACGGGCGATTCTGCTTTCGCACCACGGCCAGTTGTCCACCGGCACGAGCATTGAAGAAGCCTGTGTCATCGCGCAATTGATCGAGCGCGCCGCCAAGCTGCAACTGCTGGCGATGAGTGCCGGGGCCATCATGCCGATCCTCCCGGAACTGGGCCGTGAAGCCCACGACTGGATTGCCCGGCCAAAACGCCACGCCGCCGCTTTCAACTACTACGCCCGGCAGAACCTGCGCCAACACGCCGATTGCCTGAACTGAACCCACCCAATTTCATAAGGAGCGTCGCCATGTCGACCCCAAACATTCACGGCATCATCGGCTACACCATCACCCCGTTCACCGCCGACGGCGAAAGCGTTGACCTGGACGCGCTCGGGCGCTCCATTGACCGTTTGATCGAGGGCGGCGTGCATGCCATCGCGCCACTGGGCAGCACTGGCGAAGGCGCTTACCTGAGCGATGCCGAGTGGGATCAGGTCAGCGAATTCAGCATCCAGCACGTGGCCAAACGCGTGCCGACGATTGTCAGCGTGTCTGACCTGACCACCGCCAAAGCGGTGCGCCGCGCACGCTTCGCCCAAGCTCATGGCGCTGACGTGGTGATGGTGCTGCCGGCGTCCTACTGGAAACTCAGCGAAGCGGAAATCCTCGCCCACTATCGCGCCATCGGTGACAGCATCGGCGTGCCGATCATGCTCTACAACAACCCGGCCACCAGCGGCACCGACATGTCGGTGGACCTGATCCTGCGCATCTTCAACGCCGTTGAAAACGTCACCATGGTCAAGGAAAGCACCGGCGACATTCAGCGCATGCACAAGCTGCAACTGCTCGGCGAAGGCCAGGTGCCGTTCTACAACGGCTGCAATCCACTGGCGCTGGAAGCCTTTGCGGCGGGCGCGAAAGGCTGGTGCACGGCAGCGCCGAACCTGATCCCGCAGCTCAATCTGGATTTGTATGAAGCGGTGTTGGCCAATGATCTGGGCAAGGCCAGGGCGTTGTTCTATCGCCAATTGCCGCTGTTGGATTTCATTCTCAAGGGGGGATTGCCGGCGACGATCAAGGCCGGGCTGGGTATGACGGGGCTGGAAGTCGGGCAGCCGCGATTGCCGGTGTTTCCACTAGCCGACGCCGGGCGCAGTCAACTGCAACACTTGCTGACTGCCCTACGCTGATCCCAAAAAACACACAAATCAAATGTGGGAGCGGGCTTGCTCGCGAAAGCGGTATGACATTCAACATCATCGTTGAATATTAAGCCGCTTTCGCGAGCAAGCCCGCTCCCACATTTAGTCGTCGGCGTGACTTAAAGCACCGGCAAGGTCTTGTCCTTGATCACCGTGGTCGGCCCGTTGGTTTTCACACTGGCAATGCCCTTCTCCATCGCTGTAGCGGAAGAGTAAGACTCGCTGCTGCCGATAATTTCGTGGTTACCGGCCTTGAGGTTGAAATAAGGATGGCCATCCTTGGTGGTCTTTTTCTCGTAGCGCTCATCCAGCGGGCTGTTGGACTGAACCGATGCAATGCCTTTGTCGGCAGCGGCGCGGGTGGTGTACAGCTCGCTGGTCAGAATGGTTTCGGCGTTGGCGGCCTTGAGGACAAACCTGAACTGGCCACTGCTGCTTTTGCTCACTTCGTACCATCCGGACATGCTCTTTCTCCTTGGCGATTGAGAGGTTTCGCGCTTCAGAGTAAAGACCAGCCCCGGACATCTGTCGCCTCTCCCGGTCCCTTCGCGAGCAGGCTCGCTCCCGCAGGGGATCGCATTTCCATTGTGGGAGCGAGCCTGCTCGCGAATGAGTCGACGCGGTATTCGCTACTTCACCACTGCCCGAACCACCGACAACTCCGGCACAGCCACCCGCCGCTGACTCAAATACCGCATACAACTCACCCGCAAAAACGACGCAAAATTCACCACTTCCCCCCTGTAGTCCATCACCTCTTCATACAGCTTGGCGATCAGCTGGTTGGTGGTCATGCCATCGACTTCGGCGATTTCGCTGAGGATGTCCCAGAACTGATTCTCCAGCCGCAGGGTGGTGACCACCCCGCAGATGCGCAGCGAGCGGGAGCGCGATTCGTAGAGGATCGGATCGGCCTTGACGTAAAGCTCGCACATGGAAAGGTCCCTCGTTACAGCGTGATTTTGGTGCCCAGCAATCCGAGGAAACCGGCAAGCCAGTTCGGGTGTGCCGGCCACGCCGGAGCAGTGGCCAGATTGCCTTGAACATGGCCCTCCGTCACCGGGATGTCGATGAACGTGCCGCCCGCCAGGCGCACTTCCGGGGCACAGGCTGGGTAAGCGCTGCACTCGCGGCCTTCGAGAATTCCGGCCGCTGCCAGCAATTGCGCGCCATGACACACGGCAGCAATCGGCTTGCCGGCCTTGTCGAAGGCACGCACCAGGTCCAGGACTTTTTCATTCAGGCGCAGGTATTCCGGTGCACGACCGCCGGGGATCAGCAGCGCGTCGTAGTCGGACTCAGCGACTTTGGCGAAATCGAAATTCAGGGCGAACAGGTGGCCGGGTTTTTCGCTGTAGGTCTGGTCGCCTTCGAAGTCGTGGATCGCCGTGCGCACGGTCTGGCCGGCGGCTTTGTCCGGGCACACGGCATGGACGGTGTGACCGACCATCAGCAGCGCCTGGAACGGCACCATCACTTCGTAGTCTTCAACGTAATCGCCGACCAGCATCAGGATTTTCTTGGCAGCCATGGGGAGGACTCCTCTGGGGGAACGGTGGCAGGAGTATTCAAGGTAGTCCTTATCCAGAGGGTCGGGTAATAACCAGCTACTACCGCGGTATCGTTCTTCGCGAGCAGGCTCGCTCCCACAGGGGATTTGTGAGCACCCCAGATCCAATGTGGGAGCGAGCCTGCTCGCGAAGGGGCCCTCGAACTGTACGGATAACTCTGCGCCTAGCTGTAACAGCGCAGCCAACGCGGTTTGTGGCTAGATGAAGGCACTTCCCATCACCCTGAATTCTGGTCCCCCATCATGTCCTCGCGCGAAAACACCGGCATGGCCCTCGGCCTGCTCGGCGTTGTGATTTTCAGCCTCACCCTGCCCTTCACGCGAATCGTCGTGCAGGAACTGCATCCCCTGCTCAACGGCCTCGGCCGGGCGCTGTTCGCGGCGGTGCCAGCGGCGATCCTGTTGCTGTGGCGACGGGAGAAATGGCCGACCTGGAAACAGGTCAAAGGCCTGACGCTGGTGATCGCCGGGGTCATTCTCGGTTTTCCGGTGTTGTCGGCGTGGGCCATGCAAACCTTGCCCGCGTCCCACGGTGCCTTGGTCAATGGTCTGCAACCGTTGTGCGTGGCGCTGTACGCCGCGTGGTTGTCCCATGAACGTCCGTCGAAAGCCTTCTGGGCCTGCGCCGCGTTGGGCAGTGCATTGGTGCTGGGTTATGCGCTGATCAGCGGTGCCGGCAGCATTCAGGCCGGTGACTTGTTGATGCTCGGGGCGATTGCGGTGGGTGGTCTGGGCTACGCCGAGGGCGGCCGGTTGGCCAAGGAGATGGGCGGCTGGCAGGTGATCTGCTGGGCGCTGGTGCTATCCACACCATTGTTGATCGGGCCGGTGGTGTATCTGGCGCTGCAACATCAAGGTGAGATTTCGGCGAAGACCTGGTGGGCGTTTGGTTATGTCTCGCTGTTTTCGCAGTTCATCGGCTTCTTTGCCTGGTACGCGGGATTGGCGATGGGTGGGATTGCCCGGGTCAGCCAGATCCAGCTACTGCAAATCTTTTTCACCATCGCCTTTTCGGCGCTGTTCTTTGGCGAACACATCGAGCCGATCACCTGGCTGTTTGCTGCCGGGGTGATCGTGACCGTGATGCTGGGTCGCAAGACCGCCATCAAACCTCCTGTGGGAGCGAGCCTGCTCGCGAAGGCGGACTAATAGCCAACACAGATGTTGGATGTGACGGCCCCTTCGCGAGCAGGCTCGCTCCCACAGGTTTAGAGGAGTCCGTCAGCTCGCAGCAAGGTCTCGAGGCAATGCTCGCTGATGTGGTAGAAATCCTTCAGCTCCTGAATCTTCACCAACAGCTGGGCCGGGTCGACCGGCTCGGCGCGTTTGACCGCCAGTATCATCTTGTTCTTGTTGGTGTGGTCCAGCGAGATGAACTCGAACACCTTGGTTTCATAACCGCAGGCTTCGAGGAACAACGCACGCAAGCTGTCGGTGACCATTTCCGCTTGCTGACCCAAGTGCAAACCGTATTGCAACATCGGCTTGAGCAGGGCCGGGCTCTGGATCTGCAGGCGGATCTGTTTGTGGCAGCACGGCGAACACATGATGATCGAGGCGCCGGAACGAATGCCGGTGTGGATCGCGTAGTCGGTGGCGATGTCGCAGGCATGCAGCGCGATCATCACGTCCAGCTCGCTCGGTGCCACGCTGCGCACGTCACCGCACTTGAACACCAGCCCCGGGTGCTCGAGTTTCGCTGCAGCGGCGTTGCACAGGTTGACCATTTCTTCGCGCAGCTCGACGCCCGTCACCACGCCTTCGGCGTTCAAGGTGTTGCGCAGGTAGTCGTGGATGGCGAACGTCAGGTAACCCTTGCCCGAACCGAAATCCGCTACCTGCACCGGCTTGTCCAGCGCCAGCGGTGAGGTGGTCAGCGCATGGCTGAAGACTTCGATGAACTTGTTGATCTGCTTCCACTTGCGCGACATCGCCGGGATCAGTTCGTGTTTGCTGTTGGTCACGCCAAGGTCGGCGAGGAACGGTCGGCTCAGGTCGAGGAAGCGGTTTTTCTCGCGGTTATGCTCGGCGGACGGCACTTCACGCAATTGCTGAGGTTTGCTCTTGAACAGCGAAGACTTGCCCTTTTTGCTGTATTCGAGCTGGGCTTCGTCGGTCAATGACAGCAAATGCGCATTTTTGAACGAAGCCGGCAGCAGCGCGGCGAGGGTCGCGACGCCTTCGGCCCGCGGCAGGTTCTTGGTGATGTCGCGGGTTTTGTAGCGGTAGACGAAGGACAGGCAAGGCTGATCCTTGACCGTCAGTTGCTTGATGATCAGGCGCTGCAAATCCGCTTCAGTGCCGACGTACTTGGCCAGCACCAGTTTGATGAAGGCGTTGGCGTCGAGGCTGGTTTGCAGCAGGTCGATGAACTGGGCGTGGTGATCCGGCGCGAGGCTGGCGGGAGTGGCGGTGACGGACATGGGCAAAACGGCCTCGGGCGGAGCGAATCGGGGAATGGCGGGTATTTTAGGGGGGATGTGGATGCAGGGCACGGGTAATTTCCCGAACGGCACGAATCCTGGGCAAGACTACATAAGTGCCGAGTAGGCTTTTGTGGCGAGGGAGCTTGCTCCCGCTGGGTCGCGAAGCGGCCCCAAAACCAGCAACTGCGGCCTGCCAGGCAAACAGAGTGGACGGTTTTGCGACTGCTGCGCAGTCGAACGGGAGCAAGCTCCCTCGCCACAAAAGCGCATCACCTTCCAGATTGGAAATGACGTCAGCCCAACACCACCAACCGGTTCGGCAATTCATTGCGCACCTGCGTCACCGGCACATGCACTTTGAGCAACTCGCCACAGGCCTCGATGCACGTCACGAACCCTTGCAACGTCTGTCCTTGTTTCACCTGCTGGGTGAAGGCCGCCACAATCGAATCCCAGTTCTTGTTGTCCAGCCGTTTGGAAATCCCTTCATCCACCAGGATTTCCACGTACCGCTCCGCCTCGCAGACAAAAATCAGCATCCCGGTGCTGCCGACCGTGTGGTGCAGGTTCTGCTCCAGGAATTGCCGACGCGCCAGGTTCGAGGCGCGCCAGTGCCGCACGGAACGCGGGACCAGGTGCGTGGTGACTTTCGGAATACGGAACACCAGGCACAGCACGATAAAGGTGATCCACTGCACCAGCAGCAAGCTGTGCATGGTCAGCCATCCCGTCAGGTAATGCACGATCCCCGGCACCATCAGCGCCAGCAGGCTGGCCCACAGCAGCGGGATGTACGCGTAGTCATCGGCGCGGGCAGCGAGCACGGTCACCAGTTCGGCGTCGGTGTCGCGCTCGACCCGGGCAATCGCCTCGGCAACTTTGCGTTGTTCGTGTTCAGTCAGTAATGCCATGTTGAAAAGTGCCTGCTCATTATTGTTATCACCAGCCGCCCGACGAACCGCCGCCCCCGAAACTGCCCCCGCCGCCGCTGAAGCCCCCGCCACCGCCGCCACCACCAAAACCACCGCTGCCGAAACCTCCGCCCGAACCACCCGAGCCTCCTCGGCCGGCGGGCAGAAGCCCGAGCATCTGCAACACAAAAATCGTCAGGATGAACAGCATCACCAGAAACACGAAGACGCCGGGATGGCGCGCCACAAAGTCGCTGTCCTCATCACCGCGCGGTTCATAAACGGTCGACGGTTCATCCAGTGGGCTGCCGCCCAACACCACCAGCATCGCCGCGACCCCGTCGCTGATGCCTTTACTGAAATTGCCAGTCTTGAACGCGGGGGTGATCACCTGATTGATGATCACTGAACTTTGCGCGTCGGTCAGGCGGTCTTCGAGGCCGTACCCGACTTCGATGCGCAATTTACGCTCATCGCGCGCAACGATCAGCAGCGCGCCGTTATTTTTATCTTTCTGGCCGATGCCCCAGGCACGCCCCAGTTGGTAGCCGAAGTCCGCGATGTCGGTGCCTTGCAAGTCCGGCAACGTGACCACCACCAGCTGCTCGCCGGTGGCGCTTTCATGGGCCTGAAGTTGTTGCGTCAGTTGCTCGCGCACCGACGGCTCGATCATCTGGGCGTTATCGACCACCCGCCCGGTCAACGGCGGAAACTTCAACTCGGCCTGCGCCGTCAGGGCACACACCCAGAGCAACAGCAGCAGCCCCACTTTCAACACGCGCATTGGCAACCTCATCCGTGGTGATGCTTTTAGCCGGTCAGAACTTTACTTGCGGCGCCTTATCGGCATCCGGCGTGGTCGCCTCGAAGGTTTCGCGGATCGGCAAATCGCTGTACATAACGCTGTGCCACAGGCGACCGGGAAAGGTGCGAATTTCCGTGTTGTACTTCTGCACCGCGAGAATGAAGTCGCGACGGGCCACGGCGATGCGGTTTTCGGTGCCTTCAAGTTGCGACTGCAAGGCGAGGAAGTTCTGGTTGGCCTTGAGGTCCGGATAACGCTCGGACACCACCATCAAACGGCTCAAGGCACCGGTCAACTGGTCCTGGGCCTGCTGGAACTGCTTGAGTTTCTCCGGGTTATCCAGGGTCTTGGCGTCCACCTGGATCGACGTCGCCTTGGCCCGTGCTTCGACCACCGCGGTCAGGGTTTCTTCTTCGTGCTTGGCATAGCCCTTGACGGTTTCCACCAGGTTGGGGATCAAGTCGGCGCGGCGCTGATACTGGTTCTGCACCTGGCCCCACGCGGCCTTGGCCTGCTCGTCGAGGGTCGGAATCGTATTGATGCCGCAGCCCGCGAGCACGCTGGTCAACAGCATCAAGGCCGCCACCTGCAAGCTCGAGCGATAGTGGTGTCTTGCATTCATCTGGGTCACTCCCTGGCACATTCCGTTGAAAAATTAACCACACCCTTCTGACTGGGCACTTGGGGCATAATCTGCCGCCGCCACTGGATTGCATCGAGCCAATGGGCTAAAAGATGCCCCTGCACAAAAAACACGCAGAAGTGTGCTGCATTTACCTGAACAACAATAGTCGCTCCCTAACTTTTGGCTGACCGGCGCGTATTCACTGCCGTTTAGGCTTTTGAGAAAACTATTCATGAAGAAGCTGTGTTTGCTGGGCCTGTTCGTCAGCCTGGCCAGTCATAACGTATTGGCCGCCACGACCCCCGCACCTCTGGAGAACAAGGACGCCTTCATCAGCAACCTGATGAAGCAGATGACCCTCGATGAAAAGATCGGCCAATTGCGCCTGATCAGCATCGGCCCGGAAATGCCACGCGAACTGATCCGCAAGGAAATCGCGGCCGGCAACATCGGCGGCACGTTCAACTCGATCACCCGCCCGGAAAACCGTCCGATGCAGGACGCGGCCATGCGCAGCCGGTTGAAGATCCCGATGTTCTTCGCCTATGACGTGATCCACGGCCACCGCACCATTTTCCCGATCCCGATTGCCCTCGCTTCGAGCTGGGACATGGACGCCATCGGCCGGTCCGGGCGCGTTGCCGCCAAGGAAGCCGCGGCGGACAGCCTCGACATCACCTTCGCACCGATGGTCGACATCTCCCGCGACCCGCGCTGGGGCCGGACTTCCGAAGGCTTCGGTGAAGACACCTACCTCGTGTCGCGCATCGCCGGCGTGATGGTCCGGGCCTTCCAGGGCTCAGGTGCCAACGCGGCCGACAGCATCATGGCCAGCGTCAAGCACTTTGCCTTGTACGGCGCGGTCGAGGGCGGTCGCGACTACAACGTGGTCGACATGAGCCCGGTCAAGATGTACCAGGACTACTTGCCACCGTACCGCGCGGCGATTGACGCCGGTGCCGGCGGGGTGATGGTTGCCCTGAACTCGATCAACGGCGTGCCGGCCACCGCCAACACCTGGCTGATGAACGACCTGTTGCGCAAGGAATGGGGCTTCAAAGGCCTGGCGGTCAGCGACCACGGGGCGATTTTCGAGCTGATCAAGCACGGCGTCGCCGCTGACGGTCGCGAAGCCGCGAAGCTGGCGATCAAGGCCGGCATCGACATGAGCATGAACGACACCCTCTACGGCAAAGAACTGCCGGGGCTGTTGAAAGCAGGCGAAATCGAGCAAAGCGACATCGACAACGCCGTGCGTGAAGTGCTCGGCGCCAAGTACGACATGGGCCTGTTCAAGGACCCGTACCTGCGCATCGGCAAGGCTGAAGATGATCCGGCCGACACTTACGCTGACAGCCGCTTGCACCGCCCCGAGGCCCGTGACGTGGCGCGTCGCAGCCTGGTGTTGCTGAAGAACCAGAACGAAACACTGCCACTGAAGAAAACCGCGAAAATCGCGTTGGTCGGCCCGCTGGCCAAGGCGCCTATCGACATGATGGGCAGCTGGGCAGCGGCCGGTAAACCGGCGCAATCGGTGACCCTGTTCGACGGCATGAATGCCGCCGTCGCCGACAAGGCCACGCTGATCTACGCCCGTGGCGCCAACATCACCAGCGACAAGAAGGTCCTGGATTACCTGAACTTCCTTAACTTCGACGCACCGGAAGTGGTCGATGACCCTCGCTCGGCGCAAGTGCTGATCGACGAAGCGGTTAAAGCGGCCAAAGATGCCGACGTGGTGGTGGCAGCGGTGGGCGAGTCCCGTGGCATGTCCCACGAATCGTCGAGCCGCACCGACATCAACATCCCGACCAATCAGCGCGATCTGATCAAGGCCCTGAAAGCCACCGGCAAACCGCTGGTGCTGGTGTTGATGAACGGCCGTCCGCTGTCGATTCTCGAAGAAAAAGACCAGGCTGACGCGATTCTGGAAACCTGGTTCAGCGGCACCGAAGGCGGCAATGCCATCGCTGACGTGCTGTTCGGCGACTACAACCCGTCGGGCAAACTGCCGATCACCTTCCCGCGTTCGGTGGGTCAGATTCCGACCTACTACAACCACCTGAGCATTGGCCGGCCGTTCACGCCGGGCAAACCGGGCAACTACACCTCGCAGTATTTCGATGACACTACCGGTCCCCTGTTCCCGTTTGGTTTCGGGCTGAGCTACACCGATTTCAGCCTGAGCGACATGGCCCTGTCGTCGACCACGCTGAACAAGACCGGCAAGCTCGACGCCAGCGTCACGCTGAAAAACACCGGCAAACGCGACGGCGAAACCGTGGTGCAGTTGTACATCCAGGACGTGACCGGCTCGATGATCCGGCCGCTCAAGGAATTGAAGAACTTCCAGAAAGTCATGCTCAAGGCCGGCGAACAGAAAGTCGTGCACTTCACCATCACCGAGGACGACTTGAAGTTCTACAACACCCAGCTCAAGTTCGCTGCCGAACCAGGCAAGTTCAACGTGCAGATCGGCCTGGACTCCCAGGACGTGACGCAACAGAGCTTTGAGTTACTGTAATCCCCCAGGCAACACATCACCCATGTGGGAGCGAGCCTGCTCGCGAAAGCGGAGTGTCAGTCGACAGCATAATTGACTGATACGCCCCCTTCGCGAGCAGGCTCGCTCCCACAGTGGTTTAGGGGGTGGCGGAGATCGGGGTTAACCCCTTCGATCCAGCAGGTTCACCACCAGCCGATCCACCCAACCCCAGATCCGTTGCTTGACCCGCTTCCACAATGGCCGGCGTTGCCATTCCTCCAGGCTGACTTCCTGGCTCTGCGCGAAGTCCCGTTCGAAACTCCCCGCCACGGCCAGCGTCAGCCCTGGGTCCAGCGCTTCGAGGTTGGCTTCCAGGTTGAAGCGCAAGTTCCAGTGATCGAAATTGCATGAGCCGATGCTCACCCAATCATCGATCAGGACCATTTTCAGGTGCAGGAAACACGGTTGGTACTCGAAGATTTTCACCCCGGCCTTGAGCAGTCGCGGGTAGTAGCGATGCCCGGCGTAGCGCACCGACGGGTGATCGGTACGTGGCCCGGTCAACAACAGGCGCACGTCAACACCCCGTGCAGCAGCCCTGCGCAATGAGCGGCGGACTTTCCAGGTCGGCAGGAAGTACGGGGTCGCCAGCCAGATGCGTTGCCGGCCGCTGTTCAACGCGCGCACCAGCGATTGCAGAATGTCGCGGTGCTGGCGGGCGTCGGCATAGGCCACCCGGCCCATGCCTTCACCCATCGACGGCACGCGCGGCAGGCGCGGCAAGCCGAAATGCGAGGCCGGTTTCCACGCGCGTCGATGGCGGTTGGCGATCCATTGGCGGTCGAACAGCAACTGCCAGTCAATGACCAAAGGCCCGGTGATTTCCACCATCACCTCGTGCCATTCGCTGGTGTCTTCACCCGGCGTCCAGAACTCATCGGTGACGCCCGTGCCACCGACCACCGCCAGGCTTTGATCGACCAGCAACAGCTTGCGGTGATCGCGGTAGAAGTTGCCGACCCAACGCCGCCAGTTCAGGCGATTGTAGAAACGCAGTTCGACCCCGGCCGCCGTCAGCCGCTGGCGCAACGTCAGGGTGAACGCCAGGCTGCCATAGTCATCGAACAGGCAACGCACCCGCACACCACGCTCTGCCGCCGAAACAAGGGCTTGCACCATGGCCTCGGCGCAGGCGCCCGCCTCCACCAGATACAACTCCAGCTCGACCTGTTCTTCGGCGCGGGCAATCGCGACCAACATGCGTGGGAAAAACTGCGGACCGTCGATCAGCAGCTCAAAGTGGTTGCCTTCACGCCAGGGAAAGATTGCACCGGCCATGTCAGCGCGCCGTGAAAATCAGTACCGCACCCACCGGTACCGACAGACTGATGGCCGACAGATCGGCGACCTTGCGCAACGCTTCCAGCCCGGGGGCAAGATCAAAGTCTTCGGCATTGATCACCAGCGGCTCCAGCGTTACCACTTGAAAGCGTCGGTCATCGAGACGCGTCGCCAGCAGTTCGGCGTTGTATTGATGTTGCTTGCCATGCAGGTTGACGGTCAGCGGCAAGCGCAACTCCAACTGCGCGCCGGGCGCGAGGTCGTTGATCGGGCGCAGATCAATCTGCGCGGTGATCAACGCTTCGGGAAAGGTCTGGATTTCAAACAGCTCTTTGCGCATGCGTTCATCGCGCAAGGGGATGCCACTGTTCACCGACTCCAGCTCGACTTCCACCTCGGCCAGGCCCTTGGCGTCGACCTTACCGTGCAGCACCAGAAAGCGCTGCACTTCGGAGAGGTTGGCGTTTTTGGTGCTGATGAACGACAGCCGCGAGGACTCGCCGTCCAGATACCAATCGGCGTGGGCCGACAGCGTGGCACCGGCCAACAGCAGGAATGCGAGGGTATTAGAGAGGGAGCGGTTGAACATAGAGACTCATGTGCAGATAAACCTGCACGAACCTTAACCGCCCGTGAGCAAGATGCAAACTGTCCGTCACCGACACCGCACTTTTGTGGTGAGGGAGCTTCAGCACAAATCACTATTGCAGGCGGCAGCCTTGGCGTTCGCCGATCCACGTGGCGCTGTTGCTGCGGCCCATACCACTGACGGTCACGCGTTTGCTGGCGGCGTCATCGACAAAGCTGCTGGTCGGCAGCCACTGCTTTACATAGCGGCGGCAATACCCGGCCTCGTTGTTCATCACATACCGGCACGAGCAATATTCCTTGGCGGTGTAGGCGCTGATGATGTCGGGGAACGCCCACAGCGCCACGCGCTCCTGCCAGATCCAGCCGAGCAACGCGACCAGCAATACCAGGAACAACGCGCTGAACGGCCGATGTCGAAGAAAACTCATGGCTGCACCTTCTGAACAAACGCCTTGAGCGCGAACTTGAGCAATTCGTTGTGCTGGTAGCTTTCATCGCGATCATCGCCATAGCGCACGATCACCAGGTTTTCGCTGGGGATCACGTACATCGCCTGGCCCCAATGCCCCAGCGCGGCGAAGGTATCGGCCGGCGCATCGGGCCAGGGTTGGGCCGCCCCGTCCACCGCGCGATTGAGCCACCATTGACCGCCAGGCACGGCGTCATCCTGATGCGCGTGATAATGGGCGAACGGTTCACGATTGAAGGCGACCCAGTCTTTGGGTAGCAACTGGCGACCCTGCCAACGCCCGTCGCGCGCCATCAACCAACCGATTCGTGCCAGATCCCGAGCCGTGAGGTAGGCGTAAGAGGAAGCGACAAAAGTGCCCGTGGCATCGGTTTCCCAAACGGCATGACGGATGCCCAAGGGCTCGAACAGCGCGGTCCATGGAAAGTCTGGATAACGTGTCGGGCCGACGATGTTTTTCAACGCAGCGGACAGCAGATTGCTGTCACCGCTGGAGTAACGAAAGGCCTGACCGGGCTTGGCGTACTCGCCATGGTCGGCGGTGAACGCGGCCATGTCCTGATGGCCACGGGTGTAGAGCATCGCCACTACTGAGGACTTCAACGGGGCGTATTCATAGTCTTCCTGCCAGTCCAGCCCCGAAGCCCAATGCAGCAAGTCGGCCATGGTCACGCCGGGGTGTTTTTTCATCGGTGGATAAAACGTCTGTACCGGGTCCTGGAGTTTGAACAGCCCTTCGCCATACGCCACACCCAGTACCGTGGCCATGAGGCTTTTGCTGATGGACCAGGTCAGGTGCGGCGTGTCGGCGGTGGTCGGGCCTGCGTAGCGTTCGTAGATCAATTGACCGTCGCGGATCACCAGCAAGGCATCGGTGCGCACGCCTTTTCGGGTGTTGTCGTCACGGGGTGGGAAGGCGTAGGTTTCCAGGGCTTGAAGCGCGGGTCCGGTGATGACCGGGCCGGTTGACCATTGCTCGGCGGGCCAGTTTTCGGCGTGGGCCGCGAGGCTGAGCAGCAGCATGACGATCAGGGACAAGCCTTTGAACATGGCGTGGGCTCGGAGGGGGTAACTGGCAGAGCGTAGTTGAGGTTGATGACAGTTTGGGGATTTGTGTTGTCGGTCAGATCACCTTCGCGAGCAGGCTCGCTCCCACAGGGGAACGCATTTCAAAATGTGGGAGCGAGCCTGCTCGCGAAGGGGCCAGTCAATCCAGCGAAGATCCCGCCAACGCCTTGGCCAACCGCTTCCCCCGAGCCCCAGCCGCCAACGCCATCACCGCCTGATCCCGCTGCCACATCGCCGCCCAATGCGGCGGCCCATCGGCCAGCGCTTGATCAATTTCGACCTTGAGCCCCTCGAACTGCGCAAACAACCCACCCAGCAACACATGTCCGGCCGCATTGTTTGGCGCCTGCCGGCTGACTTCCGCGCACCCGGCCAGCAACGCCAGTAACCGCAACTGCAACGCTTGCGGCCAGTCACTGTCCTGACCAATGCCATACAACCACGCCGTCATGGCGCTCAATACGTACACATCTTCAAGGGTGCGAAACGGTTTGACGTAAGCATCCCAACCATCCCCCGCCAACAACTCGCACTGGGCATTGTCAAGAAACAAGCGGCCATGGCTGATGTCCGGCATCAGCGGGATCGCCGGCAGTTTTTCCAGGCGCACGCCCGGCTCATCGGGATAGACCACCGCCAGGCTCAGGCTTACCGGGTCGCCGGGTGCTTCACTGCGGGCGGCGATCAGCAGCCATTCGGCGGCATCACCGGCGGTGACGAAATCCTTGCGCCCGCTCAGGCGCAAATCGGTGAGGCGGGTTTGCATGTCCGCCGGTCGCAGGCTGCGCTGTTCGGTCGCACACAGGGCGCCGAGGCTCAGCGGCGCGCTTGGCCAGAGCATGCGTAACGCTGCCTGATACCCCACCAGAAACGCCAGCCCCGGCGTGGCCATCAAACGCCCGCCAGCCACTGCCAATTCAAACGGCGTCACCGTGCCCAACTGGTGCAACAAGGTCACGAAACCTTCCGCCAGATCCGGGTTGGCGGGCAGACGTTCGTGGCGGTTCAACAGGTTTTGCCAGGGCATAAGAGGCTCCTCGTGGGCTGTCATATAAGCATCACCAAAGCTTAATGGCGATGACACCGGGGCTACATAGCCTGACCTTGCACAAAACGGCTGCATAAAGAAAGTCGATCCGCTGTAACCCAAGACGGGTGAGCAGCCCGCACGGAGAATCGCCATGACTCAGATCGCCCGCATCCGCGACACCGGCAACGACCGCCGCCTGCAAGCCGAACGCCTGATCGGCAGCCAAGCCTTGCAGGAAGCCCAGGCCTTGCGCTTCAACGTGTTCAGCGGCGAGTTCAACGCCAAGCTGAAGGGCGCGGAGCTGGGTCTGGACATGGATGACTATGATGTTCATTGCGCCCACATCGGCGTGCGTGACTTGAATACCGGGCGCCTGGTGGCGACCACCCGTTTGCTCGATCACACCGCGGCCAGCAGCCTGGGCAAGTTCTACAGCGAAGAAGAATTCAGTCTGCACGGCCTGGTGCATCTCAAAGGCCCGATCCTGGAAATCGGTCGCACCTGCGTCGACCCGGCCTACCGCAATGGCGGCACCATTGCCGTGCTCTGGGGTGAACTGGCCGAAGTATTGAATGAGGGCGGCTACAGCTATTTGATGGGCTGCGCGAGCATCCCGATGCAGGACGGCGGCATCCAGGCCCACGCGATCATGCAGCGCCTGCGCGAACGCTATTTGTGCACCGAACACCTGCGCGCCGAGCCGAAAAACCCGCTGCCCACTCTGGATATCCCCTCCAACGTGATCGCCGAAATGCCGCCGCTGCTCAAGGCCTACATGCGCCTCGGCGCGAAGATCTGCGGCGAGCCGTGCTGGGACGAAGATTTCCAGGTGGCCGACGTGTTCATCCTGCTCAAGCGCGACGAGCTCTGCCCGCGTTACGCCAAGCACTTCAAGGCGGCCATGTGATGAGCCGGTTGCGGGTGTACGCGCGGATTGCGCGAGTGCTGGTGGTGGTCGCTCTGGGATTGAGCATGGCCACGGTGTTCGGTTTGTTCGAGCGCATGGGCATCGCCCACTCGATGGTCCGCCGCCAGCGCTGGTCGCGGTTTTTCATGGCGCGGTTGAGCAATGCCCTGCCCTTCCAGGTCACCGTTCACGGTGAACTGCCCAAGCAACCGATGCTCTGGGTCAGCAATCACGTGTCCTGGACCGACATCCCGCTGCTGGGCATGCTCACGCCGATGTCGTTCCTGTCCAAGGCCGAAGTGCGCACCTGGCCAGTGGCGGGCTGGTTGGCGGCCAAGGCCGGCAGTCTGTTTATCCGTCGCGGGTCGGGCGACAGTCAGTTGATCCGCAAACAAATGACCCGCCACCTGGAACAGGAGCATCCGCTGCTGATGTTCCCGGAAGGCACCACCACCGATGGCCGTTCGTTGCGTACCTTCCATGGTCGCTTGCTATCGGCGGCGATTGATTCAGAGGTGCTGCTGCAACCGGTGGCGATTCGTTATCTGCGTAACGGTCAGCTCGACACCCTGGCACCGTTCATTGGCGACGATGATCTGCTGTCGCACTTGATGCGTTTGTTTGCCAATGACCGGGGGGATGTGGAGATTCATCTGCTCAAGCCGATCGCTTGCGAAGGTCGGGAGCGAGCGGCGTTGGCGTTCGAAGCGCAGCAAGCGGTGCAGAAAGCGTTGTTTGGGGCGATTCCGGAGAAGCAGCAAGCGCCGATGCGCCCAGCCATCGCTGCTTAAACACATCCCCCTGTGGGAGCGAGCCTGCTCGCGAATGCGGTGTGACAGTCAACAATGATGTTGGATGTGACGGTCCCTTCGCGAGCAGGCTCGCTCCCACATTTGGATTTATGTTGTTGGGTAGTTTTGGGCGAAGTCCTGAAGCTGCGGGTAGAAAAACCTGAAGTCTTCACTCAACGGTTCATACAACACCCGCAATTCCTGCATCGCCCCCGCCAGTTCCTCCGGCCGGGTCAACCGCCGCGAAATCCCCCGCAGCACCTGCTCCAGCACCTCGAACTCCTGATACGACCCCAACCAGTCATTCGCCACCATGTGCGGCGCGATCTTCGCCAGGCGCTCCGGCAACTGCGGCTCGGCCGTCAGCACCCGGTACACATCCGACGTGAACAGCTCCAGTGGCCGGTCGGCGTACAGCGTCCAGTCCCGTGCCAGGCAGTGGTCGAAAAACACGTCGAGCACGATCCCGGCGTAACGCCGGCGCGTCGTGGAGAACCGCGACAACGCCACATCCACCAGCGGATGGCGGTCGGTAAATACGTCGATGCTGCGATGCAGCTGGATGGCCGCTTCGATCTCCGGCGCGTACTGCCCTTGCAGCCGTCCTTTGACGAAATCGCCATAGAGACTGCCGAGCCATTGGCCGGGACGCTGGCCACCGAGGTGAAGATGTGCGAGATAGTTCATGGGCGCAGCTTAGCACTGCGCCTTTGGATCGTTACACCCCACGTATCGTTATAACTCGATATACCGAATTGTTAGCGGCTCAGAGCCAAATCATATTTGTATATCGCGAAATACCGATTTAAAGTTCGCCTCATCGCGATATAGCGTTTCAACCATCACGAGCTCACCCCCATGACCATTAATCTCGACGAAATAATAAAAGCCCTGGCACACCCAGTACGGCGAGAAATCCTGCACTGGCTCAAAGACCCGACCGTCGAATTCCCGGACCAGTCCCACAGCAACGAGCACGGCGTTTGTGCCGGGCAGATCGATCAACGTTGCGGCTTGTCGCAGTCCACGGTGTCCGCGCACCTGGCGACCCTGCAACGCGCCGGCCTGATCAGCAGCCGCAAAGTCGGCCAGTGGCATTTTTTCAAACGTAATGAGGAAACCATTCAGGAATTCCTCAAGACCTTCAGTAAAGAGCTCTGACCCTTAACGTCAGTCAGCCCAAAAGGAATTCAACGATGCCCCTCTCGCTCCTCATTCTGGCCTTGAGCGCCTTCGCCATCGGCACCACCGAATTCGTCATCATGGGCCTGCTGCCCGATGTGGCGGCGGACCTCGGTGTGTCGATCCCCGGCGCCGGCTGGTTGGTGACCGGTTACGCCCTGGGCGTGGCCATCGGGGCGCCGTTCATGGCGCTGGCCACCTCCCGACTGCCGCGCAAGGCCGCACTGGTGGCGTTGATGGGGATCTTCATCATCGGCAACCTGCTCTGCGCCCTCGCCAGTGACTACAACGTGTTGATGTTTGCACGCGTCGTCACAGCCCTCTGCCACGGTGCTTTCTTCGGTATCGGTTCGGTGGTGGCGGCAGGCCTGGTGCCGGCCAACAAACGCGCTTCGGCCGTGGCCTTGATGTTCACCGGCCTGACCCTGGCCAACGTGCTCGGCGTGCCACTGGGCACCGCGCTTGGCCAACAGGCCGGCTGGCGTTCGACCTTCTGGGCCGTGACCGTGATTGGTGTGATCGCCCTGATTGGCCTGATCCGCTTCCTGCCGGCCAAGCGCGATGAAGAAAAACTCGACATGCGCGCCGAACTGGCCGCGCTCAAGGGTGCCGGCATCTGGTTGTCCCTGAGCATGACTGCGCTGTTCGCTGCCTCGGTCTTCACCCTCTTCACTTACGTCGCGCCGCTGCTGGGCGAAGTCACCGGCGTCTCGCCACGTGGCGTGACCTGGACCCTGATGCTCATCGGCCTGGGCCTGACTGTTGGCAACATTATCGGCGGCAAACTGGCGGACAAAGGCATGGCCGCGACGCTGATCGGCGTGTTCATCAGCATGGCCGTGGTCTCCACCGTGCTGACGTGGACCAGCGTCGCGCTGATCCCGACCGAAATCACCCTGTTCCTCTGGGCCACCGCGTGTTTTGCCGCCGTGCCTGCCCTGCAAGTCAACGTGGTGACCTTTGGCAAAGCGGCACCGAACCTGGTGTCGACCCTGAACATCGGCGCTTTCAACATCGGCAACGCACTCGGTGCCTGGGTCGGCGGCAGCGTCATCGCCCACGGCTTCGGCCTGACCAGCGTACCCCTCGCGGCTGCCGCACTGGCGGTACTCGCCCTGTTGGTGACCCTGATTACTTTCCGCCAGAGCGGCAATCCCGAACTGGCTCCAGCGACTAACTAATCCACTTAAACCTCACGAGGGTGATTTCATGACGACTATTTTCGATCCGATCAAACTGGGCGACATCGAGTTGGCCAACCGCATCATCATGGCGCCGCTGACCCGTTGCCGCGCCGACGAAGGCCGCGTGCCGAACGCGCTGATGGCCGAGTACTACGTCCAGCGCGCTTCCGCTGGCCTGATCCTCAGCGAGGCCACTTCGGTCACGCCAATGGGCGTCGGCTATCCGGACACCCCGGGCATCTGGTCCAACGACCAGGTCCGTGGCTGGGCTAACGTCACCAAAGCAATCCACGGCGCGGGCGGCAAGATCTTCCTGCAACTGTGGCACGTCGGCCGGGTGTCTCACACCTCGTACCTGAACGGCGAAGCGCCGGTCGCACCGAGCGCCATCCAGCCAAAAGGTCACGTCAGCCTGGTTCGCCCGTTGGCCGACTATCCAACGCCGCGTGCCCTGGAAACCGCTGAAATCGCCGACATCATCGACGCTTACCGCACCGGTGCCGAAAACGCCAAGGCTGCAGGTTTTGACGGCGTGGAAATCCACGGCGCCAACGGTTACCTGCTCGATCAGTTCCTGCAAAGCAGCACCAACCAGCGCACCGACAACTACGGTGGCTCCCTGGAAAACCGTGCACGCCTGCTGCTGGAAGTGACCGACGCAGCGATCGAAGTCTGGGGCGCCGGCCGCGTGGGTGTGCACCTGGCACCACGCGCCGACTCCCATGACATGGGCGACGACAACCTGGCCGAAACCTTCACCTACGTCGCTCGCGAACTGGGCAAGCGTGGCATCGCCTTCATCTGCTCCCGCGAGAAAGAAGCCGGCGACAGCCTCGGCCCACAACTGAAAGAAGCCTTCGGCGGCCCGTACATCGCCAACGAACGTTTCACCAAGGACAGCGCCAACGCCTGGCTGGCCAGCGGCAAGGCTGATGCGGTCGCCTTCGGCGTGCCGTTCATTGCCAACCCGGACTTGCCGGCCCGTTTGAAGGCCGATGCGCCGCTGAACGAAGCACGTCCAGAACTGTTCTACGCCAAAGGTCCGGTCGGTTACATCGACTACCCGGCGCTGTAAGTAACCGTCAGTGAAACGCAAAAAGCCCCGACTCGTGAGAGCCGGGGCTTTTTGGTTTTTAATGTGGCGCGATCACACACATTCACACGCAAGACACAAAATTCCTACAAAATACGTAGCTCGCTACCTGTCATCCTGGCGAGCGTCCGTATATAAAAGCACCCCATGGAATCGGCACCCGCCCGGAAAGTTGACACGGGCGAAGCCAATTACGCATTTTGTTTCATTTGCGCAGGCTGGGGCTCAAGCGCAGCATGTCCAGCCCGGCCTCGACCCAACGTTCGGCTTCGGCGTGCAATTGAAAGCTGTCGGGGGCCAGCAACCACTGGTACAGAATGCCATCGATGTAAGCGTGCAGGCTGATGGCCGCGCGCGCCGTGTCGAGGTCTTCGGGCATTTGCCCCCGATTCACGGCATTACGCAGGGCCAGGCCGATGCGCACATTGCAATCGAGGCTGGCCGTCAGGCGCTGTTGGCGCAGATCGCACATTTCATCGGTGAATTCGCACTTATGAAACAAAATCTCATTAATGCGTCGGGTTTTCGGGTCCAGTGCAACTTGATGAAACAAATGAATCAGCAGCTTGCGCATGCAGCCGAGTGGATCGAGTTCCTCTTCGCTTTCGCTGGCCCTGGCCATCTCATCAAGTGGCTCATGCAAGGTATCCAGCATGGCCTGCACCAGATCGGCCTTGTTGCTGAAATGCCAATAGATGGCACCGCGAGTCACGCCGGCCAGGGTAGCGATGTCCGCCAGCGTCGTGCGCGCCACGCCCCTTTCATAAAAGGCTTTCTCTGCCGCTTCGAGTATCTGGGCGCGGGTTTCTTGAGCTTCCTCTTTGGTGCGACGGACCATGGCAGTAAAACCTCAATCAGGATGCTTCAGTGATGTCTGAACATCAGCTGAATAAAAGTGGAGCGTTCGCTCTTGGGCGCCGTCCCCGTCTTAGAATTCAAACCTTCGAACGGCTTTTGTAGCGAAGTGGGTACGCAGCCAAGGTGTTTACAAACAACCATGAACGTAAGTATATTCCTTAGCAAGCTACTTATCCACTCAGCACCCTATTTTTACCCTTCCACCTTTCTAGTGCGCACTTTGCGCGCCTGACCCGAGGATTTTCATGCAATTCAAGCCAGCTGTTACCGCTCTGGTCACTGCCGTCGCCTTGGCATCGCTGCTCAGCGGATGCAAAAAGGAAGAAGCTGCACCAGCCGCACCGCCTCCTCAGGTCGGCGTCGTTACCCTGCAGCCGCAAACGTTTACGCTGACGTCCGACCTGCCGGGTCGCACCAGCGCGTACCGCATCGCCGAAGTGCGCCCTCAGGTGAACGGCATCATTCTCAAGCGCATGTTCAAGGAAGGCGGCGACGTCAAAATTGGCCAACAGCTCTATCAGATCGATTCGTCGGTGTATGACGCTACCCTGAAAAGTGCCGAAGCCAACCTGCAACAGACCAAGTCGATCTCCGACCGCTACAAGCAATTGGTCAACGAACAAGCCGTCAGCCGTCAGGAATACGACACCGCAGTGGCCAACCGCATGCAATCGGAAGCTGCCCTGCAGACTGCCCAGATCAACGTGCGCTACACCAAGGTCTACGCACCGCTCACCGGCCGTATCGGTCGCTCGAACGTGACTGAAGGCGCGCTGGTCACCAGTGGCCAGGCCGATCCGATGGCAGTGATCCAGCAAATCGACCCGATCTACGTCGACGTGACGCAGTCCTCGGTGGAATTGCTGCAACTGCGCCGTGAACTGGAAAGCGGTCGCCTGCAAAAGGCTGGCGACAACGCGGCTACGGTCAAGCTGACCCTCGAAGACGGCAGCCAGTACAAGCTGGACGGCAAGCTCGAATTCTCCGAAGTCTCGGTTGACCAGACCACCGGTTCCGTGACCCTGCGCGCCGTGTTCCCGAACCCGGAACACACTCTGCTGCCGGGCATGTTCGTGCACGCCCAGTTGCAATCCGGAGTGAACGCAGCAGCTATTCTGGCGCCGCAACAAGGCGTGACCCGTGACCTGAAAGGCACCCCGACTGCACTGGTCGTCGGCCCTGACAACAAGGTCGAGCTGCGTCAGCTCAAGGCCAGCCGCACCGTCGGCAGCCAATGGCTGATCGAGGACGGCCTGAAGGCAGGCGATCGCCTGATCACCGAAGGGCTGCAATTCGTCAAACCTGGCATCGAAGTCAAAGCCAGTGAAGCGACTAACGTTGGCGTAAAGAACCCGGCCCCCGCACAGGCAGCTGATAAGGCTTCCAGCGGCAAAGGGGAGTAAACCATGTCGAAATTTTTTATCGACCGTCCGATTTTCGCCTGGGTAATTGCCCTGGTGATCATGCTGGTCGGGGCACTATCGATCCTCAAACTGCCGATCAACCAGTACCCGAGCATTGCGCCTCCGGCGATCGCCATCTCCGTGACCTACCCAGGTGCTTCGGCACAAACGGTACAGGACACCGTGGTGCAGGTGATCGAACAACAGCTCAACGGCATCGACCACTTGCGTTATGTGTCCTCGGAAAGTAACTCCGACGGCACCATGACCATCACCGCGACCTTCGAGCAAGGCACCAACTCCGATACCGCGCAGGTTCAGGTCCAGAACAAGCTGAACCTGGCCACCCCGCTGCTGCCGCAAGAAGTGCAGCAGCAAGGTATCCGCGTGACCAAGGCAGTGAAGAACTTCCTGTTGGTGATCGGTGTGGTCTCGCGTGACGGCAGCATGACCAAGGACGACTTGTCCAACTACATCGTGTCGAACATGCAGGACCCGATCTCGCGAACCGCCGGTGTCGGTGACTTCCAGGTGTTCGGTTCCCAGTACGCCATGCGTATCTGGCTCGACCCGGCCAAGTTGAACAACTACAACCTGACCCCGGTTGACGTCAAAACCGCCATCGCCGCGCAAAACGTGCAGATCTCGTCCGGTCAACTCGGCGGTTTGCCGGCCCTGCCCGACACCCAGCTGAACGCCACGATCATCGGCAAGACCCGTCTGCAGACCGCCGAGCAGTTCAATAAAATCCTGCTCAAGGTCAACAAGGACGGCTCTCAGGTTCGCTTGAAAGATGTCGCCGACGTTGGTCTGGGTGGTGAAAACTACAGCATCAACGCCCAGTTCAACGGCGCTCCGGCGTCCGGTCTGGCGGTGAAACTGGCCACTGGCGCCAACGCTCTGGATACCGCCGCAGCCCTGCGCAAGACCATCGACGACCTCAAGCCGTTCTTCCCGCAAGGGATGGAAGTGGTGTTCCCGTATGACACCACTCCCGTGGTGACCGAGTCGATCAAAGGCGTGGTTCACACCTTGGTCGAAGCCGTCGTGCTGGTGTTCCTGGTGATGTTCCTGTTCCTGCAAAACTTCCGCGCCACCATCATCACCACGATGACGGTGCCGGTGGTACTGCTGGGTACGTTCGGCATCCTCGCGGCCGCCGGTTTCAGCATCAACACCCTGACCATGTTCGGTATGGTCCTGGCCATCGGCTTGCTGGTGGACGACGCCATCGTCGTGGTGGAAAACGTCGAACGGGTCATGAGTGAAGAAGGCCTGTCACCCAAGGAGGCCACCAAGAAATCCATGGGGCAGATCCAGGGTGCACTGGTCGGTATCGCCATGGTGCTGTCGGCGGTTCTGCTGCCAATGGCGTTCTTCAGCGGCTCCACCGGCGTGATCTACAAGCAGTTCTCGATCACCATCGTCTCGGCCATGGCCTTGTCGGTACTGGTTGCACTGATCTTCACCCCGGCGCTCTGCGCCACCATGCTCAAGGCCATTCCCAAGGGTGAGCACGGCACACCCAAGCGTGGCTTCTTCGGCTGGTTCAACCGTAATTTCGACCGTGGCGTAAGAAGCTATGAGCGCGGCGTGGGCAGCATGCTCTCGCGCAAGGCGCCGTACCTGCTGGCTTATCTCCTCATCATTGTCGGCATGATCTGGCTGTTCACCCGTATTCCGACGGCGTTCCTGCCGGAAGAAGATCAGGGCGTACTGTTCGCCCAGGTGCAGACGCCGGCCGGTTCAACCGCCCAGCGGACCCAGGTGGTCGTGGACGAGATGCGTGAATTCCTGCTGCGTCCAGGCAAGGATGGCGGTGAAGGCGATGCGGTGAACTCGGTGTTTACCGTGACCGGCTTCAACTTCGCCGGTCGTGGCCAGAGCTCGGGCATGGCGTTCATCATGCTTCGTCCATGGGACGAACGTAACGCCGACAACAACGTGTTCAAGGTGGCGGCCCGTGCCCAGCAGCACTTCTTCACCTTCCGCGATGCCATGGTGTTTGCCTTTGCGCCACCGGCGGTACTGGAACTGGGTAACGCCACCGGTTTCGACGTGTTCCTGCAAGACCGTGCCGGCATTGGTCACGACAAGCTGATGGCTGCCCGTAACCAGTTCCTCGGCATGGCCGCGCAGAGCAAGATTCTGACGCAAGTGCGCCCGAACGGCCTGAACGACGAACCGCAATACCAACTGGAAATCGACGACGAGAAGGCCAGCGCCCTGGGCGTGACCATCGCCGACATCAACAACACCCTGTCGATTGCGCTGGGCAGTAGCTACGTCAACGACTTCATCGACCGTGGTCGAGTGAAGAAGGTGTACGTGCAAGGCCAGCCTGGCTCGCGTATGAGCCCGGAAGACCTGAAGAAATGGTATGTGCGCAACAGCGTCGGCACCATGGTTCCGTTCTCGGCGTTTGCCAAGGGTGAATGGATTTACGGCTCGCCGAAGCTGGCCCGTTACAACGGCGTGGAAGCGATGGAAATCCTCGGCTCCCCGGCGCCGGGCTACTCCACCGGTGAAGCCATGGCCGAAGTCGAAGCGATTGCCGCGAAGCTGCCGGCGGGTGTCGGTATTTCCTGGACCGGCCTGTCGTACGAGGAACGCTTGTCCGGTTCCCAGGCGCCAGCGCTGTATGCCCTGTCGCTGCTGATGGTGTTCCTGTGTCTGGCGGCGCTGTATGAAAGCTGGTCGATCCCGATTGCGGTGATGCTGGTGGTGCCGCTGGGGATCATCGGTGCACTGATGGCGACCAGCCTGCGTGGCCTGTCCAACGACGTGTACTTCCAGGTGGGCCTGTTGACGACCATCGGCCTGGCGGCGAAAAACGCCATTTTGATTGTCGAATTTGCAAAGGAACTGCATGAACAAGGGCGTAGCCTGCGCGATGCGGCAATTGAAGCCTGCCGGATGCGTCTGCGACCGATCATCATGACCTCGCTCGCCTTCGTTCTCGGCGTGGTACCCCTGGCGATTTCCACCGGTGCAGGTTCGGGTAGCCAGCATGCCATCGGCACCGGCGTGATTGGCGGTATGATCACCGCCACCGTGCTGGCGATCTTCTGGGTCCCACTGTTCTTCGTCACTGTGTCGTCCATCGGTCAGCGCAAAAAAGTCGACCAGGATGACGCCACTGAAACTCCTAAAGAGGCTGGCCAATGAGCAAGTCGCTACTTTCCCTAGCCGTTGCCGCGTTTGTGCTCGGTGGTTGCTCGCTGATACCCGATTATCAGCAACCTGCGGCACCGGTGGCAGACCAATACCCGCAAGGTCCGGCGTACTCGCCGGCCCAGGCGGCTGGCCAGGCGGCAGCAGAGCAAGGCTGGAAGCAGTTTTTCCATGACCCGGCCCTGCAACAGCTGATCCAGGTCGCACTGGAAAACAACCGTGACCTGCGTGTCGCGGCCTTGAACATCGACGCTTTTGCGGCTCAATACCGCATCCAGCGTGCCGACCTGTACCCGGCCGTTTCGGCCAATGGCACCGGCAGCCGTCAGCGCCTTCCGGCTGACGCGTCGCAGACCGGTCAGGCGGGCATCAGCAGTTCCTACTCGGCCACGGTCGGCATCAGTGCCTATGAACTCGACCTGTTCGGTCGGGTTCGCAGCCTGAGTGAAGAAGCACTGCAGAAGTACTTCGCCACTGAAGAAGGTCGACGCAGTACGCAGCTCAGCCTGGTGGCCAGCGTGGCCAACGCCTACCTGGCCTGGCAAGCCGACAAGGAACTGCTGAAAGTCACCCAGGACACCCTCGGTGCGTTCGAGGAGAGCTACAAGCTCACCGCGCGCAGTGCCGAAGTCGGTGTGGCCTCGGCGCTGGACCTCGCCCAGTCGCGCACCTCGGTGGAAACCGCCCGGGTTCAACTGGCGAAGTACACCCGCCAGGTCGCTCAGGATGAAAACAGCCTGGTGCTCCTGCTCGGCACCGGCATCCCTGCCAACCTGCAAGCCGCCAAACCGCTGTCTGACGATTTGCTGAGCGACGTGCCCGCCGGTCTGCCATCGGACTTGCTGCAACGTCGTCCGGACATCCTCCAGGCCGAATACAACCTGAAAGCTGCCAACGCCAACATCGGTGCGGCACGGGCTGCGTTCTTCCCGAGCATCAGCCTGACGGCCAACGCCGGCACCCTGAGCCCGGACTTGTCCGGACTGTTCAAGGGCGGTTCGGGCACCTGGCTGTTCTCGCCGCAGATCAACCTGCCGATCTTCAACGCCGGCAGCCTGAGCGCCAGCCTGGATTACTCGAAAATCCAGAAAGACATCGGCGTGGCGAACTACGAGAAGTCCATTCAAACGGCCTTCCAGGAAGTCGCCGACGGCCTCGCTGCCCGCGAGACCTATACCCACCAGTTGCAGGCGCAGCGTGACAACGTCACCGCCAACCAGGAGTACTACCGCCTGGCCGAGCGTCGTTACCGCATTGGTGTCGACAGCAACCTGACCTTCCTCGATGCCCAGCGTCAGCTGTTCAACGCGCAACAAGTGCTGATCACTGACCGTCTGGCGCAACTGGTCAGCGCGGTCAATCTGTACAAGGCACTGGGTGGTGGCTGGAATCAGCAGACCGCCAAGGTCGAACCGCTGAAAGAAGAAGCGCCGAAGATGAAGATGTTCTGATAGCGCTGTGAAAACAGGAAGCCCACCTTTTGGTGGGCTTTTTGTTGGGTGCGGAAAAAGTGGCGGCGCGATCACTGGCCCCTTCGCGAGCAGGCTCGCTCCCACATTTAATCGGGTTCCTCCAGAAGGAATGCGGTCAAATGTGGGAGCGAGCCTGCTCGCGAAGGGGCCGGTACATACACCCTAAAATCCTGATCAATCTTATGTTCGATAATCGCCCAAAACCCGCTTTCACAGATTGAACCATCCAGTACATTCCACGCACCATTCCTCGCACAAGACCAACAACATCAGGTTCACCCTCATGCTCCCGCGCCCTGCCCTGTCCGGCTGATTCCGCTGCGTTTTTTTCAATCGATCAAATCTTTTGTCTGCACCCCTGGGTTGCGGCATCACCGCGCTTCATCCCCAACAATTAGAGAGACCCGAGCCCATGACGCCTTCCACCGCGCAGTATTTCTTCCCCGGCCTTCTAGCCATCGCAGTGGCCGGCGCAGCCCTGCCCGCTCAAGCCGAGGAATCGGGTTTTGTCGACGGCGCCAAGGTCAACCTGAACCTGCGCAACTTCTACATCAACCGCAACTTTACCAACCCGACCAAAGCCCAGGGCAAGGCCGAAGAGTGGACGCAAAACTTCATCCTCGACGCCAAATCCGGCTTCACCCAGGGCACTGTCGGCTTCGGTATGGACGTGTTGGGGTTGTATTCGCTGAAGCTCGACGGCGGCAAAGGCACCGGCGGTACGCAGTTGCTGCCGCTGGACCATGACGGACGTCCGGCGGACAACTTCGGCCGCACCAACGTCGCGTTCAAGGCCAAGCTGTCCCAGACCGAAGTGAAGGTCGGTGAATGGATGCCGGTGCTGCCGATCCTGCGTTCGGACGACGGCCGTTCCCTGCCGCAAACCTTCCGTGGCGGCCAGATCACCTCAAAGGAAATCGCCGGCCTGACGCTCTACGGCGGCCAGTTCCGCGCCAACAGCCCGCGCGACGACAGCAGCATGAGCGACATGTCGATGAACGGAAAACCGGCCTTCACCGCCGACCGTTTCAACTTCCAGGGCGGTGAATACGCCTTCAACGAAAAGCGCACCCAAATCGGCCTGTGGAACGCTGAACTCAAGGACATCTACAGCCAGCAATTCGTCAATCTGATCCACAGCCAGCCACTGGGCGACTGGACCCTGGGCGCCAACCTCGGCTTTTTCTACGGCAAGGATGACGGCAGCGCCCGCGCCGGCGATCTCGACAACAAGACCTGGTCCGGCCTGTTCTCGGCCAAATACGGCGGCAACACCTTCTACGTCGGCCTGCAAAAACTCACGGGCGACAGCGCCTGGATGCGCGTCAACGGCACCAGCGGCGGCACCCTGGCCAACGACAGCTACAACGCCAGTTACGATAACGCGCAGGAAAGATCCTGGCAGGTGCGCCACGACTATAACTTCGTAGCCCTCGGCATTCCGGGCCTCACCCTGATGAACCGCTACATCAGCGGCGACAACGTCCACACCGGCACCATCACCGACGGCAAGGAATGGGGCCGCGAATCGGAACTGGGCTACACCGTGCAAAGCGGCGCGTTAAAGGACTTCAACGTCAAATGGCGCAACTCGACCATCCGCCGCGACTTCAGCAACAACGAGTTCGATGAAAACCGGTTGATCATCAGCTATCCGATCAGCCTGTTGTAACCCCCCATCACCAGTAGGTGTGAGCCATTCAATACCTATGTCGACTGATAGACCGCTTTCGCGAGCAGGCTCGCTCCCACAGTTGAACGAGTTCCCCCAGGGAGAATGCGGTCTAAATGTGGGAGCGAGCCTGCTCGCGAAGGCGTCAGTTCAGGCACCATCAAAACCCGAGGTCACTCCCGCGACTCAACCCCCAACTCATCCCAAACCGACTCCGCCAAATGGAACGTCGCGTTCGCCGCCGGGATGCCGCAGTAGATTGCGCTCTGCATGATCACTTCCTTGATCTCGCCACGGGTCACGCCGTTGTTGGCGGCGGCGCGCAGGTGCAGCTTGAGTTCTTCATTGCGGTTCATGCCGATCAGCATGGAAATGGTGATCAGGCTGCGGGTGTGACGCGGCAAGCCTGGGCGGGTCCAGATATCACCCCAGGCGTGGCGGGTGATCATCTCCTGAAACTCCGAGTTGAACTCGGTCAGGGTGGTCAGGCTGCGGTCGACGTGAGCGTCGCCGAGTACTGCGCGACGGACTTTCATGCCCTCGTCGTAACGTTGTTTTTCGTCCACAACCATCCCCTTATTAAGCTGACAAAAACGCCAACACCCGCGCGCTGAACGCGTCGCCGGCCTGGACGTTAGACAAGTGCGCGGCATAGAAGTCGGCGTATTCGGCGCCCTGCACGTGCTCTTGAATGAAGTGCCCACCGGACGGTGGCGTCACTGCGTCTTCAGTGCCGGCGATCACCAGCAACGGCGCCTTGATCGACGACAACTGATCACGGAAATCGGCATCCCGCACTGCTGCACAATTGGCTGCATAACCCTCAGGTGACGTGGCGGCGAGCATGTCGGTGATTCGCTTCGCGGCAGACGGATTGGCGGCAGCAAAGTCCGGGGTAAACCAGCGCGCAATCGAGGCATCGCGCAGCGCAACCATCGCGGCCGGACCGTCACGCAGCACCGTTTCAATGCGCGGGTTCCAGATCGACGGATCGCCGATTTTCGCCGCGGTGTTGCACACCACCAATTTGTTCAGTCGATCAGCGGCGTTGATCCCCAGCCATTGGCCGATCAAACCGCCCATGGACAATCCGCAGAAATGCGCACGTTCAATGTGCAAGGCGTCCAGCAGTGCCAGTACGTCGCGACCCAGTTGCTCGATGCTGTACGGGCCGGGTGTCACCAGAGACTGGCCGTGGCCACGGGTGTCGAAACGCAGCACCCGGAAACGTTCGGTGAACGCCGCAACCTGCGCGTCCCACATGTGCAGGTCAGTGCCCAGCGAGTTGGACAGCACCAGTACCGGCGCATCTTCAGGTCCATCCAGTTGGTAGTGCAGTTCGCCCTCGGCGAGTTGTACAAAAGCCACAGCAATCTCCTTCAGGCAATCAACGCAGAATGTTCAGCCAACGCCCGCTCGACCCAGGTTTGGGCCTGACCGAGGTAATGGGCGGGGTCCAGCAAATGATCGAGTTCAGCCGCCGAAAGCTCGGCGGTCACTTGCGGTTCGTCACCCAGCACGGCGCGCAGATGCCGCTGTTCAGCCACCGCACGTTTGCAGCAGCGTTCCAACAGATGATGCGCAGTGTCGCGGCCGACCCGTTGGGCGAGGACGATGCTCACCGCTTCGGCCAGCACCAGGCCTTGGGTCAAATCGAGGTTGCGAGCCATGCGATCCGCATCCACTTCCAGCCCCTGAGCCACCAGCAAGGCTTGCTTGAGGCTGCCAGACACCAGGCAACAAATCTCCGGCAGGGTTTCCCACTCTGCATGCCACAAGCCGAGGCTGCGCTCGTGCTCCTGCGGCATGGCGCTGAAGAGCGTCGAGAGCAAACCGGGAACGCGTGTCGCCGCACCGATCAGCACCGCAGCACCCACCGGGTTGCGCTTGTGCGGCATGGTCGAAGAACCGCCCTTGCCCGGCGCCGACGGTTCAAACACCTCACCGGCTTCGGTCTGCATCAACAGGCTGATGTCGCGGCCGAGTTTGCCGAGGCTGCCGGCGATCAATCCCAGCACCGAGCCAAACTCCACCAGACGATCACGTTGGGTGTGCCAAGGCTGATCCGGCAAGCTCAGCTGCAACTCGCCGGCCAGCGCTTCGGCAATCGGCATCGCCTGTGCGCCGAGGGCGGCCAGGGTTCCGGAGGCACCGCCAAATTGCAGCACCAGCAGACGCGGCTTGAGCTCTTGCAAGCGCTGACGGCTGCGGGTGACCGCGCCCAGCCATCCGGCGATTTTCATGCCGAGGGTGACCGGCGTGGCGTGCTGCAACCAGGTGCGTCCGGCCAACGGCGTGGCGACATAGCGTTTGGCTTGAGTGGCGAGGATGTCGCCTAGTTGCGCGAGATCGCTTTCGATCAATGCCAGTGCCTGGCGCAGTTGCAACACTAGCCCTGTGTCCATCACATCCTGGCTGGTCGCACCCAAATGCACATAGCGCTCGGCTTCGGCGTCGCTGGCCGCGATCTGTTTGCCCAACGCCTTGACCAATGGAATGGCCGAGTTGCCGGCCGTGGCAATCGCCTCGCCGAGGACGGCGAAGTCGTAATGCCCGGCCTGGCACGCCGCTTCAATCGAAGCGACAGCCGATTGCGGGATCAGCCCGACACGCGCCTCGGCCCGGGCCAGCGCCGCCTCGAAATCGAGCATGGCCTGCACGCGGCCCTGATCGCAGAACACCTCACGCATATCGCGGGCAGTGAAATAGGCATCGAACAATAGATTGCCCGGTCGATCGTTCATAAACAGTCCTTGATGGCGCGGGCCCGTCAGGCCCACGCGGAAAGATCAGAGGTCGTGGTGCAAATATTTCGCCTGTTTGGGCAGACGCAAACTGAACAGGAACGCCACCGCCATCATCACCGTAACGTACCAGTAGAAGGAGTTTTCCATGCCCACGGCTTTCAGGCTCAGGGCCACGTATTCCGCCGAACCACCGAAGATCGCATTCGCCACCGCGTAGGCAAGGCCGACGCCGAGGGCGCGCACTTCCGGCGGGAACATCTCGGCTTTCACCAGGCCACTGATCGAGGTGTAGAAACTCACGATCGCCAGCGCCACGGTAATCAGCACGAAGGCCAGGAACGGACTGCTGACACTTTTCAGGCTCAATAGAATCGGCACGGTGCACAAGGTCCCGAGGGCGCCGAACCAGAGCATCGAATTACGCCGACCGATCTTGTCGGCGAGCATGCCGAAGAACGGTTGCATGCACATATAAAGGAACAGCGCGCCGGTCATGATGTAACTGGCGGTCTTGGCCTGCATGCCGGCGGTGTTCACCAGGTATTTCTGCATGTACGTGGTGAAGGTGTAGAAAATCAGCGAGCCACCGGCGGTGTAACCGAGCACGGTAATGAACGCGGCTTTATGGTCGCGGAACAGTGCGGCAATACTGCCGGCGTCCTTGTTTTCGCGCATTTCCTTGCTGCTGGTTTCCTTCAGCGAACGACGCAGGAACAGCGAAATCAGCGCAGCCGCCGCACCGACCACAAACGGAATCCGCCAGCCGTAGGCACGCAGCTCATCTTCACTGAGGAACTGTTGCAGGATCACCACCAGCGACACCGCCAGCAATTGTCCGCCAATCAGCGTCACGTACTGGAACGAGGCGAAAAAGCCGCGCTGGCCCTTGAGCGCGACTTCGCTCATGTAGGTGGCGGTGGTGCCGTACTCGCCGCCCACCGACAACCCTTGAATCAAACGCGCGAACAGCAACAGCACCGGCGCCCAGACGCCGATGTCCTTATAGGTCGGCAGGAACGCGATGAGCAACGAACCGAAGCACATCATCAGAATCGAGATCATCATCGAGTTCTTGCGCCCGTGCTTGTCCGCCACCCTGCCGAAAATCCAGCCGCCGATGGGGCGCATCAGGAACCCGGCGGCGAACACGCCAGCGGTGTTGACCAGTTGCACCGTGGGGTTGTCGGACGGGAAAAAGGCCGGGGCGAAATAGATCGCGCAAAAGGCGTAGACGTAGAAGTCGAACCATTCCACGAGGTTGCCGGACGAGGCGCCGACAATGGCGAAGATGCGCTTGCTGCGCTCTTCGCCGGTGTAGTGTTCTGTTGAAGCAGCGGTCGTTGTCATTGTTTTTCACTCAATGGGGACAGTGAGAGTCTAGACACACTTCGCAACAGTCCTGTTCCCCAGATAGATCAGCCACACAAATCCCCTTGTGGGAGATGATCCCTTGTGGGAGCGAGCCTGCTCGCGAAAGCGGTCTAACAGTCAACATTGATGTTGAATGTAATGTCCTCTTCGCGAGCAGGCTCACTCCTACAGGGATTTGCGGTGTTGATTCAATAGTCGAAGAACACCGTCTCGGCATCAGTGCCTTGCAGGATCACATTCCACTGGTACACACCGGACGCATCCTGCTTCGCCAGCAACGTGGTGCGACGCTCGGCCGGTACGCACTCCAGCAGCGGATCCGACACATTCGCCGCTTCACCCTCAAAGTAAATCCGCGTCAGCAAATGCTTCACTAACCCGCGGGCAAACACCAGCACCACCAAGTGCGGGGCCTGGGTCGAGCCTTTCAGGCCTTCGACCGTGCCCGGCTTGATGGTGGTGAAACGAAAGCGCCCTTCTGCATCCACCGGCACCCGGCCAAAGCCTTCGAAGTTCGGGTCCAGCGGTTTGTCCTGATCGTCTTCCGGATGGTCGTACTTGCCGGCGGCGTTGGCCTGCCAGACTTCCAGCATCGCGTCGTTGACGACATCGCCGTTGCCATCGATGACTTGCCCGGTGATCGCCACGCGTTGGCCGAGGGTTTGTTCGACGGTCAGGTCTTCGCGGTTCAGCCAGGTCAGGCCGATGTGGTAATACGGCCCGACGGTGTGGGACGTGGTCGCGTTCAGCGTCATCTTATTTCTCCATCGGCGTGGCGTCGCGGCCGCGCAAGACGATGTCCCAGCGATAACCGAGGGCATAGGAAGGGACGGTTTTTTCCAGATCGAACGTCGCGATCAAGCGCTCTTTGGCGCTGGTATCGGGCACGCAGTTGTAGATCGGGTCATAGGCCAGCAGCGGGTCGCCCGGGAAATACATCTGCGTGACCAGACGCGTGAGAATGCTCGGCCCGAACAACGAGAAATGGATGTGCGCCGGGCGCCATGCGTTGTGGTGGTTACCCCACGGGTAGGCGCCGGGCTTGATGGTCTGGAATTGATACCAGCCATCGGCATCGGTCACGGTGCGGCCGGTGCCGGTGAAGTTCGGGTCCAGCGGCGCGTCGTGCAGGTCGCGGGCATGGTTGTAGCGACCGGCGGCGTTGGCCTGCCAGATCTCCACCAGAATCCCCGGCACGGGCAGACCGTTTTCATCGAGCACACGGCCGTGAATGATGATCCGTTCACCCAGTGGCTCGCCCTTGTGCTGAACGGTCAGGTCGTTGTCCTTCTCGCTGACACGATCGGCGCCGATGGTCGGGCCGGTGATTTCCGACAACGAATGGGGCAGAAACACCAACGGCTTGGACGGCGAGCGAAGGTTGGTGGATTGATACGTCGGGTGCAGGTATTCCGGCTGAGTGCCTTCCTGCGGACGACGGTAACCAGGCTTGTCAGTCATTGCGCTTTCCTCTGTTCTTGTTTGTCGACGCGGCGTGTCAGACGCGTTCGATCGCCAGCGCCAGACCTTGGCCGACACCGACACACATGGTCGCCAGGCCTTTCTTGCCGCCGGTTTTTTCCAACTGATGCAACGCGGTCAGGACCAGGCGCGCACCGCTCATGCCCAGCGGATGGCCCAAGGCAATGGCGCCACCGTTCGGGTTGACCTGGGCCGCGTCGTCGGCAATGCCCAGTTCGCGCAGCACCGCCAGGCCTTGGCTGGCGAAGGCCTCGTTGAGTTCGATCACGTCGAAATCGCTGACCGCCACGCCCAGACGCTCGGTCAGTTTGCGCACCGCCGGGACCGGACCGATGCCCATCACCCGTGGCGCGACACCGGCGCTCGCCATACCCAGCACTTTAGCGCGGGCGGTGAGGCCGTGTTTTTTCACGGCTTCGGCCGAGGCCAGAATCAACGCCGCCGCACCGTCGTTGACGCCCGAAGCGTTGCCAGCGGTGACGGTTTTGTCGGGGCCATTGATCGGTTTGAGTTTGGCCAGCATCTCCAGGGTGGTATCGCCACGAGGATGCTCATCCTGCGACACGACCGTTTCACCCTTCTTGTGGGCAATCCGCACTTCGACGATTTCTTCAGCGAAAAATCCTGCAGCCTGCGCGGCGGCGGTGCGCTGTTGGCTGCGCAGCGCGAAAGCGTCCTGATCCTCGCGGGACACTTGGTAATCGTCGGCGACGTTGTCGGCGGTCTGCGGCATCGCATCCACACCGTATTGCGCCTTCATCAACGGGTTGATGAAACGCCAGCCGATGGTGGTGTCTTCCAGCTTCATATTGCGCGAGAACGCCGCGTCGGCCTTGCCCATCACGAACGGTGCGCGGGACATCGACTCGACACCACCGGCAATCGCCAGCTCCACTTCACCGCTGGCGATGGCACGGAACGCCGTGCCGATAGCGTCCATGCCCGACGCGCAGAGGCGATTGAGCGTGATGCCGGGAATGCTTTCCGGCAGCCCGGCCAGCAGCAACGCCATGCGTGCGACGTTACGGTTGTCTTCGCCGGCCTGGTTGGCGCAGCCGAGGAACACCTCGTCCACCGCCGTCCAGTCCACCGACGGGTTGCGTTCCATCAGCGCCTTGATCGGCACCGCGGCCAGATCGTCCGCGCGAACGGCCGACAGACCGCCGCCGAAACGGCCGATGGGGGTACGAATGGCGTCGCAGATATAAACGTCACGCATCAGGCTTCTCCGGGGGCTTGGCCATGAGCGGCGGCGGTGCGGGCTTCAAGATCGCGCAGTGCCGTCAGTTCAACGTCGGTGGGCTCGGCGGTGTTTTCAACCGTGTCAGCGAAACGAATCGGCCAACCGGTGGCGGCAACCACTTGCTCACGGGTCACACCAGGATGCAGCGCGGTGACCACAAACTCATGGGTGCCGGCTTCCGGTTCCATGATGCACAGGTCGGTAATGATGCCGACTGGCCCTGCGCCCGGCAGACCAAGACGCTTGCGCGAATCACCGCCCTCGCCATGGCCGACCGAGGTAATGAAGTCGAGCTTGTCGACGAAAGAACGCGCCGACTGCTTGAGGATGATCAATACACTTTTGGCCGAGCCGGCAATTTCCGGCGCGCCACCGGCACCCGGCAGGCGGACTTTCGGCGAGAAGTAATCGCCGACCACGGTGGTGTTGATGTTGCCGAAACGGTCGACTTGCGCAGCGCCGAGGAAACCGACGTCGATACGCCCGCCCTGCAACCAATAGCGAAAAATCTCACCGGTCGGGACCACGGTGTCGGCGGTTTCCGCCAGCTCACCGTCACCAATCGACAGCGGCAATACGCTCGGTTTGGCACCGATCGGGCCCGATTCGTAGATCAGGACCACATCCGGCGACGACGTCAGGCGCGCCAGGTTGGCCGCTTTCGACGGCAGGCCGATGCCGACGAAGCACACCGAACCGTTCTTCAAACGGCGCGCGGCGGCGACGGTCATCATTTCATTGGTGGTGTAAGTCATTACTTGGCCTCCGAAGCAGCGGCCAGCTTGGCCTGGAACTCGCTGAAGTCAGCGCAGCCGTGGATGTATTCGTTGATCCACGCGGTGAAGGTTTCACGGTCGCGGGCAATCGGGTCCCAGGCCTGGTAGAAACGGTTGTCACGCTCGTTGTATCCATGGGCGTAGGACGGATGCGCGCCGCCAGGGACGAGGCAAACCGCGCTCAAGGCCCAGGTGGGCAGGACGCAGGAGTTCATCGGTGCATTGAGGTCGTCGACGATTTCTTCGACGGTGACGATGCAACGCTTGGCAGCCAGTGCGGCTTCTTTCTGCACACCGAGAATGCCCCACAGCAGCACGTTGCCTTTGCGGTCGGCTTTCTGCGCGTGGATCACGGTGATGTCCGGACGCACCGACGGCACGGCCGCCAGCACTTCACCGGTAAACGGGCAGGTGACGGTCTTGATCAGTGGATTGACCTTCGGCAGGTCGGAACCGGCGTAGGCCCGCAGCACCGCGAACGGTAGGCCGGAGGCGCCAGCGACGTAGGCATTGGCCAGGTCGGCGTGGCTGTGCTCTTCGATCTCCAGTGGATGCGGCCACTGCTTCTCGACGGCATCACGCAGACGGTGCAGCGAACCTACACCCGGGTTGCCGCCCCAGGAGAAAATCAACTTGCGAGCACAACCGGCGCCGATCAACTGGTCGTAGATCAGGTCCGGGGTCATGCGCACCAGCGTCAGGTCTTTCTTGCCCTGACGAATGATTTCATGACCCGCCGCCATAGGGATCAGATGGGTAAAGCCTTCGAGCGCGACCGTATCGCCGTCGTTTACGAATTGCTTCACCGCGTCGTGCAGCGAAAGGATTTCAGCCATGGGGCAGGCTCCCGTTTTGTTATCAACCGACAGTGGAAGAAAAAGGCGCGATGCGCAGCGCCGGAATGACTGAAGGTTAAGCCTGTGCAAAACACCAAACAATCCGATAATCGACTATGTGTTCGTTTATCGAACAGATTGTTGGCAACCTATCGAAGATCAAAAGCATCGCGAGCAAGCCCGCTCCCACAGGGGAACGCGGTCGCCTGTGGGAGCGAGCCTGCTCGCGAAGAGGCCCTCAAAACCGCTGAAGATGCCGGATCAGCCCCTCAAGTAGCATCCGCATGACTGACCATGCCCTTGATCACCACCGCCGTGGTCGCCAACGCCGCCGGAATCACCAGTGCCGTCAGCACCTGCTCGAAATTCCAGCCCAACCCGAGCAGCGTCGCACCCATCCATGCCCCGAGAATCGCGCCAAAGCGGCCAATCCCGAGCATCCATGACACCCCGGTCGCCCGCCCTTGTGTCGGATAAAACCGCGCCGCCAGGGAAGGCATTGCCGATTGCGCACCGTTGACGCACATACCCGCCACCAGCACCAACGTCGCCAACAGGGTGATGTTGCCCAGGCTCTGCCCCACCGCGTAGGCAAACACCCCGGCCAGCAGGTAGAAAATGCCGATGACCTTGTGCGGATTGAACCGGTCCATCGCCCAGCCTACGCCCACCGCACTCAGCACTCCGCCAAACTGGAACAGTGCGCCGATGAACGCGGCCTGCTCCATGCTCGCGCCGCTGTCGCGCATCAGTGTCGGCAGCCAACTGGTCAGCAGGTACACAATCACCAGGCCCATGAAGTAAGTCAGCCACAGCAGCAATGTGCCGGTGCTGTAGGTGCCGGAGAAGATCACCGCGAATACGTTGCGCGCCTTCACGGTTTTCTGTTCCGGCACGCTGAAGCTTGAAGCCTGGGCGACGATGGTCGGGTCGATGGGCGCCAGGGTCTTGCGTACTTTGTCGGTGCCACGGTTACGGACTACAAGGTAGCGCGCCGATTCCGGCAGCCAGAACAGCAGGACGACCGAGAGGATCAGCGGCAGAATCCCGCCGATCAACAGCAAACTGTGCCAACCGAACGCCGGGATCAGCTTGGCCGAGATAAACCCTCCGCCGGCCATGCCGAGGTTGAAGCCGCAGAACATGCTGGTCACCAGCAGGGATTTCTTGCGCTCCGGGGTGTATTCCGACAGCAACGTGGTGGCGTTCGGCATGCCGGCGCCAAGGCCAAGGCCGGTGAGGAAACGCAGCACCAGCAATTGATCGACGTTGGTGCTGTAGGCCGATGCCAGACTGAAGGCACCAAACAACAACACCGCGCCAACCAGCACGACTTTGCGCCCGAAACGGTCAGCCAACGGACCGGAACCCAGCGCGCCGAAGACCATGCCGATCAATGCGGCACTCATCACTGGGCCAAGACTGGCGCGGTCGATCCCCCAATCCTGCGACAACGCAGGCGCAATAAAGCCCATGGCCGCGGTATCGAGGCCATCGAGGAAGACAATCAGGAAACACAGGATCACCACTCGCCACTGATAGCGCGAAATGGGTTGAGCATTGATGAAGGACTGCACGTCGAGGCAGTTACCTACAGCAGACTGGGGCTGGTTCATTATTTTTATTCCACGCAAGAACGCAGTCGAACAGGTGCCAGCCTGAGCTGGCGCTGCCGCGACAGTAATGATCCAAGGGAAAGAGCGTCAATTCGATAAACGCGAGTCTGTGCGTTTATCGAACATCTTAGATAAAAGCTTAGGCGAAGAGCTGTGCGCTGAGGTCGCGGCTGGCGCTGAGCAGGCCGGGCAGGAAGCGTTGTTCCAGTTCGTTGCGACTGACACGGCCGGCGTGAGTGCTGACGTTCAAGGCGGCCACTACCTGGCCGGACGCGTCGTACACCGGCACGGCAATCGAACGCAGGCCCTGCTCCAGTTCCTGATCGACGATGCACCAGCCTTGTTGCCGCACCTCTTGCAGGCATTCGAGCAACGCCTCGGGTGTGTGCAGCGTGCGGCTGGTCTTGGCTTGCAGTTCTGCGTGATCGAGGTATTCACGCAACGAAGTGTCGTCCAGCGCGGCGAGGAGAATCCGGCCCATTGAAGTGCAATACGCCGGCAGGCGACCGCCCACTGAAAGGTCGACCGAAATCAGGCGTTGCGTGGTCGCCGAGCGGGCGATGTACAAAATGTCATCGCCTTCCAGCGTGGCCATGTTGCAGGCTTCGTGCAGTTGCTCGCTCATGCGGTCCAGGTACGGCTGGGCCGACACCGCCAGTGGCGTCGAAGACAAATAGGCATGGCCCAGGGTCAACACTTTGGGCAGCAGTGAATAGGTGCGGCCGTCGGTGGTGGCGTAGCCGAGTTTGATCAATGTATGCAGGCAACGTCGCACGGCGGCGCGGGGAATTTCCGTGCGATGGCTGATCTGGGCAATGGTCAGGTGGCGCTTGCGCTCTTGAAACGCTTGCACCACCGCCAGGCCACGCGCCAGGGAGGTCATGAAATCAGGGTCGCCGGTCAGGGCCTGAATGCGCTTCGCGGGTGAGGCGACGATCGGCGGCGCCACTGAAGTGAATGAGTTGCGCATTTGATCGTTCATGACAGGTCCTTTCCGAGGCGGATCAGCGGCTATTACACGCGGCCCCTGCTCCTGCACACAAGACCGGGACCGCCAAGATTGGGCGATTATCGGACGACAGGCCGATAATCGCAATCGATGCCACGCAAGGTCTGATACGACTCACGCCATTAACTGCCCGTTTTATTTTTTGTCTGGTCGACTTCTTAAAGGTCGATGTAAGCGGTTTAAGTTGTTCACCTTAATGGCGCCAGAAAGACATCGCTGCACAATGACATCATCGGATCCTAGTTGCCGTTAACACTTGTCAGTAACAAAACAATCACACATGACGAACTACTTTTAACGCCTCGGTGATAGTGTTCTTCGAATCGACCGCTATAATGCAATTCAGTGGCGAAACGGTTTTTTATCCACCGGCTCCGTCACCCGGCAGCGCGATGTCCCATCGTCGTTGCCCGCAGCAAGCGCCTGACGCTCATCTCATATGCTCCGCCAAAGCGCTCGCTGAAACAGGAACCTGATGCTACGTCAGCTGTTTTTCTCTGGTGTCGTGGCCGCCTGCAACATGGAAGTATTGTTCACATGCCGTCAAAAGGTTGCCTTCCCGGGCATTACCCTTTTTATGAGCGTGGTCAATCGACTCGATGCAGCGCGTTTCACCGGAAATTATCCCAACTCATACAGGTAGCACTGTGACGAAAGACGAACTGCGCGCGGAACTTGAGCGCCAGGAACAACGTTACAAGGAAGTTTACGGCGGGGAAGTCACCACCTACGCCGCCCAGCCCGAACCGGAACGTAAACCCTGGCGTAAACGCGCCACCGTTCAGGACCAGGCGTTCACCCAGGAACTGCAGAAGATGGAAAAGGAACTCAAAGCCGAAGAGCCTTGACCGCCTCGGCCCGAATTCTTTCAGGGGTCTGTGTCGGCTCCCGCTAAAAGCGGGTGGCATCGATCAAGCCTTTCGTGCCCGCTACAAGCGGGCAGCGGCCACCTCACCCCTCGGATGAGGCAAATGGCTCGTTTCTGACCCTCTTCTCAGATATTTCATACAAGCGTTGAAGCCTCTCGACCACACGAGAGAAACCCTTGTGCCTGCGGCTTTTATCTATTAATTCAATGACTTGAAAAACCCGGTAAAACGCTGGGAGATTGGCGTCCCTCACCATTTAATTCGTTGAAGAATGTTACCGATGAGCAGCAAGTGCATTGATTAGCAGTCTTTTCTGGCATAATCGCGCCCCCTTACGACCGGGTCAGAAAACCTTCATGATCGATTTATTCAGCGGACTGGATGCTTGGGTGCTTGTGAGCCTCTTGCTCGCCCTGGCCTTTGTCCTCGCCTTCGAGTTCATCAACGGCTTTCATGACACCGCAAACGCGGTGGCCACTGTTATCTACACCAAAGCCATGCCGCCTCATCTGGCGGTGTTCTTTTCCGGGGTGTTCAACTTCCTCGGCGTGCTGCTGGGCGGTGTTGGCGTGGCGTATGCCATCGTTCACCTGCTGCCGGTGGAACTGCTGATCAATGTGAATACCGGTCACGGACTGGCCATGGTGTTCTCGCTGCTTGCTGCCGCCATCACCTGGAACCTGGGCACCTGGTACTTCGGTATCCCGGCCTCCAGCTCCCACACCCTGATCGGTTCGATCCTCGGTGTCGGCCTGGCCAACGCCTTGATCAACGACATTCCGTTGGCCGATGGCGTGAACTGGCAGAAGGCGATCGACATTGGTGCCTCCCTGGTGTTCTCGCCAATGGCCGGCTTCCTCGTCGCGGCACTGGTGTTGATCGGCCTTAAATGGTGGCGTCCACTGTCGAAGATGCACAAGACACCGGATCAGCGCCGCAAGCTCGATGACAAGAAGCACCCACCGTTCTGGAACCGTCTGGTCCTGGTGATCTCGGCCATGGCCGTGAGCTTCGTGCACGGCTCCAACGATGGCCAGAAAGGTATCGGCCTGATCATGCTGGTGCTGATCGGTATCGTGCCGGCGCAGTTCGTACTCGACCTGGGCAGCACGACGTACCAGATCGAACGGACCCGCGATGCGACCCTGCACCTGAGCCAGTTCTACAAGCGCAATGCCGACACCCTGGGTGAATACCTGGCACTGGGTAAAAGCATCGAAGGTGATCTGCCGGAGAAATTCCGTTGCAACCCGCAACAGACCGAACCGACCATCACCGCCCTGCTCGGCACCCTTAAAGGTGTATCGGACTACCACTCGTTGTCGTCGGAAAGCCGCATCGAAGTGCGCCGCTACTTGCTCTGCCTGGATGACACGGCGAAGAAAGTCGGCAAGTTGCCTAGCCTCAATGCCCGTGAAAAGGCTGACCTGGACAAACTGCGCAAAGACCTGACCACCACCACCGAATACGCGCCGTTCTGGGTGATTTTGGCGGTTGCCCTGGCACTGGGCCTGGGCACCATGGTGGGCTGGAAACGTGTGGTACTGACCATCGGCGAGAAGATCGGCAAGCAAGGCATGACTTACGCACAAGGCATGTCGGCGCAGATCACCACCGCGTGCATGATTGGCCTGGCGAATATCTTCAGCCTGCCGGTCTCCACCACCCACGTGCTGTCCTCGGGCGTGGCCGGGACCATGGTCGCGAACAAAAGCGGCCTGCAAGGCGGCACGGTGAAAACCATCCTGCTGGCCTGGGTCCTGACCCTGCCAGCGACGGTGGGCCTGTCGGCCGGCCTGTTCTGGCTGGCGTCGAAGGCGCTGGGTAGCTGATCCATCGCCAAGCAATGAAAAAGCCCGACCATTGAGTCGGGCTTTTTTGTGGGCGCAATTTCAAATTCAACCGCTCCCACAGGGTTTTGTATTGCCAGATCTAAATTGCAGGCAAAAAAAAGGGCAACCGAAGTTGCCCAAAATGCCTTGCGTGCTCATTACACCTGGAAAGAACTACGGTTTGCGCTTGTGCGAATCCTTCCAGATAAAAAATCCAAACCCTGCGAAAAACATAACCATGAGGCTGACAGTCAGCACTCCGGCGATCACCACGTTGTCGAAAAACATGACTGGCCTCCTGGGCTTGCCCTGTTGCGATAGGGCTAAGTTAACCAAACAGGCAGAAGAGAAAATTGACCTGGATCAATGTCGCCCGAGACCGGGCTTAAAGGCGGGGTAATAACTGACCTGCATCAAAAGATGCAGGGGGGTTCAACGCTTTTTTGGTTTGTTCTTCGGTTTCTTCTTGGCTTTGCCTAATGGCATTGCCTGCTCGAACGCCTGTCGAACTTCATTCAAGCGTTTTTCATTAAGGTCGTGAACCCGCTTGGCGCGTTCAGAGTTGAGATCAATCAGCTTATCGTCTTGGCTCATGGTGCTCAGTGCATCGTTTGACGGGTATAGCGCAATAATGCGGGCTGACCCGCCACAACTCAAATCTGAATATCGACCCACAAGCCCTGACGCGGCTGATCTTCCATCAACGGCGCCACCGGCACGGTGTTGTCGGCATTCAGTTCGTCACCGGGAATGGCCAGGTGCTCCTCGGGGTCTTCATCGGCCTCGCGGCGACGACGCTCGCGCTCCAGCTTGCGGCGCTGTTCCTCGCGCAGCTGAAAAGCCGCTTCTTCGGGATCACGCTGCTGCAGGTCGATGGTGCTTTCGTTCGAGCTTTCCTGCACCGGCACCACTGGCGGAATATCCGGGCGCTGGCGGATCGGGTCGTGCTGTGAGGTGATGGGCACGGCACTCAAGGGGAGCATCGGTAGCAGCATAATTTTTTAGTCTCCTGTCAGCAGGCTGTCGGCTGCGGGGATGGCGACTTGAGCCATCGGTCGCAAACTGTGACCCGTTTGGCACTCATCAGTGCCCTGGCCGGCAAGCACCGCCTCATTGGGCTAACGTAAGACTGCGAGTTTTTATGAGAGTCCTTTGGCCCTGAGGGCCTCCTTCCGTTAAGATAGCCCGCTTTTTCAAGGTGGGAGTCAGGCAGCATGGCGCAGCAGTATCAACCGGGGCAACGCTGGATCAGTGACAGCGAAGCCGAGCTGGGTTTAGGCACCGTTCTGGCACAGGACGGCCGCTTGTTGACCGTGCTCTACCCGGCCACTGGCGAGACTCGCCAGTACGCGCTACGGAATGCGCCCCTCACCCGCGTGCGGTTTTCGCCCGGTGACTCGATCACTCACTTCGAAGGCTGGAAACTGACGGTCCAGGAAGTCGACGACGTCGATGGCCTGCTGGTCTACCACGGTCTCAACGCGCAGAACGAAAGCGTGACCCTGCCGGAAACCCAACTGTCGAACTTCATTCAGTTCCGTCTGGCCAGCGACCGTCTGTTCGCCGGGCAGATCGACCCGCTGGCCTGGTTCTCCCTGCGTTACAACACCCTGGAACACACCAGCCGCCAATTGCAGTCCGCGCTGTGGGGCCTCGGTGGCGTGCGTGCACAACCAATCGCGCACCAGTTGCACATCGCCCGCGAAGTCGCCGACCGCATTGCGCCGCGCGTTCTGCTGGCGGACGAAGTGGGCCTGGGTAAAACCATCGAAGCCGGTCTGGTGATCCATCGCCAATTGCTCTCGGGCCGCGCCAACCGCGTGCTGATCCTGGTTCCCGAGAACCTGCAGCACCAGTGGCTGGTCGAGATGCGCCGCCGCTTCAACCTGCAAGTTGCGCTGTTCGACGAAGAACGCTTCATCGAAAGCGATGCCACCAACCCGTTCGAAGACACCCAGCTTGCGCTGGTTGCACTGGAGTGGCTGGTCGAAGACGAAAAGGCCCAGGACGCGCTGTTTGCCGCCGGCTGGGACCTGATGGTCGTCGACGAAGCCCACCACCTGGTATGGCACGAAGACAAGGCCAGCGCGGAATACACCCTGGTCGAACAACTGGCCGAGACCATTCCCGGCGTGCTGCTGCTGACCGCAACCCCGGAACAACTGGGCCAGGACAGCCACTTCGCCCGTCTGCGCCTGCTCGACCCGAACCGTTTCCATGACCTGGCCGCCTTCCGCGCCGAGAGCGAAAACTATCGCCCGGTGGCCGAAGCCGTTCAGGAGCTGCTGGACAAGGGGCGCCTGTCGCCTGAAGCACACAAGACCATTCACGGTTTCCTCGGCAACGAAGGCGAAGCCTTGCTGACCGCCGTGAACGATGGCGATACCGAAGCCAGCGCGCGCCTCGTGCGTGAATTGCTGGACCGCCATGGCACCGGCCGCGTGCTGTTCCGTAATACCCGCGCTGCCGTACAGGGTTTCCCGGAGCGCAAACTGCACCCGTACCCGCTGCCGTGCCCGGATGAATACCTCGAACTGCCGCTGGGCGATCACGCCGAGCTGTACCCGGAAGTCAGCTTCCAGGCCCAGCCGGACGCCAACGAAGAAGAGCGCTGGTGGAAATTCGACCCGCGCGTCGAGTGGCTGATCGACACCCTGAAGATGCTCAAGCGCACCAAAGTGCTGGTGATCTGCGCCCACGCCGAAACCGCCATGGACCTGGAAGACGCCCTGCGCGTGCGTTCCGGCATCCCGGCCACGGTGTTCCACGAAGGCATGAACATCCTCGAGCGTGACCGCGCCGCCGCTTACTTCGCCGACGAAGAATTCGGCGCACAAGTGCTGATCTGCTCGGAAATCGGCAGTGAAGGTCGCAACTTCCAGTTCTCGCATCACCTGGTGCTGTTCGATCTGCCGGCGCACCCGGACCTGCTGGAGCAGCGGATCGGTCGTCTGGACCGGATCGGCCAGAAACACATCATCGAACTGCACGTGCCGTACCTGGAAACCAGCCCGCAAGAGCGTCTGTTCCAGTGGTACCACGAAGCGCTGAACGCCTTCCTCAACACCTGCCCGACCGGCAACGCCTTGCAGCATCAGTTCGGACCGCGCCTGCTGCCGCTGCTGGAAGAGGCCGACGACGGCGAGTGGCAAGCGCTGATCGACGAAGCCCGCACCGAGCGTGAGCGTCTGGAAGCCGACTTGCACACCGGCCGTGACCGTCTGCTGGAACTCAATTCCGGCGGCGCTGGCGAAGGCGATGCGCTGGTCGAAGACATTCTTGAGCAAGACGATCAGTTCACCCTGCCGATCTACATGGAAACCCTGTTTGACGCCTTCGGCATCGACAGCGAAGACCATTCGGAAAATGCCCTGATCCTCAAGCCGAGCGAAAAAATGCTCGACGCCAGCTTCCCGCTGGGCGACGACGAAGGCGTGACCATCACTTACGACCGCAACCAGGCGCTGTCTCGCGAAGACATGCAGTTCATCACCTGGGAGCACCCGATGGTTCAGGGCGGCATGGACCTGGTCCTGTCCGGCTCGATGGGCAACACCGCCGTCGCGCTGATCAAGAACAAGGCGCTCAAGCCCGGCACCGTGTTGCTGGAACTGCTCTACGTCAGCGAAGTGGTTGCCCCGCGCTCGCTGCAACTGGGCCGTTACCTGCCGCCGGCCGCCCTGCGCTGCCTGCTCGATGCCAATGGCAACGACCTGTCGGCCCGCGTGTCGTTCGAGACCTTGAACGATCAGCTGGAAAGCGTTCCGCGTGCCAGCGCCAACAAGTTCATCCAGGCTCAGCGTGATCAGCTGACGCCTCGGATCAACGCCGGCGAAGAGAAGATCCTGCCGCGTCACGCCGAGCGTGTGGCCGAGGCGCAGCGTCGCCTGGCAGCGGATACCGATGAAGAACTGGCGCGCCTGACCGCGTTGCAAGCCGTGAACCCGACCGTGCGCGACAGCGAACTGGTGGCCCTGCGCAAACAGCGTGAGCAAGGGTTGGCCATGCTTGAAAAGGCTGCGTTGCGGCTTGAAGCGATTCGGGTGTTGGTGGCGGGTTAAGTCCCCTGCCCTACCCGGTTAAATAAAGAAGGCCCGCAGTGATGCGGGCCTTTTTTTGTCTGCTGATACCTATGGTGTTGCTGAAGGCCTGCTCGCGAAGGCGATCAAGCAGTCGCCACAGCAACCCCAGGCTCAACCACCGCCACCAACCCTTCCTTCATCCGCTTCGCATCTCGCACAAAACACCGCGACGCCATAAACAGAAACACCATGGTGAAGAACAACGCCACCGGAATCAGGTACATCGCGTCATGCAGCCCGACGGCCTTGAACGCCTCGGTCATCTGCTCGGCACCCGCCGCCAGCATCGCCGTGTGCGCAAAGTGATCGGACAAGCCACCCACCACCACGGGGCCCAATCCACCGCCGAGCAAATACAGCCCGGCAAAGAACAGCGCCATTGCCGTCGCCCGCAAACGCGGCTCGACCACGTCCTGAATCGCGGTGTAGACGCAGGTGTAGAAGTTGTAGGCAAACAGCCAGCCCACACTGAAGACCGCGACAAACACGCCAATTTCGATGCGTCCGGCGTGCAGTGCCCACGCCGTGCACACGGTCGAGATAATCAAACTGAACGCTGCAAACAACAGCCGCCCGTTGGCCACTCGCTGGTGAATCTTGTCAGCGACCCAACCGCCTAGCGTCAGGCCGAACAAACCGGTCACCCCGACGATCACCCCCGTGGCCACCGCGGCTTCCTGCAACGGCATCAGGAAGTAGCGTTGCAGCATCGGCACCAGGAATGAGTTGCAGGCGTAGGTCGCGAAGTTGAAGCACAGCCCGGCCATCACCAGCCACAGGAACGTCGGCACCGCCAGCACCCGGCGGATCGGCCGGTCTACGCGCTCCTGCGACACCTGCACGGTTTCTGCTGCGCCGCGCTTCGGCTCTTTGATGAAGAACATGAAAATCGCCAGGATCAACCCCGGCACCGCCGCGATAAAGAACGGCGCGCGCCAGCTGTCGAACGCCTTGACCATCGCGCCGATGGTGAAGAACGCCAGCAACAAGCCCAGCGGCAGACCCAGCATGAAGATGCCCATCGCCCGCGCCCGACGATGCGCCGGGAACAGGTCGCCGATCAGCGAGTTGGCAGCCGGTGCGTAACTGGCTTCACCGATGCCGATGCCCATGCGCACGATCAGGAAACTCCAGAAACTGCCCACCAGTCCGTTGACCGCGGTCAGCCCGCTCCAGACCGCCAGGCCCCAGCCCATCAGTTTGCTACGCGAACCGGTATCGGCCATCCGCCCCAGCGGCAGGCCGGCAATCGCGTAAACCAGGGTGAAAGCGGTGCCGACGATCCCCAGCTGAAAGTCGCTGAGGTGCCACTCCATGCGGATCGGCTCGATGATAATGGCGGGAATGGTGCGATCGAAGAAGTTGAACAGGTTGGCCAGGAACAACAGGAACAGAATGCGCCAGGCATTCGCCGCTTGGGTCGAGTTCTGCATGGGTCCGTCTCTTTTATTGTTATTGGGGCCTCACTGTCCCCGGAACCGTCAATCTAGACAGGGCCGCCCACACTGTCTGTCATTATTTGTAAGGCTGATATCAGGCCATGGCGCTCACGCAGGCGCACTGACCACCGGGCCCAGGATTCACGGGTGTCCGACCGCTATTTTCAGGGCGCCGTCCGTCGCTTAAAAATACCTTTCATACCCCCTTCCAAAGCCCGTTGCGAAGCCTAGAATAGCGCCCCTGTCCGCACCCCCTGCGTACCCCTCCTGCGTAGATAAATCGACCATGTCCGAAGTCAGTCCGTGTCTGAATTGCGGTGCCTGCTGTTCCCATTTCCGTGTGTCTTTTTTCTGGGGTGAATGCGCTTCGTCCGGGGGCACGGTGCCGGATGATCTGGTCGCGTCGATCAGCCCCAGTCGCGTGGCGATGCTCGGCACCGACTGTAAACCCACCCGCTGCATCAGCCTGGAAGGAGACGTCGGCTGCGAGGTCAAATGCTCGATTTACAACGAACGCTCCAGCACCTGCCGGGAGTTTGAGGCGTCTTGGGAAAATGGCGAGGCGAACGTGGACTGCGACGCGGCCCGGGCAGCCTTCGGCCTTCCAGCCCTGCAACCGGCGTACGAAATCCCTTTTGAACAAAGCGCCTGAGGCTTAGTACCAAACGCGATTAGCGTGATGCCAAAATCATATGGAACCATTTTGACATCACCGCTTGCACTCCAGACACGGCCTCTATACTCGTGACATTCGCTGGCGTTCATTAAGCCGGCCAGGATGACAACGACGGGGCGTGCTATGGAGTGGCTTGGTCTGCATTTCATTACCGAGCTGACAGCGAGCGGGCAATTCATACTCAATTGCACGCATGACCCTTTTCTGGTGCTGCTGGCTTATGTAGTGGCGTGTGTCGGCTGTTTTGCCACGCTGGATATGGCAGAGCGTGTGGCGCATGCGGAAAGTCCGGCCTCGCAAAGGCTTTGGCGCTGGGTCGGCAGCGGGTGCCTGGCGGGCGGTATCTGGGCCATGCATTTTATTGGCATGCTGGCGTTCCAGGCGCCTGTCGAACTTCACTATCAACTTCCCGTCACCCTGCTCTCACTGCTGATCGCCCTGTGCACGTCATGGCTGGTGATGCACACCCTCAGCCTCCCCGACCTGAATGTCCGGCATTGCCTCAAGGCTTCCGTGTGGGTCGGGCTGGGGATTACCGCCATGCATTACGTCGGCATGGCGTCGATGCATTCGAGTGCCACGGTCTACTACCAGCCGGCGTTGTTCGCCTTGTCCATCGTCATCGCAATTGGCGCCAGCCTGGCGGCGCTGTTGCTGTCGCGGTATTTGCGCGACGGCACCGGGATGTTTCACCAACTGCTCAAGTACAGCGCCAGCCTGCTCCTCGGGGCCGGCATCCTGTGCATGCACTTCACCGGCATGGCGGCCTTCAATCTGGTGATGCCTCACGATAGCGTCCTGGCGCCGGCCAGCGAACACAGTCACCTGCAACTGGCGTTGACGGTAGCGGTCATGACGCTGCTGATCATAGGGAGCAGCATCAGCGCGGCACTGGCGGACAAAAAGCTGCAACACAAGGAGCGTGACCTGCAGCGGGTCAACTCGCTGCTCAGTCAGCTGGACCAGGCGCGCCTGTCGCTGCAACAAGTGGCGCACTACGATCCCTTGACCAACCTGATCAACCGTCGTGGCTTCAATCAGATATTCGCCGAGAAGCTGATCGAGAAGACCAACGAAGGCGGCATGCTCGCGGTGATGTTCCTCGACATCGACCACTTCAAGCGCATCAACGACAGCCTCGGCCATGACGCGGGCGATGAACTGCTCAAGGTGCTGGCCGGCCATATCAAAAGCTCGGTGCGCAGCCACAAGGATGTCGTGGCCCGATTTGGCGGAGACGAGTTCTGCATCCTCATTGGCCTGAATGATCCCGAAGAAGCGCAGCACATGGCCCAGCGCATCATGCTGAAAATGAAGGAGCCCATCGAGCTCTCCGGGCGCAACATGGTCATGACCACCAGCATCGGCATCAGCCTGTTCCCGCAAGACGGCAAGACCTGTGAAGAACTGCTGAAGAACGCCGACCTGGCGCTGTACCAGTCCAAGGACGCTGGTCGCAACGGCCTGAATTTTTTCAGCTCCATTCTCAAGACCCGCGCCACGATGGAGCTGCAGCTCGAAGAAGAACTGCGGCACGCATTGCGTAAAGACAATGAGTTGATGCTGTATTACCAGCCAATCTTCGACCTGAAAACCGGCCAGGTCAGCAAGCTCGAAGCCCTGGTTCGCTGGCAACACCCGGTTCACGGTTTGCTCGCACCTGATCGGTTTATCGCCATTGCCGAGGCGAACGGCCTGATCCGCGAGCTCGACAACTGGGTGCTGCGCAAAGCCTGCGAAGACCTCGGTGAACTGTCCCGCAACGGTTGCGAAGAACTGAAGATCGCCGTGAACTGCTCACCGCTGAACCTGGCGCGCGAGGATCTGGCCGATGAAATCGAATTTGCGCTGCACGCCTCCGGGGTCGCGCCGCAACGGCTGGAGCTGGAAGTCACCGAAAACGCGTTGATGGGCAACCTCGCCAACACGCTGGTGCTGCTGCGGCAGATTCGTGCCCTCGGGGTTTCGTTGTCGATCGATGACTTCGGCACCGGTTATTCGTCCCTGGCCTACCTCAAGCGCCTGCCGCTGAACACGCTGAAGATCGACCGCTCGTTTATCCAGGACATTCCCAAAGCCACCCAGGACATGGAAATCGTCCAGGCGATTATCGTCATGGCTCACAGCCTGCATTTGCAGGTGGTCACCGAAGGCGTCGAAACCTTTGAGCAGTACGATTTTCTCGAACGCCTGGGCTGTGACTTTGTGCAAGGTTATCTGCTCAGCCGCCCGGTGCCGCTGGCCGAGTTGCGTCCGGTGCTGAACGAAATCAACCAGCGCAGGCATTCGTGCAACGTCACGCCTTTGAGTCTGGCTCGCGGTACATCTGCACTAACGTCGATGGATCTTTTTCCAGGAATCCCTGGCTCCCATGCAGTCGCATCAATTGCGCAGCCAATCCGCTGAGCGGTGTCGCCGAACCCTGTTCACGGGAAAATTTCACGGCGGTGTCGAGGTCTTTGAGCAGCGTGCGCACGTGCCATTTCACCGGTTCGAATTGGCTCTCGGCCATTTGCGGGGCGAGGATCTGCAACGGTTTTGAATCGGCAAAACCACCGGCAAGGGCTTCGGCGATCAATCGGGCGTCAACGCCGGAAGACTCGGCCAGCGCCACCACTTCGGCAATGACCAGCGCGTTGCACGCCACGATCATCTGATTGCACGCCTTAGTCACCTGCCCGGCCCCGACGCCGCCCATGTGGGTGACACGCTGGCCCAGGGTCAGCAATAGCGGACGCACTCGCTGCAAATCCGCTGCTTCGCCGCCCACCATGATCGCCAGACTGCCAGCCTCAGCGCCGACCACGCCGCCGGACACCGGAGCATCCAGCCAACTCATGCCGGTGCTGTCGATCAGTTGTTTGGCCATTTCGCGCGTAGCACTGGGCTCCAGGCTGGAAAAGTCCACCAGCAACTGGGCGCGTTTCGCCCCAGAGGCCACCCCGGTCGGGCCAAACACCACCTCACGCACCACCGCGGTGTCCGCCAGGCACAGCATGACAATGTCGGCGTGCTGACACAGTTCAGCGGGGGTTGCCACCTGTCGGGCACCGGCCTCAACCAACGGCGCGCACTTGGCCGGATTGCGGTTCCACACGGTCAACGGATAACCCGCAGCCAGCAGGCGCCGGCACATGGGCAGGCCCATCAGCCCAATTCCGGCGAACCCCAACGAAGGTAGTGTTGACATCATTTAGCCTTCTCTTTGATTAAAGATCGCCGAATATTGGCCGATTCATCATGACTAAGGAAAGGATTCCACCCACTGTTGCTCAGGCGAGTCCCTGAGACTTTGGCCAAATACGCGCAAAAAAAAGACGCGAGATCCCATTCCGTGAAGGTTTGACGACAGTTGTCGCTCAGCCAACCAGTCCAGGTAGATGGCGCCCAATGACTTCTAAAAATAACCCGGCCACTACGGTCTCCGATCTGACTCTGAGCCCCGCGGCGAACAGCCCCTCATCGTCGAAGCCATTGACCCCGACGCGCCCGCTGGCCACTCAGCAATACCTGTATTTCACCGAAACCAATACCGACCGCATCCTCGATAACCTCGACGGCCTGCGCGACATGGTGTTCCCGCGCCCGCCCCATCTGGAAGGCGCCAGCGAACAACACAACGACCAGGAATTCCCGTCGGTATGCCTGATCGGTCTCGGTCGTTGCGGCTCCAACATCGCCCTGGACGTCGCGGAGCTGGTGTACAACGCCCGCAAGTTCTATCTCAACGAATTCAACAACGAAGACCGTCCGTCGTCAGACAAACGCTATGCGGAAAAGGGCTACAGCCCGGCCCAATGGATTCGCAACAACTTGCGCCTGGGCACCAACAAGGGCGCCAAACCGGTGTTCCTGGTGGAACCGCTGGTGATGCTCGGTGACCTCGACAAAGACATTGCCGGTCGCATCCGTTTCTCGCGCAAAGGCGAAAAAAGCGGCTTCCTGCGCGACTACAGCAAAATGAAAATCATGGACTTGTCGGAAGTCCACGCCGGTGGCGCCGGTAACGCGCCGATCCTCGGTCAGTACCTGGCCAAGATCATCCTGAACAAGGACACCCAGCGTTTCTCCAGCCCTGACTGGAAGATGATTCACTCGTACCTGATCGACAGCTGCGGGATCAAGGCCAACCAGTCGCGCCTGTATTTCTCGATCTTCAGTGCCGGCGGCGGTACCGGTTCGGGCATGGCCTCGGAATTCGGCCTGGCCCAGCAGCACTCGTACATGAACAAGACGTTCGACACCAAGCCGATGGACGAACATGACGGCAAGAGCGGTCATTCCTTCGTCTTCGAGCCGATCTTCACCAGCGGCATTTGCGTGCTGCCGAACATTTCCGATCACCGCAGCGAAATGTCCGAGGCGCTGCACATCAACGCCGGTCGCCTGTTGTGCAAATACCTGTCGGAAGAGTGGGACTTCTCCTACAACTTCGCCAACGAAGACAGCAGCGAAGCCAGCGTCATGGGCCGTATTCGCCCATGGAACGCCATGATGCTGATCTCCAACGACATCATGCGTTATGCCGAAGAAAGCGATGACGGCAACATCCAGAACATCGACGTCAACGCGATGGAAAAGCACGCCAACCAGTACATCTCACAGCAGATCTTCAACATTCTGACGGCGCAGGCGGTGACCACTGACTACGACCAGAACTATTTCCGTCGCGCCGGCATCGACATCGGCGAAACCATTCGCCTCGATGCCAACGACCTGTTCATGAGCCTGGCCGGCCCGGTGGCGATTGCCTACGCCGAGTCCGTGGTGCCGGAAACCCCGCCGCCAAGCAGCGACAAGTTCAAGGTCTTCGAGAAAGAGCCGCAGCGCCTGAACATCGATGATTTGTTCTTCCGCTCCATCGACCTGCCGCACTTCAACAAAGTGACCCAGGCGATCGAAGGCATCAGCCTGCTGCCGATCGAGTCCAAGCGCTATCGTGCGTCGCTGGAGCAGTACAAGAATTCCGGTTACGACGCGGCCGCGTTGCACGACCTGCACTTCTTCAAGAACTGCTCGTCGGTGGTGTCGATCGTTTCCTTGCCGAAAGACTACAAGCTGTCCTACATGGACTTGAACCGGTTGAAGACCCACCTCAACAGCCTGTTCCCGAACACCACGCTCAAGCGTTACGCGCTGGTGATCGGCGCCTCGGCCAACTTGTCGCTGACCACCCTGATCGCCAAGAGCCCGTGCCTGTCGGACGATTTCCTGACGCTGATCGTCGCGTTCATCAAGCGCTGCTTCGCGAAGAACCCGTACCGCTTCGACGAGACGCTGGACAACTCGATCCTCGACTTCATCATCAATGAAGAGTTCGACGAAGACCGGATCGACGACTTGCTCAACGAATTCGAGAACCCGGCGAAGATCCTCGATACCAACTGGTACGCGATCAAACCGATGTACGAGAAGAAGTACCGCGAGCTGATCAACGACAAGGACAAGTTTGTCTCGATCAACGACATTCGCCTGTCGCGTGATTGCGTGAAGAAAGCGATCAAATACCTGCGCGAGATCTACCGTCACCGCATTGGCAAGACCAAGGTTATTTCGCTGAATAACCATACTGGCAAGACTGCCTGAGACTGGCTCGATACCGCGCCGCGCCCTTCGCGAGCAGGCTCCTCCCATAAGGTGAACACTGAACCCTGTGGGAGCGAGCCTGCTCGCGAAAGCGGCCTCGGATTCAACACAAATCCTACATCCAGAAACAATTAAGCAGCCCTTCGGCTGCTCACTGAACTGTGCCCATTACGTTTACGTTACCGTGATGCTGGCCCTGCACGTGGCCTTTCTCTACGGCAACGTGCCATCACGCTACTCACCTACACACTTTTCCTTGCCTGCACGGCGCACCAATAAGGCGCAGCGACTCAGCTCGTCGCCCTTTCCTGGATCAGGATCCACGGCGAAACCACCACCGCCCACAACTGCGGGTCACGTTCGAAAAGATCCAGCGCCCGCGTTTCAGACAGCTTGGCGACTTGGTCAGCGGCCAGCCAGGCAGCCACTTTCTCCCCTTCGTCCGTGGCCACGGCCTCGGCGGCAGCGATCAAATCAAGACCAGGGTCGACCCACAATAGGGCACCCCTGGCGAAGAACGGCTCCAACTCTTTCCAGGTAATAGATGCGGTTTCACCAAGCAGCTTGGCATAGAGGGTGCTAGGTTCTTGAGTCATGGGTCCTGTCCGGAAAAGAAATCGACGCGAATGATAACGTTGGTGGTCCGCCAGAAAAACCCGGTTGCAATTGAGTCACCGATTGAAAAGAGCAGGAAAGCCAGGGAATGCCGCTGAATCAAGCAATTAGCCAGCTAACATCCCGCCGCTATTCTGTCTTTTTCTTTCAAAAAAGCGACACCCTCAGGTTTTGCCCCCTGGCGCCAGCTTCCCAGGCTAACAATTGGCGCTCTACACTGTACCGGTACAGTTGCCGGGGGCATTTTCCGGAGGATATCGAAGATATCTGACCCGGTTCTGCTGCTACGGCGCCAGGACTATAAAAACTACAACAGTAAGAGTGGAGCACTATGACTAAGGCTACTAAGCAGATTTCCAAACTGTTTGCCGCTATGGTTCTGGCCGGGGTTGCCAGCCATTCGTTCGCAGCTGACACCATCAAGATCGGCATCGCCGGCCCTAAGACCGGTCCTGTAGCCCAATACGGCGACATGCAGTTCAGTGGCGCCAAAATGGCCATCGAACAAATCAACGCCAAAGGCGGCGTAGACGGCAAGAAACTCGAAGCCGTTGAATACGATGACGCCTGTGATCCAAAACAAGCGGTAGCGGTCGCGAACAAGGTCGTCAACGACGGCGTCAAGTTCGTGGTCGGTCACCTGTGCTCCAGCTCCACTCAACCGGCTTCGGACATTTACGAAGACGAAGGCGTGATCATGATCACCCCGGCTGCCACCAGCCCGGACATCACCGCTCGTGGTTACAAAATGGTATTCCGTACCATCGGTCTGGACAGCGCCCAAGGCCCTGCCGCCGGTAACTACATTGCCGATCACGTAAAACCGAAAATCGTTGCTGTCCTGCACGACAAACAGCAATACGGTGAAGGCATCGCCACCGCCGTGAAGAAAACCCTGGAAGGCAAAAACGTCAAGGTTGCCGTGTTCGAAGGCATCAACGCCGGCGACAAGGACTTCTCCTCGATCATCGCCAAGCTCAAGCAAGCCAACGTCGACTTCGTCTACTACGGCGGCTACCACCCGGAGCTGGGGCTGATCCTGCGTCAATCCCAGGAAAAAGGCCTGAAAGCCAAGTTCATGGGTCCGGAAGGCGTGGGTAACGACTCCATTTCGCAGATCGCCAAAGACGCTTCCGAAGGTCTGCTGGTAACCCTGCCGAAATCCTTCGACCAGGATCCGGCCAACGTTGCCCTGGCTGATGCGTTCAAGGCGAAGAAAGAAGACCCGAGCGGTCCGTTCGTGTTCCCGGCCTACTCGGCTGTGGAAGTGATCGCTGAAGGCATCAAGTCTGCCAAGTCCGAAGATACCGCCAAAGTGGCTGCTGCCATCCACGCTGGCACCTTCAAGACCCCGACTGGCGATCTGCAGTTCGACGCCAAGGGCGACTTGAAAGACTTCAAATTTGTGGTTTACGAGTGGCACTTCGGCAAACCAAAAACTGAAGCTTCGCCTCAGTAAGGCCTTGCCTGACTGACTGCCAACAAAGCCCACGGCGTGCCGTGGGCTTTGTTTTACGAACGTTTTGGGCCGCGCTGGCGTGATCCGCCAGTCTCCCCACCTGAAAATCTCAAAACCGTCATCAGCGGTTCGCTGGCAAACCTCGCGTTCGAAGTGGATGCAGATCCACGGGGCTCGAGCGGGAAAATGACTCCACCAGTGAAATGCGTATCAGGTTTTTAGGAGCGCTGTAATGCCTGACATCTATCACTTTTTCCAACAGCTGGTTAATGGCCTGACCATTGGCAGCACGTATGCCCTGATCGCCATCGGCTATACGATGGTTTACGGCATCATTGGAATGATCAACTTCGCCCACGGCGAGGTGTACATGATTGGTTCCTACGTGGCGTTCATCGCCATCGCGGGCCTGTCCATGATGGGACTCGACAGCGTTCCGCTGTTGATGACTGCCGCTTTCCTCGCGACCATCGTCGTGACCAGTGCCTACGGCTACAGCATCGAACGGATCGCCTACCGCCCCTTGCGCGGCAGCAACCGTCTGATTCCGCTGATTTCCGCCATCGGCATGTCGATCTTCCTGCAGAACACGGTTCTGCTGGCGCAAGACTCCAAGGACAAATCCATCCCCAACCTGATCCCTGGTAACTTCACCATCGGGCCAGGTGGCGCACATGAAGTGCTGATTTCCTACATGCAAATCGTGGTGTTCGTGGTGACCTTCGTCGCCATGCTCGGCCTGACGCTGTTCATCTCCCGCTCTCGCCTGGGTCGCGCCTGCCGTGCCTGTGCCGAAGACATCAAGATGGCCAACCTGCTGGGTATCAACACCAACAACATCATCGCCCTGACCTTCGTCATCGGTGCTGCACTGGCGGCCATCGCGGCCGTACTCCTGAGCATGCAGTATGGCGTGATCAACCCGAACGCCGGTTTCCTCGTCGGCCTAAAGGCCTTCACCGCAGCGGTATTGGGCGGTATCGGCAGCATTCCCGGCGCCATGCTCGGCGGGATTGTGCTGGGGGTAGCGGAAGCTTTTGGTGCCGATATCTTCGGCGACCAGTACAAGGACGTCGTGGCTTTCGGTCTATTGGTTCTGGTGTTGTTGTTCCGGCCTACCGGCCTGTTGGGCCGTCCGGAGGTTGAAAAAGTATGACTAGGAATCTTAGACAAGCGCTGTTCAGCGCTTTGCTGGTGTGGGCAGTCGCCTACCCGGTACTCGGTTTGAAACTGACCATCGTCGGCATCAACCTCGAAGTCCACGGCACCAGCAACACCACCCTGCTCATCATCGCCGTGTGCTCGGTGCTGATGTTCCTGCGAGTGTTGTTCGACAAGTCGATCAGCGCGGCCTGGAAATCCTCGCCGAGCATGCCGGGCATGCCGGCCAAGGCCAGTAACTTCCTGACCCTGCCGACCACCCAGCGCTGGATCATCATTGCGCTGATCATCGGTGCACTGGTGTGGCCGTTCTTCGGCTCGCGCGGCGCAGTGGACATTGCCACCCTGGTGCTGATCTACGTAATGCTGGGCCTGGGCCTGAACATCGTGGTCGGCCTGGCGGGCCTGCTCGACCTCGGCTACGTCGGTTTCTATGCCGTCGGCGCCTACAGTTATGCGCTGCTGTCGCATTACTACGGCCTGAGCTTCTGGATCTGCCTGCCGATTGCCGGCCTGATGGCAGCCACGTTCGGCTTCCTGCTGGGCTTCCCGGTGCTGCGTTTGCGGGGTGACTACCTGGCGATCGTGACCCTGGGCTTCGGTGAAATCATCCGTCTGTTCCTGCGTAACCTGACCGACATCACCGGCGGCCCGAACGGCATCAGCAACATTCCCAAGCCAACGCTGTTCGGACTGACGTTCGATAAAACCGCCGCAGAGGGAATGCAGACCTTCCACGAGTACTTCGGTCTGGCCTACAACCCGGTGAACAAGGTGATCTTCCTTTACCTGATCGCGGTGTTGTTGTCGCTGTTCGCCCTGTTCGTCATCAACCGCTTGCTGCGCATGCCTCTGGGCCGTGCCTGGGAAGCCCTGCGTGAAGACGAAATCGCCTGCCGGGCGCTGGGCCTGAACCCGACGGCGATCAAGCTTTCTGCGTTCACCCTGGGTGCGTGCTTCGCCGGTTTCGCCGGCAGCTTCTTCGCCGCGCGTCAGGGCCTGGTGACACCGGAGTCCTTCACCTTCATCGAGTCGGCGACCATCCTCGCCATCGTGGTGCTGGGCGGCATGGGCTCGCAATTGGGCGTCGTACTGGCGGCCACGGTGATGATCCTGTTGCCGGAAATGATGCGTGAGTTCAGTGAATACCGCATGTTGATGTTCGGCGCCTTGATGGTGCTGATGATGATCTGGCGTCCTCAAGGCCTGCTGCCCATGCAACGTCCTCACATGGAGCTGCGCAAATGAGCCGCGAGATCCTGAAAGTAGACAATCTGAGCATGCGCTTCGGCGGCTTGCTGGCGGTCAACGGCGTCGCCCTGACCGTGAAGGAAAAACAGGTCGTGGCATTGATCGGCCCCAACGGCGCCGGCAAGACCACGGTGTTCAACTGCCTGACCGGTTTCTACAAGCCGAGCGGCGGCAGCATCCTGCTGGACGGCGAGCCGATCGAAGGCCTGCCGGGCCACAAGATCGCCCTCAAAGGCGTGGTGCGCACCTTCCAGAACGTGCGGTTGTTCAAGGACATGACCGCGGTCGAGAACCTCTTGATCGCCCAGCACCGTCACCTGAACACCAACTTCCTGGCCGGCCTGTTCAAGACCCCGAGCTTTCGCAAAAGCGAACGCGAAGCCATGGAATTCGCCGAGTACTGGCTGGAGAAGGTCAACCTCAAGGCCTTCGCCAACCGTCCGGCCGGCACCCTGGCTTATGGTCAGCAACGTCGTCTGGAAATCGCTCGCTGCATGATGACCCGCCCGCGGATCCTCATGCTCGACGAACCGGCTGCCGGCCTGAACCCGAAGGAAACCGAAGACCTCAAGGCGCTGATCAGTGTGCTGCGTGAAGAGCACAACGTGACCGTGCTGCTGATCGAACACGACATGAAACTGGTCATGAGCATTTCCGACCACATCGTCGTGATCAACCAGGGCACCCCCCTGGCCAACGGCACGCCGGATCAGATCCGCGATAATCCCGAAGTGATCAAAGCCTACCTGGGGGAAGCGTAAATGCTGCAATTCGAAAACGTTTCCACCTTCTACGGCAAGATCCAGGCCCTGCACAGCGTCAACGTGGAAATCCGCCAGGGCGAAATCGTCACCCTGATCGGCGCCAACGGCGCGGGTAAATCCACCCTGCTGATGACGCTTTGCGGTTCGCCGCAGGCCCACAGTGGCAGCATCAAGTACATGGGCGAAGAGCTCGTGGGGCAGACCTCGGCGCAGATCATGCGCAAGAGCATTGCCGTGGTGCCGGAAGGTCGTCGGGTGTTCTCCCGCCTGACCGTGGAAGAAAACCTCGCCATGGGCGGCTTCTTCACCGACAAGGGCGACTATCAGGAACAGATGGACAAGGTTCTCGGACTTTTCCCACGCCTGAAAGAACGTTTCGCCCAGCGCGGCGGCACCATGTCCGGCGGCGAACAGCAAATGCTCGCCATCGGCCGTGCGCTGATGAGCAAGCCCAAGCTGCTGTTGCTCGACGAACCTTCGTTGGGCCTGGCACCGATCATCATCCAGCAGATCTTCGACATCATCGAACAACTGCGCAAGGATGGCGTGACCGTGTTCCTGGTCGAGCAGAATGCCAACCAGGCGCTGAAAATTGCCGACCGTGCGTACGTTCTCGAGAACGGCCGGGTGGTGATGCAAGGCACGGGTGAAGCCCTGCTGACTGACCCGAAAGTGCGCGAAGCGTATCTGGGTGGTTGAGTCGTTGCGGTAAACAAAAAACGGCCTTCGGGCCGTTTTTTTGTGCCTGCCACAAATTTTGTAGACGATGCCCCCCCCTGTGGGAGCGAGCCTGCTCGCGAAGGCGGTGTGTCATTCAACATGCCTATTGACTGACCCAACGCCTTCGCGAGCAGGCTCGCTCCCACAGGTGGATGGGTGATGGCTTCAGGTTTGTTAAAAAAATTTTGGAGACAGCTGTAACGCATCGCCATGACCTTTCTCTAGAGGGGTAAGCCAGCACAAACGCTGCTGACCAACACCTCAAAAACCGGAGAAACATCATGACTGCTACCACCCGCACCCTGTCCGCCACTGCCCTGGTTCTGGCCCTCGGTTCTGCCTTGAGCATGGCCGCCGTGACCACCGCCCACGCGGCCGACGACATGGAAAAATGCTTCGGCGTGGCCATGAAAGGTCATAACGATTGCGCAGCAGGCGCCGGCACCACCTGCGCCGGCACGTCGAAAACCGACTTCCAGCCAAACGCCTGGAAACTCGTCCCTAAAGGCACCTGCGCCACCACCGAAAGCAAGACCTCGCCGACTGGTTTCGGGCAGATGGAAGCGTTCAAAGCCAAAGCCTGATCCCAACCCAGCCCGAGTGTCGACCATGAACAATCTACCGTTCGGGCTCCCGCCCCGCGCCGGGCTGGGCCTCAAGACCGAGCACTTTCGTGAAGTGCTCGGTTCGCAACCGGACATCGGCTTCTTCGAAGTCCACGCCGAAAACTACATGGTGGCCGGCGGCCCGTTTCATCACTACCTGGGTTTGATTCGCGAGCAGTATCCGCTGTCGCTGCATGGCGTCGGCTTGTCGATTGGTGCTGAAGGTTCACTCGACACTCAGCACCTCAAGCGCCTCGGCGCACTGATCGAGCGCTATCAACCCCAGTCCTTTTCCGAACACCTGGCTTGGTCCAGCCATGGCCCGGTGTTTCTCAATGACCTGCTGCCCCTGGCCTATGACACGCCGACGCTGAGCCGCGTCTGTGAACACATTGATCACGTCCAAAGCACCCTCAAACGCCCGATGTTGCTGGAGAACCCGGCAACGTACCTGGCGTTTGAACGCTCGACGTTCGATGAGGCCGACTTCATCAGCGAAGTCATCCGTCGCACGGGCTGCGGGCTGTTGCTTGACGTGAACAACGTCTACGTATCGAGCGTCAATCATCAGCGCGATCCGTTGGCTTACATCGACGCCCTGCCCCTCCATGCCGTCGGCGAGATTCATCTGGCCGGCTTCGCCGAAGACACTGACAGCCTCGGTGACCGTCTGCTGATCGATGATCACGGCGCCCCTATCGATAACGCCGTCTGGACCTTGTACCAGCACGTATTGGAGCGAACCGGCCCGATAGCGACCCTGATCGAACGCGACAATCAGTTGCCGGCCTTCAGCGTCTTGCACGCCGAGGCGCGTCAGGCCGATGAACTGTTGCTGTGCGCGGGAGGCCGGTCATGAGCACGCAAGCCGCTTTTGCTGCGGCCCTGCTTGATCCCCGACTGAACTGCCCCGAGGGTGTGTTCAGTGCCAATGGCGCCGATCCCGCCAGTCGTTTCGCGGTGTATCGCAATAACGTACAGAGCTCACTGATCAACGCCTTGGCGCACAGCTACCCCGTGGTTGCGCAATTGGTCGGCGATGAGTTTTTCCGTGCCATGGCCGGAATCTATTTACTCGGCAATGCGCCACAGAGCCCGTTGATCAAGGATTACGGCCACGACTTCGCGGACTTTATCGAAGGCTTCGAACCCGCGGGCAGCGTGCCGTACCTGGCCGATGTCGCGCGGTTGGAACGCCTGCGCACCCTCGCTTATCACGCGGCCGACGCCCAGTCGTTGAACCCTGAACAGATCGGCGCAGCGCTCGCTGATCCACACACCCTGAGCGAGCTCTGCGTCGAACTTCACCCCTCGCTCAACCTGCTGACGTCAACCTTCGCCGTGGTCTCCATCTGGGCTGCCCATCAGCAAGACGCAACACTGGCGGGGATCGATCTGGACCACGGGCAGCACGCGTTGATCCTGCGCAACGCTCTGGACGTTGAAGTCTTCGTCATCGAACGCGGCGCCAGCGACTTCATTCAGAACCTGCAAAACGGCCAGCCACTGACTCAGGCAGTGGCGTCCGTCCCCGCGTTCGACCTCAGCCACACACTGGCCCTGCTGATCAGCCACAACGCCATTACTCACCTACACCACAACAAGGTATTGCCATGAACACTCAGAACCCGATCAGCCGCGCCATCGCGCTGCTGGAGATGATTCCACAGAGCCTGATCGCCTTTATTGCGCGGTTCTCCATCGCGGCGGTGTTCTGGAAGTCCGGACAAACCAAGGTTGAAGGTCTCGCCATTGATCTGTTCGACGGCACGTTCCAGCTCGGCTGGCCACGCCTCGCCGACTCGACCATTCCATTGTTCAAGAGCGAGTATCACGTGCCATTGCTGTCGCCAGAGGTCGCTGCGCATTTGGCGGCGTTTACCGAACACTTGTTCCCGATGTTGATTTTGATTGGCTTTGCCACGCGTTTTTCGGCGCTGGCCTTGCTCGGCATGACCCTGACGATTCAACTGTTCGTGTACCCGGATGCGTACCCGACTCACGGCACATGGGCGGCGGTGTTGCTGTATTTGATGGCGACCGGGCCGGGGAAACTGTCGGTTGATCACCTGATCGCCCGACGCTTTGCCCGCTAATCCAATGTGGGAGGGTTCAAAATCTAGCGCTGAAGGCGATCCAGCGCCTCGCCGCTGCGCTTGAACCAGCCGATCAGGTAATCCGCCAGCACCTGCGTGCGTTTCGGCAAACCGCCCTGATACGGGTGAACCAGGTACATCGGCATGCGCCGCGTCTGATAATCACGCAGCAGCCAACGCAATCGTCCATCAGCCAATTCCGCCTGCAGTAGATAGGACGGCAGACGCGCAATACCGGCCCCCGCCAATGCAGCTTTTTTCAGCAAGCTGTAGTGGTTGCTGGCAAACGGCCCCGACACCCGCACGCGCAGCAACTCGTGTTGCTGGTGATAGAGCCATTCTTCACGACCGCTGTAATGGCTGTTGAGCAGGCAACGGTGTTCGGCCAGGGCCTGTGGCGTTTGCGGCTCACCATATTGTTCAAGATACGCCGGACTGGCGCAGGTCATTTCGTGCCAGGCGAGCAAGGGTCGAGCCACCAGACGCTCGTCCTTGCCCACCTCGGAGCGAATCGCCAGATCGAAGCCATCCCGGGACAGGTCGTGAAAGTTGTTGTTCAGATCGAGCTCAATCTGCACCTGCGGATACTTGCCGGAAAACTCCAGCAACAAACCATCGAAGAAGGTTTCCCCCAGCGATACCGGAACGGTCATACGCACCGGCCCGGCCATGTCGTCCTTCAACCGCGCCAATGCCTGACGCGCCCTTTCGACCTGGACTACAAGCGCCTGCGCTTGTGGCAACAGCGCCGCGCCTGCCGCCGTCAGACTTAAACGGCGCGTGGTGCGTTGCAACAGCACCACCGAAAACCGCGATTCCAGCAAGCTGATGCGCTTGGACAACTGGCCCTTGCTGCAACCCAGTTGCTGCGCTGCCAAGGTAAAACTGCCGGCTTCGATCAATACCGCGAACGCCGCCAGGTCATCCATCTCGCTCATGGATTGTTTCCATTTGAAAACCAAAGGTTGCCTATTAGTGCGCTTATCAACAGAAAAAACCACTCTAGACTGAGGTCACTTTCAACCAATCGAGAATCAGCACGATGAAAATTCTATTGATAGGCGCTAGCGGCACCATCGGCTCGGCCGTCGACAAGGAACTGTCCCAGCGTCACGAGATCATCCGCATCGGCCGCAACAGTGGCGACTTTCAAGTGGATATCAGCGACAGCGCCTCGATCCGCAAGCTGTTCGAACAGACCGGCAAGTTCGATGCCCTGATCTGCGCGGCGGGTAACGTAACCTTCGCACCACTGGATGAAATGAGCGAAGACAGCTTCGCCCTCGGCCTCAAAGACAAACTGATGGGCCAGGTCAATTTGTTGCTGATCGGTCGCGAGTTCGCCAATGACGGCGCCTCGTTCACCTTCACCACCGGCGTGCTCAGCCACGACCCGATTCGCAGCGGCGCCTCGGCAGCGTTGGTCAACGGTGCGCTGGACAGCTTTGTCCGAGCTGCCGCCATCGAACTGCCTCGCGGCCTGCGCGTGAACTCGATCAGCCCGAATGTGCTGCTGGAAGCCATGGGCAAATACGCGCCTTACTTCCGTGGGTTCAAACCGGTTCCCGCAGCCGATGTGGCATTGGCCTACGCCAAAAGCGTGGAAGGCTTGCAGACAGGTCAGACGTTTCACGTCGGCTGACCGTCCTCGCTGACAGGCGTTACTGGCGAGCGATCACGCCGCTCGCCAGGCGCTCGCGCCCAAACTTGCGCAGCCACTGTTGCATTGGCCGTTCGAACCAGCGATGGCAGATCAGGCTGACACTGATCAGTACTGCAAAGAACAGCAGCAGCGTCCACGGCTGATAAAAGACACTTCGCCCCGCAAAGAATTTATCGGCCAGCAGCGCGGCGATAATTTGCAGAGGGAAGTGCAGCAAATAGGAGGCGTAACTGATATCCCCCAGCCATGCCAGGCGCCGGGCAATCGGTTCCAGGATCTGATGACAGGCTGCAATGGCCATGATCGTCAGCGGGAACAACAGCGCAAACTTGATCAACGGCTGATCAGCACCGAACCACCACCACCCCGCCACACACCCTATCGTCAAACCCATTCCCACCCAGCGCGTTGGCATCCGTTGCAGCAGCCACGTCACCCACACATAGCCAACACCACCGCAGAAAAAGCTGAACACGCCCAGCGTGATTTTGTACTGCGCAGGAAACACGTAAGCGGCCACGGCGATCAAGAAAAGGCTGATCAGCATGGGCAGGGGCGAATAGCGCCACAGCAGGAAAAATGCCGCGTAGAGCAACACCTCAACCGAAATCGACCAGGCCGGGGCGTTGAATGACCAGCCTTGTTCCAATCCCCAGGCCGGGGCGAGAAACACGTTCAACACGCCGTGATAGAGATCGTTGAACGGATAGACAAAAGCGTTCCCCGTGTACCGTGTGTAGATCATCTGTAATAGCGCAACAGCGGCGAAGGTCGCCAGATGCAGCGGATAGATGCGGCTGAAACGCTCGATGAAGAACTGTTTTCCGCTCACGTCCCTGCGCGCCACGGCCTGGCCGAACAACCAGAAAAAGATGAACCCGGACAAGCTGAAGAACAGCGCAACCGCATCGCCACCGTGTCGATAAAACAAGGCGAAAACGCTATAGAAAGGTTGCTGTTCGGTTTGCAGCGGGCCTGGCAACGCCCCTTGAAAAAAGAAGTGCTGCCAATGCCAGAACACCACCGCCAACGCCGCGATACCACGTAGCGCATCCAGTGCGTACAGCCGTTTTGGGAAAACAGACAGGTGTTGGTTCATGCGCAAGTGGGCCCGATCCTGGACAAGGGCGCCACTATGCTGGGACGCACCCGGCAACTCAATCCCTGGCACACAAGCCTTGTGATCGCAGGCGTGCCTGAGTAACGTGGCGACACTTGTCTGGAGAGCCAAAGATGCGTGTTGCCCGTTCGTTAGTCGTCGTTGCCCTGCTGCCGCTGTTTGCCGCCTGTCAGTTGTTTGATGGCCCGCGTGAAAGCGCCTCCCACGCGGGTCAGACCCGCATGCAAGGCCAATTGACGGCGGCGGACGGCAAGTTGCTGTTCCAGCCCTGCAATGCAACCAGCAGCTATGTGGTCAACGACACTGGCGGCACCAGCGTGCTGCAACAGGCTGCGTCCCTGGCTGATAAACAGGGCAAGTTGTTTGCCGATGTGCGCGGGCGCATCGTCGACAGCCGCCTCGATCTCGAGCAGCTGTACCGCGTCGAGCGCTCGGGCACGGCGTGCGACGATCCCAATTTCAAACTGCAGATTCTGCGCGCGGCCGGTCACTCGCCTGAGTGGAACGTCAAGGTCAGCGGCAAAGGCATGGTCATCGATCGCGCCGGTCAACCGCCCCTGGCCGTCCCTTATGTGGAAGAACAGCTGGGCGACGGCCGTTTCAACCTCAGCACCGAAGCCAATAACCAACACATTGAACTGTGGGTTGCGCCGCAACGATGCACCGACAGCACCACTGGCAGCGTCCAGCACATGAGCGCCGAACTGCGCATCAATGGCCAGGTACAGCGCGGTTGCGCGTATTTCGGTGGTGCGCGTAACGACTGATCGTTTAAGCCTCACGGAATCCGTCTTTGGGGCTTATAATCACCGGTTTCCAACGCCTTGGCGCAGTTGTGCGCCCCGCGAACCGGGTCTTGCCATGTTACGAATCACTGAACTGAAGTTGCCGATCGACCATCCCGAAGAAGACCTGCGCCCTGCCATCGTGCAGCGCCTGGGCATCGCCAGCGATGACCTGCTCGATTTCACCTTGTTCAAGCGCAGCTACGATGCGCGCAAAAAGTCCTCCGAACTGTGCTTCATCTACACCATCGACCTCACCGCCAAGGATGAGGCCGCGATACTGCACAAATTCGCCGATGACCGTAACGTCAACGTGGCGCCGGATGTCAGCTACAAAGTGGTCGGCCACGCGCCGGCCGATCTGCAGCAACGCCCTGTGGTCGTCGGTTTCGGGCCGTGCGGGATTTTCGCCGGGCTGTTGCTCGCGCAAATGGGCTTCAAGCCGATCATCCTCGAACGCGGCACCGAAGTGCGCCAGCGCACCAAGGACACGTGGGGCCTGTGGCGTAAAAGCGTGCTGAACCCGGAATCGAACGTGCAGTTCGGTGAAGGCGGCGCGGGGACTTTCTCCGACGGCAAGCTCTACAGCCAGATCAAGGACCCGAAATTCATCGGCCGCAAAGTCCTGCACGAGTTCGTCAAGGCCGGTGCGCCGGACGAAATCCTCTACGTCAGCAAACCGCACATCGGTACGTTCCGTCTGACCGGCGTGGTGGAAAACATGCGTGAGCAGATTCGCGCGCTGGGCGGCGAAGTCCGCTTCCAGCAACGCGTCACCGATGTGTTGATCGAGGATGGTCAACTGGTCGGCGTCGAGCTCAATGGCGGCGAGCAGATCCATTCGAAACACGTGATTCTTGCCCTCGGCCACAGTGCCCGGGACACTTTCCGCATGCTCCACGGCCGTGGCGTGTTCATGGAAGCCAAGCCGTTTTCGGTGGGTTTCCGCATTGAACACCCGCAGTCGCTGATCGACCGCGCTCGGTTGGGCAAGTACGCCGGCCACCCGAAACTCGGGGCGGCCGATTACAAACTGGTGCACCACGCCAAGAACGGTCGCTCGGTCTACAGCTTCTGCATGTGCCCGGGCGGCACAGTGGTCGCGGCGACGTCCGAGCCGAACCGTGTAGTCACCAACGGCATGAGCCAGTACTCGCGTAACGAACGCAACGCCAACTCCGGGATCGTCGTCGGCATCACCCCGGAAGTCGATTACCCGGGCGGTCCGCTGGCCGGCATCGAATTGCAGGAACGCCTGGAATCCCATGCGTTTGTGCTGGGCGGCAGCAACTATGAAGCGCCGGCGCAACTGGTCGGCGACTTCATTGCCGGCAAGCCGTCAACTGAGTTGGGCAGTGTTGAGCCGTCCTACAAGCCGGGCGTTGCTTTGGGTGATTTGGCGTTGGCTTTGCCAGCGTTTGCCATTGAAGCGATTCGTGAAGCGTTGCCGGCGTTCGAGAAGCAGATTCGCGGTTACTCGCTGCATGACGCGGTATTGACCGGGATCGAGACACGCACCTCGTCGCCACTGCGCATTACGCGTAATGAGTCGATGCAGAGCCTGAACGTGAAGGGCTTGTTCCCGGCCGGTGAAGGCGCGGGTTATGCGGGCGGGATTCTGTCGGCGGGTGTGGATGGTATTCGGATTGCCGAAGCCGTGGCTCGCGACATCCTAGGCCTCGATGTCTGACAAACATCCCCCCTGTGGGAGCGAGCCTGCTCGCGAAGACGGATTAACATTCAACAGAGATGTTGACTGATCTACCGCTTTCGCGAGCAGGCTCGCTCCCACATTGGGTCTTCGGTGTGTCAGATGTTGGCGCGCAGTACCGTCGATGGGAGCGCCTCACCACGCTCGACACTCGCCGCCACCATCGCCATCAAAGCACTCAACTCATACCCTTGGCCCTTGAGCCAATCCTGATCGTAGTACGTGGTGGCATAACGTTCGCCGCCATCACACAGAATCGCCACGATCGAACCCGACTCCCCCGCCGCGGCCATCTGCTGAGCCGCCATCAAGGCGCCGATCAGATTGGTCCCGCTCGACCCGCCCACTCGCCGACCCAATCGCTGCGCCAGATAGTGCATGGCCGCCAGGGACAACGCGTCCGGCACTTTGACCATGGCATCAATCACCTTGGGCAGGAACGACGCTTCCACCCGTGGCCGGCCAATGCCTTCGATCCGCGAGCCGCACTCCAGGCGCAGGCTGGCATCGCCGGTCTGGTAGTAATCGAAAAACACCGAACGTTCGGCATCGGCGCACAGCACGCGGGTGCAATGCTGGCGATAACGCACGTAACGCCCCAGCGTTGCGGTGGTGCCGCCGGTGCCGGGGCTGGAGATCAGCCAGCTCGGCTCAGGGTGCTTTTCGAAACGCATCTGATGGAAGATCGATTCGGCGATGTTGTTGTTCGCACGCCAGTCGGTGGCGCGTTCGGCATAGGTGAACTGGTCAATGAAATGACCGTCATGCTCGCGCGCCAATCGTTCGGACTCGGCGTAGATCTGGGTCGGGTCGTCAACCAGATGACTCTTGCCGCCATAGAACGCAATTTGCGCGATCTTCTCTTTCGAGGTGGTCGCTGGCATCACCGCAATGAAGGGCAAACCCAGCAAGTTGGCGAAGTACGCCTCGGAAATCGCCGTCGAACCGCTGGATGCCTCGATCACCGGCGCACCCGGCTTGAGCCAGCCGTTACACAACGCGTACAGAAACAATGAGCGCGCCAGGCGATGCTTGAGGCTACCGGTGGGATGGCTGGATTCATCCTTGAAATACAACTCGATGCCCGGAAAACCCGGCAGCGGCAAGGGGATCAGGTGGGTATCGGCGCTGCGCTGGAAGTCCGCCTCGATGATCCGGATGGCTTCGCGGGCCCACTGTCGGTTGTCGCTCATGATCGTTTTCTCGTTGAGTCGGCCTTTTTGTAAGGCTCAGCCTTCAAGCTTAGGAAAAAACCTACATCCCGCACAGGTACAGCTGACGTTCAATACGGCCGGCAACTGCTAGGCTCAAGCCCGGTCCCGTCCTTCACGTTGTTACGGCATATAACAAAAAAGAATATAACTTTTGTTTTAACAACTAACAGTACGGGTTAGGGTGTGCCACCTTTTGAATTCATCGATGGAGAGCGACCTTGCCTCTGCGTAGCACTTTCACGCGTTTCTTTCAGTTGGAAGCTGCCAGCGGTCTGTTACTGATCGCCGCGGCAGCCCTGGCTTTAATCATCAACAATTCGTCGCTTTCGTGGCTTTATAGCGGGCTGCTGGACACCCCTGTCGTCGCTCAGATCGGCGCGCTGAAAATCGCCAAGCCGTTACTGCTGTGGATCAACGACGGCCTGATGGCAATGTTCTTCCTGCTGATCGGCCTGGAAGTAAAGCGCGAAGTCCTCGACGGCCAGCTGTCGAACCCTTCGCAAATCGTCCTGCCCGGCGCCGCGGCGATTGGCGGTATGGTCGTGCCGGCGCTGCTCTACTGGTTTCTGAACCGTGACGACCCGGCAGCCTTGGGCGGCTGGGCCATCCCGATGGCCACCGACATCGCCTTTGCCCTCGGCGTACTCGCCTTGCTCGGCAAGCGCGTGCCGGTATCGCTGAAGCTGTTCCTGATGACCCTGGCGATCATCGACGACCTGGGCGCGATCATCGTCATCGCGATCTTCTATTCCGGAACCCTGTCGACGCTGTCGCTGGCGCTGGCGGCCGCCTGCATCATCGCGCTGATCGCCATGAACCGGCTCGGCGTGGTGAAGCTTGGACCGTACATGATCATCGGCTTGATCCTCTGGGTCTGCGTACTCAAGAGCGGCGTCCACGCCACGTTGGCTGGTGTGACCCTGGCGTTCTGCATTCCGCTGCGCACCAAAAACGCCGAGTCTTCACCACTGCTGACCCTTGAACACGCCCTGCACCCGTGGGTGGCTTACGGCATCCTGCCGCTGTTCGCCTTCGCCAACGCCGGCCTGTCCCTGAGCGGCGTCACCGTTGAAAGCTTCACCCACCACGTCCCAATGGGCATCGCCACCGGCCTGCTGCTGGGTAAAACCGTTGGCGTGTTCGGCCTGACCTGGCTGGCGGTGAAAATCGGCATCGCCGCCCTGCCCCAAGGCGCCAACTGGGGCCATGTGCTGGGGGTATCGATTCTCTGCGGGATCGGTTTCACCATGAGCCTGTTTGTCGGCTCCCTGGCATTTGAACCAGGCGTCAGCGACTACGCCGGGATGGACCGGATGGGCATTCTGACCGGCTCGATTCTCGCGGCATTGATCGGTTATGCAGTGACCGCGATGGCGAGTCGCAAGAGCGCCGTGTTGCAATCCTGAACGAAAGAGAACGCTCCTAGCAGCATCAAGGACTCGTCCTACAGCCACGATCCACCTCGTTCGTTAACGTCGCACAGTCCCTTTATCGGGGGCTGTCGACGGACGAACGCAAGGAAGATCAGTGGCTGGCAACAAGGAAGTACCCAGGGTTCAAAACCCACCCTCCGGTGACGGTCATCACGTCACCCACCGCTTCATGTCGGCCACCGAACTGGCTCAGCGCGATGCGCGACAAAGCGCTTACGACGCCATGCTCGCCCGGCAGCAGGCTTTTGAAGATCGTCTTCAGGCCTCGACGAAAAAACCCGACATCCCTCGTGCGGGATGCGTCTTCGCCAAGTCCTGCAACCTGCCGGACGCCATAATCGATTACTCGAATCCTTCGGGTGTGGTTCCGACCGACAGCCTCAAGGATTACGGCGAAATTGCCTGGCTCGGTGCTCGTGATGCAGACGATGCCGGGCTGTTGAATCTCGAAACCATCAGTGGCAGTACGGTCTCGCTCGGCATTGGTCGACTGGCACTTAGAGCCCCGGCGCTCGCTGCCCCCTTATTGGCACTTGAGGCTGCCACTGCCGCCACATTGGCCGGTGTCGTCGCGTTGTTCTGGACGCCGAGCCTGGGTGATAGCGCGCTCTATACCGAAGATCAACTGCGTGCCCTGAAACAGGCCAGAACCCGCGTTCGTTTGCAGGTCGAGCAACAGGCTGACGGCAGCCTCAAGGGCTACGGGTTCTACACCGGTAAGAATCGCGATTGGGAAATGGTCGATGTCGTGCAGTTCACACTGCGCGGCAGCCAGCAGGTGGCGGATCTCGGGGAAGGCGTTGAACTGATCTGGACACCGGCCGTGGATGGCTCGGACACCCTCGGCATTCCAGCGCTGGAGGCTGCACCGCAGGCGCCGCATATCTGGGTGTATCCGCCGACGCCGGCGGCGGCCAGCATCATCGTGAACCCGGTGTATCCACCTGAGTACAAGGATTTCATTCTTGTATTCCCGGTGGGGTCGGGGGTGAGGCCGGTTTACATTGTTCTGTCGTTGCCTGGCGATCATAAATACTACGAAGATCCCGAAACGCTCCCAGGGTTTCCCGATGCATCCAGGGTCAAGCCGAAGGTCTCGGTTCAAGGCGGGGGCAAAAAGCGAGCCCGGTGGCTTGACCGTAGAGGCCGAATATATGAGTGGGACTCAAAAAGCGGCGCCGTAGAGCAGTACGATAAATTCGGAGTGCATTTGGGCGAGTTCAATCACATAACAGGTAAACGCACAAAAAAAGCGAAACCAGGCAGAAGGACCTCAAAATGACACAAGAGAAAAACACCATGCGCTACCTATCGATCACCGGTTTTTACCCCGACGAAAAACAAGACGACTCGCTGCAGTTCGAACTTAGCATCAGAGATGCTGAGCTGAATGAGGAATTGGCCCAATTGACCGAATCTAAAACATTTGAAGAACTAGAAACTGGTGAACTTGAGCTAACCGACAGTCAAATCCTTCAAATAGCACTGCTACTAAAAGTCGATTTTCCTGAAGGTTTGGAGTATTTCATCGGAACCCGCGCTGCACAGTGATCCGGTAACAGGTGAGCGACGATGGGCTTAAAACTAAGGCTGGAATGGTTTCACAAGCAAACGGAAAATTTTGAGGGCGAAGAATTCTCTGATGATCTGGGCGACGATGAATCAGTACTTAATGCTCTCGGAATTCCCGTAGAGAACAACATTAACAACGGAGGTTTCAATGTGGGTAGCCAATGGGCCGCCATTATCCAACCTTACTTCCGCCACACAATTGAAATCACCGATTCTGACTACCAAATCTCTTTTGACTACCGCGAAAACTGGTAATCGAAGAAGTACGAAGCCACAGACAAAAAAACCCCGACCAGTCACCTGATCGGGGTTTTTCTTTGCCCATTCCCGCTTAGTGCGAAACGCGGCTCGTACCATCAACAGTAGCAATCCGCACCCGCTCGCCAACGCGGAACACTTCATTCTCCTGAACTTGCTGAACATAGGCGCGCATGCTGCCGTCGTCTTCGCGAACGGTGATTTCGACGCCTTGGGTGCGGGTCAGGCCTTCTTCGGCCGCCGAACCTACCAGGCCGCCGGCGACTGCGCCGATGACTGCGGCAACGATGCTGCCTTTGCCGCCGCCGATGGCGCTGCCGCCAACACCGCCGACCGCAGCACCGGCGATGCCGCCGATTGGGGTTTTAGTGCCTTCGATTTTCACTGGGCGCAGCGCTTCGATGGTGCCCATGCGAATCGTTTGCACACGACGCGCTTCATCACGGGAGTAGGAGTCACCGGTCAGGCTGGATTGGCAGCCAGTGAGCAACATCGCCATCGTGGAAAAGGAAGCAACCAACAAAACAGACTTACGCATAGCATCAACTCCAAAGGACAGGTATTCATTAAACCCCGCAGCTTGACGCCTGTCACGGCATGGCCGGGATAAAAATGTTTTGATTCAGGCCCGGTACAGGCGCCCCTGCACATTTACGCCCCAAGGATCTTCATGGATTACTTCATCGTTTTCATCACTACCGTCGCCGGTCTGTACTTCCATTGGTGGCTGTACGTGCGGATAAAACGCTGGATGGACCGCGACCTGGCATTCGCTTTGGCTGGGAAGGACGAACAGAAAAAAGCTTTCATGCTCCAGCAACTGGCGAACGCTCACGCCCAGAAAATCAAGCGTCGGGACCTGCCCCAGTGGCTTGAGGCCGCTGCAGCAGGGTATCCCGAACGGTAGACTGCCTAGGGTGCCAGACGTTCAAGAATCCAGTCGGCACCCTGTAGACGGTAGTTGAGGCGATCATGCAGGCGGCTCGCACGGCCCTGCCAGAACTCGATGCGTTCCGGCAGCAAGCGATATCCGCCCCAGTGATCCGGGCAGTGCGGCGCTGTATCGCTGAAACGTTGCTCGGTGTTCTTGAGCAGCGCTTCCAGTTCGGCACGATCGGCAATTACCCGGCTCTGCGGTGACGCCCAGGCCCCGAGACGGCTACCCAGTGGACGTACCTGGAAATATGCATCGGACTCTTGCGGCGAGACCTTCACCACCCGACCTTCGATACGCACCTGGCGCTCCAGGGCCGGCCAGAAGAAGGTCATGGCCGCGAACGGATTCGCCGCCAGATGCTGCCCCTTGGCACTGTCATAGTTCGTGAAAAACGTAAAACCGTGCTCGTCCAGCCCCTTGAGCAACAGAATGCGGCAATGAGGTCGACCGTCCTGATCGACCGTCGCCAAGGTCATGGCGTTCGCCTCCACCGGCGCTTGCTCGGTTTTCACCGCGTCGGCGAACCATTGGTGGAACAGCCCGAACGGCTCTGCCGGGGCTTGCGCCTCGGTCAGGCCATCACGGGTGTAGTCACGACGCATATCAGCCAGGCCTTGGGTCATGGCGCATTCCTTTTGGTTAACGAATCACTTTTTGGTGGCGTCAGCCGCGACGTCGACTTTCTTGGCGTCGGCAACGGCTTTGGCTGGCACCGTCTTCTTCGCCGGCGTTGCAGTTTTAGCAGGTGCCTTCTTGGCGGTGGCTTTCTTGGCCGGGGCCTTTTTGGTCGCCGGTACAGCTGCTTTCTTCGCCGCTGGCGCAGGGGTGACCGGAGTTGCCACTGGCTTGATGTCCTTGGCCGCGATCAGGGTCACTGGCGCCGGGGCCGGCATGTTGTACTTGGCCAGCAGCGCCACCATGGTGTTCTGCGGGGTCACCAGCAATTCCACGCGACGGTTCAAGGCACGACCTTCAACACTGTCGTTGGCCGCACGCGGAGCGTCACCGCCCATACCGCGGAGCATCAGGCGATCACGCTGCAAACCGCTGAGACGGAAGATGGCGGCGACGGCTTGTGCACGTTCCTGGCTCAGTTTCACATTGGCCGGTGCGGCACCCGTCGTATCACTGTGACCGAGTACCAGCACGGCCGTTTTCGGATCGACTTCGAGGATTTTCGCGACACGGGTGAACGGACCGAGGGTGACCGGCAGCAGCATGGCTGGACGATCCGGGTTGAAGGAGCCTTCTACCGGTGCGGTCACTACCAACACGTTTTCGCGGCGTTCAAGTTGCAGATTGCTGTCCTTGATCGCTTCGCGCAGACGCGGTTCGTAGTCGTCGAGCCAGGCCTGGGTGACTTTCGGGTCGATTGGCGCAACTTTGGCAGCGCTCTGATCCTTGCCGCCGAACGGCCACCACCACGAGTTACCCGCGTCGGCATCAGCCTTGGCGACCGGGACCGGTTTGGCTTCAGGTTTTACTTCAGGCTTGGCAGCGGTCTTGGCAGCGGCATCATCGGAACCGAACGGCCAGTACCAAGGGCTGGCGCTCTCACTTTTGGCAACGGGGGCGGTGGCAGCAGGTTTCAGCGGGGACGGAGCTGGGGCCGCGGCTGGAGCTGGAGCCGGTTCTTTAGCGGCGACTTTGTCGGAAGAACCGAACGGCCACCAGCTGCCACCATCGGAATCACTTTTTGGGGTCTGTGCACAACCGGTGATAGCAAAGCACAGGGCCAGGGCGAGAGTTGGTTTGGATGACATCGGATATCCACGAAAAATGAAGTAATGAAAAGTCAGACCGAAGCGGCCCGCACAAACTGACGCTTTGAAACCGAAAAGGCTGCCGGGTTCCGGTACTGGAACCTTTGAGCGGGTTTTACAGACAAGTGGCCAGTACTCGCGCAAGCTTCTGCGCGCGTGGATCCATCAAGACGTACGGCCCCAGGGTATTTGTCACAAAACCGAAGGCAACATCGTGTTCCGGGTCAGCAAAACCGATGGAGCCGCCAGCGCCCGGATGGCCGAACGCACGCGGGCCGAGGCCGTAGGTCGCGTTGGGAACGTCCGGTTGATCGAGCATGCAACCCAGACCGAAGCGGGTCCGGGTCAATAAAGTCTTGTCGTCGCCGAGGCTGTGTTCGCGGGTCAACTCGTCGAGCATCTCGCCTTCGAGCAGGCTGCCATCCAGCAGGCCGGCGTAGAACCCAGCCAGGCTGCGTGCATTGCCGTGGCCATTGGCAGCGGGTTGCTGCATGCGCCGCCATTCGGGTTTGTTGGTGCTGGTCATGATCGACGGCGGATTGGTGAAAGCCCGGGTGGTCATGGCGGTCGGTTCGCGCATGGTCACTTGCAGCAGGCGCTGGGCGGCAGCATCGCCGACATTACCCTTGCCACGCGCGATGTGCGCCACGCGATGGAATTCTTCATCGGCCAGGCCGACATGGAAATCCAGGCCCAATGGCTTGGCGATCCGCGCCACGATGGATTCTCCCGGCCCACGACCGTCGGCGCGGCGCAGCAACTCGCCCACCAGCCAGCCGTAAGTGATCGCGGCGTAGCCGTGGCCTTGGCCCGGCGTCCACCACGGCGCTTCGGCCGCGAGGGCGTCGACCATGGTTTGCCAGTCGTAAAGCGCTTCCGGCGCCAGCAATTCGCGCAACGCCGGCAAGCCTGCCTGATGGCAGAGCAATTGGCGCAGGGTCACGGATTCTTTGCCGGCGGCGGCAAATTCGGGCCAATAGCGGGCAACCGGGGCGTCCAGCTGCAGCTTGCCTTCAGCCACCAGTTGCAGGGCCGTGACCGCAGTGAAGGTCTTGGTGCAGGAGAACAGGTTGGCGATGGTGTCACTGTGCCAGGCTTCGCTGCCATCCTTGTCGGCAGTGCCGGCCCAGAGGTCGAGGACGGTTTCACCGCCGACCTGGATGCACAAGGCTGCGCCACGTTCCTGAGGATCGTCGAACAGCGCCGCGAAAGCTTCGCGCACGGCTTCGAACTTGAGCTCGTAATGACCCTGAATCTGCACCCGCATTGCTCCCGGATAATCGCTATACAAAGTGGCCCGCATTGTTCCAGCCATTAGCCGTTTTGGGAACAGTGTCGGGCTGGGCGGTTATCGGCTTGTTTGAAGATATCGTTGATGCTTATGACGCCTTCGCGAGCAGGCTCGCTCCCACAAGGGATCTTTGGTGGACCGCAGATTCAGTGTGGGAGCGAGCCTGCTCGCGAAGAACGATGACGCGGTATTTCAGGACTCAGTGCCCTTGGCCAGAATGCCCACCGGCTCCCCTGCCCGGGCCTTTGCCGGCCTCGGCCTTTCTGCCGCCTTCGGCATCGTGGCTGGCCTTGTCTGCCTCGGCCGCCGCTTTCGCGGCCTCTTTGCCCAACTGATCGACAGCCGCCAGGTTGCTCTTGCGCACAGAATCGATAAAACCCTGGAACGGCAGATCAGTTATCCCCACCAGACCAAAGTGACCATTCTCACCGTCCAGCAAACGCCCGGTCACCGGTTGGTCCAGGTACTGGAACCAATGCACACCGACAATCGAAGGTTCACTCAGCGCCTGCTTGAGGAAGTTCGCGTAAGCCGGCCCACGGTCTTCTTCCTTGGCCAATTGCGTCACGCCGCCCCAGAACGGGCCGCGATCCGCCGAGCCGAAGTTGAACTCAGTGATCAGCACCGGTTTATCGAGGCTGCGCAGCTTGGCGAAGTCGTAGCCGTCCTGCGGTTGCAGGGTGTACATGTTGAAGCTCAATACGTCGCAATACTGGGCGCAGGAATCCACGGCTTCCGGGGTGCTGATGGCGAAACGACCGCCCAGCAACAGCTGGTTCGGCGCGTGCCACTTGAGCGAGTCGGAGATGGTCTTGAAGTAGGTATCAGCGAAGACCTTCTGGAAGTATTTGAAGTCGGCCTCGATTTCCGGGTGGTCAGCGCTTGGCAGCGGCGGCACGAAGCCCGGGTCTTCCATCAGTTCCCAGGCCGGCAAGTCGATGCCCCACGCCTTGGACAGCCCCGCCTGATTGCGGTATTTGTCGCGCAGTTGCTTGAGGAACGCGCGTTTGGCCGGCACGTCGGTGGTCATTTTCAAGGTGCCGTAAGCCAACGCGTAACGGGCTCTCGGGTCGTCACCGGGACCGGCCCAGGCCAATTCGTTGTCGGCGTAGTAGCCGATCAGCCATGGGTCGTCGCGATGATCACGGGCGGCGATGGCCACGGCGCGTTCGGTGGCCATGGCGAAACGCGGATCGAACGGGTCGGGCATGCCGCCCCACCAGTCGGTGCCGGTGCTGATGCTGGCGTAATCGCCGACGATCGACAACGGCAAGGTGTACGGCACGCGATCAGCATCGCCGAGCGCCGGGGCGCTCCAGTTGCCGATAGTGTTAAAGCCCCAGGCTTGCAGGCGATCCAGGGTGTGGCCGGTCCAGCGTTGTTCATCCACCACTGCTTTGCAGGGTTCTGCGGGTTTCTGCTCAGACGCTTTCGCTACGGTTGCTTCGGCGGCACCGGTCTTGGCCGCTTCTGCGACCCCGGATTCGGCGGTCGTTGGTGTAACGGGTTGCTCGGCAGCCTTCTCGACCGTCGCTTCAACCGCGTCGGCCTTGGCCGCTTCGGCGACACCGGCCTTGGTATCGCTGCCCAGCGCACACGGTTCGCCATACAGCCGCTGCAAGTTGGCGCCGTAAAAATCGTACCAGCGCCCGGCGTTGTAGCTACGGCCCTGATCGGCGCCGTTGCCGCCACGGTTATCACCTTCGCCAAAATGGCTAGCCAGCGGCTCGTCGGGTTTTGGCAGGGTCTCGAACATCCACTCACGGCCGGCGACGTAGGTCTGGTTGACGTCCGGGGTCACGGTATTGACCCCAAGCGAATAGAACGGATGACCTTGCGGCGTCACCAGGTACCAGCGACCGTCGCGTTTCTCGGTGCGGAAAAAGCCGCTGGCCTTGAACGTCGGGCCTTTGGTCCAGCCACCGAAAGTGTCCAGGGAGGTTTTTTCGCGCTCGGCCAGCCAGGTTTTCAGTTGTTGCTGTTCTTTGGCGGCGGCGCTTTTCAATTGTTCATCGCTACTGACCTTTTCCGGCCATTTGGCCCGGGTTGACTGACCGTAAGCATCTACCAATCCGCCATAAACGGCTTGGGTCACGGCGTCACCGTCCTGCACGCCAAAACGTTCGAGCAAGATGTTCTGGGCCACTTTCGGCTGATCCATCGACAGGGTCACCGACACCACCTGGCTGCGATCCAGTTCACCGGCACTGCTTGCCAGCAAAATGCGCTGGCCGTCGACCGTCATCGGCATCGGCGGCCCGGCTTTCATGCCCTGGCTCAACGATGAGCTTGCCACCAACGGCACCAGCAAGGTCTGCGCCGGGCCGGCCGGCAAATCGACGCGACTGACCAGCGTCTTGCCGTCATTGCTCTGGATTTTCACGTACAGGGTCACGGCCCAATCCATTGCACTCTGGATTCGCAGGCTCATGGCGCCCGACTGCGACCAGTCCCAGGCACCGGTTTGCGGGGTCAAACGCAAACTCGGCTGGGCCACCGGGTTGAACGTCACCCGGCGCAACACTTCGCCTTCGGCTGTTTGCTCAGCATTGGATTGCGGCAGGCTGGCGTCCTGAGTCGCCACCTGGACCACGTCAGCGGGGCGTACAAAGTTGAACAGCGTCTGTTGGCCGGCGGGGGCCGCCAGCAAAGGGGCTGCGAACATCAGGGCAAATACAGCGGGCAACGAACGGCGAATCATAGGAACGTGGTTCTCCCTAACGACCTTCAAGGGTCAGTGGAAAAGCGATGGTAGAGAGATAGACAACGCGGCGGGCAAATGTGCCCACCGGTGTATCAGGAAATTTCGCGACGGAACGGCGGCAGCGCATTGAGGATGGCTTTGCCGTAACGCTGGGTGACCAGACGTCGGTCGAGCAAGGTGATGGTGCCGCGGTCTTCTTCGGTCCGCAGCAAGCGACCGCAGGCCTGGACCAGTTTCAGCGAGGCATCCGGTACGGAGATTTCCATGAACGGATTGCCGCCACGGGCCTCGATCCATTCCGCCAATGCGGCTTCGACGGGATCATCCGGCACCGAGAACGGAATCTTCGCGATCACCACGTGCTCGCAGTACGCGCCGGGCAAGTCGACCCCTTCGGCAAAACTCGCGAGGCCGAACAGCACACTGGAGTCCCCGCCATCGACGCGTGCCTTGTGTTTGTTCAAGGTTTCCTGCTTTGACAGGTTGCCTTGAATGAACACTTGCTTGCGCCAGTCGCGGTCGAGGCCGTCGAACACGTCCTGCATCTGTTTGCGGGAAGAGAACAGCACCAGCGTGCCCCGGGAGCCTTCAACCAGTTGCGGCAGATCCCGAATGATCGCCGCGGTGTGGGCCGGTGCATCCCGCGGATCGGCTTTCAGGTCCGGCACTCGCAGCACGCCGGCGTCGGCGTGGTGAAACGGGCTCGGGACCACGGCGGTCACGGCTTTTTTCGGCAGACCGGCGCGCATGCGGAAACGGTCGAAAGTGCCGAGGGCCGTCAGGGTCGCCGAGGTCACCAACGCGCCGTAAGCGACATTCCACAGGTTGCGCCGAAGCATTTCTGCGGCAAGGATCGGGCTGGCGTTGACCTCGATGTCGAACAGCGAACCGCTTTCGGCCAACGTCAGCCAACGGGCCATGGGCGGGTTGTCTTCCGGGTCTTCAGCGGTGAACGCCACCCACAATTCCCAGTTGCCCGAAGAACGGGACAACAGGCTACCGAACAGTGGGTACCACTCTTCGGCCTGATTACTGGCGATGCCGATGTTGACCTCGCCGTCCATGCCTTCCTTGAGCAACTCGGTGAGCCGGGTGAACAGGTCGGTAAGCCGGGCAAAGCCCTTCTTCAACTCGACACCCATCTCGCGCATGTGCTCGGGAATCACTCCACCGACGAAGCGGTGACGCGGCCGCTCGCGGCCTTCGACGTCTTCGCCGGGTTTGAAGTCGGCGACCTGCTCGCAGGCGGTGAACATGAATTGTTGTTGGGTCTTGATCTCGCGGGCCAGTTCCGGCACTTGCTCGATCAACTTGCCCAAATCGCCGGGCAGCGGGTGCTGGGCCAGCAGTTTGGTGAGGTTTTTCGCGGTGGTTTCCAGCCAGTCGGCGGTGGAACGCAGCCGCGTGTAATGGGCGAAGTGGCCGATGGCCTTGTCTGGCAGGTGATGGCCTTCGTCGAACACGTAGATGGTGTCGCGCGGGTCCGGCAGCACGGCACCGCCGCCCAGGGCCAGGTCGGCCAGCACCATGTCGTGGTTGGTGACGATCACGTCGACCTTGCCCATGCCTTCGCGGGCCTTGTAAAAGGCGCACTGGCCGAAGTTCGGGCAATGGCGGTTGGTGCACTGGCTATGATCGGTGGTCAGGCGCGCCCAGTCGGCATCTTCCAGCGCCGTGGACCAACTGTCGCGGTCGCCGTCCCATTTATTGCCGGCGAGTTTTTCGATCATGCTGGTGAACAGCTTCTGACTGGCCTCGTCGACCTCGATCTTGAAGCCTTCTTCTTCGAACAGCTGCGCCGTGGCCGTTTGTGCGTGGCCTTCCTGCAGCAACATGTCGAGCTTGGACAGGCACATGTAGCGCCCACGGCCCTTGGCCAACGCGAAGCTGAAATTCAGCCCGCTGTTGCGCATCAGGTCGGGCAAATCCTTATAGACGATCTGCTCTTGCAGGGCGACGGTGGCCGTGGCGATCACCAGGCGTTTGCCAGCAGCCTTGGCGGTGGGGATCGCCGCCAGGCTGTAGGCCACGGTTTTGCCGGTACCGGTGCCGGCTTCCACCGCGACAATCGCGGGGTCGCCACTGCGCCGACCTTCGTCGTCGGTGTCGATATCCCCGAGGACCTTGGCAATTTCGGCGATCATCAGGCGTTGTCCGTAGCGCGGCTTGAGGCTCTTGGCTTCGAGAAAACGCGAATAGGCGCCCTGGATCGTGGTTTTGAGTTCGGTGCTGATCATGAATTGTCGGGCGCTAAAAACGCTGGATAAATTTTCAGTGGTTTCGGATGGCGGCTATCATACCCCGCTAATTAATCCCGCGCAGAACGGAGTACCCCAATGACACCTTTTGGCATCGTTTATACCCTGCATGTCCTGTCAGCCCTGGTGTGGGTGGGCGGCATGTTTTTCGCTTGGATGGTCTTGCGCCCCGCCGCCATGAAAGCGCTGGAAGGCCCTGCCCGCTTGAATCTGTGGGTGGAAGTGTTTCAAGGGTTTTTCCGCTGGGTCTGGGTCGCGGTAGTGCTGCTGCCGATCAGCGGTGTCGGCATGATTCATCTGCAATACGCCGGGTTCGAGACCGCGCCGCGTTATGTGCAGGTGATGATGGGGTTGTACGTGGTGATGACGGCGTTGTTTATCCGGATCCAGGCGTTGATGCTGCCGGAGTTGCGCATCGCAGTGACGGCGCAGGATTGGCCGGCGGGTGCGGCCGTGCTCGGGAAGATTCGGCGGTTGGTGGGGATCAATCTGATGGTGGGATTGCTGCTGGTGGCGATTGCTGCGGCCCGGCCGATGTTCTGAACCGTTCACATCCTGTGGCGAGGAGCGTCTGTGGCGAGGGGGCTTGCCCCCGTTCCAGTGCGTAGCACTGGCAAAATCGCGGAAACACTCCGGTATTGGGGAGGGTCGCTTCGCAACCCAACGGGGGCAAGCCCCCTCACCACAGGGGTTCTCGGTTGTTTTTTATAGGCGCTGAAGGGTTACAGAACCCGCCGCACCGGCAGGCCCAGGCTGGCCATCCGCGCCCGGACGGCCACTTTTGCCGCCATCGGCCTTGTACACCAGGCAGCCTTTGGACTGGCCACCCGCTCCCGGTTTACCACCAGGACCTGCAAGTCCACCGGCACCGCCAGCGACCTGCACCTTGATTTTATCCGCCGGGTAATCGCGCGGCACTTCCAGCTTCACCAGCGCACCCGGAGCTCCCGGCTGACCGTCACTGCCGTCGCTGCCATCGGCACCGCGACCGGCCTGGCCCCAGGTGCAACCCGGATCCTGGCCATTGGCGCCGTCAAGACCGAAAAACCCCGGTGCGCCCGCGCCGCCGCGAGCATCCACCAACAATTGCGGAGCGTTCAATGCCTTGATCTGCAAGTTCAGGTTGCGCCCCGAGCGTGCAGCCTTCTGGAAACTCCCCGGCGCGCCCCTCGCGGTGATCTGGCTGCCTTCCGACAACTCGGCACGGTGCACTTTAAATTCCAGTGGTTGCTCACTCGGCACAATGGCAATTCGCGCCTCACGCCCCAGGTGCAGTTCGCCCACGGTCACTTCGGTGACGTTCGAAGGAATCAGCAAAGTGCCGTAATCGGCGACTTCCAGCCGCTCCAGTTGCAACGTACTGGCGGTGTTGGGCAAGCGCATCAACGAGTTGGTTTCGACACTGACAACCTGTGCGCAGGCCAATGGACTGATAAATGCGGCGAGCAGACAGAGATTACGCATGGGAAGCCTTCGGTGCGGAGGGAGCCGGAATGGTTTGCAGGTGGAATACGCCGAAAATGGCAATCTGCAGGCGATCACGCCAAGGGTGGGCGCGGCCTTTGAGGCTGCGGTTGCAGAACACCAGCTCCAGCAGATGGAACAGTGCCAGCAAGCCCCCGGCCAGATTGACCAACGGGTGCAGCGGATAAACAAACGGCGTGAGCAGATTGACCAGCACCACCAACCAGAACAGCAGGGTCAATAACTTCCCCAGCCCCCAAAACACCTTCATACGCTCCCCCGTTGATCATTATTCTTTGGGCGCACAGTAACGGCTTCCACGAGGGATGCGCCAGAGGGCAACGGAAAATTCTTCATGAAGACCGCCGAATGGCCATCGGCACCACTGAATTGGCGTGCCGACGGCTCTATTTCGCGGCTTAGCGATTGATGTGCAATTCCACGCGACGGTTTTTCGCGCGGCCTTCATCAGTCGCGTTATCGGCGATGGGCTCACTTTCGCCCTTGCCTTCACTGGTGAGTTTGTTCGGGTCCAGACCCTGGTTCATCAGATAGGCCGCCACGCTGGTGGCGCGACGTTCCGACAACATTTGGTTGTAGGCATCGGAACCGACACTGTCGGTATGGCCGACCACTTTGATGCTCACCACATCGGCGCTTTGCAATTTCGGCATCAGCGCAGTCAGCTGATTCTGCGCAGACGGGGTCAGGTCGGATTGATTGAACGCAAACAGCACGTCGCCCGCATCGTTGAGGGTAATGACTTCCTCAGGTACAGGTTCGGCAGGTTTCACGCTGGCCGGGTATTGCGGCAGCGGGCAACCATGATGTTCTACCGGCGTATTGGCGGGAGTATCGGGGCAACGATCGCGTCGATCGAAAACGCCGTCGCCATCTTCGTCGCCATCCTGGGCGTAACAGATCAAGCCGCCAGTCAGGATTCCAAGCGCTGCTCCTCCGGCCGCCCAGCCGCCACTTTCGATTGCGCCCAAACCGCCGCCCACCAGCCCGCCAATGACGCTGCAGATCGGCCAGGTACGTTGATTGAGGGGGGCAGTGCCATCGCTGTGAGTTGCGCAACCGGTCAACAGGCTGCCAAGCAGCAGAACCGGTAGGACGGTCCTTGTGAGAACGCTCATATTGAAAGCTCCTGTGTTACCGGCCCATACCGGTTACACAGGAGTAAAGACCCGCATCCGCGACTATACAAGCCGCGGAGCGGAAGGGCTTAACGCTGGATATGGATTTCCGTACGACGGTTCTGCGCGCGGCCGTCAGCCGTTTTGTTATCGGCGACCGGCTGGCTTTCACCGGCACCGACCACAGACACGAAGCTGCTGCGAGGCACGCCTTGCTCGATGAGGTATTCAACCACCGAGTGAGCGCGTTTATCCGACAGTTTCTGGTTGTAGGCATCGCTGCCCACGCTGTCGGTATGACCAGTAACGGTCAGTTGAGCAGTAGGCGCTTCCGCCTTCAATTTAGTGGCGATCTTGTCGAGGACCTGTTTGTCGGATGGTGTGAGGGTGGCTTTGTCAAACTGGAAGTGAACATCGCGGATGACGATGGTTTCTTCCTTGACCACTACAGCCTCTTCAACCACCGGCGCAGGTGGAGGGCAACCGTCGGCATCGACTTTCACGCCGTGCGGTGTGCCCGGGCACTTGTCGCGGCTATCCGGTACACCATCACCGTCTTCGTCGCCATCACCGTGAACCCAGCAATAGGCCGCTGCCGTGCCGCCGACGAGCAGCGCGCCATAGCCTGCCCATGCGGAGCTCTCGGTCGCGCCGAGACCCGCACCCACGACACCACCGACGGCCGCACAGGTCGGCCAGTCGGTTTTCTGCAAACCTGCGCAACCAGTCAACACACTGGTGAGCAGAACCAAGGGTAATGCTGTCCGAACTATGCTCATCTAGTTTTCTCCTGAGGGATCGGCTTAGAACCGATTCAGGTAGTAAAGACCCGACTATTAATCTCCGCCAGCAATAGGCCATTGCTGTTTTATCCCGCGTTCACGACGGATTGGCGCATTTGCGTTAAACCCGCTCTAGGCCAGCACGTTTAGGCAGGCTAGTCTTGGCGCTCTGATTGAGGATCTTTGATGATTGCAGGTATTTCTTCGCGCACGCCGCAACAGGCGCTGGCCGCTTTGCTGGACCGTTACGCCCCCGTGCAGCTGTTGTTGATCGGCGCCAGTGAATTCCCCGCCCTGGAAGCATTCAAACTGGCCCACCCGGATACGTGTGTGGCCCACGCCGCTCCGGGGCCGCTGCCGGCGGACCTGGCAGCACGCCGGTTCGATCTGGCACTGGCGGTCGATTGCCTCGAACATTTGCCCAAGCGCGATGGCTTGAACCTGCTCGGCGGGATCCGCAACCTCAACGCCAGCCGCATTGCGGTGCTGACGGACATGTCGGCCAGCGGCTGGCAGGAGACGGATTTTTTCTCCCTGGCCCTGCAAGCCAGTGAACGCTTTCAGCGCGATGAACAGGTTTTGACCCTGTTCACCTATGATCTGCTTGAATACAAACAAGTACCCGACTGGCTCAACTCACGCTTTTGGGCCAATCCGGAAAACTTCGGGAAATATTGGTGGTAATGAGATGAGTACATCCATTTGCCCTTGCGGCAGCGGCACCCTGCTCGATGCCTGCTGCGGTCATTACCACGCCGGGCATCCGGCGCCGTGTGCCGAAGCCTTGATGCGTTCGCGCTACAGCGCCTACGTGCTGGGGCTGATCGACTATCTGGTGGCGACCACCCTGCCCGCGCAACAGGCCGGCCTGAATCGTCAGTCCATCAGCGACTGGAGCGCGCAAAGCACCTGGCTGGGCCTGGAGGTGGAAAGCTCCGAAGTCTTCGGTGGCCAGCCGGAACACGCTTTCGTGACCTTCACCGCGCGCTGGCACGACGGCAGCGGCGAACACAGCCACCGCGAGCGCTCGTCCTTCGTGCAGAACGCCGGCCACTGGTACTTCATCGACCCGACCGTGCAACTCAAGGCCGGGCGCAATGACGCCTGTCCATGCGCGAGCGGGCAGAAATTCAAGAAATGCTGCGCGGGGTATTTCAACAGTTGAGGTGAGCGACAGGTTCCAGGGAGATACAGGATCATGATCACCCGGCGACACGCACTTAATCTGCTCAGCCTGCTCCTGTTTCTGGGGCTCGCTGGCTGTGCGTCGTGGTTCGAGGATGACGAGCCAGACCCCGAGGTGCATCTGGTCAAGGTTGAAGTGGTGCGGGCAAAACTGCTGGAGCAGAAATTCATCCTGCACTTTCGCGTCGACAACCCCAACGACAGCGACTTGACCGTGCGCAGCCTTGAATACCGGATTCATTTGGGAGACATCCTGCTGACCGAGGGCGAGCACGATCACTGGTTTACGGTCGGCCCCAAACACAGCGCCTACTTCAAGGTACCGATCCGTACCAACCTGTGGCCCAAGGTGCGCGATCTGGTGAAAATGCTGAAAAAACCCGACCAACCCATCCCCTATCGTCTGGAAGGTGTACTGCAAACCGGTTTATTCATCGCGCATGACGTGCACCTTGCGCGCAATGGCGTGATAATCCCCGCCGATTTAATTCCGGAGCACACCCGATGACCCAGCAACCCCACGTCCATGGCCCTGACTGCAACCACGATCATGACCATCACGACCACCATGATCACGACCATGGCCATGTTCACGGCCCGAACTGCGGCCACGCTCACCAGGAACCGGTGCGCAACGCCCTGAAAGACGTCGGCCGCAACGACCCTTGCCCGTGCGGCAACGGCAAGAAATTCAAGAAGTGCCACGGCGCTTGATGCTTCGGGCGCAAATATTGTTCGCCTGTTGAATCGCCTTCGCGAGCAGGCTCCCACATTGGTTCTATGAACGACATAAAACCCCTGTGGGAGCGAGCCTGCTCGCGAAGAGGCCCCAAAGTCACCCTCAGTTCAGAATCTGCGCAGTACTGACGACCGTCGCATACTCCCCGTGCAAATTCCCCAGCGACATCGCATGCACGTCCTCGGCAGAACGCGCATTACCAAAATAATCCGCCTTGTCGAAGGTAAAACACGCGTCCTCCGCCACCCACGCGTCAAACCCCAGATTCCCGGCCGTTCGCGCCGTGGACTCCACCGAGTTATTCGTCGCCACGCCAACAATCACCAACTGCTCAATCCCCGCCTCGCGCAAACTCGCCTCCAGCCCCGTCGCACAAAAGGCATCCGGTACCTGTTTCTGGATCAGCTGCTCGCCGGTCTTTGGCTGGAACCGCTCCTGAAATTCCACACCCGACTGCTCTGGCCAGAACACTGAATCCGGTGAGCGGGACAGGTGCTGCACGTGAATCACCGGTCGCCCGGTTCGGCGCCAAAACGCCAACAGATCAACGATGCGCTCCTCGGCCTGAGGGTTATTCCGGCGACCGAGCCGGGGATGCAGAATGCCATTTTGTTGATCGATGATGATCAGCGCTGCGCGGGTCTTGAGCTCCATGCCGGTTTTTTCTCCTGCGGGGTCATTGAATTTCACCCACTTCAGCATCACCTCCAATAACAGGCAAGCCATCGAACGCAAACAGGACGACCTGATGCCCGCGGTTGCTGTCCCCACCTGACACCATCCTTGATGTGGAGCATTTCATGATCGACCTGTATTACTGGACCACCCCCAACGGCCACAAAATCTCGATATTCCTCGAAGAGGCCGGCCTGCCGTACAACGTGCACCCGATCAACATCAGCCAGAACGAGCAGTTCAAACCCGAGTTCCTGAAAATCTCGCCGAACAACAAAATCCCGGCCATCGTCGATCATGAGCCGGTCGATGGCGGTGAGCCGTTGTCGGTGTTCGAGTCGGGGGCGATCTTGCTGTACCTCGCGGAAAAAACCGGCCAGTTCCTGCCCACGGACTTGCGCGGTCGTCAATTGGCGCTGCAGTGGCTGTTCTGGCAAATGGGCGGTTTGGGGCCGATGGCCGGGCAAAACCATCACTTCAGCCAGTTCGCACCGGAGAAAATCCCCTACGCGATCAAGCGCTACATCGATGAGACCGCGCGCCTGTACGGGGTGCTGGACAAGCAACTGGCGACCCATGAGTTTGTCGCCGGCAGCGAATACAGCATTGCCGACATGGCGATCTACCCGTGGATCGTTTCCCACAAGTGGCAGAGCCAGAAACTGGAAGACTTCCCGAACGTGCTGCGCTGGTTCACCCACATCCAGAACCGCCCGGCGACCGTGAAAGCATATGCCCTGGCGGCCAAAATCAACCCACCAAAATCCTGAGAACCACGCCTGCCCCTGTGGCGAGGGAGCTTCTGTGGCGAGGGGACTTGCCCCCTCGCCACAGCAAGCTCCCTCGCCACAAGGGCCATCATTTCCTCTGAAGTTGTGGTTTATCAGACAAATCTTGAAATATCCCCGCCCGCCGCTTGCGCGCCCTCCTCCTGCTCACTAACGTAGCGCCTTTATTGCGCCTTTACCCCCGCAGGAGCTTTGCCATGGCCTCGCCAGCCCTTACACATTTTCTTCCCCGGTTCGGCGTTGCCGCAGCAGTGGCCGGTGTCTTGAGCCTGTCCGGTTGTCAGACCTGGGACGCTCAGGACACCGTCCTGCCGATTTCCGGTGTGCAGCCGCTCAAGGGCCTGGCGCAGAACGTTTCGGTGCGCCGCAATGCCATGGGCATGCCGTTGATCGAAAGCAACAGCTTCCACGACGCGTTGTTCGCCCTGGGTTACGTCCACGCCAGCGACCGCATCACGCAAATGGTCACCCTGCGGCTGCTGGCCGAAGGCCGTCTGGCGGAAATGTCCGGCGCCGACTTGCTGGACGCCGACCGCTACATGCGCGCGGTCAATCTGAAGAAAAGCGCCGGCGAGTTGTACAAAGCCTCTTCGCCGCGCCTCAAACGTTTCTTCGAAGTCTATGCGCGGGGCGTCAACGCCTACCTGTTCCGCTACCGCGACAAGCTGCCAGCGGACCTCGCGGCCACCGGTTACAAGCCTGAATACTGGAAACCGGAAGATTCTGCGCTGATCTTCTGCCTGCTGAACTTCAGCCAGTCGGCCAACCTGCCGGAAGAAATTTCCTCGCTGATGCTGGCCCAGACCGTCACCACCGACAAACTCGCCTGGCTGACGCCGTCCGCGCCCGATGAAAAACTGCCGCTGGGCGAAGCCGACAAACTGCAAGGCATCAAGCTCAACGGCGCGATCCCCGGCCTGGCCGAAATCAGCAACGCCACGGGGCAGCTGTCCGACCTGAATCTGCTGGGCGCCACCTCATCGAATAACTGGGCGATCGGCCCGCAACGCAGCCGCACTGGCAAAAGTATTTTGGCCAGTGACAGCCATGGCCCATTGGGCGTGCCGTCGCTGTTCAGCTACGTGCAGATCCGCGCGCCGAAGTATCAGGCGGCAGGCGTGACCATTGCCGGTTTGCCGATGGTGCTCGGTGGTTTCAACGGCAAAGTGGCCTGGAGCATGACCACGGTCATGGGCGACAACCAGGACCTGTTCCTGGAAAAAATCAAACGCCAGGGCAACGGCCTCACCTATGAAGTCGGCGGCAAATGGCAGCCCGCCGTGGTGCGCAACGAAACCTACTTCGTCAAAGGCCAGCGGCCGATTCGCGAAGCGGTGTACGAAACCCGTCACGGCCCGCTGCTCAACAGCGCCCAAGGCACCACGCTGGCCAACGGCTTCGGCCTTGCCCTGCAAATGCCGAGCTTCACCGACGACAAAACCCTGGACGCGTTTTTCGACCTGTCCCGGGCCCAGACCGTCGAGAAAGCCTCGGACGCCAGCCGCGAGATCCGCGCCATCGCCCTGAACCTGGTGTTCGCCGACGCCAGCAACATCGGCTGGCAAGTCACCGGCCGCTACCCGAACCGCCGCGAAGGCGAAGGCCTGCTGCCGTCGCCGGGCTGGGAAGGACGCTACGATTGGGACGGTTACGCCGACCCGATGCTGCACCCCTACGACCAGGACCCGGCCCAAGGTTGGCTCGGCACCGCCAACCAGCGTGTCATCCCTCATGGCTACGGCATGCAACTGTCCAATTCCTGGGCAGCGCCGGAACGTGGCGAACGCCTGGCCGAACTGGCGGGCGCCGGCAAACACGACACGCGTAGCGTGATCGCGATGCAATACGACCAGACCACCACCTTCGCCGCCAAGTTGAAGAAAATGTTTGAGGCCCCGGGCATGGCCCAGCCGCTCAAGCAGGCGATTGAAGCGCTGCCGGCTGCCGATCGCGGCAAGGCTCATGAGGCGTATACCCGCCTGATGGCGTTCGACGGCAAGCTCGGCACGACTTCCGCCGATGCAGCGATTTACGAGTTGTTCCTGCAGGAAAGCATGAAGCAAATCTTCCTCGACGAACTGGGTCCGGAAAGCAGCCCGACGTGGAAAGCCTTTGTCGCCAATGGCAAGTTGTCTTACGCGGCGCAGGCCGATCATTTGCTGGGACGCGAAGACAGCCCATTCTGGGATGACGCCCGCACACCGCAGAAAGAAGACAAACCAGCGATCCTCGCTCGCAGCCTCGCGGCAGCGATCAGCACCGGCGACAGCCAGTTGGGTGGCGATCACAAAGCCTGGCAGTGGGGCAAACTGCACCGCTACGAATGGAAAAACGCCAATGGCCAGACCGTTCGCGGCCCGGTGGCGGCGGGTGGTGACCACACCACGCTGAACACGGCGGCGTTCGCCTGGGGCCAGGACTTCAACACCACGCTGGCGCCGGCCATGCGCTTCATCGTCGACTTCGGCCAAGCCGAGCCGCTGATGGGCCAGAACGGCACCGGTCAGTCGGGCAACCCCGCCAGCCCGAATTACCTGAACAGCATCGATCCTTGGCTCAAAGGGCAATACATGAGCCTGCCGATGCAACCGCAGAACTTTGACAAGGTGTATGGCAAGACTCAGTTGACCCTGACACCGGGCAAATAACCTGTGGGAGTGAGCCTGCTCGCGAAGAGGTCCTGTCCGCCAACATTTTAGGTGGCTGACACACCGCCTTCGCGAGCAGGCTCGCTCCCACATGGGAAAGTGATTGTTCTATCAAATCTCGATAGAACTTCTGGCTTCACGCCAACCTCATAGCTAACAAGTCCCTCCATTTGGGTAACGACATGGAACTTGTTATCGCGCGTCCTGAAGGTTTGTATTGCCCGGCCGGGGATTTCTACATCGACCCGTGGCGGCCGGTCGAGCGCGCGATCATTACCCACGCTCACAGCGACCATGCCCGCAGCGGCAATCGGCATTACCTGGCGGCGTCAGCCGGCGAAGGCATCCTGCGCGCTCGCCTCGGTGCCGACATCAACCTGCAAACCCTGCCTTACGGTCAGCCCCTCCAACATCATGGCGTCACCCTCAGTTTTCACCCCGCCGGTCATGTCCTCGGTTCGGCCCAGGTGCGTCTGGAATACGGCGGCGAGGTCTGGGTCGCCTCGGGGGATTACAAGACTGAAGCCGACGGCACGTGCGCGCCCTTCGAACCGGTGCGGTGCCACACCTTTATCACCGAATCGACCTTCGGCTTGCCGATCTATTGTTGGCAACCCCAGGCCGAGGTGTTTGCCGAGATCAATCAGTGGTGGCAGGCCAACGCCGCCGCCGACATTGCCAGCGTGCTGTTCTGCTATTCGTTCGGCAAAGCCCAGCGCATTCTCCACGGCATCGACGCCAGCCTTGGCCCCATTCTGGTGCATGGCGCCGTGGAGCCGCTCAACCAGGTGTATCGCCAGAGCGGCGTTTACCTGCCGCCCACGATCTATGCCGGCGACGTCAAAAAGAGCGACCCGATGATGCGCAAAGCCCTGATCATCGCCCCGCCGTCCGCAGGAGCCAGCACCTGGATGCGCCGTTTCGGCGAGTACAGCGACGGCTTTGCCAGCGGCTGGATGCGTTTGCGTGGCACCCGCCGCCGGCGCGGAGTCGACCGCGGCTTTGTCCTGTCCGACCATGCCGATTGGCCGGGCCTGCTCTGGGCGATCGAACAGACCGGCGCCGAGCGAGTCATGGTGACCCACGGTTCGGTCGGAGTGCTGGTACGCCATCTGCGTGAACAGGGACTGGATGCCCAAAGCTTCGACACCGAGTACGGCGATGACGATGAAGAAAACGCCGGGATCGAACCCGAGAAAGACAAGGTGCTGGCATGAAAGCATTCGCGCAGTTGTATGCCGAACTCGACGCCACCACGTCGAGCAACGCCAAACTGGCCGCGATGCAACACTACTTTGCCCAAGCCTCACCGCAAGACGCCGCCTGGGCGGTGTACTTTTTGTCCGGTGGGCGGCCTCGGCAATTGGTTCCTGTGCGCGTGCTGCGCGAGCTGGCCGAAGCGATTTCCGGGCTGGAACCCTGGCTATTCGAAGAGAGCTATCAAGCGGTCGGTGATCTGGCGGAAACCATCTCGCTGGTGTTGCCCGAATCGCCGCACCGTTCCACCGACGGGTTGGCGGTATGGATTGAAGACAAGCTGTTGCCACTGCGCGGCGAGTCCCCCGAAGTGCTTGCCGAGCGCCTGCCCGAACTCTGGGCACAACTGGATCGCGCCAGCCTGATGCTGTGCATCAAACTGATCACCGGCAGCTTCCGCGTTGGCGTCTCCAAGTTGCTGGTGACCAGAGCGCTGGCGGCCATGGCCGGGCTCGACAGCAAACGCGTGGCTCAGCGCATGGTCGCTTACACCGACCTGTCGAATCGTCCAAAAGCGGCGAGTTACCTGAAACTGATCGCTGCCGAATCCGCGGGTGAACACGCTGAACGGGGCGGGCAGCCTTATCCTTTCTTTCTGGCCCATGCGCTGTCGCAACCGGTCGAGCAATTTGAAGCGTTGCTTGGCCCCGCCAGCCAATGGCTGGTGGAATGGAAATGGGATGGCATCCGCGCCCAAGTGGTCAAGCGCGACGGGCATTTGTGGATCTGGTCGCGAGGTGAAGAGTTGGTGACTGAGCGCTTTCCCGAGTTCGATCACTTGGTGAATGGCTTACCCGACGGCACCGTGATCGACGGCGAAATCGTCGCCTGGAAAAGCGCCCGCCCCGACACCGAAGATGCCTTCGATCCAGCCTCACCCGCCGCCCCCTCCGTGCAGCCATTCGCCTTGTTGCAGCAGCGCATCGGACGCAAAGTCCTCGGCAAGAAAATCCTCGATGAGGTGCCGGTCGTCCTGCTCGCTTACGACCTGCTGGAGTGGGCCGGTGAGGACTTGCGAAATCAACCGCAGGCCAGGCGTCGCACTCAATTGGAGCAGGTGATCGCCGCCTGCCACGACCCGGTGTTACTGCTCTCCCCGGTATTGACCGGCGAGGACTGGCACGACCTCGCCCGCCAACGGGAAGCCTCCCGCCGCCTGGGCGTCGAAGGCATGATGCTCAAGGCCCGGGATTCGCTGTACGGCGTGGGTCGGACCAAGGACATGGGCGTGTGGTGGAAATGGAAAGTCGAGCCGTTCAGCGTCGATGCGGTGCTGATCTATGCCCAACGAGGCCACGGACGGCGGGCCAGTCTCTACAGCGATTACACCTTCGCGGTCTGGGACGGCCCGCCTGACGCCAGCGAACGCGCGCTGGTGCCCTTCGCCAAGGCCTATTCAGGCTTGACCGATGAAGAAATGCGCCAGGTCGACAGCATCGTGCGCAAAACCACGGTGGAGAAATTCGGCCCGGTGAGCAGTGTGAAACCCAGCCTGGTGTTTGAGCTGGGGTTCGAAGGCATTGCCTTGTCAAAACGCCACAAGAGCGGGATCGCCGTGCGTTTTCCCAGGATGCTGCGCTGGCGTCAGGACAAGTCAGTCGAAGAGGCTGACAATCTCGGTACTCTGCAAAACTTACTGGGCTAACCCGATCCCTTGTAGGAGTAAACCGAACCATCTTGGTGCAGCACTTCCACGGCGCCCGTTTTCGTGCACAATTCCCCCGCAGTCATTTCCTGTATGACCTTTTAAAACGCTCGTTCGGGACTCTGGTTCGGAAATTGCTACTTTCAATAGGTCTTACGCTTACCAGTAACAATAATTCTGCGCCACAAGCGCTCATATTGGTTCTTAGGGATTGAATAATGAAAAAAGCATTGCTGACCCTTTCTGCACTGGCGTTGTGCATGGCTGCTGGTTCCGCCATGGCAAAGGAATACAAGGAGCTGCGTTTTGGCGTTGACCCTTCTTACGCACCGTTCGAGTCGAAAGCGGCCGACGGTAGCCTGGTAGGCTTCGACATCGATCTGGGGAACGCGATCTGCGCCGAGCTGAAGGTCAAGTGCAAATGGGTCGAAAGCGATTTCGACGGCATGATTCCGGGCCTCAAGGCCAATAAATTCGATGGCGTGATCTCGTCGATGACCGTTACCGAAGCCCGCGAAAAAGTCATCGACTTCTCCAGCGAGCTGTTCTCCGGCCCAACCGCTTACGTGTCGAAGAAAGGTTCTGGCATCACCGCAGACGTCGCTTCGCTCAAGGGCAAAACCGTCGGCTACGAGCAAGGCACCATTCAAGAAGCCTATGCCAAAGCCGTTCTGGACAAGGCTGGCGTGAAAACCCAGGCCTACGCCAACCAGGATCAGGTCTACGCCGACTTGACGTCCGGTCGTCTCGATGCAGGGATTCAGGACATGCTGCAAGCCGAACTGGGCTTCCTGAAGTCGCCACAAGGCGCCGATTATGACGTCAGCAAGCCGCTCGACGACCATTTGCTGCCGGCCAAAACCGCCGTCGGCATTAAGAAAGGTAACACCGAGCTGAAGGCACTTTTGGATAAAGGTATCAAAGCGTTACACGATGATGGCACCTACGCCACCATTCAGAAGAAACACTTTGGCGATCTGAATCTGTACAGCGGCAAATAATGCCCGGCGCCCATCTCGCGATGGGCGCTTTTTTCATCCGATCAGGTTGCTGATTTTATGTTCGAAAACCTATTACAAAATCTGGGGCTCTCTGCCTTCAGCCTCAAGGGCTTCGGTCCGTTGCTGATGCAAGGCACCTGGATGACGATCAAGTTGTCGGCGTTGTCGCTATTGGTGGCCGTGTTGCTCGGGCTACTCGGCGCCAGTGCCAAGCTGTCAAAAGTCAAACTGATGCGCGTGCCTGCCCAGCTTTACACCACCCTTATTCGCGGCGTTCCGGACCTGGTCCTGATGCTGCTGATTTTCTACAGCCTGCAAACCTGGCTGACATCGCTGACCGATTACATGGAATGGGAATACATCGAGATCGACCCGTTCAGCGCCGGGGTCATCACCCTGGGCTTCATCTATGGCGCGTACTTCACCGAGACCTTCCGTGGCGCGATTCTCGCTGTCCCGCGTGGTCAGGTAGAAGCCGCAACCGCGTATGGCCTCAAGCGTGGCCAGCGTTTCTGGATCGTGGTGTTCCCGCAAATGATGCGTTTCGCTCTGCCGGGGATCGGCAATAACTGGATGGTGATGCTCAAGGCCACTGCGCTGGTGTCGATCATCGGCCTCGCCGACCTGGTCAAAGCCGCTCAGGACGCCGGTAAAAGCACCTATCAACTGTTCTATTTCCTGGTGCTGGCCGCGGTGATTTACCTGCTGATCACCAGCGCCTCCAATTTCGTCCTGCGCAAGCTTGAACGCCGCTACGCCGCCGGCTCCCGGGAGGCCGTACGATGATCGAACTTCTGCAGGAATACTGGAAACCCTTCCTCTATAGCGACGGCAACAACATCACCGGTCTGGCCATGACGATGTGGCTGCTCAGCGCTTCGATCTTCTTCGGTTTCCTGGTGTCGATCCCGCTGTCCATCGCCCGGGTGTCGCCGCACTTCTACATCCGTTGGCCGGTGCAGTTCTATACCTACCTGTTTCGCGGGACGCCGCTGTATATCCAGCTGCTGATTTGCTACACCGGCATTTACAGCTTGGCGGCCATACGCGCCCAACCGGTGCTGGATGCGTTCTTTCGCGATGCAATGAACTGCACCATCCTCGCCTTCGCCCTCAACACTTGCGCCTACACCACGGAGATTTTCGCCGGGGCGATTCGCAGCATGAACCACGGTGAAGTCGAAGCCGCCAAAGCCTACGGCCTGACCGGCTGGAGGTTGTATGCCTACGTGATCATGCCGTCGGCCCTGCGTCGCTCGCTGCCGTATTACAGCAACGAAGTGATTCTGATGCTGCACTCGACCACCGTGGCGTTCACCGCGACCATCCCGGACATCTTGAAAGTCGCTCGGGACGCCAACTCGGCGACCTTCCTGACCTTTCAATCGTTCGGCATTGCCGCGCTGATTTACCTGACCGTGACCTTCGCGCTGGTCGGCCTGTTCCGTCTCGCCGAACGCCGCTGGCTGGCCTTCCTCGGGCCGACCCACTAGGACCCGCTTTAGGGATAAAGAGACATGCGCCACCAGATTCATGACCTGCTGGCCCCGCTGCCGGGGACTGCACGACAGATTCACAGTTTTCATTACGGCCCCACGTCGGCCCAAGGCAAGATCTACATCCAGTCGTCCCTGCACGCCGACGAAATGCCCGGCATGCTCGTGGCCTGGCACCTCAAGCAACGCCTGGCGGAGCTTGAAGCCAGCGGCCGGTTGCGCAGCGAAATCGTGCTGGTCCCCGTGGCCAACCCGGTGGGCCTGGAGCAAGTGGTGATGGATGTGCCGCTGGGCCGTTACGAGCTCGAAAGCGGCCAGAACTTCAACCGCTGGTTCGTCGATGTCAGCGAAGCGGTCGGCAACGAAATCGAAGCCCGACTCGGTGACGATCCGCAGTGCAACCTCGAGCTGATCCGCGACAGCTTGCGCAACGCCCTCGCCCGGCAAACCGCCAGCACTCAACTGCAATCCCAACGCCTGACCCTGCAACGCCTCGCTTGCGACGCGGATATGGTGCTGGACCTGCATTGCGATTTCGAAGCCGTCGCGCACCTCTACACCACGCCCGAAGCCTGGCCGCAGGTCGAGCCGCTGGCGCGCTACATCGGTGCCGAGGCGAGTTTGCTGGCCACGGATTCCGGCGGACAGTCGTTCGATGAATGTTTCACCCTGCTCTGGTGGCAGTTGAAGGAGCGCTTCGGCGAACGCTTCGACATTCCGCTGGGCAGTTTCTCGGTGACCGTCGAATTGCGCGGCCAGGGTGACGTCAATCACCCGCTGGCCAGCCTCGATTGCCAGGCGCTGATCGATTACCTGATTCACTTCGGCGCCATCGCCGGCGAACCGGCGACCCTGCCCGAGCTGCCCTACCCGGCCACGCCGCTGGCCGGCGTCGAACCGGTGGAAACTCCGGTCGGTGGTTTGCTGGTGTTCACCGCACTGCCGGGGGAATACCTGGAGGCCGGGCAACTGATCGCCGAAATCATTGACCCGATCAACGATCGCGTCACTCCTGTTCATTGCACCGCCGCCGGGTTGATGTACGCCCGCTCGCTACGGCGCATGGCCACTGCCGGCATGGTGATCGCGCATGTCGCGGGCGCCGAAGCCTATCGCAGCGGCTACCTACTTTCGCCTTGAGGATGTCTGCCCCATGTACAAACTGACCATCGAAGGCCTGCATAAAAGCTACGGCGATCATGAAGTCCTCAAAGGCGTTTCGCTCAAGGCCAACACCGGCGACGTGATCAGCCTGATCGGCGCCAGCGGCTCGGGTAAAAGTACCTTTCTGCGTTGCATCAACTTTCTCGAACAGCCCAACGACGGCGCGATGAGCCTGGACGGCCAGAACATCCGCATGATCAAGGATCGCCACGGCATGCACGTGGCCGATGCCAATGAACTGCAACGGATCCGCACCCGCCTGGCCATGGTGTTCCAGCACTTCAACCTGTGGAGCCACATGACTGTGCTGGAAAACATCACCATGGCTCCGCGCCGGGTGTTGGGTTGCAGCAAGGAAGAAGCCGAAGACCGTGCCCGGCGTTATCTGGACAAGGTTGGCCTGGCCGCGCGCGTCGCTGACCAGTACCCGGCGTTCCTGTCCGGTGGTCAGCAGCAACGTGTCGCGATTGCTCGCGCACTGGCGATGGAACCGGAAGTCATGCTGTTTGACGAACCGACCTCGGCGCTCGACCCGGAACTGGTGGGCGAAGTGCTGCGCGTGATCCAGGGCCTGGCTGAAGAAGGCCGGACCATGATCATGGTGACGCACGAAATGAGCTTCGCCCGCAAAGTCTCAAGCCAGGTGCTGTTCCTGCACCAGGGGCTGGTGGAAGAAGAAGGCGCGCCGGACGACGTACTGGGCAATCCGAAGAGCGAACGACTGAAGCAGTTCCTCAGCGGCAACCTCAAGTAACACCGCAAAACCTGTGGGAGCGAGCTCGCTCCCACAGGGGATTTACGATCTAACACGAAATTAAACTTGTCCCATTGCGCCGCGGTCACTGAAAGAAGACTTTCAGAGCGCACACCGCCGGCATGGGAACCTCCCCCGACTACGCAAAACTCTGGTTCACCGCCCGCGGATGGAAGCCGTTCGCCTTTCAGAAACAGGTGTGGACGGCGGTTAAACGCGGCGAGTCCGGATTGCTGCACGCCAGCACCGGCGCCGGCAAAACCTACGCAGTCTGGTTTGCTGCGCTCAATCGTTTTGCCTCGTCTCTCACACCCGTTGAAACCCCACGCAAACGGAAACCGGTCGCCCAACCGCTGACCGTCCTGTGGATAACTCCCATGCGCGCACTGGCCGCCGACACCGCTCGCGCCCTGGAAACGCCACTGCTCGACTTACAGATTCCATGGAGCGTCGGCCTGCGCACCGGCGATACCAGCAGCAGCGAACGGGCACGGCAGAGCCGGCGTCTGCCCACCACGCTGATCACCACGCCTGAAAGCCTGACCCTGATGCTCGCCCGCACCGATGCGCAAACGGCGCTGGCAACCCTGCGCATGGTGGTGGTCGACGAGTGGCACGAGTTGCTGGGCAACAAGCGCGGCGTGCAATTGCAACTGGCCCTGGCCCGACTGCGCCGCTGGAATCCGGCCCTGATCGTGTGGGGGGTTTCCGCGACGTTGGGTAATCAGGCTCACGCTGAAGAGGTACTTATCCCACAAGGGGGCGGCATCAGCGTTCAAGGACAAACGTCCAAGGCGCTGCTCGTCGACACGCTGCTACCGCCCGCCATCGAACGCTTCCCCTGGGCCGGGCATATCGGTTTGAAGATGTTGCCGCAGGTCGTCGTGGAGCTGGAATCCAGCCCCAGCAGCCTGGTGTTCACCAACACCCGTGCCCAATCCGAGATCTGGTATCAGGCGATACTGGAAGCTCGCCCCGATTGGGCCGGGCTGATCGCCTTGCATCACAGTTCACTGTCGCGCGATACCCGTGACTGGGTCGAGCGAGCACTCAAGGAAGGTCAACTCAAAGCGGTGGTTTGCACCTCGAGCCTGGACTTGGGTGTGGATTTCTTGCCGGTGGAGCGGGTGCTGCAAATCGGCTCGGCCAAAGGTGTGGCGCGGCTGATGCAGCGAGCCGGCCGTTCCGGGCATGCGCCCGGACGAACTTCACGGGTGACGCTGGTCCCGACGCACAGCCTGGAACTGATCGAAGCGGCTGCGGCGCAAGACGCCGTGGAGCAACGACGCATCGAGCCCCGCGAATCACCGCATAAACCCTTGGATGTGCTGGTTCAGCATCTGGTCAGCATGGCGTTGGGCGGTGGGTTTCTGCCCGATGAGTTGTATGAGGAAGTACGCGGTGCCTGGGCGTATCGCGACCTCACCGTCGCGGATTGGGCCTGGGCGCTGGCATTCGTACGCCATGGCGGATTGTCTCTGACAGCCTATCCGGACTACCGCCGGGTTGAACCGGATGAACACGGCGTGTGGCGGGTGCCCGATGCGCGACTGGCGCGGCGCCATCGCATGAGCATCGGCACCATTGTCAGCGATGCGAGCATCCAGCTGAAGTTCTGGAGCAAGGGCGGCGGCGGCAAGCAATTGGGCAGCGTCGAGGAAGGGTTTATCGCGCGATTGAAACCGGGCGACGGTTTTCTGTTTGCCGGGCGCCTGCTGGAATTGGTCCGGGTGGAAAACATGACCGCTTATGTCAAACGCAGTACCGCGAAAAAGGCTGCGGTGCCGCGCTGGAATGGCGGACGGATGCCGCTTTCCAATGAGCTGGCGCAAGCGGTGGTCGAGCGTTTCAGTGCGGCGTCGCAGGGTGAATTTTCCGGCCCGGAAATGCGCGCATTGCGGCCTCTCTTGGAGGTGCAGCAACGCTGGTCCGGTTTGCCGACCTCGACGACGTTGCTGGCCGAAGCGCTCAAGTCTCGCGAAGGCTGGCATCTGTTCCTGTATCCCTTTGCCGGACGCCAGGTGCATCTGGGGCTGGCGAGTGTGTTGGCGTGGCGCGTGAGTCAGCAGCAGGCGGTCACGTTTTCCATCGCGGTGAATGATTATGGGCTGGAGTTGCTCAGCGCCACGCCTGTGGACTGGCCGCAAGTTCTGAGTCCCGGGCTGTTGAGCCCCGAACACCTGTTGGAAGACGTGCTCGCCAGTCTGAACGCTGGAGAACTGGCGCTTCGCCGTTTTCGGGAAATCGCGCGGATCGCCGGGCTGGTGTTTGCCGGTTATCCGGGCGCGCCGAAAAGCACACGTCAGGTTCAGGCGTCGAGTGGGTTGTTCTTTGAAGTGTTTAAACAGTACGACGCCGGGAATCTGTTGCTGGCGCAGGCCGGGGAAGAAGTCCTACGGGAAGAACTGGATATTCAGCGTCTGGAACAGACGCTGAAACGCATCAACCGTCTGCAACTGGACCTGCATCAGCTCAAACGTCCTACACCGCTGGGGTTTCCGCTGTTGGTGGAACGCATGCGCGAAAGCATGAGCTCGGAAAAACTCGCAGACCGTATCCGGCGCATGGTCACCGACCTCGAGAAAACCGCCGAAACCGGGAAAAGCTGATGAGCACGCCCTATCCCGTACGACTGGCCGGTGAAGACCTGTGGCTGCTGCCGGAAAAAGCCCTCTACTGGCCGTCGCAACAAGCCCTGCTGATTGCCGATGTGCATTTTGGAAAAGCAGCGGCGTATCGAAGCCTTGGTCAGCCGGTGCCGCACGGCACGACAGCCAGCAATATTGCAGTGCTGGACGGGTTGCTGGCGGCCCTGCCCTGTCGGCAGCTGATTTTTCTCGGTGATTTTCTTCACGGCCCCGGCTCTCATGCAGTGGCCACGTTGGGCGCACTGGCCGAATGGCGGGCGCGGCATGCTGATTTGCCGATGACGCTGATTCGCGGCAACCACGACAAGCGAGCTGGCGATCCACCTGCCTCGCTGAACATCCGGGTAGTGCCTGAGCCGTTGCTACTGGGGCCATTCGCCTTGCAGCATGAACCCGACCCTCATCCCGATCGCCACGTGCTTGCCGGACACGTCCATCCCGTTTATCGATTAAGAGGCAGGGGTCGGCAAAGTTTGCGACTGGCGTGTTTCAGGCTGGGAGAAACCATCAGCCTGCTTCCGGCCTTCGGTGCGTTTACCGGCGGGTATCAGGTCGAGCGGGACGACAGTTGCAGGATCTTTGTGATCGGCGACAACGAAATATGGCCAGTCAGCTGAAGTCTTCAAGGACATCAGCTGACTGGCCATTCATTTTCACCAGCAGATCAGGCGACAGGCGCGGGAGGTGGCTCATCCGGCAAGGTCGGTTCACCGGGCTCCGTAGGCTGTTCGTTCGGGGTATCGGGGTCGGGTTGACCGGGGATGCCCCCCGCCATGCTGACGGGTGGATGTGCCAACAAGGACCAGGCCAAAACGCCAATCTGATTGGGCTCAAGCCTTGCCAGTTCGGCACTTATTCGCGGATCGATCTTCATATAGCACTCCTGAGCGAAGGCCCCGTCCGCTGTGCGCGAACCGGGCAGTACACCCAATAGAGTGTCTACCCGCTCAAGAATTCCCGCTGATTGGCCAGATGAACGGATCAGGTGCGCGGCAGCGTCACGCCACGCTGGCCCTGATACTTGCCGCCACGGTCCTTGTAGGAGACTTCGCACTCTTCGTCAGACTCAAGGAACAGCATCTGCGCCACACCTTCGTTCGCGTAGATTTTCGCCGGCAGATTGGTGGTGTTGGAGAACTCCAGGGTCACGTGACCTTCCCACTCTGGCTCGAGCGGCGTGACGTTGACGATAATGCCGCAGCGCGCATAGGTGCTTTTCCCCAGGCAAATGGTCAATACATTGCGCGGAATGCGGAAGTATTCGACGGTGCTGGCCAGGGCAAAGGAGTTCGGCGGAATGATGCAGACGTCGCTGTGGATATCGACGAAGCTGCCCGCATCGAAGTTTTTCGGGTCGACGATCGCCGAATTGATGTTGGTAAACACCTTGAAGTGATTGGTGCAACGCACATCGTAGCCGTAGCTGGACACGCCGTAGGAGATGACACGGCTATCGTCGCTGCCGCGCACCTGGCGCTCGACGAAAGGTTCGATCATCCCGTGCTCTTGCGCCATGCGGCGAATCCACTTGTCCGATTTGATGCTCATGGCGGGTGTCCTGAATAGCGAGGTGGAAAAATTCTGTCCGGCATCTTACCGGGCGCGCGCTCCGGGTTCAAAGTGCGAGGCACAATTCTCGACGATGTCCCGTGAATTCAGGGCCTTTGACTCAATCCAATGGACCGTCAGTCCTGAAAACAGAGAAACCTTCGCAAGAAGCATTGGCACGTTCCGGAAAAAGGGTTAAGGTGGCGCCACTGTGCTGCTTGTGTCACTGAGAATCTCTACACGATATGTTGAATTTCGATCCAACCATCTACAAGAATTTTTCCTGCTCTTTGCACTCAGTCTCGGCCAGGGTTCTTCCTGCGTCGCAGTTATCTTTGTTCAAGGAGTTACACCATGTCTAATCGCCAAACCGGTACCGTTAAGTGGTTCAACGATGAAAAAGGCTTCGGCTTCATCACTCCACAATCCGGTGACGACCTGTTCGTTCACTTCAAAGCTATCCAATCCGACGGCTTCAAAAGCCTGAAAGAAGGCCAACAGGTTTCTTTCATCGCTACCCGCGGTCAGAAAGGCATGCAAGCTGAAGAAGTTCAAGTTATCTAACTTGTACTTGCTTTAGTAAAAAGCCCCGCCCTTAAAAGCGGGGCTTTTTTGTGCCTGTGTGTTTTTGCAGGCACAAAAAAATCGCAGCCCCTGGCTGCGATTTTTCGTTGGTGCCTTACCAGGCCACGCCAAACCCTGCGGTGTAGCGCACCTTGTCCAGATCAGCATCATCGGTGCCGCTGATGATATCTCGCTCCGCCTTCAGGTTAAGCGACGCCCATTCGGTCACCTTGTAGCGCAAGCCAATTTCGGAATCCAGCGCGTAATCGGCCACGCCCGACAAAGGCTTGCCAAGCTCCCCATTGGTGAAGAACTCCACCTTCTTGCCGATCAGGTAGCGGTTGTAGTCCCACTTCATCGCCAGGGAATAGAAGTTTTCCTTGCTGCCGTCGGTGAACTCATAGTCCGTACGGTTGACCAGCGAGCCCAGGGAGAATGCGCCCAGTTCGTTGTCCCAGAACTGGTAGCCCGGCCCGGTACCGACGGTGCGCTGACGGGACAGGTCTTCGACTTTGTCGCGCTTATAAACAGCCCGACCCTGCCAGAACCATTTTTCGGTCAGGAAGCGGTCGAGCGAGTATTCAGCCCGCCAGTTGTCAGTCGTCACCACGTCATCCTGGAATTCGCGGTTGTACTCGCCTTCCGCAATATGCCGCCATTTGCCGTGGCGCGCCGTGGTCTTGAAATCGATGTCGTAGTCATCGGTATCATTTTCCGCCCGCTGGTAATCCAGTGCGGCGTCGATATTGCCCTTCCACACCAGATCTTCCACCACCGGCTTGGGCTTGAGGATCTGCTGGATACTGGCCAGTTCGACTGTCTTCGGTGCCTCGCCATTTTGCAGCGTCACCTTGCCGTCGTCGGCCGCATGCAGCGACTTGGTCTTCTCGCCGGTGTAGGCATCCTGCTTGACCAGTAACTCCTGATCACTCTCCAGGGTTTTGACCTGTTTCCAGTCGATCGGGACCGCACCGGCGTACTCGGTCTGAATCAGCAATTTGCCGCCATCGAACAGCGTGATCTTGCCGCTCAGCTTGTCACCGTTCTTCAACCAGACGGTATCGGCAAGCAAAGGTGAGGAGGCACTGGCAACAGCGAGGCACAGCAAGGTTCTGGACAACATAAGCAAATACAGGCTCAAGATTGCGAAAAAAAGTCGGCATTATCCTCACGAATAAGGCCCTAGCAAGGACTGACCCGACTATTTCTATTGAGTTCATTTCTCAATCAGTGATCCGCGACTTACTCTACAGACGGAAATGTGAGCTTCTTCAGGAACCCCGGACGTGACCGACCCAACCGCTGAAACCGAAAGCCCGGCGCAAATCCGACGCACGGCGCTCTACCTGACCTTGGCACAAGTGCCCGAGGGCAAAGTGGTGAGCTATGGTCAATTGGCAGAGCTGGCCGGACTCGGTCGCGCCGCCCGCTGGGTCGGACGCACCCTTAGCCAATTGCCGGGTGATACGAAACTGCCTTGGCACCGAGTGCTGGGTGCCGGTGGTCGGATCAGCCTGCCCGTGGGCAGCCCTTCGGGGGATGAGCAGCGCGCGCGATTACGCGCTGAAGGCATCAGTGTCCTGAATAATCGTGTTGATATTCAGCGCCATGGCTGGCGTCCGGTAGAGCACAGCGGTTAGAGTGCGCCCTTTGTTTCCGTATTTCTTGAGGCAGACTCCAGCCCATGCCCCGTAAAACCTGGCGCGCCGCGCTCGCCGCCTATGCCAGCCCCTCGACGCTCGTGTTGTTGTTGCTTGGTTTCGCCGCCGGCCTGCCCTACATGCTGGTGTTTTCAACGCTTTCCGTCTGGCTTCGCGAGGCCGGTGTAGCCCGCGAAACCATCGGTTATGCAAGTCTGATCGGCTTGGCCTACGCCTTTAAATGGGTGTGGTCCCCGTTGCTGGACCAATGGCGCCTGCCATTTCTCGGCAAGCTGGGGCGACGACGCTCGTGGCTGGTGCTATCGCAGGCGCTGGTGATCCTCGGCCTGATCGGCATGGGTTTTTGCGACCCACAAAAACATTTGTCCTGGTTGATTGCCATCGCGGTGGTCGTCGCGTTCGCTTCGGCGACACAAGACATCGCGGTAGATGCCTATCGCTTGGAAATCGCCGAAGACAGTCGCCAGGCTGCGCTAGCCGCCAGCTATATGTCCGGTTATCGGATCGCCGCGCTGCTGGCGACCGCCGGCGCACTGTTCTTCGCCGAGGGCTTCGGCTCTACCGGTTTCAACTATCAGCATTCGGCCTGGGCCGGCACTTACGTGCTGTTCGGCGCCCTGATGGTCCCGGCGTTGCTCACCTCGATATTCATGCGCGAACCGCCGGTGCCACTGCGCACTCAGCTTCAGGCCGGCCGCTACAGCTTTGTGCATCAACTGGCGTCGGTGTTTGTACTGATCGTACTGCTGGTGTCCGTGCCTGCCATGTTCACCCAGCTCTATAACACCGACTTCGCCAGCGTACTGTTCGGCGGCGTAAGCCTGCTCGATCTGGTCCTCGAAGACCGTGCGCTGCTACGGGCGATTCTCTACACCACGCTGACCGCCCTGTGCCTGTCGACCATGGGCCGCCGCGGCCTCGCGCCGGTGCTGACACCGGTCAACGACTTCATTACGCGTTACCGCTGGCAAGCTTTCCTGCTGCTGGGCTTGATCGCCACCTACCGGATGTCCGATACGGTCATGGGCGTCATGGCCAACGTGTTCTACATCGACCAGGGCTTCACCAAGGATCAGATTGCCGGCGTCAGCAAGATCTTCGGTTTGATCATGACCCTGGTCGGCGCCGGCATGGGCGGCCTACTGATCGTGCGTTTCGGCATTCTGCCGATCCTGCTGATCGGCGGCATTGCGTCGGCCGGCACCAACCTGCTGTTCCTGATGCTCGCCGACATGGGCGCCAACCTGGACATGCTGATCGTCACCATTTCCCTGGACAACTTCAGTTCCGGCCTGGCGACCTCGGCGTTCGTGGCGTACCTGTCGAGCCTCACCAACCTCAAGTTTTCCGCCACTCAATACGCCCTGCTCAGCTCGATCATGCTGCTGCTGCCACGCCTGATCGGCGGCTATTCGGGGGTCATGGTCGAAAAGTTCGGCTATCACAATTTCTTCCTGATCACCGCCCTGCTCGGCGTTCCGACATTGCTGCTGATCGCCCTGCACTGGTTCCAGGAGAGCCGTCGCGCGGGTCCGACGCCAACGCCGGAACCGGTGCCGACCCAGATCGTGGAAGAATCGTAGGAAGCATCGCAAAGGGCGGTGTGAATCCCGCCCTCGTGCCACACCACCGACCGCACGCCTGTACGCCAGCGGATCTCGCCCGTACAATGCTCCGTCATTTCTCGTCATCAGCAACCGACAACGGCCAACCATGCGCACCAGTCAATTTTTGCTCGCCACACAGAAAGAAACGCCTTCCGACGCGGTCGTGATCAGCCATCAGCTGATGCTGCGCGCCGGCATGATCCGCAAACTCGCCTCGGGCCTCTATACCTGGCTGCCGATGGGCTTGCGAGTCATGCGCAAGGTCGAAGCCGTCGTTCGTGAAGAAATGAACGCCGCGGGTTCTCTCGAAGTGTTGATGCCGAGCACACAACCGGCTGAGCTGTGGCAGGAATCCGGTCGCTGGGAAGAATACGGCCCTGAATTGCTGCGCTTCAAGGATCGTCACGGTCGCGATTTCTGCGCCGGCCCGACCCACGAAGAAGTCATCACCGATCTGATGCGCAACGAGTTGAGCAGCTACAAACAGCTGCCCATCAACCTGTACCAGATCCAGACCAAATTCCGCGATGAAATCCGCCCACGCTTCGGCTTGATGCGCGGCCGTGAATTCATCATGAAGGACGCCTACTCGTTCCACGCGGACCAGCCTTCGCTGCAAGTCACTTACGACCGCATGCACCAGGCGTACTGCAACGTGTTCACCCGTCTGGGCCTGAAATTCCGCCCTGTAGAAGCCGACAACGGCTCCATCGGCGGTGCCGGCTCCCACGAGTTCCACGTACTGGCCGAATCCGGCGAAGACGACATCGTCTTCAGCAATGGTTCCGACTACGCAGCGAACATCGAGAAAGCCGAAGCCGTGCCGCGCGAAACGTCGCGCCCAGCACCGGCCGAAGAGCTGCGTCTGGTCGATACGCCAGACACCAAGACCATTGCCGCGCTGGTGGAAAAATTCAATCTGCCGATTGAAAAAACCATCAAGACCCTGATTGTGCGCGCCGAAGAAGAAGGCAAGCTGATCGCCCTGGTTATCCGCGGCGACCACGAGCTCAACGAGATCAAGGCTGCCCAGCAACCAGGCGTTGCCAGCCCGCTGGTCATGGCGACCGACGCTGATCTACGCGACGCCATTGGCGCCGGCGCCGGTTCGCTCGGCCCGCTGAACCTGCCACTGCCAATCATCATCGACCGTTCCGTCGAGCTGATGAGCGACTTCGGCATCGGTGCCAACATCGACGACAAGCACTACTTCGGCGTGAACTGGGAGCGTGATCTGCCGGTTCCGACCGTTGCCGACCTGCGCAACGTGGTTGCCGGCGACCCAAGCCCGGATGGCAAGGGCACCCTGGAAATCAAACGCGGCATCGAAGTCGGGCACATCTTCCAGCTGGGCAACAAGTACAGCAAAGCGATGAAGTGCGAAGTGCTGGGCGAGAACGGCAAGCCGGTTACCCTGGAAATGGGTTGCTACGGCATCGGCGTTTCCCGCGTGGTCGCAGCGGCCATCGAGCAGAACAACGACGCCAACGGCATCATCTGGAGCGACACGCTTGCGCCGTTCCAGGTTGCCCTGGTGCCATTGCGCTACGAAACCGAACAGGTTCGCGAAGCCACTGACAAGCTCTACGCAGAACTGACGGCTGCCGGCTTCGAAGTCCTGCTGGACGACCGCGACAAAAAAACCAGCCCGGGCATCAAGTTCGCGGACATGGAGCTGATCGGCATTCCTCACCGGATCGTGGTCAGTGACCGCGGCCTCGCCGAAGGCAATCTGGAATACAAGAGCCGCACCGAACCTGAAGCGCAAGCGCTGCCGGTCGCTGACGTGCTGTCTTTCCTCCAGGCCCGTATCCGCCGCTGACACCAGATAGAGAAGTCATGTTCAAGCGAAACACCTTAGGCCTCGGTGGTGCCGCCCTGTGCGGCACCCTGTTGGTCAGCGGCTGCGCCAATCACATGTCGCAACGCAGCGAGCACGAGGAACGTGTCGAGCGCAAATTGCTCGATCACAGCCTGCAGATTGATGTCGGCGAGCCCAAGGTGCTTGATCTGCCGCAACGTCGGGTGAAAATCCACGAGCAGAAGACCTTCGAAGTCACCGAATTCGAAGTCACGCGCCACTACGATCGCTACACGCCTTACCAACCCTGGCGGGAGGTCTATGAGGTCCCGCTGGGCGCAGTCGCCGTCGTGGCCGGTGTCGGCGCGAACGTGGTCAACGTGTTTGCCCTCGGCAACCTGCCGGACAGCGTGACCAAGGATTGGCTGAGCTACGGTTTCGCCGGGCTCAACCCGTTCATGAACGTGCAGTCCCACGGTCGCGCGCAACAAAACCTGGCGGGCATCGACGAAGTTCAGCGAGACAAACGCACCGAATACTCGAGCCTGCCCTGGAGCGAGCGTCCGGTGGTGGTCAAGGCCGGCAAGGAAACGTTCGAGCTGAGCACCGACAAAAACGGTGTCTTGCGTATCAACCTGCTGGACAGCCCGTTCGCCGAACATGACATCAATCATCTGAGTCGCCTGCTGATCAGCGTCGAAGATGGCCAGGACGATGTGCATACCGACTCGTCCCTGGCGGTCAGCAGCTCGTTGCGTGGCAAGTTGCTTGAAGCGCACGGGCTGATTTATGACGACCTTGAAGACGACGAAGTGAGCCAGTGGGTACACCGGGTCAAGCGCCTGTCGGATCTGGGTCTTGAAGAAGAAGCCAGCGAACTGGAACAAAGCCTGATCGAACTGACACGCAATGATCCTGAATTGCAGACTGAATTCCTCAAGTCGTTGACCAAGGATGCCGGGCGTTTGGTAGCTGATCCGGGACCGAACTAAAGCCAAAAGCTTCGTCGGAACGCCGCCCGGAGCCGGCTCGCACCCACATGGGGCCTGTGGCGCTCACAAATCCAATGTGTGAGCGAGCCTGCTCGCGAAGGCGGCCTGACATTCACCAAGACATCAAAACCCTGCCACTACCGCTCAAACAACTCCATCTGCTCAAACCCACCCCGCAAATCCTCAAGCCGCACCCCAACCCCCAACAACCGCACCGGTTTCCCGCCGCGATTGAACGCCTGGGTCAGCAACAGCTGATAACTCCCCAAATCCCGCCCTGCCCCGGCCTGCTCCAGCGTGGTCTGGGTAAAGTCATGGAACTTCACTTTGACGAACGGCTTGCCCGGCCGATAGCTGCTATCGATTCGTGCCATGCGACCTGCCAGGGTTTCCAGCAGTTCGGGCAATTTATCCAGGCAGCTCACGAGGTCCGGCAAGTCTACGTCGTAGGTGTTTTCAACACTGATCGACTGCCGCCGACTGTCGTTGTGGACCAAACGGTCATCTATCCCACGGGCCAGACTCCAGAGTCGTTCGCCAAAACTGCCGAATTCGCGGACCAATGCCAATTTGTCCCACTCGCGTAAATGCGAGCAATCGACGATGCCAAGCCTGCCCAGCTTATCGGCCGTGACTTTACCCACGCCGTGGAGCTTGCTGACGGGCAAGCCGCTGACAAAGTCTTCCACTTGATCCGGCGTGATGACAAACAACCCGTTGGGTTTTTTCCAGTCACTGGCGATCTTGGCCAGAAACTTGTTCGGCGCCACACCGGCCGACACGGTGATATGCAATTGATTGGACACCCGCCGACGGATGTCCTGGGCGATACGCGTCGCGCTGCCACCGAAATGCGCGCTGTCCGACACATCGAGATAGGCCTCATCGAGGGACAGCGGTTCGATCATGTCGGTGTAATCGCGAAAGATCGTGTGAATTTCCTTCGACGCTTCTCTATAGGCATCCATGCGCGGCTTGACGATGGTCAGGTCCGGGCACAGCTTCAACGCATGCCCGGAAGACATGGCTGAACGCACGCCATAGGCCCGCGCCTCATAGTTACAAGTCGCAATCACGCCCCGCCGATCCGCCGAACCACCCACTGCCAACGGTTTACCGGCCAGGCGCGGGTCGTCACGCATCTCGATGGCGGCGTAAAAGCAGTCACAATCGACGTGGATGATTTTTCGCTGAGTCATATAAAGGCGCAGTTCATGACGAAGAAAGGGCGTGTTGGCGTGTCGGATGAGCAGTATCTCACTGACACCTGTATATAGCACCAGTGGTATGAATGTTCTTTTTCACACGTAGGAAAGGACGCAGTGCATTTATTTTATCAATCGACTGGAAGCCGCCAATAGAGCTGCAAGCCTTGCCGGGCGTGCCTTCCAGCCGTTCTCCAGACCCAATTTTCAAGCTAAGCGGTTGAACAGGAACAGGTTTTTCCATAATTGACGGTTGACACCCCGGCGATCCTCTGTAGAATGCCGACACACAGACGCGGGATGGAGCAGTCTGGTAGCTCGTCGGGCTCATAACCCGAAGGTCGTCGGTTCAAATCCGGCTCCCGCAACCAAACATCAAAAAAGGCTACTCGAAAGAGTGGCCTTTTTTGTGCGCGCCTGTTTTGTAGGTGCGTTCGAAGAAACGGGGCTTTCAGATGATCGCGGTCCGAAATGAGAAATCGTTCTGATTCCGAAACTTAGCTCTCCCCTGCAACCGTTCGCCGCTCATTTACGCTTATTTGACCTATATCGGGATTAACGGTTGACACCCCGCCGTTCGCCTGTAGAATGCCGCCACACAGACGCGGGATGGAGCAGTCTGGTAGCTCGTCGGGCTCATAACCCGAAGGTCGTCGGTTCAAATCCGGCTCCCGCAACCAAACATCAAAAAAGGCTACTCGAAAGAGTGGCCTTTTTTGTATCTGCAGAAAAAGTCCTTTCGCAACAATGATCTGTCACAGTGTCGTGAAGCGTCAGGGATCATCAAACTGCTGAGTTCAGACTATGCTGCAACTCGGGCAGCCCCTCTACGACTCATGACAGGCCATCGCCGCAAACCGGTGAGAGGCGTTAATATTCGTGATTATTTTTTTCTACAGGGATTGGTAACTTGGCTCGATACCTCCATCCTGTCGCGCACAATCCAAGAGGTGATTGATGCGCGCCAACTCGTCTGATCCACAAGACACCGTCACAGCGACACAACCGATCAAGGCCGGGCGTTTGCACCTGCTCGATCTGGTCAGCAAATACCGTCAGCCCATTGGCCTGGCGGTCACGCTGCTGTTGTTCGCGATCGCGCTGATTGCCTGTCGTCATCTGCTGAGCGAACTCGACCTTTACGCTTTGCATGACTCAATCCTGGAAGTCCCGAAACCGGCACTGCTGGGCGCGCTGGGTGCGACTATCGTCGGTTTCATCATTCTGTTGGGCTACGAATGGTCGGCCAGCCGCTATGCGGGGGTGACGCTGGCGCCGCGAATCCTCGCACTCGGCGGCTTCACAGCCTTTGCCATCGGCAACGCCATCGGTCTTTCGATGCTCTCGGGCGGCTCGGTTCGCTACCGTTTATATGCACGTCATGGTCTGGGGGCTTCAGAAGTTGCCCACATGACGCTGTTTGCCAGCCTCTCGCTCGGCTGCGCCCTGCCACCGCTGGCGGCGCTGGCGACCCTCAGTGACCTGCCGGCTGCCTCTACCGCCCTGGGTCTGTCCGAGACATTGCTCGGCGCGATTGCCGCAGCGGTCTTGCTGCTATTTAGTGTGCTGGCCATCGGCATCTACCGCCGACGCCTGCCGGAACAACCGTCGCCGGACAACCTGCTGGTCAAAGTCGGCCGCCGCACCCTGCGCCTGCCCGGTCGCCGCCTGACCTTCCTGCAACTGATCATCACCGCCCTGGACGTGGCTGCCGCCGCGACCGTGCTCTATCTGTTGCTACCAGAAGCTCCGCCCTTTGGCGCCTTCCTGCTGGTGTACTTGCTGGCATTGGCCGCAGGCGTGCTCAGCCACGTACCGGGCGGGGTCGGCGTATTCGAAGCGATCCTGCTGGCTGCCTTTGCCGATTCACTCGGCGCCGCGCCACTGGCCGCCGCCCTGCTGCTGTATCGACTGATTTATGTGGTGCTGCCTTTGCTGGTGGCCTGCATCTTCCTGCTGATCAACGAAGGCCAGCGTCTGTTTCAGTCGCGCCAGTCCCTGCGCGCAGCGTCCGGTCTTGCCGCACCGATTCTCGCGGTGCTGGTGTTCCTGTCCGGCGTAGTGCTGTTGTTTTCCGGCGTGACCCCGGAAATCGATACCCGTCTGGAACACATCGGCTTCCTGATCCCGCATCGTCTGGTCGACGCCTCGCACTTCGGCGCCAGCCTGGTGGGCGTCCTCTGCCTGTTGCTCGCGCAAGGCTTGCGTCGGCGCCTGTCTGCCGCCTGGATGCTGACCACCATTTTGCTGCTGGTCGGCGCCCTGCTCTCCCTGCTCAAGGGTTTTGACTGGGAAGAAGCCTGCCTGATGACCCTCATCGCCAGCTTGCTGGGGGTTTTCCGTCGCTCGTTCTATCGCCCGAGCCGCCTCACCGAACTGCCTTTCTCGCCGCTGTATCTGGTGTCGAGCCTGTGCGTGCTGGGTGCCTCGATCTGGTTGCTGCTGTTTGCGTATCAGGACGTTCCGTACAGCCATCAACTCTGGTGGCAGTTCACGCTCGATGCCGATGCGCCGCGTGGCTTGCGCTCGCTGCTGGGCGCCGCCGTGCTGCTGGTCGTGGTGTCCCTGACGTGGCTGCTGCGCACCGCCCGCCCGGTCATTCACTTGCCGACCCCGGATGAACTGGACCGCGCGGTAAAGATCCTCATGAGTTCCGCCCAACCGGATGGCGGCCTCGCCCTGACCGGTGACAAGGCGCTGCTGTTCCACCCGAACGACGAGGCGTTTCTGATGTACGCCCGCCGTGGGCGCAGCCTGGTGGCGTTGTACGATCCGATCGGCCCGACCCAGCAACGGGCGGAAATGATCTGGCAGTTCCGCGACCTCTGCGACGTCCACCACGCCCGTCCCGTGTTCTATCAGGTGCGCGCCGAGAACCTGCCGTACTACATGGACATCGGCCTGACCGCGATCAAGCTCGGCGAAGAAGCCCGGGTCGATCTGCATCGCTTTGATCTCGAAGCCAAGGGCAAAGAGATGAAAGACCTGCGCTACACCTGGAACCGTGGCACCCGCGATGGCTTGTCGCTGGAGATCTTTGAGCCGGGCCACGCGCCGATGGATGAGCTCAAGGTGATTTCCGATGCCTGGCTGACCGGCAAGAACGTGCGCGAGAAAGGCTTCTCGCTGGGGCGTTTCAGCGATGATTACCTCAAGCACTTCCGCATTGCCGTGATCCGCTTCGAAGGTCGCCCGGTCGCGTTCGCCAACTTGCTCGAGACTTATGGCCATGACCTGGCCAGCCTCGACCTGATGCGTGCGCACCCGGACGCGCCAAAACTGACCATGGAGTTCATGATGGTCGGCCTGATTCAACATTATAAAAATCATGGATACGCGCGTTTCAGCCTGGGCATGGTGCCGTTGTCGGGGTTGCAACCCCGTCGTGGCGCACCGCTGACCCAGCGCCTGGGCTCGATGGTTTTCCGCCGTGGTGAGCAGCTCTACAACTTCCAAGGCTTGCGCCGCTTCAAAGACAAGTTCCAGCCTGACTGGGAACCCCGTTATATGGCCGTGCCCGCCGGACTCGATCCGCTGGTAGCCCTGGCCGATACTGCTGCCCTGATTGCGGGCGGCTTGACTGGATTGGTGAAACGCTGATGATTCAACGCTCCTTGCGGTACGTACTGGCCACACTGGTAGTGCTGGCCCTGATTCTCGGTGGCGGTTACTGGTACCTGAAACGCCCGGCACCGGCTCCGACGCTCGAACTGTTGACGCCCGCCGATGGCGCCGCGATGACCCGTGTGATTCCCGGCACAACGCCGAAAGCCCAGGTACTGGTAGCGGTCAATGAAGAGCAGAAGCTCAGCGACCAGCAACTGATGACCCTGAGCCGCTCCGCCTCGGCGCAGATTGTTCAGGTGATCCTGCCTAAAGACTGCCTGCTACAGAGCCGCGCATTGCAATCGGGCCTGAGAGAACTCAAAGGCCCGGCGACCCTGGTCAGCGGTATCGGCCCAGGCGCCGTGCTGGCGTGGCGCTGGTTATCCGAACAGAAGAGCGACAAGGCCCAGGCCATCTCGGTCGACCTGGCCCTGGAAAAAGGCGGCTGCACACACCTGCTGCCGAAAAGCGCCGCTCACGGCCACTGGCTAGTGGCGTGGAACGACAACCCGGACGACGCCAGCGCAGGGTTCGTGCGCGACCAACCCAACGCCGAAACCAGCATCAGCGACTACGACATCAACCTGCCGCAAGTGCTGAACAACGAACTGCGCAAGATCCTCGTCGGTGGCGACAAAGCCGCCGGTGGCCTGCAGATCCCTGTTGTTGAAGTACCGGCCGGCCAGGCCAAGGACACCGTCACCCTGTTCCTGTCCGGCGACGGCGGCTGGCGTGACCTCGACCGTGACGTAGCGGGCGAGATGGCCAAGATCGGCTATCCAGTAGTCGGCATCGACACCCTGCGCTACTACTGGCAGCACAAGAGCCCGGAGCAAAGCGCCCTGGACCTCGCCGAACTGATGCAGCACTACCGGCAGAAATGGGGCACCAAGCGCTTCATCCTGACCGGTTACTCGTTCGGCGCTGACGTACTGCCGGCGATCTACAACCGCCTGGCCGAATCGGAACAACAACGCGTCGACGCTATCATCCTGTTGGCCTTCGCCCGCACCGGCAGCTTCGAAATCGAAGTCGAAGGCTGGCTCGGCAACGCCGGCAAAGAAGCCGCCACCGGCCCGGAAATGGCCAAGCTGCCACCGGAAAAAGTGGTGTGCATCTACGGCGAAGAAGAAGTCGACGAAAGCGGCTGCACCGACAAGACCGCCGTGGGCGAAACGATGAAACTGCCTGGCGGCCACCACTTCGACGAGAACTACCCGGCACTGGCCCAGCGCCTGGTGGACATCATCGTCAAGCGACAGGCCAAGGAAGAGGCGACGACGCAGGAGTGATCTGAGCGTCGCCACGAAAAAGCCCCCGCAGCTGTTTGGTTGCGGGGGCTTTTTTACATGTGCGGACATGAAGCGCTTCCAGGTTAAAGCTGGACATCTATCCACGTTACGTCATCTTCAACAGCGATAAAGTCGCTATCCGGTGCTGCCAACAAGCTGCTTTGCTGCGACTCCGTTAACTCTGCCCAGAAGCCATCGGTTACGAACACCAGTCGCTCACCCACAGCCAATGGGTGAAAAACAAACTCAGGGTCCGGAGCACGACTAACCTTCAGGCATCGGGTTACCCGGTTTCGAGCAGGGTCTTGCGCCAACTCAAGGTGCGAACGGTCGCGCCTCCAATTGGCCTTGCAGTGAGGCGGCGTAATCCACTCGATTGTGCCTGCCGATGTCACCACTCCGCACGAACAGTCACCTTCATACGCAAGCGTGAGCTTCCCATGAGCAGCGAAACCGATCAGGTAACACGTGGTCCCTGTGTGATCCGCAAACAAAATGGGGTGAAGCTCCGCCAGCACTGAACCAAGTAACTGCCCAACTGCTCCGTGCTCGGTGATTTCGCCCCTCTGATCCATGTGTTTCGGGTAGGCCGCTAAATCACCTTTTACGAAGCATTCAGCCAGTTGGCCACTCCCGGTCTTCGACGTACCGTCCGTAATGACGAACAGCCCTCTGCCACCGTCGCAGAGTGCGCCAGCGGCGTCATGATTGGCTTGCCTGGTCCGTCCTGTCACCGATCTGGTGATGTATCTCATGCGTTGCTCAGGTTTTTCATGCGCATGTAAATGATTCGACCTCTATCCGGATTGGCCTGCACTGAGCCCGAACTTTCAATCACGTAGTCGATACCACTGAGCCCCATGAGTTCTCGAATTCCAGACGTGATGAACTCCTTGAGCTCAGGTTCAGCCTGGCGAACCTCTTCCAAAAGCTCTGTACGACCATCAATCAAGATGAGGATGTCTTCGACATCTTTGTGGTAAGGGTCACCCCCACCCCGACCGCTAAATGCCTCTAGTTTCGTCGCTAGAAAGTAAGTCGGTTTAAATATCTGGATGACGGTACCGCTGGGTAACGCAAACTTATCGGCCCTCGCCAGCCCCTCTACGAACCAACGGTTGGCATACCCGAGAACAGCAGAGTCAGAAGGCATCACATCCACGACGACGTCGTTGAAGCGGAAACGACAGTTGACTTCATCTTCACCGGTGATTTTGAAGTCCTTCGCCGCCAACCGCTCTATGAGGTGTTGCCAGGCGCTAATGCCTGCCAGCTCGATCACCAAGTCAACATCATCGGTGAAACGAATGTCGTCGAGCACGGCAGTATCAGTGACCAGCATGGCAGTGGTGCAACCGCCGACAAAAGCAATCTCAGTGAGAAACGCCGCTCCCAAGCCGTCTGCAACAAATTCTATGAGCTCGTAGTTGTGATCAGCGTTTGAAGACATGTTATTTCAGGCCCATCCCTGCTTTTAAAATGTTAACCGCGACACCGCACTCTCGCGGACCACCAAGACGGATCGCATCAGCCAGCGCAAGATAGTGATAAAGGATCCTGTCCCGCTTCACCGCTTCCGGAACTGTCTTGTAGAGCGGTTCTATCGCCTGGCCACGCTCAGTTCCGAGAGCATCAGGCCAAACCGGAATCAACCCGCCAGCGCTCTTGATGCTTTTGGATAGCGCGGGGGCAGCGAAGCCTGTTGGAATCCCGCGAACCATCGCGCCCGGCTTCACGGGGAAAAAATATTTCAGAGCGTGCTCGGTAATTTTCAGCAGCTCTCGCCGATTAACTTTCGGGAGCCCGGTGTCGTAGTCATTGGAGAGCAATCCGGACTCACGGCACCTGGCTATAGCGTTTGAAACCTCGCTTTTGCTTAGCCCAAGAGACGCAGACAACGCACGCAACGAGTAGCCTTCACTCCAACTCGCCAGCGATGCAGAAGGCACAGGCTCCGACCACCCTTCCCAGCCATCCTCATCACCCAAGGATGAGTCGAACGTTTGGCGGTGGAATAAAGTTTCTTCACCGTCAGCGGGATAGGTGACTAGCGGCTGCCCCGCGCGCGCGCCTGCCGTCATTCGATTTATCTGCTGGGACTTCAACAACTCCTCAACCGTGTTCGAATTCGACTCTGACTCCATCTTCCCAATGAGGTTTTCCTCCTGGGCGTGCAGGCTGGCCATCTTGAACAAAAGCAAAATGTCTTGACTCTTCATGAAGACAGGAACTCCACGTGTCCACATTCCATAAAACGTGGACACTTGTCGCATTGGAAATATTGAGCCGTCAAGACCTTTCGATATTTGCAACAACGCGAAATCTCCCGCGACTTGTCAAATTCCTCACCGCGTTTAGTTTCGTTTACTTTGAGGGGTCGCAATATCGGATGACGCCCGCAGACCTTGTAGGCAAACTCCGAATCGTACGTTTGGGCACTTTGATGCCTTGTTGCGCTTTTCTTCGACGGGGTAGTCTCCGGACGTCGCTGCAGATGCAGTGATCGGGTGTGGTAACCCGGCAAAGCAAAGTGCAACAGCGCTCCCAACACGATTTCATGCGTTTTCGCCTGTCATCCAGTGTTATGGCGGCTGTGCGTGGGAGACCTTCGGGTCTGCCGGTTCCTTTGCTCTTCCGGTTTACCACCCTGCGTACAGCTGCCACCCATTCGTGTGGTAACGAATGTGGCAGCTCCTCGTTTAAGGAGCGAAACAATGAGCAAAACAGATCCGTCCGCGATTTCAGATTTAAAAACCATTGGCTTCACCCCCCTCATCTACTGCTCGGATCAAGCGCTATTCAACGTCCGCGCCGGCGTCCCCATCGTCGAAGCATTGGCCCAAGCCTCCGACCTCCTCTTCCTCGGCAAAGCATTCGCCGAGGATGCCGCGTACGCTAAAGACACCGACCGCCATGCCTGGGCCGCGCATTACCTGACGGCAATGGGTAAGGCTGTGATTGATGATGTGTTGAAGGTGCTAACCCCAAGGCCGGCCCGGACAAAGACCGAATCCGAAGAAGAGCTGCCTGAAAGCTAGTAAATCCACAGAAACGAAAAAGCCGCGTAACCACGCGGCTTTTTCATTCCAGCAGACACCGCAATTCCCCTGTGGGAGCGAGCCTGCTCGCGAATGCAGACTGACATTTACCATTGATGTATCTGACAGACCGCTTTCGCGAGCAGGCTCGCTCCCACAGGGATCTTCATTGCATCAACGGAATTTGCTGAGGTGCAAAAAAATATGGCCGTCAGTCTTTTTGCGTGTACCGAGCCCGCATTTCATCGTGACTAACCGCCTCGGCTTGATCAAACCCAGTCAGTCGCTCCCGGGCAGTAGCTTCAATCCGAAGCTCCTCAAGCTCATCGAGCACTTTCTGCTTTATCTCTGCCTCCATACTCACCTCTCCCTCACTATCGTGCGCATGCACGCCTATGTGATCGCAAAATATTGCGTCGACGGAACATAGATCAAAGCCAGCAGACGAGAAACATAAGAAAAACCCAGACACAAAAGAGCCCCCGCTACCTTCACGGCAACGGGGGCTTTTTGATGGGGCTTACATCTCGACCTGAGTACCCAGTTCAATCACCCGGTTCAACGGCAGATTGAAGAAGCGCAAATTGCCATTCGCGTTCTTCAACATGAAAGCAAACAACCCCTCGCGCCAGCGCGCCATGCCTTCCAGCTTGGAGGCAATCACCGTCTCGCGGCTGAGGAAGTAGGTGGTGCGCATCGGGCTGAAGTCCAGGTCATCGAGGTGACACAGTTTCAGCGCTTGCGGCACGTCCGGTTCGTCGACGAAGCCAAAATGCAGGATCACCCGGAAGAACCCTTCGCCGTAGGAATCGACTTCGAAGCGCCGGGTCGGCGGTACGCGCGGGATGTCTTCGTACACCACGGTCAGCAGCACCACTTGCTCGTGCAGCACCTGGTTATGCAGCAGGTTGTGCAACAGCGCGTGCGGTACGGCGTCCGGGCGTGCGGTCAGGAACACGGCGGTGCCTTGCACGCGATGCGGTGGTTGCACGGCGATACTGCTGATGAAAATCGGCAGGGGCAAGCCACCTTCGTCCATACGCTCGACAAGCAATTGCTTGCCGCGTTTCCAGGTGGTCATCAGCACGAACAGCGCGATACCGGCGATCACCGGGAAGGCCCCGCCCTGGACGATTTTCGGCACGTTGGCGGCGAAGTACAGGCCGTCCACCAGCAGGAAGCCGATCAACACCGGCACCGCGAGAAGCGGTGGCCATTTCCACAGCAGCAACATCACCGCCGACACCAGGATGGTGGTCATCAGCATCGTGCCGGTCACCGCCACGCCGTAAGCCGAGGCCAGGGCGCCGGAGGACTCGAAGCCCAGCACCAACAGGATCACGCCGACCATCAGCGCCCAGTTCACCGCCCCGATGTAGATCTGGCCTTGTTCAGCGCTGGAGGTGTGGCGGATGTGCATGCGTGGAATGTAGCCGAGCTGGATCGCCTGACGGGTCAGGGAGAACGCACCGGAAATCACCGCTTGCGAGGCAATCACCGTGGCCAGGGTCGACAAGCCCACCAACGGAATCAACGCCCAGCTCGGTGCCAACAGGTAGAACGGGTTACGAGCGGCTTCCGGATCACCCAGCAGCAGCGCACCTTGGCCAAAGTAGTTCAGCACCAGCGCCGGCAGCACGAGAATGAACCAGGCGCGGGCAATCGGCTTGCGACCGAAGTGGCCCATGTCGGCGTACAGCGCTTCGGCGCCAGTCAGCGCCAGCACGACCGCGCCTAGAATTGCCACGCCCATGCCCGGATGCACGATGAAGAAGCGCCCCCCCCAAATCGGGTTCATCGCTTGCAACACTTCCGGGTGTTGCAGGATGCCGTAGACGCCCAGCGCCCCCAGCACCACAAACCAGATGACCATGATCGGCCCGAACAGAATGCCGATTCGCGCCGTACCGTGGCTCTGGATCAGGAACAGCGCCACTAGCACGACCAACGACAGCGGGACGACCCAATGGTCGATGCCATCGAACGCCAAACCGAGACCTTCAATGGCCGAGAGGACGGAAATCGCCGGGGTGATCATGCTGTCGCCGTAGAACAGCGCCGCACCGATCAGTCCGCAGACCACCAGCAATCCCCGCAATTTTGGATACCCCGACGCCGCCCGTCTGGCCAGCGCCGTCAGGGCCATGATCCCGCCTTCGCCCTGGTTGTCGGCGCGCAGCACAAACATCATGTACTTGATCGAGACGACCCAGATCAGCGACCAGAAGATCAGCGCCAGAATCCCCAACACGCCGTCATGGTTGACCGGCACGCCGTAGCCACCGGAAAACACTTCTTTGAGGGTGTACAGCGGGCTTGTGCCGATATCGCCGTAAACCACCCCGACCGCCGCGACCAGCATGCCGATCGGCTTCGCCGCCGAATGCTCGGCGCCCGCTGCCTGACTACTTGCCTGACCCATCCACCACTCCTACTACCCAGAACGGACTTCTTTGGAAGAAGCACTATGCTTTGCCACGCAGCATGCGCTGTTTTACTTCAGGTTACAGACGATTTGTTGACTGTAAAAATTCGGTAAAGCCTAACGGCGCGAAGCATAGCGCAGCACTCGTCGTATTTCCCTGCATAAAGCTGGTCAAGTGAACGACTCATCGCTAGAATTGCGCACTTTTTGATCAGAGGCGCAGCAAAGCGCCCGTTTGTCGCCTTGCCGACTCGGCTGGAGGCGTCACAAATACCGAGGTTAGACATGTCCACCACTCCTGCGCCGGCCAATCCAAAAGTTGGCTTCGTATCCCTGGGTTGCCCCAAAGCACTGGTCGACTCCGAGCGCATCCTTACCCAGCTGCGTATGGAAGGCTATGACGTCGTGTCCACTTACGAGGACGCCGATGTCGTGGTGGTCAACACCTGCGGTTTCATCGATTCGGCCAAGGCTGAATCGCTGGAAGTGATCGGCGAAGCCATCAAGGAAAACGGCAAGGTCATCGTGACCGGCTGCATGGGCGTCGAAGAAGGCAACATTCGCAAGGTGCACCCAAGCGTGCTGGCCGTGACCGGTCCGCAGCAGTACGAGCAAGTGGTCAACGCCGTGCATGACGCCGTGCCGCCGCGTCAGGATCACAACCCGCTGATCGACCTGGTGCCGCCACAAGGCATCAAGCTGACCCCGCGTCACTACGCCTACCTGAAGATTTCCGAAGGCTGCAACCACAGCTGCAGCTTCTGCATCATCCCGTCGATGCGCGGCAAACTGGTCAGCCGTCCGGTCGGTGACGTGCTCGACGAGGCCCAGCGCCTGGTCAAGGCCGGCGTCAAAGAGCTGCTGGTAATTTCCCAAGACACCAGCGCTTACGGCGTTGATGTGAAATACCGCACCGGTTTCTGGAACGGCGCGCCGGTGAAAACCCGCATGACCGAACTCTGCGAAGCCCTCAACACCCTCGGCGTCTGGGTTCGCCTGCACTACGTTTACCCATACCCGCACGTCGACGAGCTGATCCCGTTGATGGCCGCTGGCAAGATCCTGCCGTACCTGGACATCCCGTTCCAGCACGCCAGCCCGAAAGTCCTGAAAGCCATGAAACGCCCGGCCTTCGAAGACAAGACCCTGGCGCGCATCAAGAACTGGCGCGAGATCTGCCCGGACCTGATCATCCGTTCGACCTTCATCGTCGGCTTCCCCGGCGAAACCGAAGAAGACTTCCAGTACCTGCTGGACTGGCTGACCGAAGCCCAACTCGACCGCGTTGGCTGCTTCCAGTACTCGCCTGTCGAAGGCGCACCGGCCAACCTGCTGGACGCGGCCATCGTGCCGGATGACGTCAAGCAAGACCGTTGGGACCGCTTCATGGCGCACCAGCAAGCGATCAGCTCGGCGCGCCTGCAACTGCGCATCGGCCGTGAAATCGAAGTGCTGGTGGACGAAGTCGACGAGCAAGGCGCGGTTGGCCGTTGCTTCTTCGATGCCCCGGAAATCGACGGTAACGTGTTCATCGACAACGGCAGCAACTTGAAGCCGGGCGACAAAGTCTGGTGCAAAGTGACCGACGCCGACGAATACGACCTGTGGGCTGAACAGATCTAAACGCAAAAATACGAAAAGCCCTGCTCTCTTGACGAGATGCGGGGCTTTTTTACGTCTATCGTTTTGTGGGAGAAAGGACTCGCAAATTCCACTGCACATAGGGCATCCGGCCATGCGCCATCATTCGGTCATCCACACCCCGAAACACAGTGACTACGAAGAACTCACCCGAGTCTGGGAAGACTCGGTGCGCGCCACCCACGATTTTCTGCCGAACAGTTACATCCTGCTGCTCAAGGACCTGGTGCTGACGCGCTACCTGGATGCCGTGATGCTGATCTGCACCAAAGACCCACGCCAGCGCATCACCGGATTCGCCGGGGTCGCCGCCGGCAAGATCGAAATGCTCTTCATCGATCCGGCCCACCGCGGCCAGGGCCTGGGCAAACAGTTGCTACGCTATGCCATGGAGCACATGAATGCCGACGAACTGGACGTCAACGAACAGAACCCGCAAGCGCTGGGTTTCTACTTCAAACAAGGCTTCGAAGTGATTGGCCGCTCCGAGTTTGACGGCATGGGCCAGCCTTATCCGCTGTTGCACATGCGTTTGCGCCAAAGTCAGCAGCATTCGCGGCATGCCTGACACAACGCGGAACACGTGTGGGAGCGAGCCTGCTCGCGAATGCGGGCTGTCGATCAACAGATAAATTGACTGATCTACCGCTTTCGCGAGCAGGCTCGTTCCCACAAAAAGACATACCTTGCAAATGGACCCGCGATTAACCGGCGCCACGCAGGTACAATGCCCACCCCTTTTTTGTTACGGCCCTGTCATGACTGACCCGATTCGTCTCTCCAAACGCCTCATCGAACTCGTCGGCTGTTCCCGTCGGGAGGCTGAGCTGTTCATCGAGGGCGGCTGGGTGACCGTGGACGGTGAAGTCATCGACGAGCCGCAATTCAAGGTCGGCACGCAAAAAGTCGAACTCGACCCCGAGGCCAAAGCCACTGCGCCAGAGCCGGTGACTATCCTGTTGAACGTGCCCGTGGGCATGGACGCGGACACCGCCATGGCCACCCTGAGCGCCGAGACCCTGAGCGAAGAACATCGCTTCAGCAAACGTGCGCTCAAGGGCCATTTCCTGCGCCTGACCGCCAGCACCGACCTGCAGGCCAACGCCAGCGGTTTGCTGGTGTTCACCCAGGACTGGAAGATCCTGCGCAAACTCACTGCCGATGCCAGCAAGATCGAGCAGGAGTATGTGGTCGAGGTTGAAGGCGACATGGTGGCTCACGGCCTCAACCGCCTGAACCACGGACTGACGTACAAGGGCAAGGAACTGCCGGCGGTCAAGGCCAGCTGGCAGAACGAAAACCGCCTGCGCTTTGCGATGAAGAACCCGCAACCGGGCGTGATCGCCCTGTTTTGCCAGGCCGTCGGCCTGAAGGTCGTCGCCATCCGCCGTATCCGCATCGGCGGCGTGTCCATCGGCAAAGTGCCGCTGGGACAATGGCGCTACCTGTCCGGCAAAGAGAAGTTTTAAGGCTTCTCCCGCCGCCACACATTCCGGCGCCGCTGTTTGCTGCGGCGCCCACTGCTGAATATCAGGATTGCACACCATGATTCATAACGACGTATTGCGCAGCGTTCGCTACATGCTGGACATCAGCGACAAGAAAGTCATCGAGATCATCAAGCTCGGCGGCATGGACGTGTCCATGGAAGACCTGCTGACGTACCTCGACAAGAAAGAAGAAGACGAAGAAGGTTTCGTCCGCTGCCCGGATGAAGTCATGGCGCACTTCCTTGATGGCCTGGTGATCTTCAAGCGCGGCAAGGACGAAAGCCGTCCTCCGCAGCCGATCGAGATCCCGGTGACCAACAACATCATCCTGAAGAAGCTGCGCGTGGCCTTCGAACTGAAAGAAGACGACATGCACGCAATCCTCAAGGCTGCCGAGTTCCCGGTATCCAAGCCTGAGCTGAGCGCACTGTTCCGCAAGTTCGGCCACACCAACTACCGCACCTGCGGCGACCAGTTGCTGCGCAACTTCCTCAAAGGCCTGACCCTGCGCGTTCGCCCGCAGTAAGCGCCTGCCAGCCTTGAGTCGCACTGTGCGGCTCAAGGCCAGGCTGTATGGCCCCTCATTCCTCGCAAAAATAGTGGCTCCGCTGATGGCGGCTGACGACTAGGGTGTATTGACCCTTAGCTCTCAGGATTCGCCATGCACCCGTACTTTTCCCTGCAAGGCCGCACCGCACTGGTGACCGGCGGCACCCGTGGTATCGGCAAAATGATCGCCAAGGCTTATGTCGAAGCCGGCGCGACTGTGTACGTCTGTGCCCGGGATGCTGAAGCCTGCCAGCAAACGGCTGACGAGTTGAGTGCATTCGGGCGCTGCCATGGTGTGGCGGCCAACCTGGCCACCGAAGAAGGCGTGCTTCAACTGGCGACGCGTCTGGGCGAGCAGATCACTCATCTGGATATTCTGGTGAACAACGCCGGCACCACCTGGGGCGCACCGCTGGAAAGCTATCCGGTCAAGGGCTGGGAAAAGGTCATGCAGCTCAACGTGACGTCGGTGTTCAACTGCATTCAGCAGTTTTTGCCGTTGCTGCGCAAAGCCGGCTCCGAAGCCAATCCGGCGCGGATCATCAACATTGGCTCGGTGGCCGGTATTTCGTCCTTTGGCGAGCAGGCGTATGCCTACGGGCCGAGTAAAGCGGCCCTGCACCAATTGTCGCGGATTCTGGCACGAGAGCTGGTGAGCCAGCACATCAACGTCAATGTGATTGCGCCGGGGCGTTTCCCGAGCAAGATGACCCAGCACATCGGCAATGATGAACAGGCGCTGGCGAAGGATACGGCGCTGATTCCGATGAAGCGTTGGGGCCGGGAGGAAGAGATGGCGGCGCTGGCGATCAGCCTGGCGAGTACGGCGGGGGCGTATATGACCGGGAATATTATTCCTTTGGATGGTGGGTTTAGTCTTTAGATCGGCGGTGCGGCCTTCGCGAGCCTCGCTCCCACAGGGGAATGCACTTCCAACTGTGTGCGAGCCTGCTCGCGAAGAAGCCCTTATAGCCGCCACAGATCCAGGGACGATCGGGTTATCATGCCCACCCTCTCCCCGCTCCGACCCAGACCATGACCTACAGCGTTTCCCCCATCGGCTTCGTGCGTTCCTGCTTCAAGGAGAAGTTCGCCATCCCGCGCCAACCGCAACTGGCCCCGGCCGCTCGCGGAGTTCTGGAATTGGTTGCGCCGTTCGATCAGGGCGATGCGGTGCAAGGCCTGGAACAGGTCAGTCACGTCTGGCTGCTGTTCCTGTTCCATCAGGCCCTGGAAGAAAAACCGCGCTTGAAGGTCCGCCCGCCTCGCCTCGGCGGCAACAAATCCATGGGGGTATTTGCCACCCGCGCCACGCATCGGCCCAATGGCATCGGTCAATCCGTGGTCAAGCTGGACAAGGTCGAGGCCAATCGCCTGTGGATATCCGGGATCGACTTGCTCGACGGCACGCCGATTCTCGACATCAAACCCTACGTGCCTTACGCCGACATCATCGACAGCGCCTCCAACAGCATCGCCAGCGCCGCGCCGCAGCTGATTCCCGTGCAGTGGACGGATGCCGCGCTGCAACAGGCTCATGGCCATGCTCAGCGCCTTGAAGAGCCATTAGTGGCGTTGATCGAGCAATGTCTGGCACAAGACCCACGCCCGGCGTACCAGATTCCTACACCCGAGCGGGAATATGGCGCGCAGTTCTGGGACCTGGACGTACGCTGGCATTATCCCGAGGCAGGGGTTATCCGCGTTCTCGAAGTCATCCCCGCAAAGGCCTGAACACCAGAAACAACTGTGGGAGCGAGCCTGCTCGCGAAGGCGGCGTGTCAGTCGACATATAAGTTGACTGTCACACGGCCTTCGCGAGCAGGCTCGCTCCCACAGGGAAGCAGAGCGTTTGCTTACTTCTCGACGAACGCTCGCTCGATCAGGTAATCACCCGGCTCGCGCATCCGCGGCGACACTTTCAGGCCGAAGCTGTTCAGCACTTCGCTGGTCTCGTCGAGCATGCTCGGGCTGCCGCACAGCATGGCGCGGTCGTCCTGCGGGTTGATCGGTGGCAGACCGATGTCGCTGAACAGCTTGCCACTGCGCATCAGGTCGGTCAGGCGACCTTCGTTCTCGAACGGCTCGCGGGTCACGGTCGGGTAGTAGATCAACTTGTCACGCAGGGACTCACCGAAGAACTCGTTCTGCGGCAGGTGTTCGGTGATGAACTCGCGATAAGCGACTTCGTTGACGTAACGTACGCCGTGGCACAGGATCACTTTTTCGAAACGCTCGTAGGTTTCCGGGTCCTGGATGACGCTCATGAACGGCGCCAGACCGGTACCGGTGCTGAGCAGGTACAAGTGTTTGCCAGGCTTCAAGTCATCCAGCACCAGGGTGCCGGTAGGCTTTTTGCTGATGATGATCTCGTCGCCTTCCTTCAGATGCTGCAACTGGGAAGTCAGCGGGCCATCAGGCACCTTGATGCTGAAGAACTCGAGATGCTCTTCCCAGTTCGGGCTGGCAATCGAGTAAGCGCGCATAAGCGGGCGGCCGTTGGGCTGTTGCAGGCCGATCATCACGAACTGACCGTTCTCGAAGCGCAGGCCCGGATCGCGGGTGCACTTGAAGCTGAACAGAGTGTCGTTCCAGTGATGAACACTGAGGACACGCTCGTGGTTCATGTTGCTCATGTACGTGGGACTCCTGGAGATTTTGCCTACGCCGATGATGTGCGCAATTGCATCGCATTCTAAAGGCAGAGACAATATCTGTTAAATGGATTATTAAGATAAGGGTTATCGGTTATATCGATATGCGATTTACTCTCCGTCAACTTCAAGTATTCGTCGCCGTCGCCCAGCAGGAAAGCGTATCCCGTGCTGCGGGCCTGCTCAACCTTTCGCAATCGGCGGCGAGCACCTCGATCACCGAACTGGAGCGCCAGTCCAGCTGCCAGCTGTTCGACCGCGCCGGCAAACGGCTGAGCCTTAACGCTCTCGGTAAACAGCTGCTGCCCCAAGCCGTGGCCCTGCTCGATCAGTCCAAGGAAATCGAAGACCTGCTCAACGGCAAGTCCGGTTTCGGCTCATTGGCGGTCGGCGCGACCCTGACCATCGGCAATTACCTGGCCACCCTGCTGATCGGCAGCTTCATGCAGCGCCACCCGGAAAGCCAGGTGAAGCTGCACGTGCAGAACACTGCCAATATCGTGCAACAAGTCGCCCACTACGAAATTGATCTGGGTCTAATCGAAGGCGACTGCAGTCATCCGGACATCGAAGTGCAGAGTTGGGTCGAAGATGAGCTGGTGGTGTTTTGCGCACCGCAGCATCCATTGGCCAAACGCGGCACTGCGACCATGGAGGAGCTTAGTCACGAGGCGTGGATATTGCGCGAACAGGGCTCTGGCACGCGGCTGACTTTCGACCAGGCCATGCGTCACCACCGCAGCTCGCTGAATATCCGGCTCGAACTGGAACACACCGAAGCGATCAAGCGCGCGGTGGAATCGGGATTGGGGATTGGGTGCATTTCACGGCTGGCACTGCGCGATGCGTTCCGCCGCGGCAGCCTGGTGCCGGTGGAGACACCGGACCTGGACCTGGCGCGGCAGTTCTACTTCATCTGGCACAAACAGAAATATCAGACGTCGGCGATGCGCGAGTTCCTCGATCTGTGCCGCGCTTTCACCGCAGGGGTTCAGCGCAGCGACGAGATCGTTCTGCCGAATATCGCTTAAAGCAGAATCACTGCCCAGACCAGCGCGATCATGCTCAGCGCCACGAATTGAGCCGCGCTGCCCATGTCCTTGGCGTTCTTGGACAGCGGGTGCAATTCCAGGGAAATGCGGTCGATGGCCGCTTCTACCGCCGAATTCAGCAACTCGACGATCAGCGCCAACAGGCAGACGGCGATCAGCAGCGCCTGCTCGACACGGCTGACGTTCAAGAAGAACGACAGCGGGATCAGGATGACGTTGAGCAACACCAGTTGGCGAAAAGCCGCTTCACCGGTGAAGGCTGCGCGCAGGCCATCCAGCGAATAACCGGAGGCATTGAGGATACGCTTGAGGCCGGTTTGGCCTTTGAAAGGTGACATAGAGTGGGCAACTGACCAGATAGGAATGGGAACGCTAGATCATGCAAAGTCAAAATAGCGTGAACATGGCGCCTTTTAGTGGCTCGAAATTGACTCAAGTTGTTGCAAGAGCAACGCAGCCTGCGTCCGGGTCCGCACATTCAGCTTGCGGAAAATCGCCGTGACATGGGCTTTGATCGTAGCTTCGGAGACACTCAGCTCGTAAGCAATCTGTTTGTTCAGCAGGCCTTCGCAGACCATGGTCAACACCCGGAATTGCTGGGGTGTCAGGCTCGCGAGGCCTTCGCTGGCGGCCTTGGCTTCGTCGGAAACGCTGACCGCTTCAAACGCTTGCGGCGGCCAGAATACGTCGCCGTCCAGTACCGCACGGACAGCTTTCTGGATCACGCTCAGGTCGCTGGATTTGGGAATGAACCCACTGGCGCCGAATTCACGGGACTTGACCATGATCGACGCTTCTTCCTGTGCGGACACCATCACCACCGGAATTTGCGGGTACTGACCGCGCAACAGCACGAGCCCGGAAAAACCGTAGGCACCGGGCATGTTCAGGTCCAGCAACACCAGATCCCAATCGGATTTTTCATCCAGGCGGGTTTCCAGCTCGGCAATGCTCGCCACTTCCACCAGACGAACATCCGGGCCCAGGCCCAGGGTCAAGGCCTGATGCAGCGCGCTACGAAACAGCGGGTGATCATCGGCAATCAGGATTTCGTATGTGGCCATTTTTCAAATGATCCTGTTTTTCAAACGACTCAAGGCACAGCCACGGAGCTGCACCAATGGGGCACGTTCAACGCCAATAACAGCTGAAAACGGCGTATCAAACCTGGCCGCGCCCCAATCGGCGCCAAGCATGCCCAGCGAAGACTGGGTGGTCAAGGTGCATGGGCAGTACAGTTCTTTGCAGTATGGGCGACAATCAGCAGATGACTGGGGCCGAGCTTTGCACGAAGGGCATCAGTTCGGCATGAGCGGGCGTGGCGACGTTCATGTCCAGTTGCCGTTTTGCGTCCAGGTAATGCTGGCTGAACACGTCGAAATAAGCGTCTAGCGCCGATGCTGCGGCGGTATCCCCCGCCAGATCGAGGCACAGTGCAGCCACTTCGGCGGTGCATAAATGCTCGCTGCGGGTCGACCTGCGCAATCGGTATCGAGACAGCTTTTCGGGCAGCAGGCTCAAGATCGGCAAGCGATCAAAGTAAGGGCTTTTGCGGAAAATCTTCCGGGCTTCAGTCCAGGTGGCGTCCAGCAGAATAAACAGCGGACGCTTCGAACTGTCCGTGTCGACGCTGTTGGTGACACGTTCAGGTTCGACGTATTCCCCCGGAAACACCAGATACGGCTGCCACTGCGGGTCGGCCAGCAACGCCAACAATTGTTCATCAACCTCGGTGCGCGACCAGATAAACGCATGGTTATCGCGTACCACATCGGCAATCAGCCAACCGGTGTTGCTCGGCTTGAACACTTCCTTGTTGGTCATGATCAGGCACACGCCGGAGCGCGCCTCGACTTGCGGACGCCAGGCGCACAGGCAATGACTCTCGATGACGCGGCAGGAACGGCAACGCGGCGCCCTCCAGCCTCGGGCCTGAATCGGCTTGATCCCCTCTTCTTCTCGAGAATCGCGCAAGCGGGCCACGGCGTTGGCAGCAAAGGGCGGAATGGCAGGGTTCATCGCAGGCAGCGCCGGCAGAAGGAGGAAATCGACACAAAAAGCACTCGGCAGGGCAAAAAGTGCCGCCAGTTTATCAGAGCAGCCGGCGCAAGCCTGTACCGTCCGGAGCGCGTCCCCTATAATTCGCCGCCACTGAACGCACAGTCATGTGACGGGTCGAAGCACCAGTCACTGAACCAGGAGAGTTTCATGCTGCGCCTTATCGTTCCCACCGCTGCCATTCTGCTGGCGTCGTCCTTCAGCGCTCAGGCTGCGTCCTTGAGTGAGCAGAATCTCAACAGAGAACTGCAAAACGTCGCAGCCCAAAGCAGCGTCGGCACGCCACGGGCAATCAACGAAGATATTCTCGATCAGGGTTACACCGTCGACGGCAAGCAACTGATCAACCACCTGAGCGTGCAAAAGAGTCACGCCGACAAGATGCGTGCGGACCCTAAAGCCGTGTATTTCCAGTTGGGTGCCTCGGTGTGCAACAACCCGTCGTACCGCAAGCTGATGGCCAAGGGCGCGATCATGCGTTACGACTTCACGGAAGTGAAAACCAACAAGGCGATCGGCTCCGCCAGCTATCAGGAATCGGACTGCCCGAAAGCGGCTCCAGCCAAGAAAAAGTAATCACCCGGATTTGGCGCGCCGCTGTTCATCCTCGGCGCGCAGTTCCGCCAGCAACGCCTGCAAGTAATGTGACCGTCGCTCAGTTCCCTCCAGGCGTCGGCAGCACTCCTCTTCGAGACTCACGTGATGGGTCTCGGCTGATGACTTGAGCAATCGATACAGTTGCGTATCGATCTCCAGAATCACTCTGGCCATAACATCCCGCCTCCTTGCTCCTCGCCCTGCTTGAGCGAAAAATCCTTCAACTCTTTGAACCGCGCGTCCTGCCTTTGACGCAAAGTTGTCGTGTCGCACCTGTAGCTTAGTAAATCAGAGCGCCAGACACTCGGCGTGCGTTCAGACGAGCGGTGAAATCACCTTGCAAATCGTCAATAAGCGGTTGCCAGGAAAGACTTTGCGGCGCAATGATCAAGTCAGCGTAAATCTCTGCGAGGGTCTAGATTCATAGTGTTCCCACTCACTTTTCCGGGCTGGAAAGGGGCCGCCCGCGACGCGTCTTGTTGTACCAATTGTGCGAATGTTTCCTGCTTCAAGGGAAAACACAGCCTGTATGGAAGGAGAAATTGATGCCTTACCAACCGAATGACCTGCTAAGCCGTCATTTTGAAGAAAGCGGCCACGACCTCACCAGCAAGGTCGAAGAACAGCTCAACCTGGTTTCACCTAACAGCCCCAACATCCCCATCTACCGTGACATGATTCTGACCGTGCTGCGCATGGCCCAGGAAGATCACAACCGCTGGAATGCCAAGATCACCCTTCAAGCCCTGCGCGAACTGGAGCACGCCTTCCGTGTACTCGAGCAGTTCCGCGGCCGGCGTAAAGTCACCGTGTTTGGCTCGGCCCGAACACCCATCGAACACCCGCTGTATGGTCTCGCCCGAGAACTGGGCGCCGCGCTGGCGCGCTCGGACCTGATGGTCATCACCGGCGCTGGCGGCGGCATCATGGCGGCGGCGCACGAAGGTGCCGGCCGGGAACATAGCCTGGGTTTCAACATCACCCTGCCCTTCGAACAACATGCCAACCCCACCATGCAGGGCAGCGCCAACCTGCTGCCCTTCCACTTCTTTTTCACCCGCAAGCTGTTCTTCGTCAAAGAAGCTGATGCGCTGGTCCTGTGCCCAGGCGGTTTCGGCACCCTGGACGAGGCGCTGGAAGTACTGACACTGATTCAGACCGGCAAAAGCCCATTGGTGCCGGTGGTATTACTGGACGCGCCGGGCGGCAAGTTCTGGCAAGGCGCGCTGGACTTCATCCACCATCAACTGGAGGAAAACCGCTACATCCTGCCGACCGACATGAAGCTCGTGAGCCTGGTCTACAGTGCTGAAGAAGCGGTGGAACAGATCAACCAGTTCTACAGCAACTTCCACTCCAGCCGCTGGCTCAAGCATCAGTTTGTGATTCGCATGAACCACACCCTCAGTGAGCAAGCGCTCGATCACATGCAGGAGGCATTTGCCGACCTGTGCCTGAGCGATCGTTTCCATCAGCACGCCTACAGCGGCGAAGAGCACGATGAAGCACAGTTCAGCCACCTGGCGCGACTGGCCTTCAACTTCAACGCGCGTGATCATGGTCGTCTGCGTGAACTGGTGGACTACATCAACCTGCCGGAAAACTGGGCGCAGTCCAAGCCCCAACTGCAACAGCGCACGCGCAAACCCTCGAAGGTAACGTGAGGCAAAAAAAATGGCCCGCTATCGAAATAGCGGGCCATTTTTTATCAATCATCCATTCCCCGGCCACTGAACAAGCGGCTGATCATCTCCATGGAGTATCCCCGATAACTCAGGAAGCGCCCTTGCTTGGCACGCTCCCGAGCGTCTATCGGCAGATGCCCGGAAAATTTACGCCGCCAGGTATCCTCCAACTGCTCCTGCCAGTTGATGCCGCTCTCACGTAACGCGAGTTCGATATCGGCACGTTGCAGGCCGCGCTGACCCAGCTCCTCGCGAATACGCAAAGGGCCGTAACCGGAACGAGCGCGGTAGGAAACAAAGCTTTCGAGGTAACGGGATTCGGACAGCAAGCCCTCTTCCGTCAAACGGTCGAGTGCTGTGTCGATCATCTCTGGGAGGGCGCCGCGCTGACGCAGTTTACGCGTCAGCTCGACTCGACCGTGCTCGCGTCGTGCGAGCAGGTCCATTGCGGTTCGCCGCACCGCGACGAGTGTATCGAGTACGGCGGTCATCGGATCAATCAGATATCAGCGTCAGCCAGGTCATCAGCCGTCTCTTTGACTGGCGATGCTTTGACGTCCGGAGCCGGGGTCAGCAACTTGTCACGCAGCTGCTTCTCAAGCTTGGCGGCGATTTCCGGATTGTCTGCCAGGAACTTGGCCGAGTTGGCCTTGCCCTGACCGATCTTGGTGCCTTCATAGGCATACCAGGCACCGGACTTCTCGACGAAACCGTGCAGCACGCCCAGGTCGATCATCTCGCCATTGAGATAGATGCCTTTGCCGTAAAGAATCTGGAACTCGGCCTGACGGAACGGCGAAGCCACTTTGTTCTTCACGACTTTGACGCGGGTTTCACTGCCGACGACTTCATCACCTTCTTTCACCGCGCCAGTACGACGGATGTCCAGACGAACCGAAGCGTAGAACTTCAGCGCGTTACCACCGGTGGTGGTTTCCGGGCTGCCGAACATCACGCCGATTTTCATACGGATCTGGTTGATGAAGATCACCAGGCAGTTGGCGTTCTTGATGTTACCGGTGATTTTACGCAGTGCCTGGGACATCAGACGGGCTTGCAGGCCGACGTGCATGTCGCCCATTTCGCCTTCGATTTCTGCCTTTGGCACCAGAGCGGCCACGGAGTCGACGATGATCACGTCAACGGCGTTGGAACGCACCAGCATGTCGGTGATTTCCAGGGCTTGCTCACCGGTGTCCGGCTGCGAAACCAGCAGGTCGTCGACGTTGACGCCCAGTTTGCCGGCATACTCAGGATCAAGGGCGTGTTCGGCATCGACGAATGCGCAGGTCGCACCGGCTTTTTGAGCCTGGGCGATCACGGACAGTGTCAGTGTGGTTTTACCGGAAGATTCAGGACCGTAGATTTCAACGATACGGCCTTTTGGCAGGCCGCCAATGCCGAGCGCGATGTCCAGACCCAGAGAGCCAGTGGAAATAGCCGGGATCGCCTGACGGTCCTGATCGCCCATACGCATTACGGCACCCTTGCCGAATTGACGTTCGATCTGACCCAGGGCCGCAGCCAAGGCTTTCTTCTTGTTGTCGTCCATTAAAGTCCTCACGTAATCAATAAGGCCTGACGGCCAACACCTGTATAAGTAGCCAGTATTATTCCACAGCGATTCAGGATCGCCTACCCCTGATTTGAGATTTCTGTGGCGGCATGTCGCAGCAGCCCCTCTAGCGCGGCCTTCACCGTTTGTCGGCGGACTTCATCGCGGTTGCCAGGGAAGTGCTGCACCTCGCTGAACACCTGCTCACCGACGCCCCAGGCCAGCCAGACCGTGCCCACCGGCTTGCTCGCAGAGCCGCCATCCGGCCCCGCCACGCCGCTGACCGCCACGGCAAAATGCGCCCGGCTCTGTTCCTGGGCGCCGCGGACCATTGCCTCGACCACCTCGCGACTGACCGCCCCCACCGTCGAAAACAACTCGACCGGCACGTTCAGTTGCTGGGTTTTCTGTCGGTTGGAGTAGGTGACATAGCCAGCCTCGAACCACGCCGAACTCCCAGGAATACGCGTGATCGCCTCGCTGATCCCCCCGCCCGTGCAGGACTCGGCGGCCGTGACATGGGCGTTGAGCACCTGCAAGCGTCGGCCCAGTTCAGCGGCCAGTTGGGTGATTTCTTTCACGGTCATCTCCTGAGCGAGCGGAAGCGAATGAGAACTACCGTACACGAGCGTATCGCGCTTGCAAGGCGCAGGATCAATCAAAATGTGAGGGCGCAAGGGCTCTGATATAGGCCTGACAAGCCTGCAAGGCAATCAGTCCACGGTCCCCGGTGTCGGTGATGGCGACAATTCGTTGAGCATGCGCCGGGTCAAGTCGGGCACGTACGGCGCCATGATCCACGCCGCCGGCGCTGGAGGTGGCTGGCACTGTGCAGCGGAAGGCAGCGTCATGGGCGTCGAGGAGGACTGACAGGCGCACATCAGTAGTGGCAAGACGATCGCGCAGGCGACCTTGATCACGTTGGGCATCGCTAAGCGCTCGGTAATGGATTTGCTCGCTTGTAAAGAGTCGTTGCTCCAAGGCCTGGCGCTGGTCTTGCACGGCCTGTTGTTGCGTCGCGGTGGCCTGGGTCAGCCGGTTCAGCGCTTCGGCGTGCAAACGGGCCTGTTCCGCCAGTTGCCGGCCATAACGCCAGTCCTGAAAATGCCAAGCCAACGCCGCCGAAGTGCCCATCAACACGACGATGCCAATCAACCGCCAAGAGATCAGACCTACGACTGGCATAACACCGACCTCGCCCGCGCCCAGAGTTGCAGACGATCCTGCAAGCCGTTCAGCCCGCCATTGATGCGTCGGGTGATGCTGTTGAACTGGTCGCGATCGGCAAGTTCGTTAAGGCCGTTCTGCGCCCAGAACCAGGCGGCTGATTCGGCGGCATATTGGGGTTTTTCCAGTAGCTCTGGAATAAACAGCAAGCGATCGTCACCAAATAGTCCAAGACTGCATTGGCGGTAGTTGTCGCGGCCGGTGATCTGGATCAGGCCCCGGCCGCGATACTTTTGGCCGTCGCCGTCTAGCGCGGGTGTATTGCCCAAGCGAGCAGCCAAGGCACCGGTGTCGTATTTGCTCAGATATTGGTCGGTACCAAGTTCACGTACGTATTGCAGTTGTCCGGACTCATGGCCGACTTGAGCGAGGAAGGCAGCGATGCGTTTTGGGGTGTTGATGTTGAATCGAATCATGGCGCTGTTAAGAGCCGTAATGAAAACGCCCGCTTGAGGGCGGGCGTTTGGGAAAATCTTCAGCAGTTGCCCTTCAGTCAGCGGCATGAGATGTCCTCGACTTACTGTTGTTTAGCTCAAACAAGTGAGAGCAGTTTTAGGTCGGTGCCTTGAGCGAGCGGCACGCAACACCTGCGAAGCCCAAGGCTCTTCACTCAAGGCCTTATTCACACTGACGGGACTGGCTTCCTGACTCTCTTCTTTCTCGCAGGTGGCGCTTGTTCTTCGGCCATAAAAACGGGCCGGTTGGCCATTTCAGGAAAGCCTTGCGATGCCGGCCAGTTTCGCAAAGCAAGTCGATAGGCTTGCAATGCTTCATACCCTGACGTTGACAGTGTGGTTTCGTGGCCTGCCTCTAACTGATCACGATGACGCGCGACGATTCCGTCTGTCTCAAGAAGCCGGGCATCCCGCCATGTCCGTTCAACGGTTGCCGCGAGCTCAGATGCTCGAGACGGAGACTCTTCAAGCATTGGTCGGCCATCAGCGTCTGCCACGATCCGGCAGTTTCGCTGTTCTCCTGCCAGCAACTGGTCGCGATGCTCGCTGGAGATTTCAACGGCATCGTGTGGCAATACCGTGTTGATTCGTGAATCAAAGAAACTTCTTGCTGAACGGCTCCAATATATTTTCATGTTTTCTTAATTCCCAAACGCAATAAAATTTCCGCCTAGCGACGGACTGGAACCTCGGGAGACAAATGAACCCTGGGTATAAGGCGAAGCCGCCACATAACCAATAGAACCAGATCCTGCGGTATAGCCATTACAAACAACGACCGACATAAAAGCGCTATTGAAGCTCACAGGCAGTGTTGTAATCACATCAGTCGTCAAGCTGTTGACAACCCCCCACTGGATGACGAAGCCTCCCAACCAGGATGGAAATGCCAAATACCCGACACGCCCATTTGAATTGGTCGACAGAATAAAGCCAGACTTCAGTTTCTTCGGCGTTATCGCAGTAGCGTCATCAGTTCCGATATTGACTTGCGCCTGAGTCGCTATTTTCAGGACCCCCGAGAGCAATTCGGAAGCAGCGACCGGCACCTTATCAGATATCAGTTTTAAAATAGCTTGCTTCAGCTGGCCATCATCACCCTCGGCCGGTGTTAACGCACCGGCTTTAATGACTGTCAAAATCTCTTCGGTTACCGAATTGCCCCAACTCGCCGGAATCAATGATCCCGGCGTCCCGGTCAGGGGGTTTTCGTCGACAAACTTCCCATTGACCAGCCCTGCGCTGGGAATGCTGTTCGGATAATCCATTGTTTACTCCATTGATTAATGTGGAACACGCGAGTTCAAGAGCGCAAAAACGAAAACGCCCGTTTGAGGGCGGGCACTGGAGCGGTTTCGCCGATACTGACGGGGCCTTTGATTATTTTGAACTGTGAGTATCTTTCATCATCTCTGGAAACCACACCCTGGTTGCCCCAGAAGCTTGCATCCTGCGCAGAGGAAAACTCCGCTACAATTATTTTTCGTTCTTCACTCTCAAATTGAACATTAACTGTATCCATTACAACCCCCTGATCAGCTGAATGAGTAACTACCAATGTGCACTTCAAAAACAGGCGATGAGCAATTACTCTGACAAGTTATATAAATCGTTTGAGGCTCGATCACCGGCATCGAATAATTACTGCCTAACGAATCAGCCGACCCCAGCTTTATAGAAGTAATCTGCTGCCCCACCCCTCCACTGTTGTTCAGAACCATATTAAAAAACGATACCGGTGCGTTCAGAGTGTTATTAAACATTACAAACTCACCGTTAATTTCATATGCATTCAAAGGAACAACACCCGCAATGGAGAGGGGGGAAGCATTCAGCAGCGAAGTCCCAGCATAAGCCTGGAAAAGTTGTATGAAAATTTTCCGCCCGCGCTGCGCGCCTATCTTGAGCTTCCCCGACGCATCAGTCGCCCAAACACTGATCAACGCCGAAGCATTAAAGCCAACCGGCATCTTGCCGCCACCATAAACCCCAGGCGCAACTATCGATGTGCTATTAACAGCCAGAATATTTTGTTCACCGTTCTCTGAATTATAAATAGCGTAAAGCGCCACATAGCCACTGACCGGCGCAGGCCCAATATCCATGCCTCCGGCGCCGGCAAGACCGAGATTGATCGTCTTGTTAAAGTTCTGCAGCCGATACCCCATACCATCGAGAGCCGACTTTACCGTCAACTCATCAGCCTTGAATGTTCCCGTCAGCGAGGCCACAGGCACAGAAAAACTCGCATTCGCCAGCAACCCGGAAACGGTTCCAGAGCGCTTCGAAGCGTCATCCAGTAGCTTCTTGATGGCTTCCAGCAACTGCTTGTTATTACCTTCGGCAGCGGTCAGTTTTGCTTCATTGATAACCCCCAGTATTTCTTCGGTAACCCCATTCCCCCAGCTTGCCGGGATCAACGAGCCCGGCGTTCCGGCAAGCGGGTCTTCATCCACGAACTTCCCATTCACCAACCCGGCGCTGGGCACACTGTTCGGATAATCCATTTCGCTTATTCCTTAGTCATAATTGATGTGCACCTTGGTATGCGCCGGTGCACTACGGTGAATCAGGCACTCCAGCGCCGAGCCGGGGTTCATGCCGAAGCGTTCCCCCCAATAACTCGCGCCAAAGCGCCGGCCCAGCAGCAGTCGGCCACCGGTGTTGAGCGTCCACATGAACTGCGCCTGCCAAGTGCCGAAGTGCGCCGCACCGAATCGCGAGCGCCCCATGCGCGGGGCTTCGAGTTCGGTGATGGTTGCGTTCGGATAGCCTTGGGTGCGGGCGATTTCCACGTAGTAGCTGACAGCCTGGCTGCCGACCGCGAGCAGCCGGCGGCGTACTGCAAGGCGGCGGTCGTCGAATAGCGGCGTGGCACCCAGGCAGGGGTCGGGCAGGTTCATCACCCGCTCCCAGTCCGGCACCAGTTCACTGACGCCGGCCGGGTCCATTTCGTTGAGCAGGTCAGCGGCGCGAGCGTCGAGGCGTGCCAATTCCTGGGCCACACCTTCAAGGACCTCTTCGAGTTCCGGCACTCGCTCCGGGTCCCATGCCGGGCCACTTGGCAGCAAGCTGCGCAACTGCGCGTGGTATTGCACGGCGGTTCTGATCACTGCCATACGCAACCTCCGAAGGTCAGCAACTGGTTGATGTCGGCCTTCACATCAGCCACCGGGCTGCCCAGCACATGGTCACTTTCACCGGTGGCGCTGCTGATCGCTTCACGGATATGACTGATCAACAAGGTGTCGCCCAAACCGGCTTCGCGGTTGTGCAAATCACGCAATTGCGCCTCGACGGCTGCGCGCGCAGCACTGGTATCGGGCTTCAGGCTCAGTTGATAGGTAACCGCGATTTGGACCGGTGGCAGTACATGCAACTCGGCAGTGACCGGGCGCAGTGGTTCGATGTAAGCCTGGACTTCGGCCAGTTGCGCGGAACTCGGCACCGGTTGCGCATCGTCATCGCGCATGATGTACAGGCTGACAATGCCAGGCCCGGGGTAACTGCCGCGACACCAGGCCCGGGTGACGCCAGGGCATTCGAGCGCCCAGGTTTCATAATCTTGCGCCGAGCCACCGTGAGGAATGATGCGGTAAGAGCGAATCACTCGAGACCGCAGCGACTCCAGGCTTTCCCGAGCGGTACCGCCACTTAACCCTGGCGCCAGCACCGTGAAACTGTTGCCGACAATGCCCAGGATTGGCTGCACCGGAATCAGTGTCATACCGGCATCGGCATTGCCCAGGCTGCCAGCGTCGAGCGCTGCGATGGTCGTGCTATTGGGGCCACTGCTGGTGGTGCGCGAAGCGGTGACTTTGTAAGTGCGGCCATCACTCGATTGCAGCAAGGTATCGACGTCCAGTACGGCGCCGGCACTGGCGGTAAAACCGACGCTGCCCGTGGCCGCTTGTGCCGCTTTTCGCGGTCGGTTCAAGCGCAGCGCGGCAATCCGCTCCAGGGTTGATTCATCGGCTTTGTCCGGCAAAATCTGCTCGGCGATCCAGTCAAGGTAGCCATACAGACCATATGCCGCGCCGCCGAGGGTTCGGGCCAGCACTTGTGCATCGGACTGGCGCAGCGAATCGCTGGCCAGGTCGCTTTGGGTACGCTTGATCAGCACCGGCAGCGAAGGGGTTTCAAACGGCATAGATCACCTGCCAACTGTTATCAGGGTTGATGTCCAGGCGCTCGCCGTCCGCCAGGGTCAAGACCGTGCGCAGGTTCAGGCGCTGGGCGTCGAGGCGTTCGCTGATGAGGTCGATGGCGCTGCAATGACCGTCGTCGATCAGCCACCGCAAGGCTTCGCGGGCATAGAACTCGGCGTCCATCTGGGTCTGTCGGGTCAACTTGACGCGGCGCAGCAGCCACAACCGCGAGCCGATACGGTCATCCGCCACCGTGGGAAAAGTGTCGCCCCACCAGCCATAACGCTCATCGTCATCGAGGGCATCGTCATCGGCGGCGCGGCGCCAGGTGAACAGACTGATCAGCACTGAACGGGTCAGGGCGGCGTGGAGGTTCTGACTGATCAACATCATTGACCTCCTGCCGGCACGCCGGTCTGACCGTTACCTGCCTGTACACCGACGTGCACGTGTTTGATCTGGCTGATACCGCCAGCGATTTGATCGCCCGTGGAAACGACCTTGCCGGTCTGATTGATGACCGGTGTATCGATGTTCACGGCGGTACTGGCGCGAATGTTCAGGGTCGCGGTTTCAATGTCGATCACGCGACCTCGCTTGAAGTGAATCTTGTCGCCTTCGTCGGTGTAGATCGCGACCTCACCGGGGGACAGGGACTGGAGACGATAGCGACGGTCGGCGACCACCAGCACGATGGCATGGGAACGGTCCCCTCCCAAAAAGGTGGCGATACCTTCGGCGCCAGCCAGTGGATTGCTAGTGAAACCGTAGGGTTCGAAGTGCTCCATGTCATCGTTCACTTCACCGGCGGTGAGGCGCATTTGCAGCGATTGCAACTTGGTGGCCGAATTGGCGAGCACGACAGTGCCGCGCGCCAGGAGGCGTGTCAGTAGGCTCATATTGATTACCTTGTAGGAGCGAGGCTTGGCGGGGTGTCAGGTTTTGGGAGGTACCGGATGCGCATCGAACGTGTAAGGCGGCGCCACCTGCAGCGTGGTGACCGAGCCCTGTTCGGACAACGAGTACGTCACCTTGGAGATCAGCATGTCGTGGTCGAAACCCAACACTTTGTCGATCACCCGGACCAAGGTGTTGTGCTTCCACAAATCACCATTTGACTGCCGCCAGCCTTGTACCCGATAGGTCGTGGTACCGGCCTTGCCGACGCGAATACCGCTTTCCCAATCGGCACGTTGCTGCGCCAGTTCCGGGGTCAATTGCGCGCTTTCGCTGATCACGGTGATCCGCTTACGCCCGATAATCGGGTCGGTGGAAACCCCGGACACTTCGCTCACGGCCACACCGTTCTTCTCGTCGCCGCCCTTGTGCTGGCCAATTACCCGGTACTCGGAGAACACCTGGCTGAAGTCCATCGGCGCGTTGGCCGACAGAATATTCTTGCCCAGCTCAAGTACATCGCCGGCTCGCCCACCGCTGCCCGGTCGGGCCAGTACGACCCGACCTTCAGCGTCATCGGTGGAAAACACCCGAAACAACGTGAGCAAACGGTCGATCGACTGAAAGACCGTTTCCCCCGGCACGATCGTGTGACTGCCGAGCCGCGCGGTTTCCGGGATTTCACTGACCACTTTCCCGGCATAAGGCGAGGCCAGCGCTTCGACGATGCTCAGTAGCGATTGCTGATGCCATTGGTTGGGCGTGTTGATCGCCGCGCAGTCCACCAGGTCCTGAGTCTTCGAACTGCCTTCGATGCTCAGGCTGATCAGTCGCCCGTCATAACTGATCGGCGCCTTGAACACATACCCACTGAGCACCAGATCGCAGCCGATTCGCACCTGGCAGGGCGCACCCGGACGTATCGGACGGTCGACCGTTTGCCCCGGCCATTGCCAAGTGATGTCGAGTTTGAAAGTGCGGAACTGACGCTCGAGGTCTGCAGTGATTTCAACGCGTTTCCAGCCGCCGTACTCCAGACCATCAACGGTCAGCAACACGCTGTTGTCGAGTTCGTTCATGATCTATTCCTCCAGGACTTTTACGTCGTCCAGCGGGAGAAACCCCGGATGAATAATGCCGTTGCGCTGTAGTACTTCAGCGATTCGCGTGGCGTCCCCACTTTGCTGATAGATCACGACCAGCCCCGGAAGGCTTTGCTTGAAAGACTTGCTGACCAATCGAACACCAGACGACGCGACCGCCTTCAAATGCGCCCGGAGCGCCTGGCGCAGATTGCTCATCACCAGATAGTGCGCCGGATCCGCCTTGGCCTCGGGCAGCTTGAACACCTCTTCAAGTGCCGCACGCAACGCCTCCAATTCGTCGACCACCGGAACGTCCTGGTGCGTGGTCGGTTGCACAGCCTGATGCCCGACCGGCAGATTGGTGACCCGCTTGACTGCCTGCGAAGCAATCGGCATCGACGCAACCCACTGGGCCACTTGCACAATCAAGGTGTCCTGCACCAGATTGGTCAGCGCCTGGGCCGCAGCGGTGGTGTCTTTGCCGGTGGTCAGCTTCGGCGCGTCAGCCTTCTTGATGGCTTCGACCTGTTGGGAGACGTTGGCAATCACGCCACGATAACCTTCACGGGCGAAGTCCTTCAGTTCGTTGATGTCGCCGATCAATCCCTTGAATTCCGCCGCCACATCCTTGGGCAGCTCCTTGACGGCTTTGACCAGATCGCTGATCTGCTGGTACTCATCGATCAACGGCTGAAGGTGCTGCTGAATCACCTCGTAAGCCTCCTTGATGCTGTTGCGCAGGTTGGTAATGCCGATCCGCGCAGCCTTGATCAAGGTCATCGCGTCTTCGAAACGTTTCACCGCGGAGCCCAGCAGGCTGTCCGCCGACACCAACAACAACTTCTGCGTGCTAACCGCCGCCTTCGGAAACGGCACCGGTTCGTCGGGATAAAACTTCAAGGCAAAAGTCACCAACCCGCCGTCCTGGCGGGTGTGAGTCATGTCGCACTCACCCACCTTGACCTGCAGGCGCCCCAACCATGGGTGAACCAGCTCGCCACTGCCCTGCTCCAGCGCTTTGAGCAGCTTGTCACGCTGCTCCAGGCAATCGGGGCCGACGATGAACGCCGTCAGATCGTGGACCTTGGCCTGCTGTCCAAGGCCTTCGAAATACGGCAGATCGCGTTGTGGGTATTCGTGCAATTGGCCTTTTTTACCGACCGGGGTTTTCGCCTGATCGATCCAGAATCCGACACCTCGAAAGGACGCCGGCATCAAACGGTCACGCCAACTCATTGGAGCCTCCAAGAGAAAGTGAGCGGTAGCCAATGCGCGAACTCAGCGCAAACGCCGGTTGATTGGTTTGCGGCTGATCGGTACGCAGGCCCGCCGGCGCATTTTCGAAGCGCACGGTCAGGCCGCCTTCGAGTTGTGTGCGGTTGTTGGCGGCGCTTTGCTGGATCAGGGCGCTGGCGTTTTGCGGGAGATTGCCGGGCGACACTGAGGTGTCTGACATGCTCTGGATGCTCCTGCGAAAGAACGAAGGCGCCAGGCCATTTTCACCGTCCGCACCTGGCTTGCCATTCTGCTCAGTGACACTGTCGACGTGGCCGGTGATCGTCGCGACAAACCCCGAAAGGTTGCCATCCAGCAACGCTCTGATGGGTTCGATCACAGCCTGAAGTTTCGCCGACAAACCGCTGAACCACCCCAGAAGTGGTTCCCAGTTTTCTGTGAACTGGTCCTTTGGCGACCAACCGAATAACGACTGGAACAGGTCTCTTACGCCTTGAAGCGGACCAGTCAATGATTCCCACAAGCCGGCAAAATAACCTTCCACTCCATCCCAGCAAGCGCGCACCCGCTCCTGCGCGGACCAACCGAACCAGCCTTTGAGAAAGTCCGCCATCCACGCGCTTGTGGCCAAAATCACATCCCACAGTGCGGCAAAAACACCCGCCACCGGTTGCAAGTTTTCTTCGATCAGCGCTTTGGGTGACCAGGAAAAAGCCGACCTGATTGTTTCCAGCCCCCCATTCAATTGGGCGGTGATACGGTTAACGACATCGGTATAGAGACCGACAACCGAGCTCATCGCTTTGTCGATTTGCGCTTTGGGCGACCAGTCGAAGTACGATTTAAGTTCTCCCAGCCACTGGGCGACCGTGGTGGTGACGCTGTTACCAGCATCGAAAAAAGCAGATTTCACGTCATCCAGTGACTCGCGGGTGAAGGCTGCGGCCCTTTCAATCGCACCGGACATTGCGCCGCCGGCTTCGTCCCAGTACTTCTTCACAACTTCACCCGGCTTCCATCCGAACAGTTTCCTGATCCAGACAAACGCAGCATCGGTCTTGCTCGCAATGTCTTGACCGAGATCGCTGAAGAATCCTGAAATCGGCTTCCAGTTGTCCATTATCAAACGGGTGCCGATAACGAGGACCGCGACGACCGCCGCGACCACAGCGGCAATCGCACCAATCGGTGAGGTCAGAATGCCCATTACCGTGGCCAGGCCCATAGCTGCCACGGTGACGACGGTGAATGCCACCGCTGCGGCGCCCAACCCTTCCACCAGATAAGGGTTGTTCGCCATAAACTGGCCGATAGAGGTCATCACCGGCGTGAGCGCTGTGACGATGCTGTTGAGGGCCGGGAGCAGTGCCTGGCCGACTTTCAATGAAATGTCATCCAGCGCCTTGTTGAATCGGGCGAGGTTGGCGGAGGTTTCCCCCAGAATGACTTTGGGAACTTTCAGCCCTTTGAGACGGCTGGCTTTTTTCGCCAACTCATCCTGAGCCGCGATAGCTTTTTTGATGCCGTCCTGAAACGGTTTCAACAAACCGCCGCCGGAGATAAACCCAGAGAGATCCAGTGGCTTGAGACCGCTGTCCTCCATGCTCTTTTTAAACGCAGCGACCTTGCCACGAATGCCCTTTAACTCGGCGTCCAGTTTCTTGGCACCCTGCATCACCACGATCATGTTCACCGTGGCCTGGATATTCGTCTGGCTCAGATTTATTTGTGTATTCGCCATCACTGCACCTGCTGCATCGCATTGATCCGTTGCGCGTGCTCCAGCGATTCGCGGAGCACATCCAGTGGCCTGGCCATCATCTGTTCGGGGTCAACCTTCCAGAACCAGGCCAGGTCATAGGCGACTGAAATCAGGTCGGTGATGGCTCCGACGCCGCACTCATGAAAAAACTCGCGACAGCCCAGCTCAATGCATTGAGGTCAGCCAGGTCCAACTGGTTGACCGACGACGGCGGGATGCCGGCGCACACCGCGATGTATTTGGCCGCGACGTCCATGTCGAGGCTGACCTCTTCGCTCTTGTCGATCTTGTACGGCAGCGCCTTGATCGACCGGACTTCCTGCACCGTTGGGCGGCGCAGGTTGAGTTCGGTCAGGGGCTCGCCGTGAGCTTCGATCGCAACCTGAAGCTTCACGGCGCCGCTCATTGCCAGGTCCCCTTGATGCCTTCGAATTTCAATGCGATGGTGGCGTCGTCGCCTTTGGATACCGGCTCTTCCACCAGGTAGGCGCCGGCCAGTACGTAGACTTTGCCGTTGCTGAATTCGCACGTCACGGTCATGTCGGAACCAGCTACCAGCTGCTTGAGCGGAAAGTCCGCGGTATGCAATGCCGTCACTTTGAACGACGGTGCGATGTCGGTTTCCTTGTAGAAACCCGGTACGACGCTTTCCCGTTTCACGGACATCAATGGTGCTTCACAGCCGCCGTTGATGGTCAGTTGAGCGCCGTCCACTTTGACGTAGCAGGTGCCCGCAATCAGTTGACCCATGGTGTTTCTCCCTTCAAATAAAAAGCCCACACGCGGTGGGCTGAATTCACACAGTCTGTACCGTCAAAAGCAGCGATCACGCCGCGTCGTCGTACTGCAGACGGAATTGGTTGAGCAATGCGAACACGCGCAGGCCGTTGATGTAATCCGGTGGGAACAGCACGTTCACGCGGCTCGGATCCTGGGTGTCGCGCTCGACGATCAGGTGCTCGGCGAACAACTCGGCGTTTTCCACGTGGCCTTCCAGTTCGAGCTTGGCGTACTGGGCAATCAGCTCACCGCGAATAGTGCTCGGGGTGACGATGGGCTGGCCGGCGCCGAAACGGGTGCCGTCGGAGGCCAGTTTGTGGCGACCGTATTTGCTGGTGATCACACTTTGCAGACGACGCACAATGAACGCCGACTGGTGCATGGTTTCGCTGTCCAGGTAGGAATTGTCGGCCTGGCCGTAGGCATTCTTCTGGTAGGTGGTAATCGAACGCTGAATGCGCACGTAGCCGCCTTCGTAATAAGCGGTGGCAATGCCATAGTTGAGCAGCGATTGACGCTCGGTCAGGGTAAAACGCTCGCTCGCAGGCGCGGGGTCAAGACCTGGCAGGCTACCGCTTTGGGTCGGACGGCTGGCGTCGGCAGAGATGAACACCGAAGTGCGCGCGGCCAATGCGGCGGCTTGAACCCAGAACGGCTGCGGAACGCCCGGCTCCAGCGCCTGAAGGGTCATGTGCTGATCGTTGCGGGCCTGACCGGCAGCAACAAGGGTACCGATGGTGCCGCGCTTGGCGCTGTAAACGTGACCGAACAGTTGCTTGGCCCACGACCAGCGACCGGTGCTGTCATCCATGACCGCTTGCCAAGTGTTGAGCGTCGACAGGTCAGACCATGGCATGCAGATAAACTCGAACGGTTCGTCGCCCAATGCGGCCACGGCGTCCACTTGATCCGGAACACCCGCGCCGCCGGTCATGGCGGTGATGGCCGAAGTCAGGCCGGCCGGCGTTTCTTCGCCATTGGTCTTGCCCAGGCGATTGAGTTGCAGGCTGATGTCGTTGCCACTGTCGCCTGTCCACTTTGTGCTCAGGGTAACCACACCTTCTACCGCGGCAGCGCTGACCGGCAGATCGGCAGCGGCATTGATTTTCAGCGCCAGCGTCGTTGCCGCTTGAGCAGCCGTTGCGCCATTGACGATGGCCGCTTGAACACGAACGCCGCCGACGTACAGATTGAGCACACCGCTTTGTGTCGCCGTGCCAGTCAATGTCAGCACACCTTTGGCGATGGCACCGTCGGCATTGTGCAGCGGCAGGCACCAAATCTCGCCGATCGGGTCAGTCTTGCGCCAGGTCTCATACATCGAGGCGAGCATGGAGCCTTGGCCACCAGTGCTTTTGGCCAGAGCCACACTGGATACCAGTACCAGCTTGCCAACATCCGTCGGGGCAATGTTGTCGTTGACCTGAGCGACGATCAAACGGCGCATGGCCGACGACGCACTATTGGCTGCCGAATTGTCCATCTCGGCGTAGAACAGCGGAACACGAATGTCCGCGGGGATGTTGCTGAATCCGATCGCCATTATTTGGCTCCCTGTGGTTTTGCCGCTTTCACGGCTTTGGTAGTGATATCGCCATCAGCCAGACGTCGACGCCACCAGGCGTTGTCCGGCACTTCACGGCCCTCGAAGGGCAACAGATCGCCCGCTTCCGGGTCGGGCACGACACGGCCTGGGGCCGGCAGCACAGTGATGCGTTTGCTCATGGGGTTACGTCTCCAGAGAAAGTCAGTTCCAGGCGCCCATCGGGCCCCGGGCGTTTCAGATTGGGATCCGCAGGGTCGATCGCATCGACCCGCACGGTGGCCCCGGTAAAGGACGACAAAGCGTCCAGTTCACGTTCGTGCCAGCTTTCCGCAGGCTGACCGGGCAGATTGCGGCCTAGCTGGAACTCGGCAAAAAAATGCAGGCGATAGAGCGCCCGGCTGCTGCTGATGGAAACCAGTTCGCCGCCGTCGTACTCGATGCCGCTGTAATCGCCGCCGGGCTTGAAACCCACCAGCGCCCGCCACAGTTCGGCCCGAAGGTCGTGTAATAGATCCAGCGCTTTTGTAGGGTCGGTGGTGTCAAGCACCAGAACCACGTCGAAGCGGTCGCGGATCGGTTGCCGGAGCAGGTTTTGCGCGACGCTTTTGCCCGCAAGGTCGGCGCTCGGTACGACGAAGGCACAGGGTGTTTGCAGCGGCGTGTCCGCCTGCAACGAGGAGAGGTCGATGCCACCTGCCACACGATCGGCAAGGGTTGGGCATTGCTCACGCAGTTGCGAAATCAGTGGAGTGATCTTCATGGGTTTTCACCAGACATTAAAAAACCCGCTGAAGGCGGGTCAGAGTGAACGGTCCTGGCCGTGGGAAACCCGCATCCTTGCGGGTCGGATGCCGGTCGGCACCGCTGTTCGCCAATCCATTGGGCTTGGGTTATCGACGCGTGGTTTTCAGTGATCCTGGCCGGTGTCGCGCGGCGGCACATCGCAAACGCCAATCCGCTTTGCCGCCCAACGCTCATAAAGCCCGATGGAAACGTCGGCCCCGGCCATCGCTGTCAGGCAGCCAAACGCCCCCGCCGCCCAGATCGACATGCCGGCGGCGTACAGCAGCATGATCGCCGAGACCCCGCAGACCATGCAGGCCCCGGAGCGCAAGGCCAGGCGTCGCAGCAGTGACCAGCCGCGAGCGCCGTCCTTGTCGGCGCGCCACATTTCGCCGGACACCCCGCCCACCAGGGCAAGGACGATGACGAGCCAGATCGGCATGTCCAGCAACGCTAGTTGCTCGTTTGTCATGTCACGCCTCCGGGAGTGATTGATGAGTGGTTCTTTAAAACGGTGTTTTCTTGAGGTGCCTGATGGAAGGTAGGCATTCCAAAAAGCCCGGCATCGTTCCGGGCTTTTCAGTAATGCGGTCCTGCATTGACCTTTCGGCGCTACTGGCGCGGTACGAGTCCATTCCAATTGTTTTTCCGACCGCGGTCCCTGCCCGCCGGATAACTGCTTCTGGTGCTTTACGCTGCACACCCGGGTCAGTTGCCAACCCTCTGAACCGTTGAGGCCGGTCCATCGCTGCCTTTGTGGTGAAACCAAGAACTTCGTTTCGAGCTGCTTTGTTGAGCGGCTTGAGACAAAGATTATGCATGGACGCATATACAGTCAATGCATAAATGCATTTATTTAAGCGCTACAAATGCATTAGCGCATGAAAGCCCCACAAGCAAAGGCTCAGGCGGTTTTTGACAGGCGAAAAAAAACCCGCTCGATGGCGGGTTTTATCTGACGGCGGCGGGTTAACGGGCGTACATGCCCCACCAGAAGACGTGGCCGAGGATGACGATCTGCTCTTCCTGGATTTCCTGGAAGGTGTAGTCCTCGTCCGGGTGCTCATCCCGATTGAAGCTGCGCAAGCGAATGCCGGTTGGCAGGCGATAGAGCTGCTTTACCCGCAACTGACCGTTATGGTTGATTGCATAAAGGTCGCCATCAACGATGTCGCCAATCCCGCACTTGCCGGCGTTCACGCCAACGGTGGCGCCATCGCGCAGCACCGGCAACATGCTGTTGCCGCGCACCGTCACGCATTTGGCCTGGTCGAATTGCACGCCGTTGTGACGCAGGCTGCGTTTGCCGAAGCGCAGGCTAGAGCGCTCGCTCTCTTCGATGACGAATCTTCCTGATCCAGCAGCCAATTCAACCTCGCGAAGAAAGGGCACCGACACCTCGTCGTCATCGACGGGCGTATCGTCGTCCCACAGACTTATGTCCTTGAGTTCGGAATGCACTTCATCGCGCGCGGCATGGGCGGCAGGCGCGACATCGGCGCGGCCACGCAACTGATCAGTACTCACGGCGAAGTACTCGGCGATCTTCGAGATGTGTTTATCCGAAGGATCGACGATCTTCCCGCTAAGGATCCGCGAGAGTGTGGATTGAGGCACGCCGGTGCGTCGGTGAAGCTCCGTGGGGGAGATCCCGTGCTGATCGAGCAGTGCTCTAAGGACGGTAGAAACGTTGCGTTTTTGCATAACGCGCATAGTGCTTGTTCTTTTCGTCGAAGACAAATGCTGTTTTGCATAGTTCGTGCATATCCGCCGGAAAGGTGCCGTGGGGCTTTCATGCCTGCGTCGGGCAGACTGCCCATGGTAATCTTGCGCCCATCGCGGAAAAGCCGGGCCAATGCCCCTCCTTTTGCCCTACACCTTTCAACGAGTTTTCCTGAATTTCCAATGAATAAAGCCATCTCCGATCTGCCTTCCCACACGCCAATGATGCAGCAGTACTGGCGCCTGAAGAACCAGCACCCTGACCAGTTGATGTTCTACCGCATGGGTGACTTCTACGAGATCTTCTACGAAGACGCGAAGAAGGCAGCCAAATTGCTGGACATCACCCTGACCGCCCGTGGGCAGTCGGCAGGGCAAGCGATTCCGATGTGTGGGATTCCTTACCACGCCGCGGAAGGTTACCTGGCGAAACTGGTCAAGCTCGGCGAATCGGTGGTGATTTGTGAGCAGGTCGGTGATCCGGCGACCAGCAAAGGGCCGGTGGATCGTCAGGTGGTGCGGATCATCACGCCGGGCACGGTCAGTGATGAAGCGCTGCTGGATGAGCGTCGGGACAACCTGATCGCTGCGGTACTGGGTGACGAACGCCTGTTCGGCCTGGCCGTGCTGGACATCACCAGCGGCAATTTCACGGTGCTGGAAATCAAGGGTTGGGAAAACCTGCTGGCGGAGCTGGAGCGGGTCAATCCGGTCGAGTTGATGATCCCGGACGATTGGCCAAAAGACCTGCCGGCGGAAAAACGTCGTGGCGTTCGTCGTCGCGCGCCGTGGGATTTCGAGCGCGACTCGGCGCTGAAAAGTCTGTGCCAGCAGTTTTCGACCCAGGACCTTAAAGGCTTTGGCTGCGAGAACCTGACCCTGGCCATCGGCGCTGCCGGTTGCCTGCTCAGCTATGCCAAGGAAACCCAGCGCACCGCCCTGCCGCATTTGCGCAGCCTGCGTCATGAGCGTCTGGATGACACCGTGGTGCTGGACGGCGCGAGCCGTCGCAACCTGGAACTGGACACCAACCTGGCCGGTGGTCGCGACAACACCCTGCAATCAGTAGTTGATCGCTGCCAGACCGCCATGGGCAGCCGCTTGCTGACCCGTTGGTTGAACCGTCCGTTGCGGGATTTGACCGTGTTGATGGCGCGCCAGACATCGATCACCTGCCTGCTCGACGGCTACCGCTTTGAAAAGCTGCAACCGCAGCTCAAGGAAATTGGCGACATCGAGCGAATTCTGGCGCGAATCGGCCTGCGCAACGCCCGCCCTCGCGATCTCGCTCGTCTGCGCGATGCGCTGGGCGCGCTGCCTGAGTTGCAAGTGGCGATGACCGAGCTGGAAGCGCCGCACCTTATTCAACTGGCCAAGACCACCAGCACTTACCCGGAACTGGCGGCACTGCTGGAAAAAGCCATCATCGACAACCCGCCTGCGGTGATCCGTGACGGCGGCGTGTTGAAGTCCGGTTACGACAGCGAACTCGACGACCTGCAATCGCTCAGCGAAAACGCCGGGCAGTTCCTGATTGATCTGGAAGCGCGGGAGAAAGCCCGCACCGGACTGTCGCACTTGAAGGTCGGTTACAACCGCATTCACGGCTACTTCATTGAGTTGCCAAGCAAACAGGCCGAGTCGGCACCTGCCGACTACATCCGTCGCCAGACGTTGAAAGGTGCCGAGCGTTTCATTACCCCGGAACTCAAGGCGTTCGAGGACAAGGCACTGTCGGCCAAGAGCCGTGCCCTGGCCCGCGAGAAGATGCTTTACGAAGCGCTGCTCGAAGACCTGATCGCCCAACTGCCACCGTTGCAGGACACCGCCGCTGCGCTGGCCGAACTGGACGTACTGAGCAACCTCGCCGAACGCGCGCTGAACCTCGACCTGAACTGCCCGCGTTTCGTCGACGAGCCCTGCATGCGCATCACCCAGGGTCGTCACCCGGTGGTCGAGCAAGTGCTGAGCACGCCATTCGTGGCCAACGACCTGAGCCTGGACGACAACACGCGCATGCTGGTGATCACCGGTCCGAACATGGGCGGTAAATCCACCTACATGCGTCAGACGGCGTTGATCGTGTTGCTTGCGCACATCGGCAGCTTCGTGCCGGCAGCCAGTTGCGAACTGTCCCTGGTGGACCGGATTTTCACCCGGATCGGTTCCAGCGATGACCTGGCGGGTGGCCGTTCGACCTTCATGGTTGAAATGAGCGAAACCGCGAACATCCTGCACAACGCCACCGAACGCAGCCTGGTGCTGATGGACGAAGTCGGTCGCGGCACCAGCACCTTCGACGGCCTGTCCCTGGCCTGGGCGGCGGCTGAGCGACTGGCGTATCTGCGCGCTTATACGCTGTTCGCCACCCACTACTTTGAGCTGACGGTGCTACCGGAGGCGCAACCGCTGGTGTCCAACGTTCACCTCAATGCCACCGAGCACAACGAACGCATCGTGTTCCTCCACCACGTGCTGCCTGGGCCTGCCAGCCAGAGTTACGGCTTGGCCGTGGCGCAACTGGCCGGTGTGCCGAGCGAAGTGATTGTGCGTGCTCGCGAGCACTTGGGTCGCCTGGAAGCCACCGCCCTGCCCCATGAAATTCCTGCGCCTGCCAAGGGCAAACCGGCCGCGCCACAGCAAAGCGACATGTTCGCCAGCCTGCCGCATCCGGTGCTGGATGAATTGACCAAGCTCAATCTGGATGACATGACGCCGCGCCGTGCGCTCGAAATGCTCTATACACTAAAGAACCGGATCTAACGCACTTGCCTGCAAGCTGTTAGAATCTCGCGCGGTTTGGGATGCTGCTGGCTAATAGCCTGGCCAGCAGACTATCGCTCCCGAACCTGGCGACCCCAACGTGAAGGGGCTCCGCTGCCGCCGCCTGAGGAGAAAATTAGAAATGACCTTCGTCGTCACCGACAACTGCATCAAGTGCAAGTACACCGACTGCGTAGAAGTGTGTCCGGTGGACTGCTTTTACGAAGGCCCGAACTTCCTGGTGATTCACCCGGATGAGTGCATCGACTGCGCACTGTGCGAACCAGAATGCCCTGCTGTGGCCATCTTCTCCGAAGATGAAGTTCCGGCAGAAATGCAGGAATTCATTCAGCTGAACGTTGATCTGGCCGAAATCTGGCCGAACATCACCGAGAAGAAAGACTCGATGCCTGACGCTGAAGCGTTTGATCGTGTCATCAACAAGTCTGTAGGCCCCAAGCTCAAAGACCTCGAACGCTGATTTCCGCGCGTTCCCGAAAAGGCCCCTAGCGGGCCTTTTTGCTTTTCTACAGGCAAAAAAAAAGGGGCGGTTTGACCCGCCCACATTTTTTCCCTATTCCCTGTAGTCCTTTTCATCGTCCTGATGAATCGCTTCCTGCGATGTCCGTTCCCCTCTTCCTTGAAGGGCGTGTCTGTCCGTCGACACAGTTCAGATACTAGAGGGTTCCCTGCCAGGTGCAATTGACCGGGATCGTCAAAAACGTTTGTCATATGCTATTAACAAAACAAAATATCTATATAAATCATACAGATAAAAATAATCGAGAAGGAAAATGGACGACGACTGCCTTGTAAAAATAACGAACACTTACGACAGAGTAAGCAAAGACTTACAGCGCAAGACTACAAACCCGCGGCAATCTCCGCCCACCTTGCAGGCAATAAAAAACCCCGAGTCAGTCGGGGTCTTTTACTACCGGTCAAACCGATCGCTTATTGAAACAGCGACTCGCTCGACAGGCCGTTTTTCTCGAGAATCTCCCGAAGACGCTTCAGGCCTTCCACCTGAATCTGTCTGACCCGTTCCCGGGTCAGGCCGATCTCCAGGCCTACGTCTTCAAGCGTGCTGCTCTCGTGACCGCGCAAGCCGAAGCGACGTACTACCACTTCGCGTTGCTTGTCGGTCAGCTCCGACAGCCACTGATCGATGCTTTGGGACAAGTCGTCGTCCTGCAGCAGCTCACAAGGGTCGGTTGGACGGTCATCAGTCAGGGTGTCCAGCAGGGTTTTATCCGAATCCGGACCCAGCGAGACGTCGACCGAAGAAACCCGCTCGTTCAAGCCGAGCATGCGCTTGACCTCGCCCACTGGTTTTTCCAGCAGGTTGGCGATTTCTTCGGGTGAGGGTTCGTGATCGAGTTTTTGCGTCAGCTCCCGTGCGGCCCGCAGGTACACGTTCAGCTCCTTGACCACATGGATCGGCAACCGGATGGTCCGGGTCTGATTCATGATCGCGCGCTCGATGGTCTGACGAATCCACCAGGTTGCGTAGGTCGAAAAGCGGAAGCCGCGTTCGGGGTCGAACTTCTCCACTGCCCGGATCAAGCCGAGGTTGCCCTCTTCGATCAGGTCCAGCAGCGACAGCCCACGATTGACGTAACGCCGGGCGATTTTAACCACCAGCCGCAGGTTGCTTTCAATCATGCGCTTGCGCCCGGCCGGATCGCCACTTTGCGACAAGCGCGCAAAATGAACTTCTTCTTCCGGGGAGAGCAATGGGGAAAAGCCGATTTCATTGAGGTACAGCTGCGTGGCATCAAGTGCCCGCGTGTAATCAATGTATTTGTGCTGTTTTAACGAAGCGGAGTGTTTGGATTTAGCACGAACGGAAGGTGGAGCTACCCCTTCATCATTCGACATCGAATCCGTGGCGATGCCGGTCTCCATCAGGAGAACCTCATCGTCGATGTCAAACTCCGGCACTTCTTTACTGAGAGCCATTGTTATAGTCCTTTGGTGAGTTCGACCTCAAGCTCAAGCGGCGCCTTTATCCTTGGCAACGCTGGAGCCTGTTCCCTCTACGTGACGGAACAGGCTGGCTAACAAATCAACGACGTGGCAGGAATTGCAGCGGATCTACAGGTTTACCTTGGCGGCGAATCTCAAAATGCAGTTTCACCCGGTCTGTACCCGTTGACCCCATTTCGGCAATTGTCTGTCCGACTTTGACCTGCTGCCCCTCCCGAACCAACAGCCTGCGGTTATGTCCGTAGGCACTGACGTAGGTTTCGCTGTGTTTGATGATGACTAATTCGCCGTAGCCCCTTAAGCCACTCCCGGCGTATACCACCGTCCCATCAGACGCAGCTAAAACAGGCTGTCCCAAATCTCCGGCGATATCAATTCCTTTATTCAAACTACCGTTTGAGGAGAATTTTCCAATCAGAATGCCATTAGATGGCCACCCCCAGCCGGTCGGGGCCGGGCCGGCAGGAGGCAATGGAGCGGGTGCAGGTTTGTTGGCGACGGACGGTGCAACCACCGTAGTGCTGGTGGTTGCGCCATTCGGCTGGCGCCGGATTACCGTGGTTTTCAACGACGACGAAGGCGTTGAATCGGTAGTACTACCGACCGCTGTCGGCGTTGATCCGGTGCGACCATCGAAGCGAATTATCTGACCCGGATGGATCGTATAGGGCGTAGGAATGTTGTTCCGTGCTGCGAGGGCTTTGTAGTCCCAACCGTAGCGAAAAGCGATCGAGAACAGGGTGTCTTTTGGTCGAACGACATACTGGCCCGTCGTCGTTGCCGGACGTTGAGGGGCCGCGTTGTTGCGATCGACGACGCCGACGTTACTCGATTTGGTGCTGGAGCAACCGACCAGCAAGGTGCTCAAGACAAGGCCAGTCACCAGGCGCTGAAAGCTCGTTGTACTCATACGCTGCGCAATGACTGTGAGACTCACCCGCCGCTCCCTTTGTGGTGGCTGAAATTGTGGATTGCCGTGTTACGGCTCGAGATGTCGCAAGTATAACGGGCCGAACCAGCTTTACCTTTAATGAAGCGAATTCGCTCCGCGCACACGTTTGCTGACTGACGATAAATACCGTTTAACCAATCGATGCCGCTGTAAGACACGGCCAATCGAAGAGAATTCAGCGCGCCAAAACAAATGCTCAGGCCAGTGGCCCGTTGAGCAATGGCACGAATCGCACCGCCCCCAGAACACGTCGGGAAAAGCCGTTTTCTTCGCGGATGATCAGCATCAATTGCTGCACTTCACCGGAGCCGACAGGGATGACCAGGCGACCACCCGGTGCCAACTGATCGAGCAAGGCCTGCGGCACATCGGTGGCCACTGCGGTGACGATAATGCCGTTGTAAGGCGCCAGTGCCGGCCAGCCTTCCCAACCATCGCCCCAACGAAACACCACGTTGCGCAGGTTCAGCTCCACCAGGCGCTCCTTTGCCCGATCCTGCAAAACCTTGATGCGCTCCACGGAAAATACCCGCTCGACCAGTTGCGACAGCACGGCCGTCTGGTAGCCCGAGCCGGTGCCGATTTCCATCACCTTGTCCAACGGACCTGCTTCCAGCAGCAGCTCGCTCATGCGCGCCACCATGTAAGGCTGGGAGATGGTCTGGTTGTGTCCGATCGGCAGCGCCGTGTCTTCGTAAGCGCGATGGGCCAGCGCTTCGTCGACGAACAGGTGACGCGGTGTACGGCGAATGACCTCCAACACCTTGGCGTTGGAAACGCCTTCTTCATACAGACGCTGAATAAGGCGCTCGCGGGTTCGCTGAGAAGTCATGCCGATGCCGCGGCGCAGCATATCGTCTTGTTCACGAGACATTAGCGCAGTCCCTCCAGCCAGCCATCGAGACTTCTGAAGGCATCGTTGAAGGTGCGATCCAGTTGCAGCGGAGTGATCGAAACATAGCCCTGCATCACCGCATGGAAGTCGGTACCCGGACCGCCATCTTCAGCATCCCCGGCAGCAGCGATCCAGTAACCGGATTTGCCGCGCGGATCGACCACTTTCATCGGCGCCGCCGCACGGGCGCGATGCCCGAGGCGGGTCAGCTGGATGCCGCGGATATGGTCCAGTGGCAAATTGGGAATATTCACATTCAGCACCGTGCGCGGTGGCAGGTCGAGATCGCCATGGGCTTCGACCAGCTTGCGTGCAAAGTAGACGGCTGTGGGAAGGTTCTCTACTTGTCGTGAGACCAACGAAAAGGCAAACGACGGACGCTCGAGGAAACGCCCTTCAAGGGCTGCTGCCACGGTGCCGGAGTACAACACGTCATCGCCCAGGTTGGCGCCCAGGTTGATCCCCGAGACGACCATGTCCGGTTGGCGCTCCAGCAAGCCATTGAGGCCCAGGTGCACGCAATCGGTGGGTGTGCCGTTCAGGCTGATAAAGCCGTTGGCCAGGGTTTGCGGGTGCAACGGACGGTCGAGCGTCAGCGAGCTGCTGGCGCCGCTTTTGTCCTGGTCCGGGGCGATAACCACGCATTCGGTGTAATCCGCCAGCGCAGCATAAAGCGCGGCGAGACCGGGTGCGGTTACCCCATCGTCGTTAGAAATCAGAATACGCATGGGCTGTCCGTCTGCCCCACCGGCACCAGATCAACAAGCTCGCGCACCAATACGGTGGCAAAGCATCCGGCCGGGAGGACGAATTCCAGTTGCAGAATGTCAGGCTCGGGATAATGCCACGTCAACCCGCCAATGGGCAGCCGCAGGATGCGACGTTCGTGGCTCATACCGGCGTTAATCAACCAATCTCGCAAGTCCGCTTCGCGAGCGGCGATGTCCTGCTCCAGTACATGGACAACGCCGGTCGCCGGCGAGTCACCTTCGCCCCACTGCGGGCCGGTCGGGTGCAGGTCGAGAATCGCCAGTCGCGGGTCGCTGCACTCCGCTTCACCGGCCGGAAAGAAGCTGCGGCTGTCAGTGAAGGCCAGCAGATCGCCGACCTGGGCTTGCTGCCAGGTACCGTCGGCAACACGCGCCGCCAACACCTGATTGAACAGAAAACTGCGCGCCGTCGAGAGCAGGCGCGAACGCACGTTGCGCTGTTCCGGCAACGCCTTGCGTGCCGCCCAGGCACGGGCATCGACCACGTTGCCGCCGTCGAAGCCGAAACGCTGGGCGCCGAAATAATTGGGAATACCTTGCTTGGCAATCAGCTGCAATCGCTCTTCAATCGCGGCTGTGTCGCCGGCGAATTGCGTCAGGCGCAAAGTGAAGCCATTGGCCGAGTGAGCGCCACGCTGCAGCTTGCGTTTGTGGCGACCGGTCTTGAGGATTTTCAGCGTATCGTTTTCCGCCGCCGACAGATCAGGATCGGCCTTGCCCGGCAGCTGCACGCTGAACCACTGGCGAGTCAGCGCCTGACGATCCTTGAGGCCCGCGTAACTGACGGTGCGCAATGGCACGCCCGCTGCCTTGGCGATCCGCCGTGCCGCTTCCTCGGTATTCAGCCCGCGCTTTTCCACCCAGATCCACAAATGTTCGCCATCACCGCTGAGGGGGATGTTGAGCACTTCATCGACCTGAAAATCTTCCGCCGTGGCTTTCAATACTGCGGTGCCGAGGGCTTCGCCATAGGCCCGTGGGCCGAGAAATTGCAGTTCGTTCATGCGCGCAACAACAAGGCAACGGAATGCACGGCAATGCCTTCTTCGCGACCGACAAAGCCGAGCTTTTCGGTGGTGGTAGCTTTCACGTTCACTTGATCCAACTCAACTTGAAGATCCGCGGCAATCAGCGCGCGCATCGATTCGATATGCGGGGCCATTTTCGGCGCCTGGGCAACGATGGTGTTATCGACGTTGCCGACTTTCCAGCCCTTGGCGTGGATCAGTGCGACGACGTGACGCAACAGCACACGGCTGTCGGCGCCCTTGTAGGTCGGGTCGGTGTCCGGGAAATGTTTGCCGATATCACCCAGCGCAGCGGCACCGAGCAAGGCATCGCTCAAGGCGTGCAGCAGGACGTCACCGTCGGAGTGAGCGAGCAGCCCGAAGCCGTGTGCAATGCGCACGCCGCCCAGAGTAATGAAATCGCCTTCAGCGAAACGGTGCACATCATAGCCGTGGCCAATACGCATAAAAAAACGCCCCGATTTTTGTCAGGGCGTGATTCTACCTGCTTTGTCGAACATTAGGCGCTTAGAGCGCGCCCATGATGTTGCAAGTGGTCGTCGATGAAACTGGCGATGAAGAAATAGCTGTGGTCGTAGCCCGGTTGCAGGCGCAACGTCAGCGGATGACCGGCCAGTTTGGCCGCTTGTTGCAAGGCTTCAGGCTTGAGCTGGGTGGCGAGAAAATCGTCGCGATCACCTTGGTCGACCAGCAGCGGCAGCTTCTCGTCAGCCTCGGCGATCAGCGCGCAAGCATCCCATTCGCGCCACTTCGAACGGTCTTCACCCAGGTAACGAGAGAAGGCCTTCTGACCCCACGGGCAGTCCATCGGATTGTTGATCGGCGAGAACGCCGACACCGATTGATAACGACCTGGATTGCGCAAGGCACAGACCAGTGCGCCGTGACCGCCCATGGAGTGACCGCTGATTCCACGTTTGTCCGATGCCGGAAAATGAGCTTCGACCAGTGCCGGCAATTCCTGCACGACATAGTCATGCATCCGATAGTGCCGCGACCAGGGTTCCTGCGTGGCATTCAGATAAAACCCGGCACCCAGACCGAAGTCCCAGGCACCGTCCGGATCACCCGGCACATCAGGGCCGCGCGGGCTGGTGTCCGGAGCGACGATGATCAACCCCAGCTCGGCAGCCATGCGCAGGGCGCCGGCCTTGTGCATGAAGTTTTCGTCGGTGCAGGTCAGGCCGGACAACCAGTACAGCACCGGCAGCTTGCCGCCCTGCTCCGCTTGCGGCGGCAGGTACACGGCAAACACCATGTCGCAGCCGAGCACGTCGGAACGGTGCCGGTAGCGTTTGTGCCAGCCGCCGAAGCTTTTCTGGCAGGAAATATTTTCCAGGCTCATGACCGACCTCAGAAGTGGATGACGGAACGGATGCTCTTGCCTTCATGCATCAGGTCGAACGCCTTGTTGATATCTTCCAGGCCCATGGTGTGGGTGATGAACGTGTCCAGCGGGATTTCGCCGGTCTCGGCCATTTCGACGTAGCTTGGCAACTCGGTACGGCCACGCACACCGCCGAACGCGGAACCGCGCCAGACGCGACCGGTAACCAGCTGGAATGGACGGGTGGAGATTTCCTGGCCGGCACCGGCGACACCGATGATCACCGACTCGCCCCAGCCTTTGTGGCAGCACTCAAGGGCGGCGCGCATCAATTGCACATTGCCGATGCATTCGAAGGAAAAGTCGACGCCGCCATCGGTCATATCGACGATCACTTCCTGGATCGGACGGTCGAAGTCTTTCGGGTTCACACAGTCGGTTGCACCCAGTTGCTTGGCGATCTCGAATTTGGCCGGGTTGATGTCGATCGCAATGATGCGCGCAGCCTTGGCTTTTACCGCGCCAATCACCGCTGACAGACCAATGCCGCCGAGGCCGAAAATGGCCACGGTATCACCCGGTTTCACCTTGGCCGTATTCAACACCGCGCCGATGCCGGTGGTGACACCGCAGCCCAGCAGGCAGACTTTTTCCAGTGGCGCTTCTTTAGCAATTTTCGCGACGGAGATTTCCGGCAACACGGTGTATTCAGAAAACGTCGAAGTGCCCATGTAGTGGAAAATCGGCTGGCCCTTGTAGGAAAAGCGCGAAGTGCCATCCGGCATCAGGCCTTTGCCCTGGGTCGCACGAATCGCCTGACACAGGTTGGTTTTGCCCGACAGGCAGAATTTGCACTGGCGGCATTCCGGGGTGTACAGCGGAATCACGTGATCGCCGACTGCAACCGAGGTCACGCCCTCGCCGATCGCTTCAACCACCGCGCCACCTTCGTGACCGAGGATCGACGGGAATATACCTTCCGGATCAGCGCCGGACAGTGTGTAGGCATCGGTATGGCAGACACCGGAGGCAACCACACGCAACAGGACTTCGCCGGCCTTGGGCATGGCGACATCGACTTCGACGATCTCGAGGGGTTTCTTGGCCTCGAAGGCAACGGCAGCGCGCGACTTGATCATGTGGATTCTCCAGTGAATAAAAACGAGACAAGGAGTGTAATACACCGCCTTACGGTGAATAATCCGGACAAAAGCAAAACATTATTGCTACACAGGGATAATCAACGATGGCCGAAAGCCGCTGGGAAGGGATAGACGAATTCGTCGCCGTGGCTGAATGCAGTCAATTTACGGCCGCAGCGGAACGTCTTGGGGTGTCTTCCTCCCATATCAGTCGACAAATCGTACGCCTTGAAGAACGCCTGCAAACTCGTTTGCTGTACCGCAGCACCCGCCGGGTCACGCTGACCGAAGCCGGGCAAACCTTCCTGCAACATTGCCAGCGCCTGCAAGACGGTCGCGAAGAAGCCTTGCGTGCAGTGGGCGACTTGACCAGCGAACCCAAAGGCATGCTGCGCATGACCTGCGCCGTGGCGTACGGCGAGCGATTCATCGTGCCGCTGGTGACGCGCTTTATGGGGCTTTACCCACAACTGCGTGTCGACATCGAACTGAGCAACCGCCCGCTCGATCTGGTGCACGAGGGCCTGGATTTGGCGATTCGCCTTGGACGCCTACAGGATTCGCGATTGGTTGCTACGCGTCTGGCACCCCGACGCATGTACCTGTGTGCATCACCCTCCTATCTGGAACGCTATGGCCGGCCGCACAGCTTGTCGGAATTGAGCCGCCACAACTGCCTCATTGGCAGCTCGGACATGTGGCAACTGGAACAGAACGGGCGGGAATTTTCGCAGCGGGTCCAGGGAAACTGGCGCTGCAACAGTGGGCAAGCGGTGCTGGATGCGGCACTACAGGGCGTGGGGTTGTGTCAGCTGCCGGACTATTACGTGCTGGAGCATTTGAAGAGTGGCGAATTGATTTCGTTGCTGGATGCGCATCAACCGCCTAATACGGCCGTTTGGGCGCTTTATCCACAGCAGCGGCATCTGTCGCCGAAGGTGCGAAAATTGGTGGATTATTTGAAGGAAGGGTTGGCGCAAAGGCCAGAGTACAGGAGCTGATGCATTTTTCAGTACCGGATGTGTTGACTGAGCCACCGCTTTCGCGAGCAGGCTCGCTCCCACAGTGGATCGATGGCGAACACTGAAAAAGTGGGCAGCGCAAAACAATGTGGGAGCGAGCCTGCTCGCGAAAGCAATCTGCCAGACACCACAGCAGTCAGCGGCGATTAGCCCAGCGCTGACGAAGCCATTCGAGGTCTTCGGGACGCGTAACCTTGAGATTATCGGATCGACCTTCAATCAGGCGCGGCGCCAAACCGGACCACTCCATCGCCGACGCTTCGTCAGTGATAACCGCATCAGCCACCAGACTGTCAGCCAGCGCCCGATGCAAGGCGCCAAGGCGAAACATCTGCGGCGTATAAGCCTGCCAAATCACGCTGCGATCCACGGTTTCAACCACACGCCCATGCTTGTCGACCCGCTTGAGGGTGTCGCGCGCCGGAACCGCCAGCAACCCGCCGACCGGATCATCTGCCAATTCACTCAGCAACTTGTCCAGATCATCACGACTCAGATTCGGGCGCGCAGCATCGTGGACCAACACCCAGTCTTCATCATCAGCGCCCAACGCATGCAAATGCAGCAACGCATTCAGCACCGACCCGGAACGCTCGGCGCCGCCGTCAACCCGCTGAATTCGCGAGTCGCCAGCACAGGCCAGGTTTGGCCAATAAGGATCGTCAACAGCAAGACTGACCACTAACCCTTTCAGGGTCGGGTGATCAAGGAAACAGCCAAGGCTGTGTTCGAGAATAGTGCGCCCGCCCAGTTGCAAGTATTGCTTGGGACGGTCTGCGGCCATACGGGCACCGACGCCCGCGGCAGGAATCACGGCCCAGAAGGCCGGTAACGGGGAATTCATCGAGCCAACTGGTAAAGGGTTTCACCGTCCTTGACCATGCCCAACTCATGGCGAGCCCGCTCTTCGACGGTCTCCATGCCTTTTTTCAACTCGCCGACTTCGGCGTCCATGACCCGATTGCGCTCCAGCAACCCTTCGTTCTCAGCCTGTTGATCCTTGATCTGCTGAGTCAGCTCTGCCACTTGCGCCAGACTGCCATTACCCACCCACAGGCGGTATTGCAGGCCAGCCAGCAACAAGAGCAAGACGAGGAACAACCAATTGGGACTGCGCATCGAATATCAGGTTTCCAGTGAAAAAAGACAGCCATGCAAAAACATTGAAGCTTCTGATAGCACGAAGCCTGGAAGAACCAGGCTTGTGCTTATAAGGCATCAGATTAGTGGCAAATTCATCGCTGTAGCGACTTTTCCGACACAATCCGGTGTCTTTTTACCATGTAGCAATTAACCGCGGAACTCGCTGCGGCCGTTGTACTTGGCTTTGCCATTCAACTGCTCTTCGATACGCAGCAGTTGGTTGTACTTGGATACGCGGTCGGAACGGCACAGGGAACCGGTCTTGATCTGGCCAGCCGAGGTGCCCACAGCCAGGTCGGCGATGGTCGAATCTTCGGTTTCGCCGGAGCGGTGCGAGATCACGGCGGTGTAACCAGCGGCCTTGGCCATCTGGATCGCTTCCAGGGTTTCGGTCAGGGTGCCGATCTGGTTGAACTTGATCAGGATCGAGTTGGCGATCTTTTTATCGATGCCTTCTTTCAGGATCTTGGTGTTGGTCACGAACAGGTCGTCGCCTACCAGTTGAACCTTCTCGCCGATTTTGTCGGTGAGGATTTTCCAGCCTGCCCAGTCGGACTCGTCCAGGCCGTCTTCGATCGAGATGATCGGATAACGTTCGGTCAGGCCTTTCAGGTAATCAGCGAAACCTTCGGCGGTGAACACCTGGCCTTCGCCAGACAGATTGTATTTACCGTCTTCGTAGAACTCGCTCGCCGCGCAGTCCAGCGCCAGGGTCACGTCGGTGCCCAGCTTGTAACCGGCGTTGGCCACGGCTTCGGAGATCACTTTCAAAGCGTCTTCGTTGGAAGCCAGGTTCGGTGCGAAACCACCTTCGTCACCGACAGCAGTGCTCAGGCCACGGGCCTTCAGCACAGCTTTGAGGTGATGGAAAATTTCGGTGCCCATGCGCAGGCCTTCCGAGAAAGACTTGGCGCCAACCGGCTGAACCATGAATTCCTGGATGTCGACGTTGTTATCGGCGTGCTCGCCACCGTTGATGATGTTCATCATCGGAACCGGCATCGAGTAAACACCCGGGGTGCCGTTCAGGTTGGCGATGTGAGCGTACAGCGGCAGGTCCTGGTCCTGTGCTGCTGCCTTGGCCGCAGCCAGGGAAACGGCGAGGATCGCGTTGGCGCCCAGGGAGCCTTTGTTTTCGGTACCGTCGAGCTTGATCATCGCGTGATCCAGCGCTTTCTGGTCGCTTGGATCCATGCCTTTCAACAGGTCACGGATCGGACCGTTGATGTTGGCCACGGCCTTCAGAACGCCCTTGCCCAGGTAACGGCTCTTGTCGCCATCACGCAGCTCGAGTGCTTCACGCGAGCCAGTGGAAGCACCGGACGGCGCGCAGGCGCTGCCGATGATGCCGTTATCGAGAAGCACGTCCGCTTCCACGGTGGGATTGCCACGGGAGTCGAGAACTTCACGACCTTTGATGTCGACGATTTTTGCCATTGTTGTAAACACTCCAAAGTTGACGAAAACGACGCAGCTAGAGGAAATCTTTTACCGTCGGCAAGTGAGGTGCAGCGGGCAGACTTGCGGACGATAAGGCTCAGGCCCGAGGGCCTGAGCAACAAATCGTGCGGTACTTTACCGGAGAATTGAGGTTTACGCGGTTTCTACCGTCGGAAAACTCTTCACCAGTTCGTCCAACGCTTTGAGCTGGGCCAGAAATGGCTCCAGTTTGTCCAGACGCAAGGCGCAAGGGCCGTCGCATTTGGCGTTGTCCGGGTCCGGGTGGGCTTCGAGGAACAGGCCGGCCAGCGACTGGCTCATGCCTGCCTTGGCCAGGTCCGTCACCTGGGCACGACGACCACCGGCGGAATCCGAGCGACCACCGGGCATTTGCAGCGCGTGGGTCACATCGAAGAACACCGGGTATTCGAACTGCTTCATGATGCCGAAGCCGAGCATGTCGACGACCAGGTTGTTGTAGCCGAAGCTCGAACCGCGTTCGCAGAGGATCAACTGATCGTTGCCCGCTTCCACGCACTTGCTCAGGATGTGTTTCATCTCGTGCGGTGCGAGGAACTGGGCTTTCTTGATGTTGATCACCGCGCCAGTCTTGGCCATCGCGACCACGAGGTCGGTCTGGCGCGACAGGAAGGCCGGCAACTGAATGATGTCGCAGACTTCAGCGACGACCGCGGCCTGGTCAGGCTCGTGGACGTCGGTGATGATCGGCACGCCGAAGGCTTGCTTGATGTCCTGGAAAATCCGCATGCCCTCTTCCAGGCCGGGGCCACGGTAAGAGGTCACGGAGGAACGGTTGGCCTTGTCGAAGCTGGCCTTGAACACATAAGGGATACCGAGTTTCTCGGTAACCTTCACATACTCTTCGCAGACCTGCATCGCCATGTCGCGGCTTTCCAGCACGTTCATGCCACCGAAAAGCACCATTGGCTTGTCGTTGGCAATCTCGATATCGCCTACGCGGATGATTTTCTGCGCCATCAGATTTATGCCTTCTTCTGGTGTTGAATCAATGCTGCTTTAACGAAACCGCTGAACAACGGGTGACCGTCGCGTGGCGTCGAGGTGAACTCTGGGTGGAACTGGCAAGCGACGAACCATGGATGATCCGGGGCTTCGACCACTTCAACCAGCGCGCCATCACCGGAACGACCGGAAATTTTCAGGCCGGCTTCCATGATCTGCGGCAGCAGGTTGTTGTTCACTTCGTAGCGGTGACGGTGACGCTCGACGATGACGTCTTTGGCGTAGCAGTCGTGTACCAGCGAACCCGGCTCCAGCAGGCAATCCTGAGCGCCGAGGCGCATGGTGCCGCCCAGGTCGGACGATTCGGTACGGGTTTCGACCGCGCCGGTAGCGTCTTCCCACTCGGTGATCAGACCCACGACCGGATGGCCGCTGGCACGATCGAACTCGGTGGAGTTGGCGTCTTTCCAGCCCAGCACGTTACGAGCGAACTCGATCACGGCCACTTGCATGCCCAGGCAGATGCCCAGGTACGGAACCTTGTTTTCGCGAGCGTATTGAACGGCGGTGATCTTGCCTTCCACGCCACGCAGACCGAAGCCGCCCGGTACGAGGATCGCGTCAACACCTTCCAGCAGCGCGGTGCCCTGGTTTTCGATGTCTTCGGAATCGATGTAGCGCAGGTTGACCTTGGTGCGGTTGCTGATGCCGGCGTGACTCATCGCTTCGATCAGCGACTTGTAGGCGTCCAGCAGTTCCATGTACTTGCCGACCATCGCGATGGTCACTTCGTGCTCCGGGTTCAGCTTGGCGTCAACCACCGCTTCCCACTCGGAGAGGTCAGCGCTGCCGCATTGCAGGCCGAAACGCTCGACGACGAAATCATCCAGGCCCTGGGAGTGCAGGATGCCCGGGATCTTGTAGATGGTGTCGGCGTCTTCCAGCGCGATCACCGCACGTTCTTCAACGTTGGTGAACTGCGCGATCTTGCGGCGCGAAGAAATGTCGATCGGGTGATCGGAACGGCAAACCAGCACGTCCGGCTGCAGGCCAATGGAACGAAGTTCCTTGACCGAGTGCTGGGTCGGCTTGGTTTTGGTTTCGCCGGCAGTGGCGATGTACGGCACCAGTGTCAGGTGCATCAGCATCGCGCGCTTGGCGCCGACTTCGAAACGCAGTTGGCGGATCGCTTCCAGGAACGGTTGCGACTCGATGTCACCCACGGTGCCACCGATCTCGACCATCGCCACGTCGGCATCGCCGGCGCCCTTGATGATCCGGCGCTTGATTTCGTCGGTGATGTGCGGGATCACCTGGATGGTTGCGCCCAGGTAATCACCACGGCGCTCTTTGCGCAGCACGTGTTCGTAGACACGGCCGGTGGTGAAGTTGTTGTTCTGGGTCATGGTCGTGCGGATGAACCGCTCGTAGTGGCCCAGGTCCAGGTCGGTCTCGGCGCCGTCGTGGGTGACGAACACTTCACCGTGCTGGAACGGGCTCATGGTGCCCGGGTCAACGTTGATGTACGGGTCCAGCTTCAGCATGGTGACCTTAAGTCCCCGCGCCTCCAGGATGGCCGCCAATGAAGCCGATGCGATGCCTTTCCCCAATGAAGAAACAACACCGCCCGTGACGAATATGTAGCGCGTCATGAAAAACCCTAGAAGTCTGCGTTAAAGCGGTCCGAGCCGCCGGGGAAAGCGAAGGAAGGCCGAAGCCCCCGATCACCTGCATTAATCACAGTGCACCTTTCAAAAAAACCGCCGCGTTGGGACAGACCGGCAGATGAAACACCGGTACGTTGCTCGCTACACATTTTTTGGAATCGCCCAGCAAAGACTGCTTGGTAATCGGCAACTCCTGCAATTCAGGCGAATCCACAGAAGTTGTATCAAGAAGGGAGCGTAGTCTACCGGAAAGCCCCTTTCAGCTCAAACCTTGATCTTCGCCAGGTGGCTGCCAATGCAAATGCCAGCCGTCCTGCCCACTGCCATTCAAGCCCTGTACGCTGGCCACTGCCAGCAATTGCTCGCCGCGACAGAGCAGCGGCAATCTGCCACGAGCGAAGGCCGGAACCCCGCGTTCATTGAGCAAACGCTTGAGGTCGCGGTGGCCGCGATCAGCTAAATGCATGACCTCACCTCCCTCACGATAGCGGATTTGCAGCGGGCCATCGGGGATTTGCCCGGTGAGCGTGAGCAGACCATTTTCCGGCAACTCCAGCGGCTTCGCAGGATCAGCCCAATGCACAGCACGCGACGGATTGCGTAGCCAACAGCCCGACAGCCACCAGATACGCCCGGCCGACCGATGCAGCTCGCCATCCGCCAACCGCCAGACCGGACGCGCATCACCGGTGGCGTCGCGCAAATCTTCCCAACCCGACCAATGGTCGCTGTCCGGCAAACGGGTCCGCGCTGCGAGCCAATGGCTTAGCGCATTGCGTTGGCGAGCGGCAGAGCGTTGTAAAAGAGCAGCGAGCTCCAGAGAGGGCACGCCCAGCCAGTCGAATTCATTGACCGTCGTCGCTTCGGCCAGATCGATGTGCGCCAGCTCATCCAGCAAGGCCTGCGCTTCGCTCAAGTGCGCAGCGCTGCGAGCCATGGTCGCCATCGCTTGCGGCCAGCGCTCGGTCAATATCGGGAACACCTGATGTCGCAGGTAGTTGCGCGAAAACTGCCGATCCTGGTTCGAAGGGTCTTCGATCCAATTCAGTTTATGTTCTGCGGCATAGGCTTCAAGTTCGGCGCGACTCACGTCCAGCAGGGGCCGCAGCAGATGGCCCCGACCCAACGGCCGCGCACTCGGCATCCCCGACAAACCTCTCACCCCGGCCCCGCGCAACAGCCGAAACAATAGGGTTTCCGCCTGATCGTCTCGGTGCTGGGCGGTCAGCAGCAGTTCATTGGCCTGAGTGGCTTCAACGAATGCGCCATAGCGCGCATCCCGGGCGGCACGTTCGAGGCTGGCGCCGGGTTGAACCTGAACATGAACGACGTGTAGCGGCACACTCAAGGCATCACAGACGGACTGGCAGTGTGCCGGCCACGCATCCGCCGCAGGCTGAAGGCCGTGATGGACATGAATGGCGCTGAGCACCGGCAGGGATTGTGTTTTTGCCAGGTCGGCAAGAAGGTGCAGCAGGACGGTGGAGTCGAGACCACCGGAGAAGGCGATGCGCCAGGTTTTGGCATTGCGCCAAGGGGCCAGATTCAGCAGAAGTCTGGCAGGCAGATCAAACTTTGAAGGATTCATAGATATCAGTCGCTTCACATAGACCCAATGTGGGAGCGAGCCTGCTCGCGAAGGCTGCTTAACATTCAACCCACTTGTTGACTGTTATACCGCTTCCGCGAGCAGGCTCGCTCCCACAATGGTTTTGCGTCGTTTGTCGAAGCAGCGTCAGATCAGAGACCGTAGCTCATCAGTCGCGCGTAACGACGAGCCAGCAGCGCGTCGTTGTCGAACTTCTTCAGCATCGCCAGTTGCGAGCTAAGCTCGGCACGGATCGAGGCGGCCGCCGCGGCAGGGTCACGGTGTGCACCGCCCAATGGCTCGCCGATCACCTTGTCCACGATACCCAGGCCTTTCAGGCGCTCGGCGGTAATGCCCATGGCTTCAGCGGCGTCCGGGGCTTTCTCGGCGGTTTTCCACAGAATCGAGGCGCAACCTTCCGGCGAGATCACCGCGTAAGTCGAATACTGAAGCATGTTCAGCTGGTCGCAAACGCCGATAGCCAAAGCACCACCAGAACCACCTTCACCAATTACGGTGGCGATGATCGGGGTTTTTAGACGCGACATGACACGCAGGTTCCAGGCAATCGCTTCGCTCTGGTTACGCTCTTCAGCGTCGATACCAGGGTAAGCGCCCGGGGTGTCGATGAAGGTCAGGATCGGCATTTTGAAGCGTTCGGCCATTTCCATCAGGCGGCACGCCTTGCGGTAGCCTTCCGGACGCGGCATGCCGAAGTTGCGGCGAACTTTCTCGCGCACTTCACGGCCTTTCTGGTGACCGATGATCATCACCGGCTGGTCGTCCAGACGGGCAATGCCACCGACGATGGCAGCGTCATCGGAGAAGTGACGGTCACCGTGCAGCTCATCGAACTCGGTGAAGATGTGTTCGATGTAGTCCAGGGTATAAGGACGTTTCGGGTGACGCGCCAGACGTGCGATCTGCCAGCTGGTCAGCTTGGCGAAGATGTCTTCGGTCAGCGTGCTGCTTTTGTCCTGCAGGCGGGAGATCTCATCGCCGATATTCAGCGAATTGTCGTTACCGACCAAGCGCAACTCTTCGATCTTGGCTTGCAGGTCGGCGATCGGCTGTTCGAAATCTAGAAAATTCGGGTTCATAGGCGTCCGTCTTGGGTCGACGTCCAAGAGAGCTTGGGCCGGCCGGTTGTCTATTCGCGCCCTACCTTAAGGGAGAGGCGCGTTCAGGTCGAGATTAAAAATTCAGGTCGAGATCAGGGAGTACAGAAGGCACCTGACCGTCAACGGTATTGGAGGAAGACGTTGTCTCGCCCGAACTGGTCACGCAAGGCTTGAATCAACGCATCCGCCGGATCGATTCGCCAAGTCTCGCCAAACTGCAGCAAGGCCTTTGCGTCGGGGCTCGTGTACTCCATGGTGATCGGGCATGCGCCGCGATGGCGCTTGAACAATTCACCCAGCCAGCGTAGCTGATCGCCTTTCAAATCCTTGGTCTGCAACTTCAGGCGCAGGCTTTCGGCAAGGTTGGTGCGCGCATCTTCCATGCTCATCACGCGCTTGACCCGCAGCTTCAGGCCGCCGGAGAAGTCGTCATTGCTGACCTCGCCTTCGACCACGACCATCGCATCCGTCTGCAACAGCGACTGCGCGGTATGGAACGCCTCGGCAAACAGCGACGCCTCGATCCGTCCGGAGCGGTCATCGAGGGTGATGAAGCCCATCTTGTCGCCCTTTTTGTTCTTCATCACGCGCAGGGCGATGATCATGCCGGCGACGGTCTGGGTATCGCGAGCTGGTTTCAAATCGATGATGCGCTGACGGGCAAAGCGACGGATTTCACCTTCGTATTCGTCAATCGGGTGACCGGTCAGGTACAGGCCCAGGGTGTCTTTCTCCCCTTTCAGCCGCTCCTTGAGCGTCAGTTCCTTGGCCTTGCGATGACTGGCGTAGACGTCCGCGTCTTCCTCGACAAACAACCCGCCGAACAGGTCGGCATGGCCACTGTCCTGGGTACGTGCGGTTTGTTCGGCCGCCTTGATCGCCCCTTCCATCGCCGCCAACAGCACCGCGCGATTCTGGTCGATGCTCGCTTGATAGGCCTTCGGCTCGTCATGGAAATAAGGCCCCAGACGATCCAGCGCACCGCTGCGGATCAAACCGTCGAGGGTACGTTTGTTGATCCGCTTGAGATCGACACGGGCGCAGAAATCGAACAGATCCTTGAACGGACCGTCCTGGCGCGCCTCAGTGATCGCCTCCACCGGGCCTTCGCCAACACCCTTGATCGCACCGAGGCCGTAAATGATCCGGCCTTCGTCATTCACCGTGAACTTGAACTCGGAGGCATTCACATCCGGCGCGTCGAGGCGCAGCTTCATGCTGCGAATTTCCTCGATCAAGGTCACGACCTTGTCGGTGTTGTGCATGTCCGCCGACAGCACCGCCGCCATGAACGGCGCCGGGTAATGCGTTTTCAGCCACGCGGTCTGGTACGACACCAGGCCGTACGCCGCGGAGTGGGATTTGTTGAAGCCGTAACCGGCGAATTTCTCTACCAGGTCGAAAATGTTACCGGCAAGGTCCGCATCGATGTTGTTGGTCGCGCAACCTTCAATGAAACCGCCGCGCTGCTTGGCCATTTCTTCGGGCTTTTTCTTACCCATGGCCCGACGCAGCATGTCCGCACCACCGAGGGTGTAACCGGCCATGACCTGGGCAATCTGCATCACCTGTTCCTGATACAGGATGATGCCGTAAGTCGGTGCCAGTACCGGCTTGAGGCCTTCGTACTGGTAATCCGAGTGCGGGTACGCAAGTTCGGCGCGACCGTGCTTACGGTTGATGAAGTCATCCACCATGCCCGATTGCAACGGGCCCGGACGGAACAGGGCCACCAGTGCGATCAAGTCTTCCAAGCAGTCGGGCTTGAGCTTCTTGATCAGCTCCTTCATGCCGCGGGATTCGAGCTGGAACACCGCCGTGGTTTCGGCTTTTTGCAGCAGCGTGTAGGTCGGCTTGTCGTCCAGCGGAATGAACGCAATGTCCAGAGGCGGCTGATCGACCTTGGCGCGGTCGCGGTTGATGGTTTTCAGCGCCCAGTCGATAACCGTCAGGGTTCGCAGGCCGAGGAAGTCGAACTTCACCAGACCGGCGGCCTCGACGTCATCCTTGTCGAACTGGGTCACCAGGCCGTCACCGGCCTCGTCGCAATAGATCGGCGAGAAGTCGGTCAGTTTGGTCGGCGCGATAACCACACCACCGGCGTGTTTACCGACGTTACGCACAACGCCTTCGAGCTTGCGGGCCATCTCCCAGATTTCGGCGGCTTCTTCATCGACCTTGATGAAGTCACGCAGGATCTCTTCCTGCTCATAGGCCTTTTCCAGGGTCATGCCGACTTCGAACGGAATCATCTTCGACAGACGATCCGCCAGGCCGTAGGACTTGCCCTGCACCCGCGCCACGTCCCGGACCACAGCCTTGGCCGCCATGGAACCGAAGGTGATGATCTGGCTAACCGCATTGCGACCGTATTTCTCGGCCACGTATTCAATCACCCGATCGCGACCGTCCATGCAGAAGTCGACGTCGAAGTCGGGCATCGATACCCGTTCCGGGTTGAGGAAACGTTCGAACAGCAGGTCATATTCCAGCGGATCGAGGTCGGTGATCTTCTGTACATAGGCCACTAGCGACCCGGCACCCGACCCCCGGCCCGGACCTACCGGCACGCCGTTGCTCTTGGCCCACTGGATAAAGTCCATCACGATCAGGAAGTAACCGGGGAACCCCATCTGGATGATGATATCCAGCTCGAAATTCAGCCGATCGACGTAGACCTGACGCTTGGCCTCGTAGTCTTCCGTGGTGTCTTTGGGCAGCAGAACGGTCAGGCGATCTTCCAGGCCATCGAACGACACTTTGCGGAAATATTCATCGATGGTCATGCCATCGGGAATCGGGAAGTTGGGCAGGAAGTGCTTGCCCAGCTTCACTTCGATGTTGCAGCGCTTGGCGATTTCGACGGTGTTTTCCAGCGCCTCGGGCAAGTCACTGAACAGCTCGGCCATTTCCTCGGCGCTTTTGAGGTATTGCTGATCGCTGTAATTCTTCGAACGCCGCGGATCGTCGAGGGCGCGGCCCTCACCGATGCACACGCGGGTTTCGTGAGCGGCGAAGTCTTCCTGCTTGATGAAACGCACATCGTTGGTTGCGACCAGTGGCGCGCCGATTTTCTCGGCCAGGGCCACGGCACCGTGCAACTGCTCTTCATCGTTGGGCCGATTGGTGCGCTGGATTTCCAGGTAGAAACGATCCGGGAACACCGCCATCCATTCGCGCGCGAGGTTTTCCGCTTCAGCCGGGTTGCCACTGAGCATGGCCAGGCCGATTTCGCCCTCTTTCGCCGCCGACAGCATGATCAAGCCTTCGCTGGCTTCGGCGACCCATTCGCGCTCGATGATCACCGAGCCATTGCGCTGGCCGTCGATGAAACCACGGGAAATCAGTTCGGTCAGGTTGCGATAGCCGACAGCGTTCATGGCCAGCAGGCTGATCCGGCTCAGGGCGTTGTCCGGGTCCTTGTTCGACAGCCACAAGTCGGCGCCGCAGATCGGCTTGATCCCGGCACCCATGGCGGCTTTGTAGAATTTGACCAGGGAACACATGTTGTTCTGGTCGGTGACCGCTACGGCAGGCATGTTCATGCCGACCAGGGTCTTGACCAGCGGTTTGATCCGCACCAGACCGTCGACCAGGGAATATTCAGTGTGCAGGCGTAGGTGAACGAATGAAGCCGGCATAGTGATCCTGCGTTATGTCATGAAAACAACAAGGCCCGGATTGTACCGGGCCTTGCGTAAAACATCAGCCTTGCGACTAACTCTCGATCAGACTTTCCCGCGCCTCGTACGCCAGACGCACCGGGGCGAACGAGCGGCGGTGAATCGGAGTCGGGCCAAGCCGGGCCAGCGCTTCCAGATGAACGGGCGTCGGGTAGCCTTTGTGCCCGCCGATGCCGTAACCGGGGTAAATCAGTTCGAATGCCGCCATCTCGCGGTCGCGGCTGACCTTGGCCAGAATCGATGCCGCGGCAATGGCCGGAACCTTGCCGTCGCCCTGCACCACCGCTTCAGCGCGCATGGACAGCTTCGGGCAACGATTGCCGTCGATCATCGCCAGTTTCGGCTGGATGTGCAGGCCTTCGATCGCGCGCTGCATCGCCAGCATGGTGGCGTGCAGAATGTTCAGTTCGTCGATTTCCTCAACTTCGGCCCGGGCGATGCACCAGCTCAGGGCTTTTTCGCAGATTTCGTCGTAGAGCTTTTCGCGGCGGGCTTCGGTGAGTTTCTTTGAGTCATTCAGGCCGAGGATCGGCCGGTTTGGATCAAGGATCACCGCTGCCGTGACCACGGCACCACACAGTGGGCCGCGACCGACTTCGTCGACGCCGGCCACGAGGTCTTCGACTTCGGCGACCAGGGTGAAGTCCAGGCCCATCTGAATGCTGGTTTTGCTCATTGTGTTTTGCCGATCAGGTTCAGTACCGCGTCCGCCGCCTGATTGGAGGCATCCAGACGCAAGGTACGGTGAATTTCGTCGAAGCCGCGAGTCTGTTCCTCGCCACCTTCGATCAAGGGTGAAAGCGTTTGAGCAAGGGCTTCGACCGTTGCGTCATCCTGCAGCAACTCGGGCACCAACAGGCGCTGGGCCAACAGGTTCGGCAAGGACACGTAAGGGCTTTTCACCATGCGCTTGAGAATCCAGAACGTCAGGGGCGCCAGTCGATAAGCCACCACCATCGGCCGCTTGTACAGCAACGCTTCAAGGGTCGCGGTACCGGAAGCGATCAGCACCGCGTCGCAGGCGGCGAGGGCCAGATGCGATTTGCCATCGAGCAAGGTCAGCGGCAGATCGCGGCCGGCCAGCAGCTCTTCAAGCTGTGCACGGCGCTCCGGGCTGGCGCACGGCATGACAAAACGCACGCCAGGACGCAAGGCGCGCAGGCGCTGGGCGGTGTCGAGGAACAACGCACCGAGCCGCCCCACTTCGCCGCCGCGACTGCCGGGCATCAGCGCAACCAGCGGACCGTCCGGCAAATCAAGTTCGGCACGCGCGGCGGCGCGATCAGCCTCAAGCGGGATCGCATCGGCCAGGGAGTGCCCGACGAACCGTACCGGTACGCCCTTTTCTTCATAAAATTTTGCTTCGAACGGGAACAGCGTCAGCATCAGGTCGCAGCCTTCGCGAATCTTCAGCACGCGCTTCTGCCGCCATGCCCACACCGACGGGCTGACGTAATGCACGGTCTTGATCCCGGCTTGCCGCAGCTTGAGTTCGATATTGAGGTTGAAGTCCGGGGCATCGATACCGATGAACACGTCCGGTTTCTCGGCAATCAGGTCGGCAATCAGCTTCTTGCGGCGCGCCATCAGCTCGCGCAATCGGCCCAGCACTTCCACCAGGCCCATGACCGAAAGACGTTCCATCGGGAAATACGAGATCAGGCCTTCGGCTTGCATCAGCGGACCACCGACACCGATGAACTCCACCGCCGGGTGCTGAGCCTTGAGTGCGCGCATGAGGCCCGCGCCCAGAATGTCGCCGGAAGCCTCACCCGCTACCAGCGCAATACGCAGATTAGCCATGATTAACGGGTGATGCCGCGAGTCGAAGACTGGATGGAATCACGGAACACCGCGACTTCCGGGAACTGATCCGAAGGTTCGGCCAGCTCGGTGAGCGCTTGCTCGACCGTCAGGCCCTGGCGGTAAACCACCTTGTAGGCACGACGCAGCGCGTGAATGGCGTCTTCGCTGAAACCACGACGACGCATGCCTTCGAAGTTCATGCTGCGCGCTTCGGCAGGGTTGCCAAACACGGTGACGTACGCTGGAACGTCCTTGCCAATGGCCGTGCCCATGCCGGAGAAGCTGTGGGCGCCAATGTGGCAATACTGGTGAACAAGCGTGAAACCGGAGAGGATCGCCCAGTCTTCAACGTGCACATGGCCGGCCAACGCAGTGTTGTTGACCAGGATACAGTGGTTGCCGATGACGCTGTCGTGGCCGATATGGGCATAGGCCATGATCAGGTTGTGATCGCCCAAGGTCGTTTCCGAACGATCCTGAACGGTCCCGCGGTGAATCGTCACACCTTCACGGATGACGTTGTGGTCACCGATGACCAGACGGGTTTCTTCGCCTTTGTATTTCAGATCGGGCGTGTCCTCACCTACCGACGAAAACTGGTAGATGCGGTTGTGCTTACCGATTCGGGTCGGGCCTTTGAGAATCACGTGCGGCCCGATCACTGTTCCCTCGCCGATTTCCACACCTGCGCCGACGATCGACCACGGGCCGACCTCGACGTCGTCGGCCAGGATGGCCGTCGGATCGATGATTGCGCGAGGGTCAATCAAACTCATAGTTTGCGTTCCGCGCAGATGATTTCTGCGGAGCAGACTGGCTTGCCGTCGACCGAAGCCTGGCATTCGAACTTCCAGATCTGACGCTTGCAGCTCAGGAACTTGGCTTCAAGGATCAACTGATCGCCCGGCAGTACCGGCTGACGGAAGCGCAACTTGTCGGAGCCGACGAAGTAGTAAAGGGTGCCGTCCGCCGGTTTCACGTCGAGCATTTTGAAACCAAGGATCCCGGCAGCCTGAGCCATCGCTTCGATGATCAGTACGCCCGGCATGATTGGATGCGCAGGGAAGTGACCATTGAAGAACGGTTCGTTGATGCTGACATTCTTGTAGGCGCGAATGCGCTTGCCTTCCACATCCAGATCCACGACCCGGTCCACCAGCAGGAACGGGTAACGGTGAGGCAGGTATTCGCGAATCTCGTTGATGTCCATCATTTCGGGGGGAAGCCTATGTAAAGATTGGGAGCGCGCGACTGACGCGCGCCCCTCTAGCAAATCAAGCAGGCAGTCTAACGGCTGTGCACGCTTGATATGGAAATGGTATCAGCCATCTGATGAAGCATTACCGTCAGGGGTCACTTCCCCTACACGCTTTTCCAGCTGTCGCAGACGCCGCGCGATGTCATCGAGCTGTCGGATGCGAGCCGCGCTTTTGCGCCATTCGGCTGCTGGCTGCATGGCCGTACCGGAAGAATAGGAGCCCTTTTCAGTAATTGAATGGGTCACCATGGTCATCCCGGTGATGAAAACGTTGTCGCAAATTTCGATGTGCCCTACCAGCCCGACACCGCCAGCGAGCATGCAATGCTTGCCGATTTTGGTGCTGCCGGAGATCCCGACACAGGCGGCCATGGCGGTGTGATCACCAACCTGCACGTTGTGGGCGATCTGGATCTGGTTGTCGAGCTTCACGCCATTACCGAGAACGGTATCGGCCAATGCGCCGCGGTCGATAGCGGTATTCACGCCAATTTCCACATCATCACCGACCAACACACCACCGATCTGGGCGATTTTCTGCCAGACACCTTTCTCGTTGGCAAAGCCGAAGCCTTCGCCGCCGAGTACGGCACCTGACTGAATCACCACGCGCTTGCCGATGCGCACGTCGTGGTACAGCGTGACCCGCGGGGCCAGCCAGCCGCCTTCGCCAATTTCGCAACGGGCACCGATGAAGCAATGCGCCCCAATGGTCACGCCGGCAGCAATGCGTGCCGCGCTTTCGATCACCGCAAAGGCACCAATACTCGCCGCCGGGTCAACCACCGCGTCCTCGGCCACTACGGCTGTCGGATGAATACCGGCAGCCGCTTTCGGTTTTGGATCGAACAGGTGGGAAATACGCGCGTAGGCCAGATACGGATCAGGTACCACCAGCGCATTACCGGCAAAACCTTCGGCATCAGCGGCCTTCAGCAACAGGGCTGCGGCCCGGCTGTCTGCCAGGTATTTACGGTATTGAGGGTTTGCGAGAAAGCTCAACTGAGCTGGGCCAGCCTCTTGCAAAGTGGCTAGCCCAGTAATTTCTTTCTCCGGGTCGCCACGTAGCGTGGCGCCGAGGAACTCGGCCAATCGGCCGAGTTTTATAGTCGCTGTCATAGTTACTTCAGCTGATTCATGCGCTCGATAACCTGGCGAGTGATGTCGTACTGAGGTTTGACATCAATCACTGCGCCACGCTCGAAGACCAGGTCAAAAGCACCTTTCTTGATGACTTCTTCCACAGCGCTGTCCAGTTTCGGCTTCAGCTGCTTCAGCATTTCACGGTCGGCAACGGCTTTGGCTTCGTTCAGCTCCTTGGACTGGAACTGGAAGTCGCGGGCCTTTTGCTTGAACTCGAGTTCAAGACGCTCACGCTCGCCCTGTTGCATCTTGTCGCCACCGGCCATCAGACGGTCCTGAATGCCTTTGGCACTGCTTTCCAGCGTCTTGAGCTTGCTCAGTTGCGGACCAAATTTCTTCTCGGCATCCACGGCGTATTTCTTGGCCGCGTCGGATTCCAGCAGGGCCATCTGATAGTTCAGAACGGCGATTTTCATGTCGGCAAAAGCCGGGCCTGCGACCAGTACGGTGGCGAGGAGAACCAATTGAGTCAACTTACGCACGATGCACCCCTACAAAATCCATTGTCATTATTTTGAGGCAGACGCTTAGAACGTCTGACCAAGAGAGAATTGGAACACTTGAGTTTCAGCGTTATCCGGTTCTTTGACTGGCATCGCCAGCGCGAAACTCAGCGGACCCAGCGCAGTGACCCATGTCACACCTACACCGACGGAACTGGCCATGTTGCTGAGGCTGATGTCGTTGCACTGCGTATTGGACTTCGACGCAGGGTTGGTGTTGGTCGTCTGCTCGCACTTGGAGTCGAACACGTTACCCACATCCCAGAATACCGAGGTACGCAGGGAGCGTTGATCCTTGACGAACGGCAGCGGGAACAGAATCTCCGCACCACCTTGAATCAGGACGTTACCACCGAACGGCAGCGGGTCTTGATCCGGGTCAGCCAGAGTGCCCGGGTTACCGGTAGAACCTTGACCACGGCTCGGCGTACTACGCGGGCCCAATGTACTGTCCTTGAAGCCACGAACCGAGTTGAAACCACCAGCATAGTAGTTTTCATAGAATGGCAAGCCATCGGTCGAACCATAACCGTCGCCATAACCCAATTCAGTGTGCAGGCGCATGGTGTAGTTCTCAGACAATGGCTGGAACAACTGGCCACGGTAATCGAGCTTGAAGAACGACAGGTCGCTACCTGGTGTAGTGACTTCCGCCGTCAGGCTTTGAGAATGACCACGGGTCGCCAACACGCCTTTGTTCAGGGTGGACTCGGACCAGCCGGCCGAGGCCTTGAAGTTCAGATACTCATCGCCTTCACGGTTAACGAAGTCGAAGATTTCGTCGACGGTGTATTGACCGGTCTTGATCTTGTCTTGCTGTGCAGTCAGGCCGAAGGTCAGACGCGAGGTCTCGCTGATCGGGTAACCGACGCTCACGCCAGCGCCCAGGCTGTCTACGGCATAGCTTGCTACGTCGACGTCGAGGTCTTTGTAGTCGGTGGTGCGATAGAAAGCGTTGTAACCCAGGCTCACGCCGTCGGCAGTCCAGTACGGGTCGACATAACCGAAGTTATAGCGGCTCTGGTATTCGCTTTTGGTCAAGCCGATGCTGACCTTGTTACCAGTACCCAGGAAGTTGTTCTGGGTGATCGAGCCACCGAGGATCAGGCCGGCACTTTGTGCAAAACCGACACTCGCAGTGATCGAGCCGGAAGCCTGCTCTTCAACGCTGTAGTTCACGTCAACCTGGTCATCGACACCCGGTACAGCCGGGGTTTCGACGTTCACTTCCTTAAAGAAGCCCAGACGTTCAAGACGGGTCTTGGACTGATCGATCAGGTAGGTCGAAGCCCAGCCACCTTCCATCTGACGCATTTCGCGGCGCAGCACTTCGTCTTCGGACTTGGTGTTGCCACGGAAGTTGATGCGGTTGACGTAAGCACGTTTGCCCGGATCGACAGCGAATGTTATGTCGACGGTGTGGTCTTCATCGTGAGGCTGAGGCACGCCGCTGACGTTGGCGAAGGTGTAACCCTCGTTACCCAGGCGGCGAGTGATCAATTCCGAGGTGGTGGTCATCAGCTTGCGCGAGAACACCTGGCCTTTCTGTACCAGCAGCAGGGACTTGACCTGGTCTTCAGGGACTTTCAGGTCGCCGCTCAGCTTGACGTCACGAACGGTGTACTTCTCGCCTTCGTTGACGTTGACAGTGATGTAGACGTGTTTTTTGTCCGGAGTAATCGATACCTGGGTCGAAGCGATATCCATATTGATATAGCCGCGGTCCAGGTAGTAGGAACGCAGACGCTCCAGGTCACCGGAGAGTTTTTCACGGGCGTACTTGTCGTCGTTCTTGAAGAAGGACAGCCAGTTGGTGGTCTTCAGTTCGAACAGGTCGATCAGGTCTTCGTCAGGGAAGACAGTGTTACCCACCACGTTGATGTGCTGGATAGCAGCGACGGTGCCTTCGTTGATGTTGACCTTCAAGCCGACGCGGTTACGTGGCTGCGGTACCACTTCGGTGTCGACGGTGGCCGAGTAGCGACCCTGAGCGACGTATTGGCGCTGCAGTTCGTTACGCACACCTTCGAGCGTGGCACGCTGGAAGATCTCGCCTTCGGCCAGACCGGATTGTTTGAGGCCCTTCATCAGGTCTTCAGTCGAGATCGCTTTGTTACCCTCGATCTCGATACTGGCGACCGATGGGCGCTCGACTACCGTGATGACCAGGACGTTGCCATCGCGGCCCAGCTGGATATCTTGAAAGAACCCGGTTTTGAACAAAGCACGAGTGGATTCCACCAGGCGACGATCGTCCGCCTGTTCGCCGACGTTTAACGGCAAAGCACCAAAGACGCTACCCGCGGAGACCCGCTGGAGGCCATTGACGCGAATATCAGAGATAGTGAAGGACTCGGCGTGAACTTCGGCGATCATCAATACGGTGAGAACCGCAGTTAGCAGCAGACGTTTCATGAAGTCCTTTCTTATTCCAACTGGCAATAAACAAACTGCCGCAAAATGCGGCAGATTCGCAATTCAGCGAAGTGTTACAGACGGCCCAAATCATTGACCAGAGCAAGCAACATCACCCCGACCACCAAACTGATACCGATCTGTATCCCCCAACCCTGCACCCGATCCGACAAGGGACGACCACGCGCCCACTCGATCAGATAAAACAACAAATGCCCCCCATCCAGTACAGGAATAGGCAACAAATTCAGAACTCCCAGGCTAATACTCAGATAAGCAAGGAAATTCAGGAAATCAGCAACGCCCGACTGGGCAGAAGCGCCCGCCACTTTAGCAATGGTTATCGGTCCACTCAAGTTTTTTACCGAGAGCTCACCGAACAACATTTTCTTGAGCGAATCGAGGGTCAGTACACTCATGGTCCAGGTGCGTCGAGCACCCTCTCCAATCGCGGCCACAGGACCGTAACTGACTTCGCGAATCATCTCTGGCGGCCAATCGACCGCTTTCACCCCAGCCCCCATATAACCGGTAGGTGCCTTGCTCTCGCCGCGAGCGGCCAACGTCACAGGGACGTCGATTTGAGCACCATCGCGCTCGACGCGCAGCATGATTTTGGTATCCGGATGCATACGGACGGTGTCGACCACTTGCTGCCAGTCGTCCAGCGCCTTGCCATCCAGAGCCAGCAAGCGATCACCGGTTTTCAGGCCAGCAGCCTGCGCCGGCCCTTTAGGATCAAGTTCAGCCAGCACCGGCGGCAGTGCCGGACGCCAAGGACGAATACCCAGCGAACGGATCGGATCCGGCTCGTCAGCACCCTTGAGCCACTTATCCAGCATCAGTTCGCGAGGAGAGTCTGCGGTGGAACCCTGTTCACGCACCAACAATTGAAGTGAACCGCTCTCGCCAAGACGGCGAACCAGTTGCAAATTCACCGAAGCCCAGCCGGTCGTTGGCTCGCCATCGATGGCAACAATTTCCTGACCTGCAGTCAAACCGGCCTTGGCGGCAATACTGCCGGACTCGACTGCGCCGATTACGGGGCGCACCTGCTCGCTGCCGAGCATTGCCAAGACCCAGAAAAACACCATGGCCAGTAGAAAGTTGGCAATCGGGCCGGCAGCCACGATTGCGATACGCTGACGGACAGATTTGCGATTGAAAGAATGGTCGATCTGATCGGCCGGCACTTCGCCTTCACGCTCATCGAGCATTTTCACGTAGCCGCCCAACGGAATGGCAGCCACAACGAACTCCGTGCCTTTCTTGTCGTGCCAGCGCAGCAATGGCATGCCGAAGCCTACGGAGAAACGCAGCACTTTGACCCCACAGCGACGCGCGACCCAGAAATGGCCGAATTCGTGAAAGGTAACCAGCACACCCAAAGCCACCAGGGTGCCGACAATCATATAGAGCGCGCTCATCTACTTTCTCCGCAATCCTATCCGGTGCTGCATGGACCAACGTATTGCAGCACTTACCGCCCGTGACGACTCAACCATTGCCCGGCCAGTACTCGCGCTTTCGCGTCAGCCGTGAACACGGCCTCGAGATCATCCACCGCCACTACAGGCTCGAGGTTCAACACTTCCTCGATGATACTCGCGATTTCCGGGTAGCGAACCCGCCCGTCGAGAAACGCCGCCACAGCCACTTCATTCGCCGCGTTGAGCATCGCCGGCGCGCTATTACCCGCCTCGGCAGCCTGACGCGCCAGGCGCAGGCAAGGGAAACGTTCTTCATCGGGCGCATGGAAGTCCAGGCGCGCAATGGCAAACAGGTCCAGCGGCGCGACACCCGAGTCGATACGCTCCGGCCAGGCCAGGGCATTGGCGATCGGTGTGCGCATGTCCGGGTTACCCAACTGCGCCAGCACCGAACCATCTACGTAGTCGACCAGGGAATGAATCACACTCTGAGGGTGAATCACCACTTCGACCTGGGACGGCTTGGCATCGAACAGCCAGCAGGCCTCGATCAATTCGAGCCCCTTGTTCATCATGCTGGCGGAATCGACCGAAATCTTGCGCCCCATGGACCAGTTCGGATGAGCACACGCCTGGTCGGGGGTAACATGCGCCAGTTCAGCCAAAGGTGTCTGTCGGAACGGACCGCCAGAGGCCGTGAGAAGAATCCGACGCACGCCAACCACACCCAGCCCACGAGCGAAATCCTGCGGCATGCACTGAAAAATCGCGTTGTGCTCGCTGTCGATCGGCAGCAGCACCGAGCCGCTTTTGCGCACGGCTTGCATGAACAGAGCGCCGGACATGACCAGCGCTTCCTTGTTCGCCAGCAGAATCTTTTTGCCCGCCTCGACCGCCGCCAGGGTCGGACGCAAGCCCGCCGCGCCAACAATGGCCGCCATGACGGCATCGACTTCAGGATCGGAAGCGACCTGACACAGCCCCTCCTCCCCCACCAACACACGGGTCGACAAGCCAGCCGCGCGCAAATCATCCTGCAGGGTTCGGGCCGTGTCGGCTTGCGGTACGACTGCAAAGCGCGGCGTGTGACGTACGCACAAGGCCAACAGCTCACTCAGGCGAGTGAACCCGCTCAAGGCGAATACTTGATAACGCGAAGGATGACGAGCAATCACGTCGAGGGTGCTCAGACCAATCGAACCGGTCGCCCCCAACACAGTAATCTGTTGAGGGCGGCTCACGGTGCAGCCATCCAAAGCAGCACGGCAAACACCGGGATCGCAGCCGTCAGGCTGTCGATTCGATCCAGCACACCACCATGCCCTGGCAGCAGGTTACTGCTGTCCTTGATGCCGGATTGGCGCTTGAACATGCTCTCGGTGAGGTCGCCCACCACCGAAATGAAGACGATCACTGCCGCGCCGATCAACCCCATCAGCACCTGGGCGAAACTCCAGTCGCGCACCAGGCCGACGATCGCCGTGATGACCAGGCTCAGCACCAGGCCACCATAAACGCCTTCCCAGCTCTTGCCGGGGCTGACCTGCGGCGCCAGCTTGCGCTTGCCGAAGGCACGACCGGAGAAGTACGCACCGATATCGGCACCCCAGACCAGCACCATCACCGCCATGATCAACCAGTTCCCCAAGGGTTCCTGTTTGATCTGGACCAGACCTTGCCAGGCCGGCAACAGAATCAGAAAACCGATTACCAACTTGCAGGCGGCACTGGCCCAGTGCTCGCTGGAACGCGGATAGGTCAGCACCAAATATGTCGCCACAGCCCACCAGAGCACCGAAGCGCCCAGCACCCAGGGCGCAAGCCCCGGCAGGATGTGCATGACAAACAGCATCAACGCGACCACTGCGGCATAGGCAACGCGAATCGGCTGGGCGGTAAAACCGGCCAGCCGCGCCCATTCCCAGGCACCGAGCGTCACGACCAGCCCGATGAACAGCGCAAAGCCGGAACCCTCAAGCAGGAAAAACCCGCACAAAGCGATCGGCAGCAGGATCAGTGCAGTGATGATTCGTTGTTTAAGCATTAAACCCGGGCTCCAGCCTCGACCTGCTCGCTCGTTTTACCGAAGCGGCGCTGGCGAGAAGCGAAATCGGCCAGCGCATTTCGCATGGCGTCGTGTTTGAAGTCCGGCCAGAACAGGTCGGAGAAGTACAACTCGGCGTAAGCCAGTTGCCACAGCAGGAAGTTGCTGATGCGGTGTTCGCCACCGGTACGGATGCACAAATCCGGCAACGGCAGATCGCCGGTGGCCAGACAGGTTTGCAGCAGTTCCGGGGTGATGTCTTCCGGGCGCAGATGCCCGGCCTGAACTTCCCGCGCCAGACGTTGAGCGGCCTGCGCGATGTCCCACTGACCGCCGTAATTGGCGGCGATTTGCAGGACAAAGCGGTTGGCACCGACGGTCATCGCTTCAGCCTCACGCATCGCAGCTTGAAGCTCAGGGTGAAAGCGCGAGCGATCACCGATGATGCGCAGACTGATGTTGTTTTCGTTGAGGCGCTTGGCCTCGCGACGCAATGCCTTGAAGAACAGATCCATCAAGGCGCTGACTTCATCTGCAGGGCGCTGCCAGTTTTCACTGGAGAAAGCGAACAGGGTCAGCACCTCGACCTTGGCCTCGGCGCACACCTCGATTACCGCACGAACCGCATCCACGCCCGCTTTATGCCCGGCGACACCCGGCATAAAGCGCTTCTTCGCCCAGCGATTATTACCATCCATGATGATCGCGACATGGCGCGGCACCGCGGACGGCGCAGTCTGCTTGGTCTTATCCATGAAAACGCGACCCTTATACGGCCATCAGGTCGGCTTCTTTCTGCTTGGTGGCCGCATCGATGTCAGCCTCAGCCTTGTCGGTCAGCTTCTGGATATCGGCAGCGGCACGACGCTCTTCGTCTTCGCTGATTTCCTTGTCCTTGACCAGTTTCTTGAGGTCACCCAAGGCATCGCGACGAATGTTGCGCACGGCAACACGAGCATCTTCAGCGGCACTGCGCGCCTGCTTGGTGAAGCCCTTGCGGGTTTCTTCAGTCAGGGCAGGCATGGAGATCAGCAGCAACTCACCCAGGTTGGTCGGGTTGAGGTTCAGGCCAGCACTCTGGATGGCCTTGTCGACGGCCGCGAGCATGTTGCGTTCGAACGCGACGACCTGCAGGGTCCGGGAGTCTTTTACCGTGATGTTGGCCACTTGGGTGATGGACGTGTCTGTGCCGTAGTACGGCACCATTACGCTACCCAGGATGCTTGGGTGGGCCTTGCCGGTACGAATCTGACCAAATGCATGGTTCAGAGAGTCCAGGGATTTCTGCATGCGCTCTTGAGCGTCTTTCTTGATTTCATTGATCATTGTTGGCCTTCCTCGATCAGGGTCCCTTCAGCGCCGCCATGTACGATGTTCAGCAGGGCGCCGGGCTTGTTCATGTTAAAGACGCGCAACGGCATCTTGTGGTCGCGGCACAGGCAAATGGCCGTCAGATCCATCACGCCCAGCTTGCGATCCAGCACTTCATCGTAAGTCAGATGATCGAACTTCTCGGCATGCGGGTCTTTGAATGGGTCAGCGGTGTAGACGCCATCGACCTTGGTCGCCTTGAGCACGACATCGGCATCGATTTCGATTGCACGCAAGCAGGCCGCCGAATCCGTGGTGAAGAATGGATTACCGGTACCCGCCGCGAAAATCACGACTTCCTTGGCGTTCAGGTGGCGCATGGCTTTGCGACGATCATAGTGATCGGTTACGCCCACCATGGAAATGGCCGACATCACGATGGCCGAGATATTGGCACGTTCCAGCGCATCGCGCATGGCCAGGGCGTTCATCACAGTGGCCAGCATGCCCATGTGGTCGCCCGTCACCCGATCCATGCCGGCCGCGCTCAGCGCTGCACCGCGGAACAGGTTGCCACCACCGATCACCAGACCGACCTGAACGCCGATACCAACCAGTTGGCCGACTTCCAGCGCCATGCGATCCAGAACTTTCGGATCGATCCCGAACTCTTCCGAGCCCATCAGGGCCTCGCCGCTAAGCTTGAGTAGAATGCGTTTATAGCGAGCCTGATAACCACTGCCCTGCTGAGCCATTGCGAATCTCTCCTGCGGCGTATTTTAAAAAATTCTTTGCGAGCTGTTTACAGCTGCGTTCACTCTAGCTTGGCGCTGCTTCAGCGCCATCGGAACATGGCTTTGTAAGCCAGTTCCAACGGGAAACCAATTAAAAATTGGCGGCCCATCTGAAAAGAGGCTGCGCGCGTAAGCGGGCAGCCTCTTCAGGGCGACAGTTTAAAAAACCGTCTTACGACTTGGCAGCAGCCAGCTGGGCAGCAACTTCTTCAGCGAAGTTGTCTACTGGCTTCTCGATGCCTTCGCCTACTTTGAAGTAGGTGAAAGAAACGATTTCAGCACCCGCTTTCTTGGCCAGCTCGCCAACCTTGATTTCAGGGTTCTTGACGAACGCCTGCTCAACCAGGCTTGCTTCAGCCAGGAACTTGCTGATACGGCCTTTGACCATATTTTCAACAATGTTTTCTGGCTTGCCTTTGATTTTTTCTTCGTTCAGCTGCAGGAACACAGCTTTTTCACGCTCGATCGCTTCGGCAGAAACTTCCGAAGGCAGCAGGAACTCTGGGTTGCTGGCCGCTACGTGCATAGCGATGTCTTTGGCCAGTTCAACGTTGCCGCCTTTCAGGACAACTGCAACACCGATCTTGTTGCCGTGCAGGTAACCACCAACAACATCACCTTCAACGCGCACCAGGCGACGGATGTTGACGTTTTCGCCAACCTTGCCGACCAGTACCAGGCGAGCAGCTTCTTGAGCTTCGATCAGCGGAGCGACGTCAGTCAGTTTGTCGGCGAACGCTTTTTCAACGCTAGCAGCAACAAATGCCTTGAAGTCGTCCTGCAGAGCCAGGAAGTCAGTCTGCGAGTTCACTTCCAGCAGAACAGCAGATTTGCCGTCTTCTTTCAGAGCGATAGCGCCTTCAGCAGCCACGTTGCCTGCTTTCTTGGCAGCCTTGATTGCGCCGGAAGCACGCATGTCATCAATGGCTTTTTCGATGTCGCCGTCAGCCTTTTCCAGGGCTTTCTTGCAATCCATCATGCCTTCGCCGGTACGCTCACGCAGTTCTTTAACCAACGCTGCAGTAATTGCTGCCATTTTCAAAATCCTCTTGGATAGGTTTTCAACCATTCCACCCGATCGAACGGGCGATCAATTCTTCCCGAACCACCGTTGTAAGCCGCTGCACGTTACAGCTCTGCAAGTGCGGGGCCGACAAACGGTTTTCGAGGTGGCAAAAAGGGGGCCAAGCCCCCTTTTTGCTTACTGAGTCAACGCCAAGGCGTCAATTACTCAGCCGCTGCTACCGGAGCTTCTTCAACGAACTGCTCGGTGCCGCCAGCAACGTGGTTGCGACCGCGGATTACAGCGTCAGCCATCGAACCCATGTACAGCTGGATAGCGCGGATTGCGTCATCGTTGCCTGGGATGATGTAGTCAACGCCTTCCGGGCTGCTGTTGGTATCGACTACGCCGATAACCGGGATGCCCAGCTTGTTGGCTTCGGTGATCGCGATGCGCTCGTGATCAACGTCGATAACGAACAGTGCGTCTGGCAGACCGCCCATGTCCTTGATACCACCCAGGGAACGATCGAGCTTCTCAAGATCGCGAGTGCGCATCAGCGCTTCTTTCTTGGTCAGCTTGGCGAAAGTACCGTCTTCGGCTTGCACTTCAAGGTCACGCAGACGCTTGATGGAAGCACGGATGGTTTTGAAGTTGGTCAGCATGCCGCCCAACCAGCGGTGATCGACGTACGGCGAACCGCAACGTGCTGCTTCTTCAGCAACGATCTTGCCAGCGGAACGCTTGGTGCCGACGAACAGAATCTTGTTTTTGCCCTGGGCCAGACGCTCTACGAAAGTCAGAGCTTCGTTGAACATTGGCAGGGTTTTTTCAAGGTTGATGATGTGGATCTTGTTACGCGCGCCGAAAATGTATTTACCCATTTTCGGGTTCCAGTAACGGGTTTGGTGACCGAAGTGCACACCGGCCTTCAGCATATCGCGCATGTTGACTTGGGACATGATAGTTCCTTAATAAGTCGGGTTTGGCCTCCACGTATCCCAATGACCAACCAGCAGCATCAGCTGAAGGCACCCAGGTCATCGTGTCGACACGTGTGTGGATTTAAGCCTTTCGGGGTATCCCCGGAAAGCGGCGCATTTTATACCACAAGGCTGAAAAAAACGGAACCCGGATTCTCAAATCCTGATGCGCACCCTTAATCGACCCGTGGAATCGTTCAAGAATGCGCCTATCTATAGAGAGATGCGACGCACAGAGGCTCAGATTTGCGCTGATCGTCTGATAGAATCAGGTTTTTCAGGGCCGCGAAGATCGATCGCACACCGCCCATTTCGATTTAACAAGCGCCATCGAGCGCAGAGAGAGCCTGTATGACCGTCACCCTCAAAACCCCAGAGGACATCGCAAAAATGCGCATCGCCGGCAAACTGGCCGCCGATGTGCTGGAAATGATTGCCGAACATGTCAAACCGGGCATCACCACCGAAGAGCTGGACCGCATCTGCCACGACTACATCGTCAACGAGCAGAAAGCCATTCCCGCGCCGCTCAACTATAAAGGCTACCCGAAGTCCATCTGCACCTCGATCAACCACGTGGTCTGCCACGGGATTCCGAACGAGAAGCCGTTGAAGGATGGCGACACCCTGAACATCGACGTCACCGTCATCAAGGACGGTTACCACGGCGACACCAGCCGCATGTTCCACGTCGGCACCGTGCCGGTCTGGGCCGAGCGCCTGTCGCAAGTGACCCAGGAATGCATGTACAAGGCGATTGAAATCGTCAAACCCGGCTGCCGCCTCGGCGACATCGGCGAAATCATCCAGAAGCACGCGGAAAAGAACGGTTTCTCGGTGGTTCGCGAGTTCTGCGGTCACGGCATCGGCAAAGTGTTCCACGAAGAGCCGCAGATCCTGCATTACGGCCGCGCCGGCACCGGCATGGAACTGAAAGCGGGCATGACCTTCACCATCGAGCCGATGATCAACCAGGGCAAGGCCGACACCAAGGTGTTGGGCGATGGCTGGACCGCGATCACCAAGGACCGCAAGCTGTCGGCCCAGTGGGAGCACACCCTGCTGGTCACCGACACCGGTTACGAGATCTTCACCCTGCGCGCCGACGACACCATCGCCCGCGTCTCGGCCTGATCCGGACCGCAGCGCTCTCAGCCTTATAGACAGACAGGAAAGCCAATCGATGCCGCAGGTGGATCCCGAACTCTTCGACCGCGGCCAGTTCCAGGCTGAACTGGCCCTGAAGGCAAGCCCGATCGCGGCCTTCAAGAAGGCGATCCGCCAGGCCCGCGAGGTGCTCGACGGGCGCTTTCGCAGCGGCCGCGACATTCGCCGTCTGATCGAGGATCGCGCCTGGTTCGTCGATAACATCCTGCAAAAGGCCTGGGAGCAGTTCAATTGGAGCGAAGACGCCGACATCGCGCTGGTCGCGGTCGGCGGCTATGGTCGCGGTGAGCTGCACCCGTATTCCGACATTGATCTGCTGATCCTTCTGGACAGCGCCGACCACGAAGTTTTCCGCGATTCCATTGAGCGTTTTCTGACGTTGTTGTGGGACATCGGCCTGGAAGTCGGTCAGAGCGTTCGCTCGGTGGATGAATGCGCCGTTGAAGCCCGCGCGGACCTGACGGTTGTCACCAACCTGATGGAAAGCCGCACCATTTGCGGCCCCGAGCGCCTGCGCCAGCGCATGCTCGATGTCACCAGCACCGCGCACATGTGGCCGAGCAAGGAGTTCTTCCTGGCCAAGCGTGCCGAGCAGAAAGCCCGTCACCACAAATACAACGACACCGAATACAACCTGGAACCCAACGTCAAAGGCTCGCCCGGCGGCCTGCGCGATATCCAGACGATTTTGTGGGTGGCCCGTCGCGAATACGGCACCCTGAATCTGCGTGCACTGGCCGGCGAAGGCTTTCTGGTCGAGAGCGAAAACGCCCTGCTGGCCTCGTCCCAGGAATTCCTCTGGAAAGTCCGCTACGCGCTGCACATGCTTGCCGGTCGCTCCGAGGATCGCTTGCTGTTCGATCACCAGCGCTCGATTGCCGGGCTGCTGGGTTTCGTCGGCGATGACGCCAAGCAAGCCATCGAAAACTTCATGCAGCAGTATTACCGGGTGGTCATGAGCATTGCCCAGCTCAGCGACCTGATCATCCAGCACTTCGAAGAAGTCATTCTCGCCCCGGATGACGAAGCGCCACCGCAGCCGATCAACTCGCGGTTCCAGTTGCACGACGGCTACATCGAGGCGCGCAACGACAACGTGTTCCGTCGCACGCCGTTCGCCATGCTCGAAATCTTCGTGCTGATGGCCCAGCAACCGGAAATCAAAGGCGTTCGCGCCGATACCATCCGTCTGCTGCGCGAACATCGGCACCTGATCGACGACGAGTTCCGTAACGACATTCGCAATACCAGCCTGTTTATCGAGCTGTTCAAGTGCAAGATCGGCATCCACCGCAACCTGCGCCGGATGAACCGTTACGGCATCCTCGGGCGCTATTTGCCGGAGTTCGGCTTCATCGTCGGCCAGATGCAACACGACCTGTTCCACATATATACGGTCGATGCGCATACCCTGAACCTGATCAAACACTTGCGTAAGTTGCAGTACTCGCAAGTGTCGGAAAAATTCCCGCTGGCCGCCAAGCTCATGGGCAAGCTGCCCAAGCCTGAGCTGATCTATATGGCCGGGCTGTACCACGACATCGGCAAGGGCCGGCATGGCGACCACTCGGAAATCGGCGCGGTGGATGCCGAAGCCTTTTGCCAGCGCCATCAGCTGCCGGTGTGGGACAGTCGCCTGATCGTCTGGCTGGTGCAAAACCACCTGATGATGTCAACCACGGCCCAGCGCAAGGACTTGTCCGACCCGCAGGTGATCCACGATTTCGCGCAGACTGTCGGCGACGAAACCCGCCTCGATTACCTGTACGTGCTGACGGTCGCCGACATCAACGCCACCAACCCGACGCTGTGGAATTCCTGGCGTGCCAGCCTGTTGCGCCAGCTCTACACCGAGACCAAGCGCGCCTTGCGCCGCGGCCTGGAAAATCCGGTCGATCGCGAAGAGCAGATCCGCCAGACCCAGAGCGCCGCACTGGACATCCTCGTGCGCGGCGGCACCGACCCGGACGACGTCGAGCAGCTGTGGTCGCAGTTGGGCGATGACTACTTCCTGCGTCACACCGCCGGCGACGTGGCCTGGCACAGCGACGCGATTCTCCAGCAGCCGGCCGACGGCGGGCCGCTGGTGCTGATCAAGGAAACCACTCAGCGTGAGTTCGAGGGCGGCACGCAGATCTTCATCTATGCGCCGGACCAACACGACTTCTTCGCCGTGACCGTGGCTGCGATGGATCAGCTCAACCTGAACATTCACGACGCCCGGGTCATCACCTCCAGCAGTCAATTCACCCTCGACACCTACATTGTGCTCGACACGGACGGCGACTCGATCGGCGATAACCCGGCGCGGGTCAAGCAGATCCGCGACGGCCTGACCGAAGCCCTGCGCAACCCGGACGATTACCCGACCATCATCCAGCGCCGGGTGCCGCGCCAGCTCAAGCATTTCGCCTTTGCGCCACAAGTGACGATCCACAACGACGCCCAGCGCCCGGTCACGGTCCTGGAACTCACGGCTCCCGACCGTCCTGGCCTGTTGGCGCGGATCGGCACGATCTTCCTGGAGTTCGACCTGTCGCTGCAAAACGCCAAGATTGCCACGCTGGGCGAGCGGGTGGAGGACGTGTTCTTCATTACCGACGCGAACAACCAGCAATTGTCGGACCCGCTGCTGTGCAGCCGCTTGCAGGATGCAATCGTTGAACAGCTGAGCGTCAGCCACGAACCCGATATCAAGCTTTCCCGCATCAGCATCTGAATAAACCAACTTTCCCTGTGGGAAAGCGCTTATGTAGGAGCCGGGCTTGCCTGCGATAGCATCACCTCGGTGCACCTGACAACTGAGGCGCCTGCATCGCGGGCAAGCCCGGCTCCTACAAAAGCCGGCCCCACACCGAACGAGATCTACCGATGAACAACGCTCTGAACCAGTTGCAGCCCTACCCCTTCGAGAAGCTCCGCGCCCTGCTCGGCAGCGTTACGCCAAACCCGGACAAACGCCCTGTCGCGCTGTCCATCGGCGAGCCGAAACACCGCTCGCCAAGTTTCGTGGCCGAAGCATTGGCCAGCAATCTGGATCAGATGGCCGTGTACCCGACCACCCTCGGCATCCCGGCGCTACGCGAAGCCATCGCCGCCTGGTGCGAACGCCGCTTCAGCGTTCCAAACGGCTGGCTCGACCCGGCGCGCAACGTGCTGCCGGTCAACGGTACTCGTGAAGCGTTGTTTGCCTTCACCCAGACCGTGGTCAACCGTGGCGATGACGCCCTGGTGGTCAGCCCGAACCCGTTCTATCAAATCTACGAAGGCGCAGCGTTTCTCGCCGGCGCCAAGCCGCACTACCTGCCATGCCTGGACGAAAACGGCTTCAATCCGGATTTCGATGCCGTTTCGCCAGACATCTGGAAACGCTGCCAGATCCTGTTCCTGTGCTCGCCAGGCAATCCGACCGGCGCACTGATCCCGGTCGACACCCTGAAAAAGCTGATCGCCCTGGCTGACGAATACGACTTCGTGATCGCCGCCGACGAGTGCTACAGCGAACTGTACTTCGACGAACAAACCCCGCCGGCCGGCCTGCTCAGCGCCTGCGTGGAGCTGGGTCGTAAAGACTTCAAGCGCTGCGTGGTGTTTCACAGCCTGTCCAAGCGCTCCAACCTGCCTGGCCTGCGCTCCGGTTTCGTGGCTGGTGATGCCGACATCCTCAAGGGCTTCCTGCTGTATCGCACCTACCACGGCTGCGCGATGCCGGTTCAAACCCAACTGGCCAGCGTGGCCGCGTGGAATGACGAAGTGCACGTGCGCGCCAACCGTGCGCTGTACCGCGAGAAGTACGATGCCGTGCTGGAAATCCTCAGCCCGGTGATGGATGTGCAGCGTCCGGATGGCGGCTTTTACTTGTGGCCCAATGTTGCAGGCGACGATGAAGCGTTCTGCCGTGATCTGTTTATTGAAGAGCACGTGACGGTGGTGCCGGGTTCTTACTTGTCCCGTGAAGTTGATGGTTTTAATCCGGGGGCCGGTCGGGTGCGTATGGCACTGGTTGCGCCATTGGCGGAATGCGTCGAGGCTGCCGAGCGGATTCGCGACTTCATCAAACGTCAAAAGTAAACATCCCCGCCCGCACTGCGCAATGTAGTGCGGGCGCTATTTTATAGTCAGTTACACTTCATCAAAAATAAACCTTAGCGAACTGCGGAGCGCCCTTTACTCTCATGCAGTGCATTTTTGTGCATCACCTTAAAACGATTACTCTTACTTCATGGAAGAAGTTACTAATGAACAGTATTGATCACTGCACACTCATCCAATGGCCCGACGACCAGCAATCCTACGAAGCGGCTATCAACGAAAATCCCGAGAACGCAAGAACCACAGGCACCCATCGTCGCAAGCGCTCTCTGGTTAACTATTCAAAGCTGTGGGCAAACGGACGCACACTGAAAATCGCTTTTATCGATAACACCGACAATGAACACAAACAGAAGATCATTGACGCGGCCGTCCAGTGGTTGCCTTACATCAACCTGAGCTTCGATTTTGTTGACGGAACTGAAGGTGATATCAGAATCGAGACAAAAACCAACGTCAACAGTGCCATGCTAGGCACTGACGCTCTGTTGATCCATCCCGATTGGCCCACCATGAGCCTGGGCGTCAAGCCGGATCATGAAGACTTCGAGGTCATTGTGATTCATGAGTTCGGACATGTATTAGGCGCGATGCACGAACATCAGCACCCCGAGGCCAATATCCCGTGGGATAAGCCAAAAGTGTATGAGTTCTATCAGAATCGCGAGATGAACCCGCTAAGCAAAGAAGACGTCGACAGGAATCTCTTCGCACCGTTCAATACCATCGAAGCTATTTACACACCCTATGACAGAAAATCCATCATGCACCACCCGGTGGCCAACAACTTGACGCTGGGTGATTGGGAGATTCCGATCAATCGAAAGATCAGCAAAAAAGACAAACAACTGATGAAGTTGCTTTATCCGAAGCGTTAATACCAATAGATCTATTTCACTTGCCCAAGTTTAGCTTCGCTTAAATCCAACTCCCCTAACACCTCTCGCAGCACGTCATCACCAATCTGGTGATGACGACTGAGGCTATACAACTCCAGACGTTGCGCCCGCAGCGCCTTGAGTCGCAACCGGCGCTCCAGCAGATCCATTTGAAACGCCAGCGCCTGGGCTTCCGCCGAATCGTTGAACACTTCCAGCTGATGCCGATACTCGGACATGATCCGCGCCTTGAGCTCGGCCGCCAATGCTGCCTCGCTCGCATCCGCAGGCTTGGCCTCTTCGATTTCCAGCGCATGAATCGCCGCTTCAGCGGTCTTGCGCCACGCGTCTCGCACTTCATTACGGCGCTTGTCGTCAGGACCTGTTTCAATGCCGCGCAGTAACAGCGGCAAGCCGATACACGCTGAAATCAGCGACAGCAGGATGACCCCGGCCGCAATGAAGATCATCAGGTCACGCTCAGGGAATGCCTCGCCGCCCATCAGCAGCGGCACCGACAGCACGCCCGCCAGCGTCACCGCACCGCGTACTCCGCCGACCGTCAGCAGCCAACAGGAACGCATCGTCGGCACATGAGTCACCTCGCCTTTGCCGCGCAAGCGCCGCATCAATACCGACAAGCGCCAGATGCTCTGCACCCAGACAAACCGCAACACCAGCAGGACCAGGAAAATCGCCAGCACATCCAGACAGCGATAGAGCAGTGTCGGCCAAAGCGAGGTTTCATGGCTGGCCACTGCCTTGATGATGTCCGGCAGCTGCAAGCCCAACAGCAGGAAAATCAGGCCATTGAAGGCAAATTCCAGCAACGACCAGACGCTGCGGTTGAGCAGTCGGGTGCTGGTCTGGCGCGGCAGCAAATCGAGCCAGCTTTGCATCATTCCCGCTGCCACGGCAGACAGGATTCCTGAGGCACCGAGCCGTTCCGCCAACACATAAGCAGCGAACGGCAGCAGCAACATGAACACCACATGAGTCGCCGGGTCATCCCAACCGCGAGCGATCATCCACGAGCGCAAGCGCCCGACCAGCCAACTCAGCGCCACGCCGACGGCCAGGCCTCCAACCGCCACCAATACAAACGTCAGACTGGCATTTGCCAGCGAGAACACGCCGGTCACCGCAGCGACCAAGGCGAATTTGAAGGTCACCAGACCTGATGCGTCGTTCATCAGTGCTTCGCCCTGAAGCATATGCATCAAGGGCGTGGGCAAGCGATTCCGGGAAATGGCTGACACCGCCACGGCGTCCGTCGGCGACAACACGGCGGCAAGGGCAAAGGCCACCGGCAATGGAATGCCCGGGATCAACCAATGAATGAAGTAGCCCGCGCCGACTACAGTGAACAGCACCAATCCCACCGCCAACGTCAGGATCGGCCCGCGCAGTCGCCAGAATTCGCGCTTGGGCATACGCCAGCCGTCGGAGAACAGCAGCGGTGGCAGGAACAGAAAGAGGAACAGTTCCGGGTCGAGTGCCACGTGCAACCCCAGGGTCGGCCACGCCAGCAACGCACCGGCAGCTATTTGCACCAAGGGCAGCGGCAGCGGGATCACCCGTCCGATCAGGCGCGAAACGCCGACCAGCATCAACAGGATCAGGACGGTGTAGGCGGTTTGCATAACGCGCGGTTCCCAGGCAATCGACAGCATCGAAGTGCCATATTAGCCGCATAAACTGCACGACGGCCGTTACACCAATGTCGCAGGCAGATCTCAACCTCCCACAGGTTTTGCGCTTCCATGGCATAATCCGTCACCTTTTTTTTCCAGCACCTGCAAAGGGGGCAATTCCTTGACCGTTTCAAGCAAAACGTTGCACCTTTTCGGCATCAAAGCCTGCGACACCATGAAAAAGGCGCGCACCTGGCTCGATGAACACGCTGTCAGCTATGACTTTCATGATTACAAAACGGCCGGAATCGACCGTGAACACCTGACCCAATGGTGCGACGAGCACGGCTGGCAAGTGGTGTTGAACCGTGCAGGCACGACCTTTCGCAAACTCGACGACGAACGCAAAGCCGATCTCGACCAGCCGAAAGCCATCGAACTGATGCTCGCACAACCCTCGATGATCAAGCGCCCGGTGCTCGATCTCGGTGACCGAACCCTGATTGGCTTCAAGCCAGATATCTACGCGGCAGCGCTCAAGTAAGCCAGCCCGTTCAATTTTGTAGAGGTATTCACATGTCCAATTCCCTGTTCAGCCTGGCCTTCGGTGTCGGCACTCAAAACCGTCAAGGCGCATGGCTGGAAGTGTTCTACGCCGCCCCGGTCCTGCATCCGTCGGCTGAAGTCATCGCCGCTATCGCGCCGGTCCTGGGTTACACCGAAGGCAATCAGGCCATCGCTTTCAGCACCGCTCAGGCGTCGCAACTGGCTGAAGCGCTGAAAGGCGTCGACGCTGCCCAGGCTGCGCTGCTGACCCGTCTGGCCGAGAGCCACAAGCCACTGGTCGCGACCGTCCTGGCCGAAGACGTGCAGCTGACGTCCACGCCTGAGGCATACCTCAAGCTGCACCTGCTGTCCCACCGCCTGGTCAAGCCGCATGGCCTGAACCTGGCCGGCGTGTTCCCGCTGCTGCCGAACGTGGCATGGACCAGCCAAGGCGCAATCGACCTGGCCGAACTGGCTGAACATCAACTGGAAGCCCGTCTGCGTGGCGAGTTGCTGGAAGTGTTCTCGGTGGACAAGTTCCCGAAAATGACCGACTACGTGGTTCCGGCCGGCGTGCGTATTGCTGACGCGGCGCGTATCCGTCTGGGCGCTTACGTGGGCGAAGGCACCACCGTCATGCACGAAGGTTTCGTCAACTTCAACGCCGGCACCGAAGGTCCGGGCATGATCGAAGGTCGTGTATCGGCAGGCGTATTCGTCGGCAAGGGCTCGGACCTGGGCGGCGGTTGCTCGACCATGGGCACCCTGTCGGGCGGCGGCAACATCGTGATCAAGGTCGGCGAAGGCTGCCTGATCGGCGCGAATGCCGGTATCGGTATCCCGTTGGGCGACCGCAACACCGTTGAGTCGGGCCTGTACGTAACCGCTGGCACCAAAGTGGCGCTGCTGGACGAAAACAACAAGCTGGTCAAAGTCGTCAAGGCGCGTGAGCTGGCCGGTCAACCTGACCTGTTGTTCCGTCGCAATTCGGAGACCGGTGCCGTGGAATGCAAAACCCACAAATCGGCCATCGAACTGAACGAAGCGCTGCACGCTCACAACTAAGCGTTGCGAGCAACGTAACCGATCACCTGTGGGAGCGAGCCTGCTCGCGAAGTTTTTCGGCGGCCTCAAGGACGCCTTCGCGAGCAGGCTCGCTCCCACAAGGTCATGCGCATGGGCCGAATGACATGATGATTCACTCTCCCTGGCGCGCCGATTTTCCGGCCATCGCCGCTCTGCAACGGCAAGACCAGACCTATCTGGACAACGCCGCCACCACGCAAAAACCTCAAGCCCTGCTGGATGCCCTGACGCATTACTACGCCAACGGCGCAGCCAACGTGCATCGGGCACAACACTTGCCCGGCGCCCACGCCACCCAGGCGTTCGAGGCCAGCCGCAGCAAAGTCGCGCAATGGCTGAATGCCGGCGATAGCGGGCAGATCATCTTTACCCACGGCGCGACCTCTGCGCTGAACCTCCTGGCCTATGGTCTGGAGCATCTTTTCAATCCGGGCGACGAGATTGTCATCAGCGCCCTGGAGCATCACGCCAACCTGCTGCCATGGCAGCAACTGGCCCAGCGGCGCGAGCTGAAACTGGTGATCCTGCCGCTGGATGCCGACGGTTTGATCGATCTGGACGCCGCCACGCAGTTGATTGGGCCGCAAACCCGTTTGTTGGCGGTCAGTCAGCTGTCCAACGTGCTCGGCGTCTGGCAGCCACTGCCGGCCTTGATGGCGATGGCCAAGACGCACGATGCGTTGACCGTGGTCGACGGCGCTCAAGGCGTGGTGCATGGCCGGCATGACGTGCAGACGTTGGGATGCGACTTCTATGTGTTTTCCAGCCACAAGCTCTATGGTCCCGATGGCCTCGGTGTGTTGTTCGGGCGCAACGAGGCACTTAAGCAACTGCGGCACTGGCAGTTCGGCGGTGAAATGGTGCTGGATGCGGATTACCACCACGCACGCTTCCGCCCTGCCCCGCTGGGTTTCGAGGCCGGAACGCCGCCCATTGCCGCTGTGATTGGTCTGGGCGCGACCCTGGATTACCTCACCGGGCTCGATCAGGACGCCGTTAACGCCCATGAAGCCGCGCTGCATGATTATTTGCTGAAGGGTCTTGAAGCCCGTAACGGCATCCGGTTGCTGGGTAAACCGCAACTGGCCCTGGCGAGTTTTGTCGTCGAGGGTGTGCATAACTCGGATCTGGCGCATTTGCTGACCGAACAGGGGATTGCCGTTCGAGCCGGGCATCACTGCGCGATGCCGCTGCTCAAAAGCTTCGAACTGGCTGGGGCGATCCGGGTGTCGTTGGCGCTGTACAACGATTCCGAAGACCTGGAGCGGTTCTTTGAAGCGCTGGATCAGGCGCTGGAGCTGTTGCGATGAGTTTGCCTGCCGATGCGGTGACGGCGCTGGAGATATTCCAGAACGCTGCCGGCTGGGAACAACGCGCGCGATTGCTGATGCAATGGGGCGACCGCCTGCCTGCATTGAGTGATGTGGATAAGGTGGAAGCCAACCGGGTGCATGGCTGTGAAAGCCAGGTGTGGTTGGTGGGCGCGTTACAGGACGGCCATTGGCAGTTTGCGGCGAGCAGTGATGCGCGGTTGATTCGCGGGTTGGTGGCATTGCTGCTGGCGCGGGTCAACGGGTTGTCGGCGGCTGAGTTGCGGCAGGTGGATTTGCCGGAGTGGTTTAATCAGCTCGGGCTGTCGCGGCAGCTGTCGCCGTCACGCAGTAATGGCCTGAATGCCGTGCTCCAGCGGATGAATGAGTTGGCCGGTTAACCGTCTTCGCGAGCAGGCTCGCTCCCACCCTGGAATGCGCTTCCATGTGAGAGCGAGCCTGCTCGCGAAGGGGTCATAAGCAGCAGCGCTTAAACCTCAGGCTTGACCCGATCAGCAGGGCGCCGAACCCCGGCAACGATCTTATCCACAGCCTTGGTCGCCGCGACCATCCCGAACGTAGCCGTCACCATCATCACCGCACCAAACCCGCCCGCACAGTCCAGCTTCACGCCATCGCCGACAAAACTCTTCTGCAAACAGATGCTGCCATCCGGTTTCGGATAGCGCAGTTGTTCCGTGGAAAACACACACGGCACGCTGTAATGGCGAGTCACGGTGCGCGAGAAACCGTAGTCGCGACGCAAGGTCGAGCGCACTTTCGACGCCAGCGGATCATTGAACGTCCGATTCAAGTCGCACACCTGAATCAGCGTCGGATCAATCTGCCCACCCGCGCCGCCAGTGGTGATGATCTGGATCTTGCGCCGCTTGCACCAGGCGATCAGCGCTGCCTTGGCGTTGACGCTGTCGATGCAATCGATCACGCAGTCAATGTTCGGCGTGATGTACTCGGCCATGGTCTCGCGGGTGACGAAGTCCGCCACCGCGTGCACCGTGCAGTCCGGGTTGATCCCGCGCAGGCGCTCGGCCATCACCTCGACCTTGGGTTTGCCGACAGTGCTGTCCAGCGCGTGCAACTGACGATTGGCGTTGCTGACGCAGACGTCGTCGAGGTCAAACAGCGAAATCTCGCCCACGCCACACCGGGCGACGGCTTCCGCTGCCCACGAACCCACGCCGCCGACGCCAACGATCGCCACATGCGCCGCGCGCAGGCGCTCCAGCCCCTCGATGCCATACAAACGGGCGATGCCTGCAAACCGCGGATCTTCTGTACTCATGACCAATACCCCAAAAACCGGCGCGCATTATAGGGCTTCGCTGCGCCAAGTTTTGAATTTCAATCTACAAGTGTAAGAACTTATGTGAAAGCAAATTGCCCAATGTCCGGCAATTCCCTGTCTGCTGTACGTAAAGAGAATGCCCGGTGTAGGATGCGCGCCCCTTGGCGACCGCCAACCGTTCCTTCGTTCCACAGTCTTTGGAACCTGAAATAGCTATGTCATCCCGCAAATTTGGACTCAACCTGGTCGTGGTGCTCGCCATCGCAGCCTTGTTTACCGGCTTCTGGGCGCTGATCAACCGCCCGGTCACCGCCCCCAACTGGCCTGAACAGATCTCCGGCTTTTCGTACTCACCGTTCCAGCAGGGCCAGTACCCGCAGAAAGAGCAGTACCCGACCGACGATCAAATGCGTCGCGACCTGGAGATCATGAGCAAGCTGACGGACAACATCCGTACTTACTCGGTCGACGGCACCCTGGAAGACATTCCCAAGCTCGCAGAAGAATTCGGCCTGCGCGTGACCCTAGGGATCTGGATCAGCCCGGACCAGGAACGCAATGAGCGCGAAATCACCCGTGCCATCGAAATTGCCAACACCTCACGCAGCGTGGTTCGCGTGGTTGTAGGCAACGAGGCAATCTTCCGTAAGGAAATTACCGCTGCGGAACTGAGCGTGATCCTCGATCGCGTGCGCGCCGCCGTGAAAGTGCCGGTGACCACGTCCGAGCAGTGGCACGTCTGGGAAGAACACCCGGAACTGGCCAAGCACGTCGACCTGATCGCCGCCCACGTTCTGCCTTACTGGGAATTCATCCCGGTGGACAAGGCCGGCCAGTTCGTCCTCGACCGCGCCCGAGACCTGAAAAAGATGTTCCCGAAAAAACCGCTGCTGCTCTCGGAGGTTGGCTGGCCGAGCAACGGCCGTATGCGTGGCGGCACCGATGCGAGCCCGGCGGATCAGGCGATCTACTTGCGCACCCTGGTCAACAAACTCAACCGCCAGGGCTTCAACTACTTCGTGATCGAAGCGTTTGACCAGCCGTGGAAGGCCAGCGACGAAGGTTCGGTGGGCGCCTATTGGGGTGTGTTCAACGCCGCGCGGCAGCAGAAATTCAACTTCGAAGGCCCGGTCGTTGCGATCCCGCAGTGGCGCGTGCTGGCGATCGGCTCGGCCGTGTTGGCGTTGTTGTCGCTGACCTTGCTGATGATCGACGGCTCGGCCCTTCGCCAGCGCGGCCGCACCTTCCTGACCTTTATCGCGTTCCTGTGTGGTTCGGTGTTGGTGTGGATCGGTTACGACTACAGCCAGCAATACAGCACCTGGTTCAGCCTGACGGTCGGATTCCTCCTGGCGCTCGGTGCGCTCGGGGTCTTTATTGTTCTGCTGACCGAGGCACATGAACTGGCCGAAGCGGTCTGGACCCACAAGCGTCGTCGTGAATTCCTGCCGGTGGTGGGCGATTCGGACTACAGACCGAAAGTCTCGATCCATGTGCCCTGCTACAACGAGCCACCGGAGATGGTCAAACAGACCCTCAACGCCTTGGCCAACCTCGACTATCCGGACTTCGAAGTCCTGATCATCGACAACAACACCAAGGACCCGGCGGTCTGGGAACCGGTGCGCGATTACTGCGAAACCCTCGGCCCGCGCTTCAAGTTCTTCCACGTTGCACCGCTGGCCGGCTTCAAGGGCGGCGCGCTGAATTACCTGATCCCGCACACCGCCAAGGATGCCGAAGTCATCGCGGTGATCGACTCGGACTACTGCGTCGACCCGAACTGGCTCAAGCACATGGTGCCGCACTTCGCCGATCCGAAAATCGCTGTGGTGCAGTCGCCGCAGGACTATCGCGACCAGAACGAAAGCACCTTCAAAAAGCTCTGCTACGCGGAGTACAAAGGCTTCTTCCACATCGGCATGGTTACCCGTAACGACCGTGACGCGATCATCCAGCACGGCACCATGACCATGACCCGACGCTCGGTGCTCGAAGAGCTCGGCTGGGCTGACTGGTGCATTTGTGAAGACGCCGAGTTGGGTCTGCGTGTATTCGAAAAAGGCTTGTCAGCGGCGTATTACCACACCAGCTACGGCAAAGGCCTGATGCCCGATACCTTTATCGACTTCAAGAAACAGCGTTTCCGCTGGGCTTACGGTGCGATTCAGATCATCAAGCGTCACACCGCCAGTTTGCTGCGCGGCAAGGACACCGAACTGACCCGTGGCCAGCGTTACCACTTCCTCGCGGGCTGGTTGCCGTGGGTCGCGGATGGCATGAACATCTTCTTCACCGTCGGCGCGTTGTTGTGGTCGGCGGCGATGATCATCGTGCCGCAGCGGGTCGATCCGCCGTTGCTGATTTTCGCAATCCCGCCGTTGGCGCTGTTCGTGTTCAAGGTCGGCAAGATCATCTTCCTGTATCGCCGCGCCGTCGGCGTGAACCTCAAAGATGCGTTCTGCGCGGCACTGGCCGGGCTGGCGTTGTCGCACACCATCGCCAAAGCGGTGCTGTACGGCTTCTTCACCAGCAGCATTCCATTCTTCCGCACGCCGAAAAACGCCGATAACCACGGCTTCTGGGTGGCGATTTCGGAGGCCCGTGAAGAAGTGTTCATCATGCTGCTGTTGTGGGGCGCGGCGCTGGGGATCTTCCTGGTCAACGGCTTGCCGAGCAACGACATGCGCTTCTGGGTGACCATGTTGCTGGTGCAATCGCTGCCGTACCTGGCGGCGCTGATCATGGCGTTCTTGTCTTCGCTGCCGAAACCGGCCGCCGAGCCGGAGCCGGCACCGGCGGTCTAAATCTGTACGGATGCACTAAACGGCGGCCAATGGTCGCCGTTTTGCTTTAAGATAACCGCCATTTTGCAGGGCTTGGCGTGATGTCCATCCCTGTGGGAGCGAGCCTGCTCGCGAAGGTGTTGTCACATTCAAGGGTTATGTTGACTGACATGCCGCATTCGCGAGCAGGCTCGCTCCCACATTTAGTCCGTGCCCACATTCATGATTCCGGAGTTTTCCATGACGGCCCACGCCGACCTTTCGCCGACCCTTCAACTCGCCATCGACCTGATCCGCCGTCCGTCCGTGACGCCGGTCGACGCCGATTGCCAGAAGCAGATGATGCAGCGCCTGGGCGATGCCGGTTTCATGCTGGAACCGATGCGCATCGAAGATGTGGATAACTTCTGGGCGACCCACGGTAAACACGACGGCCCGGTGCTGTGCTTCGCCGGACACACCGACGTGGTGCCGACCGGTCCGGTCACCGCGTGGCAGATCGACCCGTTCAATGCGTTGATCGACGAACACGGCATGCTCTGCGGCCGTGGTGCGGCGGACATGAAAGGCAGCCTGGCGTCGATGACCGTGGCCGCCGAGCGCTTCGTCGCCGATTACCCGGATCACAAGGGCAAGGTCGCTTTCCTGATCACCAGCGACGAAGAAGGCCCGGCGCACCACGGCACCAAGGCTGTGGTTGAACGCCTCGCCGCGCGCAAGGAACGTCTGGACTGGTGCATCGTCGGCGAACCGTCGAGCACCACGTTGGTAGGCGACGTGGTCAAGAACGGCCGTCGCGGCTCCCTCGGTGCCAAGCTGACCGTTCGCGGTGTGCAGGGCCACGTGGCCTATCCGCACCTCGCCAAGAACCCGATCCACCTCGCGGCCCCGGCCCTGGCCGAACTGGCCGCCGAGCATTGGGACCACGGCAACGATTTCTTCCCGCCGACCAGCTTCCAGATCTCCAACGTCAATTCCGGCACTGGCGCGACCAACGTGATCCCGGGCGATCTGGTGGCGGTGTTCAACTTCCGCTTCTCCACCGAGTCCACCGTCGAAGGCCTGCAAAAGCGCGTCGCCGACATTCTCGACAAGCATGGCCTGGACTGGCACATCGACTGGGCGCTGTCCGGCCTGCCGTTCCTGACCGAGCCGGGTGCCTTGCTGGATGCCGTGGCGTCGAGCATCAAGGACATCACCGGTCGCGACACCAAGGCGTCCACCAGCGGTGGCACCTCTGACGGTCGTTTCATCGCGACCATGGGCACGCAAGTGGTTGAACTCGGTCCGGTCAACGCGACGATCCACCAGGTCAACGAGCGTGTACTGGCCGCCGACCTCGACGTGCTGACCGAAATCTACTACCAGACCCTGATCAAGTTGCTCGCCTGATGCTCGCTTGCCCGATCTGCAGTGAACCGCTGAATGCGGTGGACAACGGCGTGGCCTGCCCCGCCGGGCATCGTTTCGACCGCGCGCGCCAGGGTTACCTGAACCTGTTGCCGGTGCAGCACAAAAACAGCCGCGACCCAGGGGATAACCTGGCCATGGTCGAAGCCCGCCGCGACTTCTTGAACGCCGGCCATTACGCGCCGGTGGCCAAGCGTCTGGCGGAACTGGCGGCGCAATACGCGCCACAGCGCTGGCTCGACATCGGCTGTGGCGAGGGTTACTACACCGCGCAAATCGCCGAGGCCTTGCCGAACGCCGACGGTTACGCGCTGGACATCTCCCGCGAAGCGGTCAAACGCGCCTGCAAACGCAACCCGCAGCTGACCTGGTTAATCGCCAGCATGGCGCGGGTGCCGTTGGCTTCCGGCAGTTGCCAGTTTCTCGCCAGCGTCTTCAGCCCATTGGATTGGGAAGAAGCCAAACGCCTGCTCAGCCCCGGTGGCGGCTTGATGAAAGTCGGGCCGACCAGCGGCCATCTGATGGAGTTGCGCGAGCGGCTGTACGACGAAGTCCGCGAATACACCGACGACAAGCACCTGGCCCTGGTGCCGGACGGCATGGCGTTGGCGCACAGTGAAACCCTGGAATTCAAACTGACGCTTGCAGAGGGTCAGGACCGTGCGAACCTGTTGGCCATGACTCCCCATGGCTGGCGTGCCAGTGCCGAACGCCGCGCAGCGGTCATCGAACAGGCCGAGCCGTTCGAGGTCACTGTGTCGATGCGCTACGATTACTTCGTTCTTCAATAAACCCTTAATTTTTTGGTCTTGAGCAATGGCTTGAGGCCGGCTAAATCCGCGAATGGATTTTTCAGACCCGCAGTGAGGACATCCATGCGCCAACCCGATATCGAGATTTACCTGAAAGACGCCGACGTCGACTACAAGGCCATCGCGGCCTGGCTCGGCACTGCGTTAGGCCCGTGCACCGACTGGGTCCAGAAAGGCCAGACGTACAAGTGCAAGGCCGGCACCGTGCCGGTCACCTGGCTGCCGAAAGCCGTGGGCAAGTGGAACAGCCTGTTCCTGGACAGCGACCAGACCCCGTGGGAAGACGACATCGCCTGCGCCCGCGCAGCCTTTGCTGCGCTGAACGTCGAAGTGCGTTGCGCACCGGGGACGTGGGTCGAGGAAGAAGGCGAAGAGACAGCGGATCGCTGGATGCGTATCAGTGCTGACGGTGAAGAAGAGATCACCTGGAAAACTGTTTAAAACCCATACAGGGACCCAATGTGGGAGCGAGCCTGCTCGCGAATGCGGTGTGTCATTCAACTTAGATGCTGACTGATAGACCGCATTCGCGAGCAGGCTCGCTCCCACAGTGGTTTGTGGCGACTGAAGATCCGGTTTACAAGCCTACAACGTCTTCAGCCTGCAAGCCCTTCTCGCCGGTCATCACGGCATATTCAACCTGCTGGCCTTCCGCCAGCGAACGGTGCCCTTCGCCGCGAATCGCGCGGTAGTGCACGAACACGTCCACCCCGTCCTCGCGTTGAATAAAGCCGTAGCCCTTGGCGTCGTTGAACCACTTCACGTTGCCGGTTTCGCGCGTAGCCATGAATCAGTACCCCCTTGTTTTTATTTTGAACGGCCGAGTATATGACAGCCGCCAAAACTCTCAACTCACTTTACTTAGGTGCTTTTTTGCCGATTTTCGGTGAATACGGCACACTATCGACCGCCCGAGCATTTGCTCGGTTTTACTCACTCACGCAGAAGCCGTATGACCCGCTCCCCGTTCCGCCGTCTTGTGTTTGGCACCCTGCGCCGACTGTTGTATATCTGGGTTCGCTCGGAGACGATCAACCAGTCGTCGTTCACCCTCAACCTCGACCGCAGTCGTCCGGTGTTCTACGTCCTGCAAAACCCTTCGCTGACCGACCTCGCCGTGGTCGACACCGAATGCAGCAAGGCTGGCCTGCCCCGCCCGGTGTTGCCGGTTTCAGTGGGTAACCTGCTGGAACCCGCAGCGTTCTTCTACCTGACGCCAGAGCCCGACTGGCTCGGCCGTCAGGACAAACGCGGCGCACCGCCAACCCTGACCCGCCTGGTCAGCGCCCTGAGCCAGAATGCCGCCGAAGACGCGCAAATCATTCCGGTCAGCGTGTTCTGGGGCCAGTCGCCGGACAGCGAATCGAGCCCTTGGAAATTGCTCTTCGCCGACAGCTGGGCGGTTACCGGGCGTCTGCGCCGCTTGCTGAGCATCATCGTGTTGGGGCGCAAGACCCGCGTGCAGTTCTCCGCGCCGATCCACTTGCGCGAGCTGATCGATCACAACAAAGGCCACGAGCGCACCGTGCGCATGGCCCAGCGGATCCTGCGGGTGCACTTCCGCAACCTCAAAGCCGCGGTCATCGGCCCGGACATTTCCCACCGGCGCAATCTGGTCAAGGGCTTGCTCAACCAGCCACTGGTCAAGCAAGCGATCCTCGACGAAGCCGAGCGCGAGAACATCTCCCCGGAGAAAGCCAAGGCCCAGGCCCTGCGCTACGGCAACGAGATCGCCTCCGACTACACCTACACCGCGATCCGCTTCATGGAAGTGGTGCTGAGCTGGTTCTGGAACAAGATCTACGACGGCATCAAGGTCAATAACATCGAAGGCGTGCAAAAGGTCGCGCCGGGTTACGAAGTGATCTACGTACCCTGCCACCGCAGCCACATCGACTACCTGCTGCTGTCCTATCTGCTGTTCCGCAATGGCCTGACCCCGCCGCACATCGCCGCCGGGATCAACCTCAACATGCCGGGGATCGGCGGCTTGCTGCGTCGCGGCGGTGCGTTCTTCATGCGCCGCACGTTCAAGGGCAACCCGCTGTACACCTCGGTGTTCAACGAATACCTGCACACCTTGTTTACCAAAGGCTTCCCGGTCGAATACTTCGTCGAGGGCGGCCGTTCGCGCACCGGGCGCATGCTGCAACCGAAAACCGGGATGCTCGCGATTACCCTGCGCAGCTTCCTGCGTTCGTCGCGCATGCCCATCGTGTTTGTGCCGGTGTACATCGGCTACGAGCGCGTACTGGAAGGCCGGACCTACCTCGGCGAACTGCGTGGGGCGACCAAGAAAAAAGAGTCGATCTTCGATATTTTCAAAGTCATCGGCGCGCTCAAGCAGCGCTTCGGCCAGGTGGCGGTGAACTTCGGCGAGCCGATTAAACTGGCGGAGTTCCTCGACAGCGAACAGCCGGACTGGCGCCAACAGGAACTCGGCCCGCAATTCAAACCGGCCTGGCTCACCGAAACGACTAACCGTCTCGGCGAAAAAGTCGCACAGCATCTGAACGAAGCGGCAGCGATCAACCCGGTGAACCTGGTGGCCCTGGCGTTACTGTCCACCAGCCGTCTGGCGCTGGATGATCGCGCCATGGCGCGAGTGCTCGATCTGTACCTGGCGCTGTTGCGCAAGGTTCCGTATTCGCCGCACACCACGCTGCCGGAAGGTGATGGTCGTGCGCTGATCGAGCACGTAAAGGACATGGACCTGCTGTCCGAGCAGAGCGATGCCCTGGGCAAGATTCTGTACCTGGATGAGCAGAACGCCGTCCTGATGACCTACTACCGCAACAACGTGCTGCACATTTTTGCGTTGCCGGCGCTGCTCGCGAGTTTCTTCCAGAGCGCGTCGCGCATGAACCGCGACCAGATCCTGCGTTACACCCGCGCACTTTATCCGTACCTGCAGTCGGAACTGTTCATTCGCTGGTCCATGGACGAACTGGACGCCGTGATCGACCAATGGCTGGAAGCGTTCGTCGAGCAAGGCCTGTTGCGTTTCGAAAACGATGTCTACCTGCGCCCGGCACCCAGCTCACGGCATTTCGTGTTGCTGACCTTGCTGTCGAAGAGCATCGCCCAGACTTTGCAGCGCTTCTACATGACCGTGTCCTTGCTGCTCAACAGCGGCCAGAACAGCATCAGCGCCGAAGAGCTGGAAGACTTGTGCACAGTCATGGCCCAGCGCCTGTCGATTCTCCATGGCCTGAACGCCCCGGAATTCTTCGACAAGAGCCTGTTCCGTCACTTCATCCAGACAATGCTCGATCTCGAGGTGCTCAAGCGCGACGAAGCCGGCAAGTTGAGCTACCACGAACTGCTCGGCGAGCTGGCCGAAGGCGCGGCCAAACGGGTATTGCCGGCGGAGATTCGCTTGTCGATCCGTCAGGTGGCGTTGCATCGCAGTGAAGATGCGGCGGACCAGGTCGTACCTGCGGCGCCGGCCGACTGAATCCATCTGCTTTGACGTAGTCCGCTAATTTCCATTTTTTGAACAAGGAAGCTGTCATGTTCCGCCCTACCCTTCGCTTCGCCGGCCTCTGCGCAGGCTTGATGATCTCCGCCAGCGCACTGGCGCTGTCGCTCAACGACCTGTCGCAAAAGGACGCCACTGGCGGCCTCAAGGATGCCCTGACCCAAGGTGCACAACTGGCGGTCAAACAACTTGGCACACCGGGTGGCTTCAGCAACAACCCGGAGGTGAAAATCGGTTTGCCGGGCAAACTCGGCAAGGTCGCCGGCAAAATGAAGCAGTTCGGCATGGGCGATCAGGTCGACGAACTGGAAGCCAGCATGAACAAAGCAGCTGAAACCGCCGTGACCCAGGCCCAGCCGATCCTCGTGGAGGCGGTGAAGAAGATGAGTGTGGAAGATGCCAAGGGCATCCTCAGCGGCGGCAACGACTCGGCCACTCAGTACCTGAACAAAACCAGTCGCGAACAGATCCGCGTGAAGTTCCTGCCGATTGTGAAGCAGGCCACCGATCAGGTCGGTCTGGCCAAGCAATACAACACGTTCGCCGGTCAGGCGGCGACCATGGGCGTGCTGGATGCCAAGAACGCCAACGTCGAAAACTATGTCACCGAACAGGCCTTGAACGGTTTGTTTGAGATGATCGGCAAACAGGAAGAAACCATCCGCCAGAACCCTGCTGCGGCGGCGACCAGCCTGGCGAAGAAGGTGTTTGGGACGTTGTAATTCCGAGCAACTGAACCCTGTAAAAAAGCCCGCTGACCTTTACTGGTTCAGCGGGTTTTTTTATTTAAACGGCTTCCATGATGGATGAGGCAACGGGCGCCGTCCGTAAAAAGAACACCCACTCGCGCCCCATCTTGCGTTTCTCGAACACCTTCAAGTCAACCAACCCATTCAAGGTCGACGAAGCCGTGTTGTAAGAGCAGTCGAGGTTTTCCTTCACATTGACGGCTGTGAACTCCTTGGCCATCCCGCTCTTGGCCACTTGATAGACGGCGCGCTGCTTCTCGGTGAGCTGGTCGAAAAAACCGGACGCCATCAACCAACGATCAAAGTGCTCGGCGTGGGCCAGACTCTTGCGATAGACCTCGGTAAAACCGCTGACGGCCCGCAGGATCACCGAACACTGGAAATCAATGAAGTAAGTCAGGTCCAGTTCATCGGCCTCGGTATTCAAATACGACCGCCCGTATTTCACGGGTGCGTTGCGCAGCAACACGCTGATAGCAATGTAGCGAAACGCCGAGAAATCATTCTTGAACATGAACCAGTAAAACAGTGCCCGCGCGACACGACCATTGCCATCGCGGAAAGGATGCTCGTAACCCAAGGCAAAATGCAGCGCGATGCCTTTCACCAGCGGATGGAGGTAGTCCTCACGGTTGATATCGTTGTGGGACCGATTGATCCACTTCGACAGCACCTGCAAGCGTGACACCAGCCCTGCCGCGGGCGGCGGTGTATGCACGGTGTTGCCCTCGCCGTCCTGCACCACTACATCATCGTTGCCTCTGAATTCGCCCGGCGAATACTGCGCGTCATCAATACCCTCGACGCCGACACGGTGCATCGCGGTGATGAGTTCCACACTCAGTGGTTCATAACGTTGTTCCCAGGCAAAGTTCATCATCTGGTAGTTGCCAATGACCATTCGCTCGTCAGGCGTACGCGGCAGGCGATGGCGCTTGAGCATGTCCTTGGCCGCCCGCGTGGTGGTTGCAGCGCCTTCGAGTTGGCTGCTGCTGATGGCTTCGTCTTCGATCAGGTCATTGAGCAGATAGCTGAAATGCGCACGCTCACCGATCTGGCTGGTCATGTATTCCAGCGCGGCGGTGGTGGTTTGCCGATCGACTGCCGAAATGGCTTTCTGCGCCAACGGCGTCAGCAAAAAATTGCCCCACTGGACTGGTTCGCCCAAGGGCAGAAGGCAGGAATACTGTGCCGTCCGGGCCTTTTTGACCAAGGCCCAACACACTCTTGAATCCAGACCCGGCGCCCAGCGGTAACGCAATTCATTAAATGGGAGGTAACGCCCCTGATCATCCAGCGGTTTCAGCAGGGCCAGATAGTCCGGGAGTCGTTCCTTGTGGGGAGATTTCATCAACAGGTCGAACACCGGATCGGTCCTGCCCGTTACAACCGGTGGCTTCTTCATGATGACTGTCTCAAAACTCGTAAAACTGAGTCGTGAGTACAGCATTCAGAGTCCTCTGACTCAATATCAGAGGATTCTGAAATACATGTAGGAAGTCAGACCGGCTCTTTCTTCACCCTGAACCAAGCCGCATACAGCGCCGGCAAGAACAGTAACGTCAGCGCCGTCGCCACAATCAACCCGCCCATGATCGCCACCGCCATCGGCCCGAAGAACACGCTGCGTGACAATGGGATCATCGCCAGCACCGCCGCCAGTGCGGTCAATACAATCGGGCGGAAGCGGCGCACGGTCGCCTCGATAATCGCCTGCCAGGGTTTGAGACCCGCCGCGATGTCTTGTTCGATCTGGTCGACCAGAATCACCGAATTGCGCATGATCATCCCGGACAGCGCGATGGTCCCGAGCATCGCGACAAAACCGAACGGCTGCCGGAACACCAACAGGAACAAGGTCACGCCGATCAACCCCAGCGGCGCGGTGAGGAACACCATCACCGTGCGCGAGAAGCTGCGCAGTTGCAGCATCAGTAACGTCAACACCACCACGATGAACAACGGCACACCGGCCTTCACCGAGTTCTGTCCACGGGCGGAATCCTCGACCGTGCCGCCAACGTCCAGCAAGTAACCGTCCGGCAGTTCGGCGCGAATCGGATCAAGCGTCGGCATGATCTGCTGCACCAGCGTGGCCGGTTGTTCCTTGCCGTAGATGTCGGCGCGAACGGTGACGTTCGGCAGGCGATTACGGTGCCAGATGATGCCTTCTTCGAAGCCATATTCCAGCGTCGCGATCTGCGACAGTGCCACGCTGCGGCCATTGTCGGTCGGCACGGCCAGGCTCGGCAGCAACGACAGTTCGGTGCGTTCGTGCAGGGTGCCGCGCAGCAGGATTTCGATCAACTCATTGTCTTCGCGGTACTGGCTGACGCTGGAACCGGTCAGCGAGCTTTGCAGGAACTTCGACAGGTTCGCCGTGCTCACACCCAGCGCTCGGGCGCGGTCCTGATCGACGTTCAGGTACACCACTTTGCTCGGCTCTTCCCAGTCGAGGTGGACGTTGACCACGTGCGGATTCTCGCGAACCTTGGCCGCCACTTTACGCGCCATTGCGCGGACCTCGTCGATGTGCTCGCCGGTCACCCGGAACTGCACGGGATAGCCCACGGGCGGTCCGTTTTCAAGACGCGTGACCCGCCCACGCAGGGCCGGGAATTGTTCGTTGAGAGTTTCGATCAGCCAGGTCCGCAGGCTTTCGCGATCCTCGATGGTCTTGGCCAGGACCACCACCTGCGCGAAACTCGCCGCCGGCAGTTGTTGATCCAGCGGCAGGTAGAAACGCGGTGAGCCGGTGCCGACGTAGGCCACGTAATTGTCGATACCGGCACGGTCCTTCAGCAAGGCTTCCAGGCGTTTGACTTCGTCGGCGGTGTTGCTCAGGGAGGCGCCTTCAGCCAGTTTCAAATCGATCATCAGCTCCAGCCGCCCCGACGCCGGGAAGAACTGTTGCGGCACGAAACGGAACAGCATGACCGAGCCAATGAACATCATGATCGTCAGCACGATCACCGTTTTGCGCCGCCGTACGCACCACTCCACCAGACGTCTGACACGCTCATAGAACGGTGTGCCGTAAGGGTCGGGCTGATCGGTGCCGTGTTTCGCCGCATGAATTTTCGCCAGATCCGGCAGGAGTTTTTCCCCCAGGTACGGCACAAACACCACCGCAGCGACCCACGAGGCCAGCAGCGCGATGGTCACCACCTGGAAGATCGAGCGGGTGTATTCGCCGGTGCTCGATTGCGCGGTGGCAATCGGCAGGAAGCCGGCAGCGGTGATCAGCGTGCCAGTGAGCATCGGGAACGCCGTACTGGTCCAGGCATAACTGGCTGCTTTTACACGATCGAAGCCCTGCTCCATTTTGATCGCCATCATTTCCACGGCGATGATCGCGTCGTCCACCAGCAAGCCCAGCGCCAGCACCAGCGCGCCAAGGGAGATTTTGTGCAGGCCGATGCCGAGGTAATACATGCAGGCAAAAGTCATTGCCAGCACCAGCGGAATCGCCAGCGCCACCACCATGCCGGTGCGCACGCCAAGAGAGAAGAAGCTCACCAGCAACACAATCGCCAAGGCTTCAACCAACACCTGAACGAATTCGCCGACCCCGGTTTTCACCGCGGCGGGCTGGTCCGAGACCTTGCGCAATTGCATCCCGGCCGGGAGGTTGTTCTGGATGCGGTCGAACTCGACTTCCAGCGCCTTGCCCAGCACCAGAATGTCGCCGCCGTCCTTCATCGCCACGGCCAGACCGATGGCGTTTTCGGCCATGAAGCGCATGCGCGGTGCGGGAGGATCGTTAAAACCACGGCGAACGTCGGCCACATCGGAAATGCGGAACGTGCGATCACCGACACGGATCGGGAAGTTCTTGATCTCATCGACCGTCTGAAAATTCCCCGAAACCCGTAGCTGCAAGCGTTCACTGGTGGTTTCGAAGAACCCGGCTGTCGACACGGCGTTCTGCTCTTCAAGCGCTTGCTGCACGGCGGCCAACGGCAAGCCAAGGGTGGCGAGTTTGACGTTGGACAGCTCGATCCAGATTTTCTCGTCCTGCAGTCCGAGCAAGTCGACCTTGCCAACATCCTTGACCCGTTGCAGCTGGATCTGGATGCGGTCGGCGTAGTCCTTCAACACCGCGTAATCAAAACCGTCGCCGGTCAGGGCGTAAATGTTGCCGAACGTAGTGCCGAACTCATCGTTGAAAAACGGCCCCTGAATACCCGGCGGCAAGGTGTAGCGGATGTCGCTGATCTTCTTGCGGACCTGATACCAGAGCTCGGGAATGTCCTGCGAGTGCATGGCATCGCGCGCGATAAAGGTGACCTGGGACTCACCCGGACGGGAGAACGAGACGATGCGCTCGTACTCTCCGGTTTCCATCAGTTTTTTCTCGATGCGTTCGGTGACTTGGCGCGACACTTCCTGAGCCGTGGCCCCCGGCCAATTGGTGCGAATCACCATGGCCTTGAAGGTAAACGGCGGGTCTTCGCTTTGGCCGAGCTTGGTGTAGGAAAGCGCACCGACGACGGCCAGCAAGAGCATCAGGAACAGTACGATCTGGCGATTACGCAGCGCCCATTCGGAAAGGTTGAAGCGCATCGGGAATTACTCCTTGTCCGCCAGATTGACCACGCGGTTGGAGCGATCCACCGGACGCACTTGTTGCCCGTCGTGAAGCACATGAACACCTGCAGCCACCACCCAGTCGCTGGCATTCAGGCCTTCGAGCACCGGCACGGTTTTCTCGCCGAACGGGCCAACGCGCACCGGGGCTTTTTTCAAGGTGTTGTTGGCGCCGAGCACCCACACGTAGGTCGCGCCGTTTTCTGCGGTGACCGCCGATAACGGTACCGACAGCGCAATGGTTTCTGCCGTCTGGATGAACACCCGGGCGCTTTGGCCGAGCTCTGCCGGGACTTTGCCTGCGGTAAACGCAATGCGGGCGGCGAAGGTGCGCGATTTTGGATCGGCGGCAGGCGACAGTTCGCGGATGCGGCCGGCGAAGCGTTGATCCGGTTGGGTCCAGAGCTCTACCGACACCGGCTGACCGACCTTGAAGCGACCGAAACTCTGTTCCGGCAGGCTGATCAACACTTCACGTTCGCCATCGGTGGCGATGGTGAACACGGTTTGCCCCGCAGCCACCACTTGCCCGACTTCCACGGCCCGCTTGGCCACCACGCCATCCTGAGGCGCGCGCAGCACCGCGTAGCTCGCCTGATTGGTCGAGACATTGAATTCGGCTTTGATTTGCTTGAGGCGGGCTTCACCGGATCGGTAAAGGTTTTCGGCATTGTCGTACTGCGAATGGCTGACCATCTGACGGTCCATCAGGGTCTTGTAGCGATCCCGCTCGGTGCGCACCAGGCTCAGGTTGGCCTCGGCGGCGGCGACTTGGGCGCGGGTGGCTTCCAGTTGCAGGCGAACGTCTTGAGGGTCGAGCTCTGCCAGCGGCTGGTCAGCCTTGACGCGCTGCCCTTCCTCGACCAGTCGTCGGCTGACTTTGCCGCCAATGCGAAACGCCAGGTCCGGCTCATAGCGCGCCCGCACTTCACCGGGATAGCTTTCCATCGCCTGCGCCGAAGGCTCTGGCTGAACCACCATGGCCGGGCGAATGGTGACTTGCGGCGCCTCTTCGTGACCACACGCCGTCAATAAAAACGCCAGACTGACTGGCAACGCGAGGGGCAAGGCATAGCGGAACATGGTGAACGACCTTTCGCTAATGGTGCTTGGAATAATTATACTGAGCAGTATGGTATTAATAGCAAACTCACCAGTCCAGTAATAAAAGCGAATATGTCGAACAATCTTTCAGCACCCAGCGGTCCGGGCCGCCCCAAGGATCTGGCCAAGCGCCAGGCCATCCTCGATGCGGCGAAAATTCTGTTTGTGAGCAAGGGTTACGCGAACACCAGCATGGATGCCGTGGCGGCTGAGGCTGGCGTGTCCAAGCTGACCGTCTATAGCCACTTCAACGACAAGGAGACGCTGTTCTCCGCCGCCGTGGTCGCCAAATGCGAAGAGCAACTGCCGCCGCTGTTTTTCGAACTGGCGGACGGGGTCGCCGTGGAAACCGTGCTGCTGAACATCGCGCACGGCTTTCACCAGCTGATCAATAGCGACGAATCAGTAAACCTGCACCGCCTGATGATTACCCTCGGCAGCCAGGACCCGAAACTCTCGCTGATCTTTTTCGAGGCCGGCCCGCAACGCATGCTGGATGGCATGGAGCGGTTGCTGACCCAGGTGGATCAAAGCGGTGTGTTGAGCATTGATAAACCGCGTAATGCGGCTGAGCATTTCTTCTGCTTGCTCAAGGGCGGGGGCAATTTTCGGTTGTTGTACGGCTGCGGCGGGCCGGTGACCGGGGTTGCGGCCGAGGAGCATGTGCAGGAAGTGGTGGGGTTGTTTATGCGGGCTTATCGGCCAGAGACAAGCTGATAGGTTTGGGGTGCTAATTCTGGCCCCTTCGCGAGCAGGCTCGCTCCCACAAGGGATCTCTGGTGTTGCACAGATCCAATGTGGGAGCGACGCGGTATCAGGGTTTAAGTGCTTTCTTCGGATAAATGTCATACCGGCTGGATTTCCCGTCCAGCGCATGACTCGGCTTCGGTCCCGCAATACACGGCGCCTTGCGCGGCCGCTTCACTACAACCCGGTGACTGGCCAACGCCAATGCCGCCTCAAGCAACGCCGGCGCGTCCGGGTCATCGCCCACCAACGGCCGGAACAAGCGCATTTCCTTCTTCACCAACGCGGTTTTCTCACGATGGGGAAACATCGGGTCGAGGTAGATCACCTGCGGCGGTTCACCTTCCCAATTGCGCATCACTTCAATCGAATTGCCCTTGAGCAACCGCATGCGCGCCACGATGGGTGCCACGTCGAAATCTTCCGCGCCGCGCGCCAGGCCATCCTCCAGCAAGGCGCCGATCAGCGGCTGACGCTCGATCAGGCTCATCTCGCAGCCCAGGCTCGCCAGCACGAACGCATCCTTGCCCAGCCCCGCCGTGGCATCCAGAACACGCGGACGCACGCCCTGCGCGATGCCAACGGCCTTGGCGATCATCTGCCCCGTGCCGCCACCGAACAACCGGCGATGCGCCGCCCCGCCTTCGACGAAGTCCACCCGCACCGGCCCCGGCGCATCCGCGCCGAGTTGTTGCAGCTGTAAACCCTGCTCGCCGACCTGCAAGGCAAACTCGCCATCATCCACCTGCAACGGCAAGCCCAGGCGCTCGGCCCATTGCTCGGCCTTGGGCTGAAAGGTCGTGCCCAGGGCCTCGACATGGATGCGGCAAACCGCCGGTTGATCAATCATCGGAAAACACGCTCAAAAAATTAATGATCGGCAAAAACGGCCGATAACAAAACTAACGGGCATTTTGCCAGAGCTGAGCGTCGACCGAGAGAAATGTCAGACTTTCAACCCACAATCACAGGTTTTATCTCGCCCTACGGCGATTACAACCTGCGAAACACCCAAGCGTTGGGCGGTGTCAGTCACCTGTGGCAAGATTTTTTTGCCCGGGCGCTGGCCGATCAGCCGGGTGACGGGGTTCCTGAGTCGCTCAAGTTTCTACCGGTCGATCTCGACAGCCCGGTCGAGCCTACCGTCGGCAGCGACCTGCTGGCGCACATCGTCTCCCAGCGCGAATGCAACGTGACGGACACCGTGGTCCGCCCGCCGGAGCCACTGTTTTTGCCGATTGCCGAGTTCGAAATGGACCTGGCCGACAAACCGGCCCCACCGTTCCCGCCGGAAGAAATCGTCGCTCAGCAGAAACAACAGGACTTCGAAAGCGGCTGGGTCCGTCCTATCGTGCTCACCGCCGGTCAACCCGTGCCGGAAGCCGGCCCGGCGCCACAACCACGTCCGCTGCACCTGCCGATCGCCGAATTCGAGATGGACCTGCTGGACAAGCCGTTCCCGCCGTTCTCCCCCGAAGAACTGGTGGAACAACAAAAACAGCTCGATTTCGATAACGGCTGGGCTCGCCCGATCGTACTGCAAAACCTGCGCATCGCCGCCTGACCTTCTGTAACAGGCCCTCAGCGACACACCCACCACGGCCCGACATCCACATGAAAATGATTGCGATGGGCGGCGTTGTAATCCGGGCTCAACACCACGCTGAACATGTCGCACGCACCGTCGCGGACCTGACGTAGAAACCGCGTGTCCTGATTATCCTTTGGCCAATCCTTGAGCACGCTGATGGTTCGCCCATCCGCCAGACGGAAACCGGCAATGTCCAGCGCATTGGCTGACGCGTGCTGACTGAGCCTGCCGTTGTTGCGGTTGTAAACGTTGCGACAGGCAAAACTGCCGAGATGGTCAACCCGCGTCACCGCCAGCCCGTAGACCGTCTGCGCCGCGGGTTGCAGGACATGCCGGTCAAACAGCGCGAACGACACCGCCAACCGGCAACTGGCGAGGAAGCTGCTGCTCAGGGCCACTTCACCGCCCTGCACACGCAACGTGTTGATCAGCGGGCACGTGGCGTCGGGGCTGTCGGCCTGGCGGGTCACGCGCAATCCGGAACTGCTCAAGGCCTGGTCGCACAACTGTGGATCATCGCCCAAGCGCATCAACTTGTAGCGGGTCAACAGGTTCGGTTCGGCCTTCACGTCCAGTGGCGCCCAAGGGTTCCACTGCGGTGGGAGGGAGATCCAGCCGCGCCAGACACCCAGGCCCAACGCGCCAATGAGCAACAGGATCAACAACAGCCACCACCGCATCGTCAGCCTTTGAACAGTTGATTGGCCTTCGCGTACGGCATGGAGCGCGAGGTAAACCCGAACGTGCCCGAAGTCTTGATCTCTTCAGCCGCACGGAAAAATTCGCCATACGCCGCCAAGGCCAGCGCCGATCCGACGCTGATGCGTTTGACGCCCATTTCGCTCAACTGCTCGACCGTCAACTTGAGCCCGCCAGACATCAACACATTGACCGGTTTGGGCGCCACGGCACGGACCACCGCCAACACATCTTCGGCACTGCGCAACCCCGGCGCATAGAGCACGTCGGCACCGGCCTCGGCGAACGCCTGCAAGCGGCGAATGGTGTCGGCGAGATCGGGATTGCCGTGCAGAAAGTTCTCGGCACGCGCGGTCAGCATGAAGGGGAACGGCAAGCTGCGCGCCGCTGCCACCGCCGCTGCAACCCGCGCCACGGCATGTTCGAAGCAGTAGATCGGCGCCGCTTCACGGCCCGTGGCGTCTTCGATCGAGCCGCCGACCGCACCGGCCTCAGCCGCGCGCAAAATGCTCTGGGCGCATTGCGCGGGGTCATCGGCAAAACCGTTTTCCAGATCCACCGCCACCGGCAGATCAGTGGCCGCGACAATCGCCCGAACATTAGCCAGCGTATCGTCGAGGGTCAGCGCGCCATCCGGGCGTGCATTGGAAAAAGCGTAACCGGCACTGGTGGTTGCCAGCGCCTCGAAACCGAGGCTGGCGAGCATCTTCGCCGAGCCGGCGTCCCACGGGTTGGGAATGACGAAAGCCCCATCGCGTTCGTGCAGCGCTTTGAACGCCTGGGCTCGAAGGGTTTGCGCATCCATTGGGCAGGCTCCTGAATAGGGGGACGAATCCGCCTCAGAGCAATCCAAGTTGCTCCGCTGCGGGTTCTCTGTATAGCTCAGGCAGCGGCGGCAGGCCAGGTAAACGCACCATCAGTTGTGCGTGAAAACGTTGCGCCAGCCGGGCGGCCAGCAGGTTGTCGGCGGTGTGCAGGAAGATGTAGGGCGTGCGCCCCTCTTCGATCCACGCGGCGATTTTCTCGACCCACGGAAGCAGAAACGGATCGTTGGCTTCCAGCTGTGGATGGCCGATGAAACGCACCTGCGGAAACTGGGTGAACGCCGCCGGACGTGGCGGTACCTTGGGCTTTTTCGACTGGGCGTGAAGCACCGAGGGATCGGTCGAGATGCAACTGAACAGCGCACGCGGATCGAGGCAGATGCGTTCGACACCGCGATCCAGTAGCAGGCGATTGAGCATGCGCTCGGCATCGCCCTTGGCGAAGAACGCATCGTGGCGCACCTCGACGGCCAGCGGGCGTTCCAGTGCATCAATGAACGCGGCCAGTTCGGGCAATCGCTGCGGCGTAAAGCTTTTCGACAATTGCAGCCACAACGGCGAAACCCGCTCACCCAAGGGGCTAAGCAATTGCACGAAGGTTTCGGCGGCGGTCAGTTGCTCGCGCAGGTCGCCGCCGTGGCTGATATCGCCAGGAAACTTGGCGGTGAAACGAAAGTGTTCGGGCATGGCCTCGGCCCAGCGTTCGACAGTGGTGGCAGCCGGGCTCGCGTAGAAGGTCGTATTGCCTTCTACGGCGTTGAATACTTGGGTATAGAGATTTAGAAACTCGGAGGCTTTCGCGTCTGGCGGATAAAGATAATCGCGCCAGGCGTTTTCACTCCAGGACGGGCAGCCGAGGTAGTAAGGCTGAACCATCAGATGTACAGGTCGAGACCCAGCACATCCGTATCCCAATCGACAAAAGTGGCCGTGCTCAGGTAGCTGGCGAGCGCGGTGGCGACGCTTTTGCTCATGGCGCGGTGGTAGATCATGTCTTGCTGACGCGCCGGCAGATTGCTCAGGCGTTGCGCCGAGGCTTTGGCGGCACGGGCAGCCATTTGCTCTTCGGACGGAATTTCCAGCTCGCCGTCGATATCGACGTAATCGTCTTCTGCCACAGGGCCTTTGCGAGCCTTGCGCTTGATGGGGTAGGACTGAGAGGAAAGGCCGTCTATACGCATGAGTACATGTCCGGTATCAATGATGGCAGTTTAGTGGCGCATTGGCCGCTTCGCAAACCGCTTGGTGATAACTAGAACACAGAATCGGGAAAAGGTTTAAAAGCTGGGGGTATAAATCGACGATTGGCTGCGTTACACAAAATGCCTTCGCGAGCAGGCTCGCTCCCACACTGGATCTGCGGCGTTCACCAATCCCCTGTGGGAGCGAGCTTGCTCGCGATAGGACCTACTCGATACAGAGAAATCAACGCGCCTTGGGTGTCGCCACTTTATCGCGCAAGTAAACCGGCTGCGCTTCATCCGCCACAATCGCCTCACCCCGTTCCCAGGCAAACCGTGCCAGCGTCAGGAGATCTTCGGCATGCGGCAACATGCCCGCGTCCTGCCCGGTCAGGTTCACGGCAATGCGCTCGGCATAACCCCAACCCGTGCCCGCGCCAAACCACTCGCCACTGGCATCCGCCGGCAACGCCGCCACTTCCGGCGGCAACACGGCTTCATTGCCTGCCAGGCGCATCTCCCCCGCCGTTTCGCGGTAGCAGCCCCAATACACTTCATCCATCCGCGCATCGATGGCGGACGCGACCTGGCTCACGCCGTGTTCGCGATATGCGCGTTGCGCCAGCACGGCCAGGTTCGACACCGGCAAGACCGGGCGATCCAGCGCAAACGCCAAGCCTTGCACCACCCCGATGGCAATCCGCACACCGGTAAACGCGCCCGGCCCACGGCCAAACGCGATGGCATCGACCGCTTGCAGCGTGGTCCCCGCATCGGCGAGCAGTTGCTGGATCATCGGCAACAGCTTCTGCGCATGCAGGCGCGGGATCACCTCGTAATGGCTCGTGACTTTGCCGTCATGCAGCAAGGCAACGGAGCAAGCTTCAGTCGCGGTGTCCAGGGCCAGCAAGGTGCTCATCGATGTTTCCGTAAGAGAGGTCAGAAAAAGTGCGCCAGTATAAACAACTACGGCCCGCAAGCGGGCCGTAGAAGATGAAGCGTTTTTTTAGCTCAGTGCTTCAAGCACTTTGCCGGTGATCGCTTCAACCGAGCCAACACCTTCAACGTGGCTGTACTTCGGTTTGCCTTGAGCGGCGGACAGCTCCTGGTAAAACTTCACCAGAGGCTCGGTCTGGGCGTGGTAGACCGACAGGCGATGACGCACGGTTTCTTCAGTATCGTCTTTGCGCTGTACCAGCTCGTCGCCGGTGATGTCGTCTTTACCGGCAATTTTCGGCGGGTTGTAGACGATGTGGTACACGCGGCCGCTGGCCTCGTGAACACGACGGCCGGCGATACGCTGGACGATGTCTTCGTCTTTGACGTCGATTTCCAGCACGTGGTCCAGCTCGACGCCGGCCTTCACCAGGGCTTCAGCCTGAGGAATGGTGCGCGGGAAACCGTCGAACAGGAAACCGTTGGCGCAATCCGCCTGACTGATGCGTTCCTTGACCAGGTTGATGATCAGGTCATCGGAGACCAGACCGCCGCTGTCCATGACGCTCTTGGCGATCAGGCCCAGCTCGGTGCCGGCCTTGACGGCTGCACGCAACATGTCGCCAGTGGAGATTTGCGGAATGCCGAATTTCTCGGTGATGAACTTAGCCTGAGTACCTTTACCGGCCCCGGGAGCTCCCAGCAGAATGACGCGCATCGATGTGCTCCTCAATTTTTTATATGGATAACGTCAGATTCGCCTCGTGGGGCCAATCTCAAAAATAGGGTCGTGACCGCCCAAACGGCCAAAGGCTGATCAAGATACACAGCAGGCCCGGACCACACAAGCCGCCGAAAGTCGGAGAAACCGCTGCCTGATGTGACCTTTTGATGGAGTGCCCCAAGTCGCAACCCCATCATTAACTGTCGCCTGACCGACCTTTTCCAGCCCTCGCCCAACGGCACCCGACGCCCGCGCCGAGTGCCTCGCCCCACGGCAAAAACCTTAGCCGGTATTTCGCAAACCGGCGGCAATCCCCGCCACAGACACCAGCAACGCCTGTTCTACCGGGCTGCCCTGCGCCACATCCTGTTGCCGCGAACGGGCCAGCAACTCCGCCTGCAATAGATGAAGCGGGTCGAGGTAGGTGTTGCGCAACCGGATGAATTCAAGGGTGTCTGGGCTATGTGCCAGTAGCTGCGACTGACCGGTCAGCCCAAGGACCACGGCACACGCCTGCGACAATAGGTCGCGTAAGTGCACACCTAAAGGAAGCAATTCCGGCTCGACCAGACGCTCATCGTAGGATTGGGCGATGTCCGCGTCCGCTTTGGCCAGGACCATTTCCAGCATGTCGATGCGGGTGCGGAAGAACGGCCATTGCTCGCGCATCTGCCCCAACAGCTCGCCTTCACCGCGCTCCAGCGCCTTGCTCAACGCGGCTTCCCAGCCCAGCCAGGCCGGCAACATCAAGCGCGTTTGCGTCCAGCCGAAGATCCACGGAATCGCGCGCAGGCTTTCGATCCCGCCGGCGCGGCGTTTGGCCGGGCGACTGCCCAGCGGCAAGCGTCCCAGTTCCTGTTCCGGCGTCGACTGGCGGAAATACTCGACGAATTGCGGGTTCTCGCGCACCACGGCGCGGTACGCCTTGACCCCATCAGCGGCCAATTCGTCCATCAAATGGCGCCACGCAGGCTCTGGTGGCGGCGGTGGCAGCAGGGTCGCTTCCAGCACTGCGGCCAGGTACAGATTGAGGTTTTGCTCGGCGATGTCCGGCAGGCCGAATTTGAAACGAATCATTTCCCCTTGCTCGGTGGTACGGAAACGCCCGGCGACCGAACCCGGCGGCTGCGACAGAATCGCCGCGTGCGCCGGACCGCCACCACGCCCCACAGTGCCGCCGCGACCATGGAACAACAGCAGTTCCACTTGCTGCTCGCGGCAGATGTCGACCAAGCGTTCCTGCGCTCGATACTGCGCCCAGGCCGCTGCCGTCGTGCCGGCATCCTTGGCCGAGTCGGAGTAGCCGATCATCACTTCCTGCGGGCCTTGCAAGCGCGAACGATAGCCTGGCAGCAGCAACAGTTTTTCGATCACCGGGCCGGCGTTGTCGAGGTCGGCAAGGGTTTCGAACAGCGGCACCACGCGCATCGGCCGCAGCACGCCCGCCTCTTTGAGCAGCAATTGCACCGCGAGCACGTCGGAGGCGGCACCGGCCATTGAGATCACATACGAACCCAGCGAAGCGCCAGGGGCGGCGGCGATTTCCCGGCAGGTCGCCAGCACTTCGGCAGTATCGGCCGACGGTTTGAAGTACGCCGGCAACAATGGTCGACGGTTGTTCTGCTCGCGCATCAGGAAGGCGATGCGCTCGTCCTCGCTCCAGTCTTCGTAGCGACCGAGGCCCAGGTAATCAGTGATTTCAGTCATGGCGGCGGTATGCCGCGACGAGTCCTGACGCACATCGAGGCGCACCAGGAACAGGCCGAACGTCACTGCCCGACGCAGGCAATCGAGCAACGGACCGTCGGCGATCACACCCATGCCGCACTCATGCAGCGACTGGTAGCAGAGCTCCAGTGGAGCGAGCAGATCACGGTTGTTTTGCAGCACATCGGCCGGTGCCGGGGTGGTCGTCGTCAGAGAGGCGTGCGCCCAATTGCGCGTGGCCCGCAGACGTTCGCGCAGTTGTTTGAGCACCGCGCGATACGGTTCGGCGCTGTCCCCGGCCTTGGCTTTCAAGGCCTCGCTGGCCTGCTGCATCGACAGTTCCGCCGCCAAATGGTCGACGTCGCGCACGTACAAATCGGCAGCCATCCAGCGCGCCAGCAGCAACACTTCACGGGTCACGGCAGCGGTCACGTTGGGGTTACCGTCGCGGTCGCCGCCCATCCACGAGGCGAAACGAATCGGCGCAGCCTCCAGCGGCAAGTGCAGGCCGGTGGCGTCAAACAGGGCTTTATCGGCCTTGCGCAGGTAATTGGGGATCGCCTGCCACAACGAATGCTCGATCACCGCGAAGCCCCATTTGGCTTCATCAACAGGTGTCGGGCGGGTGCGGCGGATTTCTTCGGTGTGCCAGGCTTCGGCGATCAGGCGCTGCAATTTCGCCTGTATCTGTTCGCGTTCGGCCGGGGTCAGGTCGCGGTGGTCTTGCGCGGCCAGTTGCGCGGCAATCGCGTCGTACTTCTGGATCAGCGTGCGGCGCGCCACTTCGGTCGGGTGCGCGGTCAGCACCAACTCGATCTCCAGTCGTCCCAGTTGCCGGGCCAGGGCGTCGGCGCTGTGGCCTTCGGCGCGCAGCCGTGCGAGCAGTTCCGGCAGCACGCGCGCTTCGAACGGTGCGGGCTGCGAGGCTTCGCGGCGGTGAATCAGCTGGTATTGCTCGGCGATGTTGGCCAGGTTGAGAAACTGGTTGAACGCCCGCGCAACCGGCAGCAACTCGTCATCGCTCAATTGGTTGAGGCTGGCGCTCAGTTCGGCGTCCATCGAACCGCGTCGGTCGGCCTTGGCGCCCTTGCGGATCTGCTCGATCTTGTCGAGAAAACCGTCCCCGTACTGTTCACGAATGGTGTAGCCCAACAACTCACCCAACAGGTGAACGTCTTCGCGCAAGCGTGCATCAATATCGGTCATCAGCAGTTCTCCAGCAAAAAATCCGGGCGGCCATGAACATCATGCTTTGACCCCAAGAGTGCCGCCGTAAGGCCGTTCTTACAAGCAAACGACGAAGGGACTTTAAACCCGGCGCGCAGAAGCTAGTCTGAAGAGGAAGCCGCACAACGGCTTTCGCCGGCCACTGCCGGACACTGAAACGGCCTGCCACGAGCAGGAACGCATTGAGGTCACTATGAAAATTCGCGAGCTTGCCCAGCATTGGGAAGAAAACGCCAAGGGTCGCCTGACCGAGACGGGCTACACGATTCACCTGGACGTGGAAGCCGCCGCGCGGCTGGCGGCCATTACCGAAATGTACCCCAAACGCCAACCTGAAGAGCTGCTCGGCGAGCTGATCGGCGCTGCCCTGGAAGAGCTGGAAAAAAGCTTTCCCTACGTGAAGGGCTCGACCGTTGTGGCCACTGACGAAGAAGGTGATCCACTGTACGAAGACGTCGGTCCTACACCGCGTTTTCTCGCGTTGTCGCGACGGCATTTGCATGATTTGTCGGGCGGCAGTGACAAGCAAAAACACTGATCCGGCCTATGTAAAACTGTGGGAGCGAGCCTGCTCGCGAATGCGGTACAACATTCAACATTACGGTTGACTGACTCACTGCATTCGCGAGCAGGCTCGCTCCCACAAAGGGATGTAATACCCATCAAAAAACGAGTGTTCCCGAGGGCAAAAAAGCCTGGGAATACCGCCTCTCGCCGCCAAAGTTCCCGATTTAGAGCCTTTCGTGCTTTTTCGCAGGCTCGGTGAATTTCTCTGAACTTTTAAAAAACGCCTCCGGTCGTAACCAGTAACCACGCCTGGTACGGTCGTTTCATTTCGCACAGCACGTCGGTCGGTTACGGCTCCATACCAGGATGGATATTCAAGTTTTACAGGAGTTATTCCAATGGAGTTGAAGACGATGAAAACCACCTCATCCACACACTTGCGCGGCCTGAAACTGGCTGCCCTGGCAATCGGCAGCAGTTTCATTCTGGCCGGTTGCGCCGGTAATCCGCCGACCGAGCAATACGCAGTCACCCAATCCGCCGTCAATGACGCGGTCAGTGCCGGCGGCACCGAGTTTGCCGCTGTGGAAATGAAGTCCGCGCAGGACAAATTCAAACAAGCCGAAATCGCCATGCACGACAAAAAGTATGACGAGGCGCGGATGCTCGCCGAGCAAGCCGAGTGGGACGCTCGTGTGGCCGAACGCAAGGCTCAGGCGGCGAAAGCTCAACAGACGCTGAAGGACTCTCAGCAAGGTGTTCAGGAACTGCGTCAGGAAAGTCAGCGCACCGTGCAGTAAGCGCGCATCCAGACCCCGGACCTGAAGCTCTTACCGATTAAAAGGACGAATGATTATGCGTACACAATTGATGATCCCCGCTCTCCTTGCCGCCAGCGTTGCCCTGGCTGCCTGCTCCACCCCGCCTAACGCGAACCTGGAACAGGCGCGCACCAACTACAGCGGTCTGCAAGCCAACCCGCAAGCGAGCAAAGTCGCGGCGCTGGAAACCAAAGACGCCAGTGATTACCTGGACAAAGCCGATCAGGCGTACCGCGACAAGCAAGACCCGGCCAAGGTCGATCAACTGGCATACCTGACCAACCAGCGCGTTGAAGTGGCCAAGCAGACCATCGCTCTGCGCACCGCTGAAGCCAACCTGAAAAACGCCTCGGCCCAACGTGCGCAGGCGCGACTGGATGCGCGCGATACGCAGATCAAACAGCTGCAGGCCAGCCTGAACGCCAAGCAAACCGATCGCGGCACTCTGGTGACGTTTGGTGATGTGTTGTTTGCCACCGACCGCGCAGACCTGAAGTCCAGCGGTCTGGCGAACATCAACAAACTGTCGCAGTTCCTCTCGGAAAACCCGGATCGCAAAGTGATCGTCGAGGGTTACACCGACAGCACCGGCACCGAGAGCCACAACCAGTCGCTGTCGGAGCGTCGGGCCGGTTCCGTGCGCACGGCGCTGGTGAAGATGGGCGTTGATCCGGCGCGAATCGTTGCTCAGGGTTATGGCAAGGAATACCCGGTCGCGGAGAATTCCAGCGTGTCGGGCCGGGCGATGAACCGTCGGGTGGAAGTGACCATTTCCAATGATAATCAGCCGGTGATTCCGCGTTCGGCTGTCAGTTCGAACTAAGCAACATCTGCTTAAACAAAAAGCCCCGGCTGATCTGATCAGACGGGGCTTTTTATCTTTGCGGATCACTCAAAACCCTGTGGGAGCGAGCCTGCTCGCGAAAGCGGTGGGTCAGGCAATATTAATGTTGAATGTTAAATCGCATTCGCGAGCAGGCTCGCTCCCACAGTGGATCTTTGGTGAATGCAGGACAGGGTTACTGCTCCAGCTTCTGTGGCGTTTCCTGCCCCATGCAGCGCACCGCTTTTTTCTTGCTGTCGATCAGCACACCGGTCAGGCCTTTTTGCTCGGTATCAAACAGCACCAGCACGCCGTCAATGCACTGCGCCACTTGCGCGGCGGGTTCCAAGGAGACTTTGTAGTCTTCGCCCGGCACGGTCTTGAGCATGGTGAATTCGTTGAGCAGCAACGCATCCTCAGGCTTGGCGAAATGCAGGTAGCCGTAGTACCACAAGGCACCCACGGTGCCGAGGATGCTGCAGATACCGGTGATGATCAGCGGGATGGCGTTACGTTCTTCACTCATTGCGGGCTCTCTGGTGGTTCATCTTCTGAATTCGGGGGTGCCGGATAATTGGGGATTTCACCCAGGCGGCGCAGGCCGTTGAAATGCTGCGGGTCGTCGAGGTAACGCAGCATGACTTTTCGCCAGACCGGGTCGGCGAACGTCTGCACATGACCGCCTCGGGTCAGTTGCAGCACACGCGGCGGCGGCGCAGCTTGATACAGACGGATGCCGTTGGAAAGGGGCACGATCGGATCGTCGATGCTGTGATAGAGCAGTTTCGGCACGCTTTTTAGCTGCGGCATCGAGTGGATCGCGCTGTCGCCATCCGGCACCAGCCAGGACAACGGCACCTGGAACGGCCAGGTCAGCCATGAAGTGCTCAAGGCAAATTGGCCGACACTGCGATAGCTCGCCGGTGCTCCGTCGAGGACCAGCGCCGTGAGCTGTTTCTCGCGCTCCGGGTGTTGAACCAGATAGTGCACGGCCATCGAGCCACCGAGACTTTGGCCAAGCAGGATCAGCGGTTTGCCTTTGACTTCGGGGGCCTGGTCGAGCCATTTGAACGCGGCGTCGATGTCCTGATAGATCGCCGGCAGGCTTGGCTTTCCTTCAGATAAACCGTAGCCGCGATAGTCGATCAGCAGCACTTGATAACCGGCCTTGGGCAGCCACCAGCTCCCGCCCAGGTGCATCGGCAGATTGCCGCCGTTGCCGTGCAAATGCAGCACCGTGCCTTTGACCTCGACGCCTTTTTGGGCCGGCAACCACCAGGCGTTGAGCTTGAGGCCGTCGGCAGTGACGAGGGTGACCTCGCGGTATTCCAGATGAGCTTTTTCCGGGGTGAACAACTGGCCGGGCTCGGGGTAGAACAGCAGGGAGCTGCAGCCGCCGAGGGTCAGGAGCAGGCAAACCATGCCGAGGAATCTCATCCGTTGAAACCTCGCAGTAATGGGTTGAAATAGAGATCAAATGTGGGAGCGAGCCTGCTCGCGAAAGCGGTGTGCCAGACAACATCAAAGTTGAATATTAAATCGCATTCGCGAGCAGGCTCGCTCCCACAGGGGATTTCACTCGGACTAGAGGATGTTGGAGTAATCCGCTTCGATCCGGTCCAGGCTCAAATGGTTGAGGAAGTTGGAGAAGCACATCCATGCCGACAGCGCGTTCAAATCGCGGAACTGATCCGGCAAATACTTCGGCGGCACCACCAACCCTTCATCAACCAACTGGCGCAGCGTGCGCATGTCTTCCAGCGTGGTCTTGCCGCAAAACAGCAGTGGAATCTGCTCAAGCTTGCCTTTACGCACGGCCAACTGAATGTAGTTGTAAACCATGATGAAGCCCTTGAGGTAGGACAAGTCTTTGGTAAATGGCAGACCGTTTGGCACCGAACCACGGAATACCCGACTGGCGTTGCCGTAGCTTTCCGCCATTTCGAAGCCTTGCTCGCGGAAGAACTCGTAGATCTGCAGGAAATCTGCGCCCTCCTCCACCATGTGGATGGCGCGGGTGCGGTTGGTCAGTTTGCGCAGGCGACTCGGGTAGGACGCGAAGGTGATGATTTCCATCAGGATCGCCAGGCCTTCCTGGGTCACCGTCGACGACGGCGGCCCCTTGGACAGGAAGGTGCAGATCGGCTGGTTCAACCCGTTGAGCGTGGTGCCGACATGCACCAGCCCTTCGTGAACTTCGAGGGCGCGCACGTCACGGTCGTTGAACATCGCATCGGCGCGGATCTTGATGTAGTCAGCGCCGGCCGCCGCATCGGCGACGATCCCGTCGGACTCGAACACCCGAATGGTTTCTTCGGCCTCGCCAAATACCTTGTTCAAGCGGGTTTGCAGCAGGTGCACGGCTTCCTTGGCCGTGAGGATTTTTGGCTCATCCTTGAGGTCGCCACGGCCGTCGATGTTGTTCAGGTAATCGGAGAGCATCAGCCCCAGGTCCGCCAGGGTCGGGTCGCCGGCGTGGAACGCGTCGGACGCGGCGCCGTACAGCTCCTGGGAAATCAGGCCGAAATCCTCGGTGCCGCGCGCTTCCAGCATGCGCACCACCATCCGGTATTCCTTGCACATGCGGCGCATGATCTGGCCGACCGGGTTGAACTGGCCGAGCTGTCGAGTGATGTCGCGCTCGATGTTCTGGAATTCCAGTTTCACTTTGCTGGAGTCGAATGTCAGTGGCCGATTGAGGTAGTAATCGCGGTCCACTGCCGGCATTTCCTTGCCCTTGGCCTTGAGGAATCCCTTGCGGATGCTGTCGTCCCACTTGACCGCATCGAGGACGCGAATCGGCGTCTGTGCCAGCACAATGCGATCGGACAAAATGCGTATCGTCTGCTGGTAATCGTCCACCCGAAACTCCTGTAGAAAAACCGTTATGTGCTGAGTCTATTTACTTTTGGCCAGGCGCTGATAGCGCACCGCCTCGACGAAGACATCGGAATTGGCCGGATCGTCGAGGTAGCTGAAGACCTGATCCATTGCGTTGTCGACCAGTACGCCGTCGCCGTCATGGGTCTGGAAACCTTCGCCGCTCAGGACTTTTTGTCCGAGGGCCTGGTTGATCTGATCGAGGTCGAGGTTATAGACCACCAATTCATGCTTGTCCGTGAGCTCGAACCCGGCAATGGTGAAGTGGCCGCCGTATTTGGCTGGCACCTTCGCTGACAGGTACCAGCGGCTGCCATGGCGCGAGACGGTGAAGGGATAGGCTTCGCGTTCGCCGGGTTTGGCCTTGAAGTAGCTGACCGCCTGATAGCGATGGTCGCCGATGCGCGTCAGCTCCAGGTTCATCGGCTCGCCCCAGGCGTTGGTGCTGGTCCATTTGCCGAGCAAACCTTTGGGCGCGGGGTCGCTCGCGGGCAGCGGTTCCTTGAAGGTCACCAGACAGCCACTGAGCAGCAGGAACGACAAGGCGATCACGATGACGCGCCAGGCTTTCATTCAACACTCCCTATGAACACACGCAGCCCTGAACTGAACACCTGCCCCTGTGGGAGCGAGCAAGCTCGCTCCCACAGGGTTTTGTGGCGCCCTCAGGGATTACACCGACGCGAGTACCAAGTGCATGTAGCGATTGAGGATACCGAGCATTTCTTCTTCACCCACAGGCTCGGCGTCGTTGAGCAGGCCCTGATATTCCATCCGTCCGATAATCGCCGTCAACACCTTGGCATCCTCTCGTGGCTCACGCGAACCCAACACTTCGAAAAGCTGGCAGGTGCCTTGGAGGAGAATCTGCTGATGTGAGCGCACCAGTTCCGCCAGGCGCGGGTTCAACAAGGCCTCCTGACGGAACGCCTGTTCAGCCATCAAGTGTTCGCGACGGTTGATCAATTGCCGGTGAACGTAGTCCGTCATCAACCGTGCAATGTCGTCCGCCAGCTGCGAACGCGCCTCGGGGCTGCCGTCACCGCTGATCACCATCTCGCGCAGCAAGCCCTCATTGTTCACCCACAACTTCGCCATGAACGCCGCGCTGCGTTCTACGTATTGGGCGAAGGTATCGGTGAGCAAGTCATCGATGTCCTTGAAATAGTAGGTGGTGGCCGACAACGGCACACCGGCCTCGGCTGCCACCGCGCGGTGACGCACGGCCCGCACGCCATCGCGCACGACAATGCGCATCGCCGCATCGAGAATGTCCTGTCGACGCTGCTCGCTGCCCTGTCGGCTGGCCTTGCGGCCCTGGTACTGAACACTTTCAGCGACCGCAGTGGCGATACCCGCTGCACCTTCTTGAGCCATTGCACGATTCACGACAGGTCTTTCCTCTCAGATGAAAGCAATAAATTGATACGTTTGTACCAGACAGGCAATAAAAAGCCGCCTGAAAAGGCGGCTTTTTAATTGAAACACTTACGCTTGCGGCCGCATGTGCGGGAACAAGATCACGTCGCGGATCGACGGGGAGTTGGTCAGCAGCATCACCAGACGGTCGATACCGATACCCTCACCCGCCGTTGGCGGCATGCCGTACTCCAGCGCGCGAACGAAGTCGGCGTCGTAGTGCATGGCTTCGTCGTCGCCCGCGTCCTTGTCGGCTACCTGAGCCATGAAGCGCTCGGCCTGGTCTTCCGCGTCGTTCAACTCGGAGTAGGCGTTGGCGATTTCACGGCCGCCGATGAACAGTTCGAAACGGTCGGTGACGTTCGGGTTGTCATCGTTGCGACGGGCCAGCGGCGAGACTTCGAACGGGTACTGGGTAATGAAGTGCGGCTGTTCCAGCTTGTGCTCGACCAGCTCTTCGAAAATCATCACCTGCAGCTTGCCCAGACCTTCGAAGCCCAGCACCTTGGCGCCGGCTTTCTTGGCGATGGCGCGGGCCTTGTCGATGTCGTTCAGGTCGTCTGCGGTCAGCTCAGGGTTGTACTTGAGGATCGAATCGAACACCGACAGACGTACGAACGGTTCGCCGAAGTGGAACACTTTGTCGCCGTAAGGCACGTCGGTGCTGCCCAGAACCAGCTGCGCCAGTTCGCGGAACAGTTCTTCGGTCAGGTCCATGTTGTCTTCGTAGTCGGCGTACGCCTGGTAGAACTCCAACATGGTGAATTCAGGGTTGTGACGAGTCGAAACGCCTTCGTTACGGAAGTTGCGGTTGATCTCGAACACTTTTTCGAAACCGCCGACAACGAGGCGCTTGAGGTACAACTCAGGCGCGATACGCAGGAACATTTCCATGTCCAGCGCGTTGTGGTGAGTCTCGAACGGCTTGGCTGCCGCACCGCCAGGAATGGTTTGCAGCATCGGTGTTTCGACTTCAAGGAAGTCACGCTGCATCAGGAAGCTGCGGATGTGCGCAATGACTTGCGAACGGACGCGGAACGTCTGGCGCACTTCTTCGTTGACGATCAGGTCAACGTAACGCTGACGGTAGCGCTGTTCGGTGTCGGTCAGGCCGTGGTGCTTGTCCGGCAGCGGGCGCAGTGACTTGGTCAGCAGGCGCACGGTGGTCATTTCAACGTACAGGTCGCCCTTGCCGGAACGGGCCAGGGTGCCTTCGGCGGCAATGATGTCGCCCATGTCCCAGGTTTTCACCGAGGCCAGGGTGTCTTCGGACAGGGTTTTACGGTTGACGTAAACCTGAATCCGCCCGGTCATGTCCTGGATCACCATGAACGAACCACGGTTGAGCATGATGCGACCGGCAACCTTGACCGGGATTGCAGCCTCTGCCAGCTCTTCCTTGGTCTTGTCCGCGTACTTCTTCTGCAGATCTTCGCAGTAGTTTTCGCGGCGGAAGTCGTTCGGGAAGGCATTGCCCTTGGCGCGCTCGGCAGCAAGCTTTTCCTTGCGCAGGGCGATCAGGGAGTTTTCTTCCTGTTGCAGGGCTTGCGGGTCGAGTTCTAGGTCGCTCATGTCTTTAAATATTCCATCACGGGTTCGTTGCCCCCAGGCCTGCGGCCTGGGGATCGCCGGCAAGCCGGCTCCTACAGGGGATCGCGTGGGTCAGGCGATCCGGTATTGCATGGCTTACAAGCCTTGTTTAAGGCTGGCCACCAGGTATTCGTCGATGTCGCCGTCGAGCACCTTGTCGCAGTCGCTGCGTTCGATGTTAGTGCGCAAATCCTTGATTCGCGACGCATCGAGTACATACGAGCGGATCTGGTGACCCCAGCCGATGTCGGACTTGGTGTCTTCCAGGGCCTGGGAGGCGGCATTGCGTTTCTGCACTTCCTGCTCGTACAAGCGCGCCCGCAACATTTTCATCGCGGTGTCTTTGTTGGCGTGCTGGGAGCGTTCGTTCTGGCAGCTGACCACGGTGTTGGTCGGTACGTGGGTGATACGTACGGCCGAGTCGGTGGTGTTTACGTGCTGACCACCGGCACCGGAGGAGCGGTAGGTGTCGATGCGCAGGTCCGACGGGTTGATGTCGATTTCGATGTTGTCATCGATTTCCGGCGACACAAACACAGCCGAGAACGAGGTGTGGCGGCGGTTGCCAGAGTCGAACGGGCTCTTGCGCACCAGACGGTGCACGCCGATCTCGGTCCGCAACCAGCCAAAGGCGTATTCGCCCTTGATGTGCACGGTCGCGCCCTTGATCCCGGCGACTTCACCGGCGGACAGTTCCATGATGGTCGCGTCGAAACCGCGTTTGTCAGCCCAGCGCAGGTACATGCGCAGCAGGATGTTGGCCCAGTCCTGAGCCTCGGTGCCACCGGAGCCGGCCTGGATGTCCAGGTAGGCGTTGTTGGCATCCATTTCACCGCTGAACATGCGACGGAATTCGAGTTTTTCCAGCGACTCGCGCAGGCGCTCGACTTCGGCGGCGACGTCATCGACGGCGGCCTGGTCTTCTTCTTCGGCGGACATCAGCAGCAGGTCTTTGGCGTCGGCCAGGCCGGTGTGCATTTCGTCGAGGGTTTCGACGATCTGCGCCAGCAGGGACCGCTCGCGGCCCAGTTCCTGAGCGTACGTCGGGTTGTTCCAGACAGACGGATCTTCAAGCTCGCGATTGACTTCAGTCAGACGCTCATGCTTTTGATCGTAGTCAAAGATACCCCCGAATAGTTTCGGAGCGCTCGGACAGGTCCTTGATACTGTTAAGGATCGGGTTGATTTCCATGGCGGGCAGCACTCGTTGGCGAACTTTTGAAAGCCGGCGAGTATAACGTAAACAGGCCTCCACGGCAGCCCGCCTGGCGGCTTTAGGGGTGAATGGTTTTGGTGTGGCGAGGGAGCTTGCTCCCGCTGGGGCGTGAAGCGCCCCCAACAAATGGGACTGCTGCGCAGTCCAGCGGGAGCAAGCTCCCTCGCCACAGGGGCCCGTCAGGCAGGAAAACTACTCGATCCCGACCTGATTGCGCCCATTGTTCTTCGCCAGGTACAGCCCCTTGTCCGCCGCCGAGATCAATTGCCGGCAATCGCTGCCCGGCTGTGGGACCAACGTGGACAGGCCAATGCTGATGGTCAGGCATGAACCTTCGGTCGGTGAAATGTGCGGAATCTTCAGCGCCGCCACGGTTTGGCGCAATTTTTCCGCCACCAGACGCGCACCGCCCGGCGTGGTGTTGGGCAGCACCAACGCAAACTCTTCGCCACCGTAACGGGCCGGCAGGTCTGACGGGCGAGCGCTGGCCTCGCGAATCGCCGTCGCCACCTTGCGCAAGGCTTCATCGCCCTCCAGATGACCGAAGCTGTCGTTATAGTCTTTGAAATAATCCACATCGATCATCAGCAGCGACAATTGGCTCTGGTCACGCAACGATCGGCGCCATTCCAGTTCCAGGTATTCATCGAAATGTCGGCGGTTCGACAGCCCGGTCAGGCCATCGGAGTTCATCAGCCGCTGCAGCACCAGATTGGTGTCGAGCAATTGCTGCTGGCTGACCCGCAACGCGCGGTACGCCGCATCGCGCTGCAACAGCGTCATGTAGGAGCGCGAGTGATAACGGATGCGCGCCACCAGTTCGATGTTGTCCGGCAGCTTGACCAGATAATCATTGGCCCCGGCTGCAAACGCCGCGCTCTTGATCAGCGGGTCTTCCTTGGTCGACAGGACAATGATCGGAATGTCCTTGGTCGCCGGATGATTGCGGTACTCGCGCACCAGGCTCAAGCCGTCCAGACCGGGCATTACCAGGTCCTGCAGGATCACCGTCGGCTTGATGCGGATCGCCTGGGCGATGGCCTGGTGCGGGTCGGCGCAGAAGTGGAAGTCGATATTGTCTTCGTTCGACAACCCGCGACGCACCGCTTCACCGATCATCGCCTGATCGTCCACCAACAACACCATGGCGGCGTTTTCGTCGGTTTTGAAGCCGTCGAGCTGTAATTCAGTCATGTGCGGTCACCTGAGTTCTACCTGGGCCAGGATTGCTGCTAATGGCGGTCATTTGGCGAATATCTCCAGCAATCGTGGCGCTATCTTGTCCAGTGGGCGAATCTCCATGGCGGCGCCGATGGCCGCGGCCGCTTTGGGCATTCCATATACCGCACTGCTTTTCTGGTCCTGAGCGATGGTCAGGTAACCTTGTTGGCGCATGAGTTTAAGCCCCTGCGCGCCATCGCGCCCCATGCCCGTCAACAAAACCCCTACGGCGTCACCGTTCCAGTAATTGGCCACGCTCTCGAAAAACACATCGATCGAGGGCCGGTAGATTTCGTTCACTGGTTCGGCGGTGTAGGCCAGCGTGCCGTTTTTCAATAATCGAATATGGTGGTTGGTGCCGGCCAGCAATACGGTTCCGGCCTGAGGCGCTTCGCCCTCGACCGCCAGACGCACGTTCAAGCCACTGGCACTGCCGAGCCATTCGGCCATGCCGGCGGCGAACACCTGATCGACATGCTGCACCAGCACGATGGCCGCCGAAAAATCCCGCGGCAGGCCCTTGAGCAGGATTTCCAGGGCTGCCGGCCCGCCGGCGGACGAACCGATGGCAATCAGGCGCTGGCGCGAGGCAGCACTGCGCAGCGGGCTCGGCATCGATCGCTCGCGGCTGCCCCGCTCGCCGATCAACCAGCCAATGTTCATGATCTTGCGCAACAACGGCGCCGCCGCTTCCTGGGCGTTGCCGGCACCGAGCGCCGGGGTATCGACCACGTCCAGTGCGCCGTGGCCCATGGCTTCGAACACCCGGTGCACGTTCTGCTGGCGATCGACGGTGACGATCACAATGGCACACGGCGTTTCGGCCATGATCCGCCGAGTGGCCTCGACCCCGTCCATCACCGGCATGATCAAATCCATCAGGATCAGGTCCGGCGTCTGTTCGGCGCACTTTTGCACCGCTTCCTTGCCATCGCTGGCGACCCAGATGACCTGGTGCGCCGGCTGAAACGCCAAGGCGCGGCGCAAGGCCTCCACCGCCATGGGCATGTCGTTGACGATTGCGATTTTCATGCCCGTGCTCCTCCGATGAGCTCAGCCACCGCATCAAGCAGGGCATCGTCATGAAAACTGGCTTTGGCTAGATAATAGTCGGCCCCGGCGTCCAGTCCACGACGACGGTCCTCTTCACGATCCTTGTACGACACCACCATCACCGGCAGCGATTGCAGGCGGTTGTCGCGGCGCAACAATGACACCAATTCGATGCCATCCATGCGCGGCATATCAATGTCGGTGATCAGCAGATCGAAATCCTCCGAACGCAGGGCGTTCCAGCCATCCATACCATCAACCGCCACCGCCACCTCGTAGCCACGATTGAGCAGCAGCTTGCGTTGCAACTCGCGAACCGTCAGCGAGTCATCGACCACCAGAATCCGCTTGCGTGCCGCTTCGACCGCCTGATTGCTGTGGCGGGCAATGCGTTCCAGGCGCCCGGTATTGAGCAGTTTATCCACCGAGCGCAGCATGTCTTCGACGTCGACGATCAGCACCACCGAACCGTCATCGAGCAAGGCCCCGGCGGAGATGTCCTGCACCTTGCCCAGACGTTCGTCCAGCGGCAATACGACCAAGGTCCGCTCGCCGATAAAACGCTCGACCGCTACGCCGTAAATCGCGTCGCGCTCGCGGATGACCACGACCTTGAGGGTTTGCTGGCTGTTCGGGTTGATCGGGCGGTGCAACAGCTGACTGGCCGCCACCAACCCGACATGCCGCCCTTCGTGCCAGAAGTGCTGACGTCCTTCGACCTGCACGATGTCTTCCGGCTCCAGGTCGCACATGCGTTCGATGTGGGCCAGCGGAAACGCATAAGCCTCGTCACCGACCTCCACCACCAGGCTGCGGACCACCGACAGCGTCAGCGGCACTTCGAGGTGGAAACGACTGCCTTCGCCCGCCGTCTGCTCCAGCACCACCGCACCGCGCAACTGGCGGACCATGTGCTGCACCGCATCCAGCCCAACGCCGCGCCCGGACACTTCGGTGACTGTGTCGCGCAGGCTGAAACCCGGCAAGAATAAAAACGTCAGCAGCTCTTCTTCACTGAGTTGAGCGGCGGTCTCGGCTGGGGATAACTGTCGCTCGATGACGGTGCGGCGGACCTTTTCCAGATCGACGCCATGGCCATCATCACTCAATTCCAGCACCAGCAATCCGGCCTGATGCGAGGCGCGCAGACGAATCACACCCTCCGCCGGTTTACCGGCCAGCAGCCGTTGTTCCGGGGATTCGATGCCGTGATCCACGGCGTTGCGCAGCAGGTGCGTCAACGGCGCTTCGAGCTTTTCCAGGACGTCGCGGTCAACCTGGGTTTTATCGCCCTCGATTTCCAGCCGAACCTGTTTGCCCAGGTCACGGCCCAGATCGCGAACCATGCGCACCTGCCCTGTCAACACATCGGCAAACGGGCGCATGCGACAGGCCAGCGCGGTGTCGTACAACACTTGCGCGCGCTGACTGGCCTGCCACGCAAATTCATCCAGCTCGGCGTTTTTCTCGATCAGCAGTTGCTGGGATTCCGCCAGCAACCGCCGCGCATCTTCGAGCGCTTCCTGGGCTTCCAGGCTCAAGGCGTGATCCTTGAGATGGACGTTGAGGTTTTCCAGGGCCCGCAGACCGTTATTCTGCATGCGCTTGAGGCGCTGCATGGTCGCCAGGTGCGGCTTGAGGCGCTGGGTTTCCACCAGGGATTTGCTCGACAGGTCGAGCAGGCTGTTCAGGCGTTCGGCCGTTACGCGCAGCACGCGCTCACCGTTTTCGGTGGTGCGTTTGGTCTTTTGGGGAGCATCAACAGGCGCGGCGGGCGGCAGTTCAACCACCGGAACCGGCAGCTCGACGCGGGGTTGTACGGATTGACGCTCAGTCACCAGCGGCGCGGCGGGCGCCAGCGGATCGAGCAACTGCGTCATCAACCCCACATAGGTTTCGATATCCGCCGGCGTCACGTTGTTATTGGGCGTGGCGATGCGCATCAGCAGGTCGGTGCCTCGCAACAACGCATCAATGTGCTCGGGCCGCAGGTGCAGGCGCCCTTCCTGAGCACTGACCAAACAGTCTTCCATCACGTGCGCGACGCTGACCCCTGCGTCGACACCGACGATCCGCGCCGCGCCCTTGAGCGAATGCGCCGCGCGCATGCAGGATTCGAGTTGATCGGCCTGGGTCGGATTGCGTTCCAGTGCCAACAGACCTGCGCTCAGGACCTGGGTCTGGGCCTCGGCTTCAAGGCTGAACAGCTCCAGCAACGAGGCGTCGCGCATTTGCTCGGGGGTCATGTGAGGCTCCGGGTCACAGCGGACAGCAATTGTTCTTCATCCAGCCAGCGCAGGCTACGACCTTTGAAGGGCAACACACCTCGGGTGTACTTGCCGCTGGCCTGTGTGCCGGATTGCGAGGCGGCCTCGAGAATTCGCTCGTCGATGGCATGAATCCCGTCGACCTCGTCCACCGGCACCACCACCGGCCCACCGTGGGCGGCGATGATCAACAGGCGCGGCATGACTCGCGTGCTGGACGCCGCATTATTGGTGGCGTCGAGCCCGAGCAACTCCACCAGCGACAGGCACGCGACCAATGCGCCGCGCACATTCGCCACGCCGAGCAAGGCCCGGGAGCGCTGATGTGGCAAGGAATGAATGGCTTGCAGCGGCGCCACTTCCACGAGGCTTCGAGTGGCCAGCGCCAGCCATTCTTCGCCGAGCCGGAACATCAACAGCGATCGGGTTTTTATGTCCGTTTCGACCGTCGCCGAGTGTTGCACGCGGTCGTCCTGCTGCAACGCATAGCGATCGAGCAAGCGCGTGGCAGCGGCTGAGTACACCGCGCAGTTGCGGCAGTGAATGTGCTCGGCCAGCAGCGGGCAGGACTTGTCGCCGTGGATACCGATGCGGTTCCAGCAATCGTCGATGGCCTGGGCATCTTCATGGGTAACGTTCAAGGTGTCGGAGGCAATCATCGTTTACGCTCACTGTCGGCGCGTTCGCTGCGGGCGGCGCGGTCCTGCAATCGTCTGGCACCCGCCGCATCGCCCCGCGATTGCAGCAAGGCTGCCAGGTGCATCAACGCGTCGGGATGTTGCGGTTCAAGGTACAACGCCTTGCGATAAAAGCCTTGGGCTTCGAGGGCGTTGCCGCCGACATCACTGAGCAGTCCCAGCCAATAAAACACCTGCGCGACCGGTTCATGACTGCGCAAATACTGTTCGCACGCGAGGCGCGCTTCAACACTTTTGCCTTCGTTGGCCAGCACGGCAATGTTCGCGAGTAATGCGGCAGCGTCCGAGGTTTTCGTGATGGCGGGTAGCGGCGTGACGCTGGCGAACGGGCGATTGCGCACCGGCGGCGGTGGCACGCTGCGCGCCGGTTGTCGCAACGGCAACGGGGCTGGCACGAACACGGGAAACGGCTCGGGCTCCGGAACACTCTGGCGGCTGAACGCAAATGACTGCGCAATGCCAATCGAACGCATGCCAAAACGCCCGAGCAAACCGCCCTCGGCCGGGCCGATAAACAGCACGCCGTCGACATGGGTCAGGCGCTTGAGCACCTCGAAAACCTGCTGCTGGGTCGGCTGGTCGAAATAGATCAGCAAGTTGCGGCAGAACACAAAATCATATGGCGGCTCGCTGGCCAGCAACGCCGGATCGAGCAAGTTGCCGACCTGCAACCGCACCTGATCCAGCACGCGATCACTGAGACGATAGACGTCGCCTTCGGCGCTGAAATGCCGGTCACGAAAGGCAATGTCCTGACCACGAAACGAGTTTTTGCCGTACAGCGCACGCCGGGCTTTTTCCACCGACAGCGGGCTGACGTCCATGCCTTCCACCTTGAACTGATGGGGCTTGAGCCCGGCATCGAGCAAGGCCATGGCGATGGAATAAGGTTCTTCCCCGGTGGAACACGGCAGGCTGAGAATCCGCAGCGCGCGCATGTTGTTGATCTCGGCCAGGCGTTTGCCGGCCAGTTTCGCCAGCGTCGCGAAGGATTCCGGGTAACGGAAAAACCAGGTCTCGGGCACGATCACCGCTTCGATCAACGCCTGCTGCTCATCCTGCGAACCTTGCAGCGTGTGCCAATACTCGTCAGCCGTCAGCGCACGGGAGGCGATGCTGCGCTGGCGCACCGCGCGCTCGATGATTGCCGGGCCGACCGACGTCACGTCGAGGCCGATACGCTCCTTGAGGAAATCGAAAAACCGTTGATCGCTGCTCATGGCCGCTCCTCAAGCAGCGCCGGATCGAGAGGCGGCGACGGGAACAACAGCGCGCGAACCTGATCATCGAGCAAATCGGCGACCCGCACCCATTGCAGTAAACCTTGGGTATCTTCGCGCACCGGCCCGAGGTAAGGCGCCTGGCGATTGTCCAGGCCATAGGGCTTGAATTCCGCCGGGTTGCAACGCAGCGTGTCAGTCGCCTGCTCCAGGATCAGCCCCAGCCATTGCGTCGGGGTTGATTCATTCGGGCGGTAATTGACCAGCACCAGCCTCGTGCTGGTACGGGCCTGCGCCGGTTGGCCGAAGGTCAGCGCACTGAGGTCGATCACCGGCACCACCGCGCCACGATAGGCAAACACCCCGGCAACCCAATGCGGCGCCTGGGCAATCGGTTTCAACGGCAACCGCGGCAGCACTTCCGCCACTTCGATAGCCTGCAAGGCAAAGCGCTCACCGCCGATGCGAAACACCAGGTACAACGATTGCTTGACCGGCACCCCGGCCCCGCGTTTGGCCGCGAGTTCGTTCATCAGACTTTGAATCGCGAAACGCCACTGCGCAGGCCTACAGCCACCTGGCTCAGTTCGTCGATGGCAAAACTGGCCTGGCGCAACGACTCGACGGTCTGGCTGCTGGCATCACCCAACTGCACCAGCGCGTGGTTGATCTGTTCGGCGCCGGTGGCTTGGGCCTGCATGCCTTCGTTGACCATCAACACCCGCGGCGCCAGCGCCTGAACCTGATGGATGATCTGCGACAACTGCTCGCCGACCTGCTGCACTTCGGACATGCCACGGCGCACTTCTTCCGAGAATTTGTCCATGCCCATGACCCCGGCCGATACCGCCGACTGGATCTCGCGCACCATCTGCTCGATGTCGTAGGTGGCGACTGCCGTCTGGTCCGCCAGACGCCGCACTTCGGTGGCAACCACAGCAAAACCGCGCCCGTACTCGCCGGCTTTCTCGGCCTCGATGGCAGCGTTCAGCGACAGCAAATTGGTCTGGTCGGCAACTTTGACGATGGTCACCACCACCTGGTTAATATTGCCGGCCTTCTCGTTGAGAATCGCCAGCTTGGCGTTGACCAGATCGGCCGCGCCCATCACCGAGTGCATGGTGTCTTCCATGCGCGCCAGGCCTTGCTGCCCGGAACCGGCGAGCACCGAGGCCTGGTCGGCCGCGGTGGACACTTCAGTCATGGTGCGCACCAGATCACGAGACGTCGCGGCGATCTCACGGGAGGTCGCGCCGATTTCCGTGGTGGTGGCGGCGGTTTCGGTGGCGGTGGCTTGTTGTTGCTTGGACGTGGCAGCGATCTCGGTGACCGAAGTGGTGACTTGCACCGATGAGCGCTGGGCCTGAGACACCAGGGATGTCAGCTCGGTCATCATGTCGTTGAAGCCGGTTTCCACGGCGCCGAATTCGTCCTTGCGCTCCAGGTTCAAACGACCGCTGAGGTCGCCGGTGCGCATGATTTCGAGGATTTTCACGATCCGGTTCATCGGCGCCATGATCGCGCGCATCAGCAGCAAGCCACAGAAACCGGCGGCCAATACCGCCACGAGCAGGGAAATGCCCATGCTTATTTTTGCCGTCAGCACCGCGTCGTCGATGGCGGCGATGTCGTTGTCGGCCACGGCTTTGTTTTCGCGGATGATGTCATTGAGTTTCATCCGGCCGGCGGTCCACGCCGGGGTTAGCTGTTCGTTGAACAGCTTGATCGCGTCAGCTTCCTGATTGCTTTTATGCAGGTCGAGCACCTTCATCAGGATCTTCTGGAAATCCTCATGCAGTTTTTCGAAGGCGGCGATTTCGACCTTGTCCTCCTCCGTGGTCACCGTGCTGCGATAGTTATTGATCTGCTCCATCAGTCGCGCCTCGAACGCCTTGAAATCGGCGGCGTCTTCGGCACTGATGCCCTGACCTTCCTTGAGGCCGAGCATTTCCTGGGTCCGGAGGAAACTGTCGACCCAGGCGCTGCGAATCATCGAGCTGAAATACACCCCCGGAAGCGCATCATCGCGAACGCTTTCTTCACTGGCTTCGATCTTCAACAGCCGTGAATACGAGACGACGACCATCAACAGCATGATGGCGATGATCACCGCAAAACTCGCCAAAATGCGTTGGCGCAACGTCCAGTTCTTCACAGTCAGTCCTCGGGGTGGTTCAAGTGCTGCGGAGTATAGCCGAGGGTGTTTCATTTATAAGACGGAAAGTAGGCCCAGGCGGGAGGGCTTCTGCTGGATTGGTCGCTGGGGATGGGGGGTGTCTGAAGACGCCTTCGCGGGCAAGCCCGGCTCCCACGGGGACCGGATTGTCCGGATGGACGCGGTCCAATGTGGGAGCCAGCCTGCTCGCGAAGAACGATGGCGGGGTTTAACGGGAATGGACGGACCTACTTAAAAGATCCTTCACTCCAGCTTTCCTTATACCTGCCTCCAGAATTACTCGACTTGAATAACGGTGATAATCGATTTGTTTTTATAAACGACAAGCAGGCGGGAACTATCAAGGCTGAGCGTCAGGCTGCATGGATCGCCTGCAACAACAAAAGTCTTGACCTCCTTGCGGTTCACAGTATCAAGAGCTTTCACTTTGGATCCCTCACTGGAAAAATAGAGCAGTCGACCGTCCGGACTCAAAGTAATCACGCCCGGCTGAATAACGTCGACAGTGTGGATTACGAGCAGACTTGTGGAGTCAATGACCATTATCTTTTGTGCATTATAATCATTAGCGTAAATGTGCTTTCCATCCGGGCTTATTGCTAGTGAGTGTGCATGCCAGGGCAGCTTTGCTCGCTTAATTAATGAGTCGCTGCTTGTAGAAATACTGAATAATTCTGAACCATAAGTACGAAAAGTAAATATGGTTTTACCATCAGGAGCCATGACAATTAAATTAGCTTCCGGCAATCCTGTACTCTTATCACGCTTGAGCGCAATGTCTGTTTTCGTCATCCCGTGCGTGAAAAGAGTATATGCATGGGTACCCTCTAGGTTAAAAACACATTCCCCAGAATTAAAACCAGTCGTCTCAATCCGGGCTTGCTCTCCTGACGACAAGCTCATAGCTGAATGATAATAACCATAAGAGCTGCTCATAAAGACCTGGTCACTATCAGGAGCAATCGCAAAGTAATTCATGCCTAAATTTTCTATTCGCGCACCCACCATCTGCAGGGTTGCGGCATCAATGACTGCCAAAAAGCCATTACTTGGGTGCGGTTTACTCACTAAAATTTTCGTACCATCCGGACTAATTGCAACACTACCGAATTGCCAAGCTGGAGCGATACCGTTTGTGGTAAAACCAAAATCCATCTCACCAGTTTTCCCTCGACTTGTAACATCCAGCTTCGCGGTCACGACATTGCCATCATATTCCGCCTTGATGATGTAAGTCGTACCAGGTGCATCCGCCCCCGTCACGCCCAGGATTTCCAACACACCAAACAAACCGGTCTTAAACTCACGTCGCCCGGTAGTGCCGTCCGGGTATTTGAAATTGCTCGGAATAGTCACATACACCGATTTTTCTTTGATGAACTCTCCATTTTCGTCCACCAACTTGAGCTTAATACCAGTCAAGTGCCCCATTGGCGCAATGCGATAAGGCGCATTGAGAAACTCCAGCGTGGCTTTCATTCCCGCCGTGACCAGTGTGTAGCGTGCCAACGTAAAGGTCTTTTTTGTGCCGTCGACTTCATTGGGGTAGAAGTCCACTTGCAGCCGAACCCTCAACTCTTTACCCGGCGCGAACAACTCCAGGTCTTTGCGAAGCAATACATACTCGAGCCCCTTCTGGACCTGTTCCGGCGTCAAGGTTTTGCCCACTGCAATCGCGACGGTCTTGGGATTGCCATCTTTGCCGGTACCCAACACATGTACCCAGATTTTCTGCAGCAGCCCGATAAGCGGCCAAGGCGCACAAACGATGTGTGCATCATCGGTAAACGCCCGCAGATCCACGGCGTTCGTCCCATAGGCCTCAACAATTTCCGGCTTCGGAAAGTTCGGATCCGTCACGTTGACGCTCTCGATGGTCAGGGTCAACGGCTCGGACTCCGTCTCCACGCCACCACTCAACAGGATCCACGTGAACACCACCTCCCGACCCGCGTTGGCCAGGATGAACGCCGTAGTCAGCTGGAAGTTCGCGCGGAAGTTGGAATTGAGCGCGACAAAGGTGAATACCGGTGTCCCTGCTCCCGCGGCCCCGCCCTTCACCACCAGTTTGGCTTTATCGCCGGGTTTGAAGCCTTTGGCCCAATCCACCCGGACCACGAAACCCGTGGTGTATTTGATGGGAATGATCACTTTGCCTTCCAGCCCCGGTACAAAAGGAGCGGTCGGAAGTTCCACTTTGGGCGTCAGGTCGACCTTGATCGAGAGGGACGGCGATGGCAGTGAATTCTGGGTAGGGTTCTCCAGCTGGTCATATACCGTATAAGAAATCCCGACAGCGTTACCATTACCGGCCCCCATGAAAAAGGCTATCGGCAGAAGGATGTTGAACGCCCCCCCGACTAGATCCTTTTGAACCACGGTGTATTCGTACTCAAAGTAGTTGTCGCCGTTTCTGGCGGTCACTATCACCACGTCGTGCAATCTGATATTCGCGTAAGTGACGGCAAGCGGGACACCTGGACCGGCCGTTACCAGGTCGACGCCGTTTTGTATGACATATTCAGGCAACTTAATGCCCAACCCTTCGTGGATGTCCTTGCCGTCATTTATCGGGTCGTCGCCACCCGGCAGACTCTCGTTGTACAACACCCACTGCGTGGGGGACGTTTCGTCATTGTCACTAAAGCGCTTGGTTACGTAATGAAAAGCGTGCGCCCCCTCACGAAGCCGGGCCCTGGGCACTTCGAAAGTGGTGCGTTGAGTATTCGGGTCGACCGTGAAAGGGACTGTGATACGCACGCCGTTATGATGGAGTTCCAAAGAATCAGCCTCCGGATAGGGCGGGTCCGCAACCACTTTCAGATGCCTGCCTGCAGTGAGCACCAATGGCACCCCAACAGGATCCAGTACCTTGGGATCTTCCGATTTGACGCCTGGCTTTGAACCCGGAATTTTGAGTGGCGACAGCGCCAGGATTCCGGACGCACGTGAGATATCAGTCATGAAACGCGCTCCCATTCGACAGGCCGCGAAGAGCGGCATAGGTAGCGGTATCAAATCCCTGAAACGCTTTCCCGGCTACTGTCAGAAATAACAGGTATGCGGTGTTTCAAGACGAACGGTCACCGACAGATATTCATTTCATCCCCCAACATTTTGCCGGCGCGGCTACCTTCCAGATTTACTTGAGCTTGCGGGAGGGCTCTGTGGCTGCGTGCATTGGGTTAAACCGGTCGGCGCGTCAGACGATTCTGCGAGGTCATGCGATCTTCCCGAGCGGTAATCGGGGGCCGGTACAAGCGACTGATGGCCCGGTGATCCCACAAGAATTATGTCAACGCCTGGCGCACCTGTTTTTCCAGTTCGGCCTTCAACCCCGGCTCCAGCTTCAACTGCCGCGCCAGTTCATCGAGGTAGGATTTCTCCATGAAGTTCTGCTCATCCACCAGCATCACGCTGGCGATGTACATTTCGGCGGCCATTTCCGGGGTGCTGGCGGCGCGGGCAACTTCCGCAGGGTCCAGTGGCTTGCCGAGTTCGGCATGCAGCCATTGTTGTAATTCCTGATCGTTGTCGAGCTTGGTGAACTCACCTTCAATCAACGCTCGTTCGCGCTCATCGACGTGGCCATCGGCTTTGGCGGCAGCGACCAACGCCTTGAGAATCGCCTGGCTGTGCAGCTCGACCTGCGCCGGGGGCAAGCGGTCGAGTGTTTGCGGTTCAGTGTTCGGCGCGGTGCCTTGCTGCGCCTGCCAGTTGCCAAAGGCTTTGTAAGCCACTGCCCCGAGTGCCGCGAGGCCGCCATAGAGGGCGACTTTGCCGCCAACACTGCGGCCCGTTTTGCTGCCGAGCAACAACCCCATGGCGCCCGCCGCTATCGCACCGCCGCTGGCGCCCGAGAGCAAACCACCGAGCCCACCGCTGGACGCCTTGTTCTGAGTGCCTCCAGCCTTGTTCTGCAACAGATCTTGACCGGACTTGAGCAGTTGATCGAGCAAACCACGGGTATTCATTTTGCCGTCTCCACGAAAGGGGTAACCGGCCACCAGCCTAGATCGAAAGTGCCCGCCCCCTGCCGGCGAGAGTGCTTCCAGATGTTGCTCATATCTTGTAACGCCCACAGGCCCATCGATTAAAACGATATACACTCAAGCGAATCTATAAAAACCGCCCACCGGGTACCTTCCCCATGATGACCCTGCGTCAGATTCGTCATTTCATCGCAGTGGCCGAGACCGGCTCGATCTCCGCCGCCGCGCAAACCGCGTTCATTTCCCAATCGACCCTGACCCTGGCGATCCAGCAACTGGAGCAGGAAATTGGCGTCGGCCTGTTCAACCGTCACGCAAAAGGCATGACCCTGACCCACCAGGGGCATCAATTCCTGCGTCAGGCGCACCTGATTCTGGCCACGGTGGACAACGCCAAGCGCAGCCTGCAACAGAGCACCGATCAGGTTGCCGGGCAGTTGATCGTCGGCGTGACCAGCCTCGTTGCCGGTTATTACCTCGCCGATTTGCTCACCCGTTTTCAGCGCGCCTACCCCAACGTCGAGATCCGGGTGATGGAGGATGAACGCCCCTACATCGAGCATTTGCTGGTCAGCGGCGAAATCGATGTCGGCGTGCTGATCCTCTCCAACCTCGAGGACCGTCACGCCCTGCAAACCGAAGTCCTGACGCATTCGCCCCACCGGTTATGGCTGCCGGCGCAGCATCCGTTGCTGGAGCACGACAGCATCAACCTCGCCGACGTGGCGCGAGAGCCGCTGATTCAACTGAACGTCGATGAAATGGACCGCAATGCCCAGCGCATGTGGTCGGCCGCGTCTTTGCAACCGCGCATCACGCTGCGAACAGCGTCTACGGAAGCCGTGCGAAGCCTGGTGGCCGCCGGTTTGGGGGTTTCGATCCAGCCCGACATGACCTATCGCCCGTGGTCGCTGGAGGGCGACATCATCGAAGCGCGGCCCATCGCCGACCTGAGCCAGACCCTCGACGTCGGCCTGGCCTGGCGTCGCGGCACCGCGCGCCCGGCGCTGGTCGATCCGTTCCTGACCGTCGCCCGGGAGCAACCCCACGGCGGACGCAAGCCATCTATTTAATCGAACGCCACCTTCAGTATTTAGTATTTGTCGACCTCAGGTCCGCGCACTAGTCTTGTTGCATCTATAAGACGGCCGGGCCCCAGTCACTGGGAGCAGCATGGCCACACAAGAAAAGAGAACCCGAAAAATGGCTGGCGCGCAGACCCCGTTGTTTACCGCGTTGTTGATCGATGGCGAATTGGTCGCAGGCCAGGGTTTTGTCGAACCGATCCTCAACCCCGCCACCGGGGAAGTGCTGACGCACATCGCCGAAGCCAGCACCGAGCAAGTCGAAGCCGCCATCCTCGCCGCCCATCACGCCTTCGCCAGTTGGTCGCGGACCACACCGCAGCAACGCTCGAACCTGTTGCTGGACATCGCCAACGCCATCGAAAAACAAGCCGACCTCCTCGCCCGTCTCGAATCCCTGAACTGCGGCAAGCCGTTGCACCTGGCCCGTCAGGATGATTTGAGTGCGACGGTGGATGTGTTCCGTTTCTTCGCTGGCGCCGTGCGCTGCCAGACCGGCCAGCTCAGCGGCGAATACCTGCCGGGCTACACGAGCATGGTGCGCCGCGATCCAATCGGGGTCGTAGCGTCCATCGCGCCGTGGAATTACCCGATCATGATGGCCGCGTGGAAAATCGCCCCGGCCCTCGCCGCCGGCAACACGCTGGTGTTCAAGCCGTCCGAACACACGCCGCTGTCCATTCTGGCACTGGCGCCCGCCTTGGCCGAGATCCTGCCGCGCGGGGTGATCAACATTGTCTGCGGCGGCGGTGAAGGGGTCGGCAGCCACTTGGTCAGCCATCCTAAAGTGCGCATGGTGTCGTTGACCGGCGATATCGTCACCGGGCAAAAAATCCTCCAGGCCGCTGCGAAAACCCTGAAGCGCACGCACCTCGAACTCGGCGGCAAAGCGCCGGTGATCGTCTGCAACGATGCGGACATTCAAGCGGTGGTCGAAGGCGTGCGCACTTACGGTTATTACAACGCCGGTCAGGATTGCACCGCCGCGTGCCGGATTTATGCACAGGCCGGGATTCATGACCGTTTGGTGGCCGAGCTTGGCGCGGCGGTCAGCAGCCTGCGGTTCGCCGGCAAACGCGATGCCGATAACGAAATCGGCCCGCTGATCAGCACCCGTCAGCGCGACCGCGTGGCCAGTTTCGTCGAACGCGCCCTCGGCCAGCCGCACATCGAACGCGTGACCGGCGCGGCAGTGCATTCCGGTGCCGGCTTCTATTACCAGCCGACGTTGCTGGCCGGCTGCAAGCAGAGCGATGAGATCGTCCAGCGCGAAGTGTTCGGGCCGGTGGTCACCGTGACCCGTTTCGACGGGCTCGAACAAGCGGTGGACTGGGCTAACGACTCGGAATACGGCCTCGCCTCCTCGGTCTGGACCCAGAACCTCGACAAGGCGATGCAAGTCGCGGCGCGCTTGCAGTACGGCTGCACCTGGATCAACAGCCATTTCATGCTGGTCAGCGAAATGCCCCATGGCGGCTTGAAGCGTTCGGGCTACGGCAAAGACTTATCCAGCGATTCGCTTCAGGACTACAGCGTGGTGCGGCACATCATGGCGCGCCACGGCCAGCATCTCTGACTACGCTAATAACAAGCCGCTAACGGCATGCTTCACCACGTTCACAACTGCCCCGACCATAATTAAAGAAGAGGGAATTCCCATGTTCGTGCACAAGACCGCACTGTTCAGTGCAATCACCACCGCGCTGCTGGCGAGTGCCAGCCTCCAGGCCGCCGAACCGCTGAAAGCGGTGGGTGCCGGCGAAGGTCAGCTGGATATTGTGGCTTGGCCGGGCTACATCGAACGTGGCGAAAGCGACAAGGCCTACGACTGGGTGACCGGTTTCGAGAAGGAAACCGGTTGCAAGGTCAATGTGAAAACCGCCGCCACTTCCGATGAAATGGTCAGTTTGATGGCCAAGGGCGGTTACGACCTGGTCACCGCATCCGGCGATGCCTCGCTGCGGTTGATCGGTGGCAAGCGCGTGCAGCCGATCAACACGGCGTTGATTCCGAACTGGAAAAACATCGACCCGCGCCTGAAAGATGCGCCGTGGTACGTGGTCAACAAACAAACCTACGGCACCCCGTACCAGTGGGGCCCGAACGTGTTGATGTACAACACCAACGTATTCAAGACCGCGCCGACCAGCTGGGGCGTGGTGTTCAATGCCCAAGACCTGCCGGACGGCAAGCCGAACAAGGGACGCGTGCAGGCCTATGACGGCCCGATCTACATCGCTGACGCCGCGCTGTACCTGAAAACCGCCAAGCCGGAATTGGGTATCCAGAACCCGTATGAACTGACCGAAGCCCAGTACAAAGCCGTGCTCGATCTGCTGCGCGCCCAGCAGCCGCTGATCCACCGCTACTGGCATGACACCACCGTGCAGATGAGCGACTTCAAGAACGAAGGCGTGGTCGCCTCCGGTGCCTGGCCGTATCAGGTCAACGGCCTGATGAACGAGAAGCAGCCGATTGCTTCGACCATTCCAAAAGAAGGCGCCACCGGTTGGGCCGACACCACCATGTTGCACGCCGAGGCCAAGCACCCGAACTGCGCTTACAAGTGGATGGACTGGTCGCTGACCCCGAAAGTCCAGGGTGATGTGGCGGCGTGGTTCGGTTCGTTGCCAGCGGTACCGGCGGCGTGCACCGGCAGCGAGTTGCTTGGCGCTGAAGGCTGCAAGACCAACGGTTTCGACCAGTTCGAGAAAATCGCCTTCTGGAAAACCCCGCAGGCTGAAGGCGGCAAGTTCGTGCCGTACAGCCGCTGGACCCAGGACTACATCGCGATCATGGGCGGCCGCTAAAAGTCATTCCGGTAGCTACTGCGCGTCGACCAGCCGCGCCCGGGCAGTGCTCGCCTCCTCACGTACTAACGTACGCTCCGGGGGCTGCGCGCTGGCCGGACACGGCTAATCGCCGCTCGCTACGCTCCCGAAACGACTTTACGCAATCGACGATTTTCAAGAAGCAAAGCTGATTTACGAATTACTGTTTTTTCAGAAGTCCAGGCTGGGCCGCTGCGACGGCCCTCGCCTTTTTGGAGCACCGCACCATGACGCTTGCAGTCCAGTTCACCAACGTTTCCCGTCTGTTCGGCGAAGTGAAAGCCGTAGACCGGGTTTCCATCGACATTCAGGACGGCGAGTTTTTCTCCATGCTGGGCCCTTCCGGCTCGGGCAAAACCACCTGTTTGCGCCTGATCGCCGGTTTCGAACAACCGAGCGCAGGCTCGATCCGCATTCATGGCGAAGAAGCCGCCGGGCTGCCGCCGTATGAGCGTGACGTCAACACCGTGTTTCAGGATTACGCACTGTTCCCGCACATGAACGTCCTCGACAACGTCGCGTACGGTTTGAAAGTCAAAGGCGTTGGTAAAGCCGAGCGCCAGAAACGCGCCGAAGAAGCCCTCGACATGGTCGCCCTCGGTGGCTACGGCGAGCGCAAACCAGTGCAGCTGTCCGGCGGTCAACGCCAGCGTGTAGCCCTGGCCCGCGCCCTGGTCAATCGCCCGCGTGTGCTGCTGCTCGACGAGCCGCTGGGCGCCCTCGACTTGAAGCTGCGCGAGCAGATGCAAAGCGAGCTGAAGAAACTGCAACGCCAACTCGGCATCACCTTCATCTTCGTCACCCACGACCAGACCGAAGCGCTGTCGATGTCCGACCGCGTGGCCGTGTTCAACAAGGGCCGCATCGAGCAGGTCGACACCCCACGCAATCTCTACATGAAACCGGCAACGACCTTCGTCGCCGAATTCGTCGGCACCTCGAACGTGATTCGCGGCGATCTGGCCAGGCAGTTGAGTGGCAATCCACAGCCGTTTTCGATTCGTCCCGAACATGTGCGATTTGCTGAAGGCCCATTGGCCAGCCACGAGATCGAAGTCAGCGGTTTGCTCCACGACATTCAGTACCAGGGCAGCGCCACGCGCTACGAGATGAAACTGGAAAACGGCCAGACCCTGAACATCAGCCAGGCCAACAACCAATGGCTGGACGTCAGCGCCCAGCACCAGACCGGGCAACGCATCAGCGCTCGCTGGGCACGGGAAGCGATGATCCCGCTGCACGACACCGTTGTCGGCGGGGTGTGAGATGAACACCGTGGCTATCCCTCAAACCCCGGCCAACGGTTCGCCGTTGCGCAGGTTTTCCAACCTGTTGTACCGCCGGCCGAATTTTTACCTGTCGCTGCTGCTGGTGCCGCCGCTGCTGTGGTTCGGCGCGATTTATCTCGGCTCGTTGCTGGTGTTGCTGTGGCAAGGTTTCTACACCTTCGATGACTTCACCATGGCGGTCACACCCGACCTGACCCTGGCCAACTTTGCTGCGCTGTTTCAACCCTCGAACTTCGACATCATCCTGCGCACCTTGAGCATGGCGGTAGTCGTGTCCATCGCCAGCGCCATCGTTGCCTTCCCGATCGCCTACTACATGGCGCGCTACACCACCGGCAAGACCAAGGCGTTTTTCTACATCGCGGTGATGATGCCAATGTGGGCCAGTTACATCGTCAAGGCGTATGCCTGGACCTTGCTGCTGGCCAAGGGCGGCGTCGCGCAGTGGTTCGTTCAGCACATGGGGCTGGAGCCGGTGTTGCAGTTCGTGCTGGGTATTCCGGGCGTGGGCGGCAGCACCTTGTCGACCTCGCACCTGGGCCGTTTCATGGTGTTCGTCTACATCTGGCTGCCGTTCATGATCCTGCCGATCCAGGCCTCGCTGGAACGTCTGCCGCCATCACTGCTGCAAGCCTCGGCAGACCTCGGCGCCAAGCCGCGCCAGACCTTCATGCAAGTGATTCTGCCGCTGTCGATTCCGGGCATCGCCGCCGGTTCGATCTTCACCTTCTCGCTGACCCTGGGCGACTTCATCGTGCCGCAACTGGTCGGCCCGCCGGGCTACTTCGTCGGCAGCATGGTGTACGCCCAGCAAGGCGCAATCGGCAACATGCCGATGGCCGCGGCCTTCACGCTGGTGCCAATTGTGTTGATCGCTATCTACCTGACTATCGTCAAACGACTGGGGGCCTTCGATGCACTCTGAAAAGCCTTCATTAGGTTTAAAAATCGCAGCCTGGGGCGGGTTGGTGTTTCTGCACTTCCCGATCCTGATCATCTTCCTCTACGCCTTTAACACCGAAGACGCAGCGTTCAGCTTTCCACCCAAGGGGTTCACCCTGAAGTGGATCGGCGTGGCGTTCTCGCGGCCGGACGTGCTGGAAGCGATCAAGCTCTCGCTGCAGATCGCCACCGTCGCGACCTTGATCGCCATGGTCCTTGGCACCCTCGCCTCCGCGGCGTTGTACCGTCGGGAGTTCTTCGGCAAGCAAGGCATCTCGCTGATGCTGATCCTGCCGATTGCGTTGCCGGGGATCATCACCGGGATAGCCTTGCTGGCGACCTTCAAGACGCTGGGGATCGAGCCGGGGATGTTCACCATCATCGTCGGCCACGCGACCTTTTGCGTGGTGATCGTCTACAACAACGTCATCGCCCGTTTGCGCCGTACTTCGCACAGTTTGATCGAAGCCTCGATGGACCTCGGTGCCGATGGCTGGCAGACCTTCCGCTACATCGTCCTGCCGAACCTTGGCTCGGCGTTGCTGGCCGGCGGCATGCTCGCGTTTGCCCTGTCGTTCGACGAAATCATCGTCACCACCTTCACCGCCGGCCATGAACGCACCTTGCCGCTGTGGCTGCTCAACCAGCTCAGCCGCCCACGGGACGTGCCGGTGACCAACGTCGTCGCGATGCTGGTGATGATGGTGACCATGCTGCCGATCCTTGGCGCCTATTACCTGACCCGGGGTGGCGAGAGTGTGGCCGGTAGCGGCGGGAAATAACCGGATAACTGCAGGAACCCCATCCACTGTGGGAGCGGTTTCGACAGAACAATAAAAGCTGCAATGAGGACAAATGCCATGCAAACCAAACTCTTGATCAACGGCCAACTGATCGACGGCGAAGGCCCCGCCCAACCTGTGTTCAACCCGGCCCTGGGTCGCGTGTTGGTGGAGATCAACGAAGCCAGCGAAGCCCAGGTCGATGCCGCCGTGCGCGCCGCCGATGCTGCCTTCGACAGCTGGTCACAAACCCCGCCGAAAGAGCGCTCGTTGCTGCTGCTCAAACTCGCCGACGCCATCGAAGCCCATGGCGAAGAGCTGGCCAAACTGGAATCGGACAACTGCGGCAAACCTTACAGCGCCGCGCTGAACGACGAGATCCCGGCGATTGCCGACGTGTTCCGTTTCTTCGCCGGCGCCAGTCGTTGCATGAGCGGTTCGGCGGGCGGTGAATACTTGCCGGGCCACACCTCGATGATCCGCCGCGACCCGGTGGGCGTGATCGCCTCCATCGCACCGTGGAACTACCCGCTGATGATGGTCGCCTGGAAAATCGCCCCGGCCCTGGCTGCCGGTAATACCGTGGTGCTCAAGCCGTCGGAACAAACTCCACTGACCGCCCTGCGTCTGGCTCAACTGGCGTCGGACATTTTCCCCGCCGGCGTACTCAATCTGGTGTTTGGTCGTGGTCCTAGCGTGGGCAGCCCATTGGTCACCCACCCGAAGGTACGCATGGTCTCGCTGACCGGTTCGATTGCCACCGGCTCGAACATCATTTCCAGCACCGCCGACAGCGTCAAACGCATGCACATGGAACTGGGTGGTAAGGCCCCGGTGATCATCTTCGACGACGCCGACATCGACGCCGCCGTGGAAGGTATCCGCACCTTTGGTTTCTACAACGCCGGCCAGGACTGCACTGCCGCGTGCCGTATCTATGCGCAGGCCGGCATCTACGAAAAATTCGTCGAGAAACTCGGCGAGGCAGTCAGCAGCATCAAGTACGGTTTGCAGGATGATCCGTCGACCGAACTGGGCCCACTGATCACCGCGCAACACCGCGACCGTGTGGCCGGGTTTGTCGAGCGCGCTATCGCACAACCGCACATTCGCCTGATCACCGGCGGCAAGGCTGTGGAAGGCAACGGGTTCTTCTTCGAGCCGACCGTGTTGGCCGATGCGCAGCAGGATGACGAAATCGTTCGCCGCGAGGTGTTCGGGCCGGTGGTGTCGGTGACTCAATTCACCGACGAAGCGCAGGTGTTGGGCTGGGCCAACGATTCGGACTACGGCCTGGCGTCGTCGGTCTGGACCGCAGATGTCGGTCGCGCGCATCGGATGTCTGCTCGTTTGCAGTACGGCTGCACGTGGGTGAATACGCACTTCATGCTGGTCAGTGAAATGCCCCATGGCGGTCAGAAACTGTCCGGCTATGGGAAGGACATGTCGATGTATGGACTGGAGGATTACACCGTCGTTCGGCATGTGATGTTCAAGCACTAAAAGCTTCGCGAGCAGGCTCGCTCCCACAGTTGAATGCATTCCCCCTGTGGGAGCGAGCCTGCTCGCGAAGGCGCCACCTCGGTTTCAAGGCAGAAACCGGCAGTAAGCATCACCAGGTTCCACCCCAAAGAAGCCAAAACAATAACCACCGATCCGGGCAGCGCCTCACGGCCCCGCCACGGTTTCGGACATCCGAAATCTGCCGATTTTCCGGAGCTGACCCACTATGGATACAACACCCGAACTTGCTGTACCCGTCGCTGACAGCGATGCCGAACAGCTACGCAAACTGGGTTACACATCGAACTTCAATCGCAGCATGAGCCTGTGGGAAAACTTCGCCCTGGGCTTCACTTACCTCTCGCCGGTCGTAGGGGTTTACACCCTCTTCGGCCTCTGCCTCGCAGCAGGTGGTCCACCGATGTTCTGGGCCTATCTGCTGGTCGGGTGCGGCCAGTTGCTGGTGTGCCTGATCTTCGGTGAAGTGGTTTCGCAATTCCCGATTTCCGGTGGCGTGTACCCGTGGGCCCGCCGCTTGGTCGGCAAAAAGTGGGCGTGGATGGTCGGCTGGATTTACTCCATCGCCCTGTGCGTCACCATCGCCGCCGTTGCCGTCGGTGCCGGTCCGTACCTGGCCGCCATGATGGGCTTCGAGCCGAGCAACAACACCAACATCGTCATCGCCCTGTTCCTGACGTTGTTCGCCACCCTGGTCAACCTCAGTGGCACCAAGGTGCTGGCGCGCATCGCCATGTTCGGCTTCCTGTGCGAACTGGTCGGCGCGGTGATCGTCGGCGTTTACCTGCTGGTGTTCGAGCGTCATCAGCCGCTTAGCGTGTTGTTCAACACCTTCGACATCAGCGTCGACGGCTCGTACTTGCCAGCCTTCCTCACCGCTTCACTGGCGGGGATGTTCCTGTACTACGGCTTCGAGGCCTGCGGCGATGTGGCCGAAGAAACCCCGAACCCGAGCAAGAAAATTCCGGTGGCCATGCGCATGACCATCTACATCGGCGGCATCGCAGCGATGTTCGCCTGCCTGGCGCTGATCCTCGCCGTACCGGACATGCAAGCCGTGATCAACGGCACCGACAAGGACCCGGTCACCACCATCCTCAACAACGCCTTCGGCCCGGTCGGTTCGAAAGTGGTGATGGGCGTGGTGATGATTTCCTTCATCTCCTGCGTCATCAGCCTGCAAGCGGCGGCGAGCCGTCTGCTGTATTCCTACGCTCGCGATGAAATGGTCATCGGCAGCTCCTTGCTGAAGAAAATCTCGCCAACCACTCAGGTCCCGGTAGCGGCACTGTTCGTCTCCGGCGTCCTGCCGGCGTTGATCATCATCCTCGGCTTCTTCCTGCAGGATGCCGTGGCAACCATCGTCAGCTTCGCCGCCATCGGCATCTACCTGGCCTTCCAGATGATCGTGCTCGGGGCCCTCTATGCCCGCATGAAAGGCTGGAAACCGAGCGGCAAATTCACCCTCGGCGCCTGGGGTTGGGCCGTGAACATCGGCGCGCTGGTGTATGGCATCGGCGCAATCATCAATATGGCCTGGCCGCGCACACCGGATGCGGCGTGGTACATCAACTACGCCATGGTACTGAGCACGGCGATCGTGATTGGCCTGGGGTTGTTGTACATGTGGATTGCCAAGCCGTATGACCACGGGACTGCGCCTGCGGGGGATGCGTGGAAGGTTAGTCGGTAAACATACTTGCTCAGCCCGCAGCGATGCGGGCTGGGTGGGTGGTGCTAAATCGGTTGAGGTTTGGAGAGACTTTCAAACTCGTCCATCAGTAGATGAATTTCAGTGCTCGGGTTGGCTTCGCCGCTAATGGCGACATCCTCGATAATCTTTGGCGCTAAAGCTCTTGCCCTTTGAAATGGCTCCCCCAAGAGTTTGGCGAAATAGTTGATGTCTTCGCCCTTCGCATACTTATCCATGTTGGGCTTTTCTCTGAGGCTCTTGGCTACCAAGTCGCCTGGAGAGCGCTTCCCGACCGCACGGAAAGGCTTTCGATTGAACCCGAAATGCAGAAGAAGCCAAAACTCAAAACAGGGATATGAAGCGATGACTTTGATTTTTGGATGCGGCCTCGCCAGATCAATTGCTCGCTCAAAGCACAAATGCGTATCGCGATCCAAGGCACAAAACACCTTGTCGAATCCTTTCTGACGGGCGATAGCCGTTTTTACAATGCCACTTGGGTGCGTGATGCCACAGTGGGCAATTTCCACTTGAGCATTTGCGCGAAAATGAAATGCGGCCTCTTCCAAGTATCGTTTTCCTGACTTGCTGTCTTCACAGAGAATCAGCACTTTGGGTTGAGGCTTGAACCGGGGTGCCTTTCGATCAAACAGCCGTATCGAACGCGCCATGATCAACCCCGCCTTATCAACGGTAATCCGCGATAACGGCCTTCAAAGTAGCGCTTCTCGACATCCTCCCCTTCTCGTCCTGCAAAATCGTGAACCGAATAAAGACGGGTTGCACCGTTGGCGTCGCGCTCGGTGATCCAGAACTGATCGCGCCGAAGTGTTCTGGCGTTCATTAGATGAGTGTCATGGGTAGTAAAGATCAGTTGAGTATCCAGCCCACTGTCCAAGTGTTTCTCAATCAGGTCATCAACGATTGAAGGGTGAAGGCTGCTGTCCAACTCATCGACAGAAAGAATCCCGCTCCCATCGGCGTGATTGATCATGAACCAGGGCAGCCAGAACCCGATCAAGTTTTTTGTACCCCCGGACTCCTCTGAAAAATCGAATTCGGCTTTTCCTAAAAGGCTCGTATGCGTCAGGGTGACTTTGTCTTTTTGGGCCGCCGCAAAGAACTCTTTCAGCGTGAGTTTTTTTGCAGGAACAGACTCTGCGTCTTCGATGTTGAGGTGGATAGCGGACACAGGGATATCCACGTCCTTTAGAAAATCTCGCAAATTGCCGGTGTGATCCGACGCAATCTTCAGAAATCTTATGGACGCGGCTGACAGCCCTATGAAGTTGTTCTGCTCGATCACGAGCAAACCGGTTTGAAACCAGCTAAACGGCCCCCGCAACTGGGTCAGCTCTTCGCTACTGTTCGCTATCGCCTGCGAAATAAACAATGTTTTGGGGCTCGTCAGACGCCGCCACGCATTGTGGACTTCTTTACCACCCTCAAGGTGCGCTCCAAAAACATACTGCTCACCCTCCTCCGCAAAACGACGCTGATACAGCAGCACTTCCTTGCCTTTGGGGTATGAAACCAGTTGTTCCTCGATAATCCGCTGAGCAGTCAGGCGCAGAACAAACCGATATCGGAGCCCGCGTTGAATGAAGTTGTACTCAAAACAACTGGGTTCATGTTGGAGTTGCGGGTCAAAGCGAAAGGGCGAAACCGGTAGCGGTTCATCATTTGATGACGGTAATGCTGTGAGCAACTGTCCGATGATCCCCATCGCCCGAATGAGCGAAGATTTACCAGACGCATTCGGCCCATAGATCGCTGCCACCTTCAATAAATCCGGCAGTTTTTCTCCACTTACCGGCGGCGCGAACAGGTTGCGCTTTTTGCTCAAGCGCGGCGTCGCAGCCATGGACAGGGTTTGCTTGTCGCGGAAGGAGCGATAGTTGGAAACAGAGAATTCGATCAACATGTAGCAAACCTGCAGTTCATGGCTGAAAGCAGAAAACCTATAGGAAAAACCATGGGTTCGGAGCTGCCTCACTGCACTTCATGCAAAAACAGGAAAGTCCTACAGATCGAGCCTTCCGACCAAGACACCAATTCCTACAGCGCGCGTCGCCAGAGCGGGCTTGGCGCAGCCAGCGCCTGAAAGATAGGCTTCTTCCCGGCTGCGTAATCAGCAGCCCGGTGTCGAAGCCGGAACAAAATCAATACGGCGCAACCGCGCTCACCTGAGTGGCGGCTCCCTTTTCAACTTGGAGTCGAAAAATGCATCCGTCCGAAATCCATCCTCATTTCACCCCAACTGTCTTCACCCGTCACAACCGCTTTCTTCACTCTTTCATGCACGCCAATCAAGCCTGGTTCTGCGTTCAAGACCTCGGTCGCCTGATGGGCCGCCCTCTGGATCAACGCCTCACCCTGAAGCTCGATCCCGATCAGCGCCAACAGGTCTTGTTGCTGAGGAACGGCAAAACCATCGAATCGTTAATGGTTAGCGAATCTGGAATGTATGCCCTGCTGGTGCATCATTTCGTCCCGGAAAACAGAAACCTGCGCCAATGGCTAAGTAACGAAGTCATACCTACGTTGCGCGAGTCGGAAGCGACTGTGGATAACATTCCAAGCCTGAGTTCATTGCAGTGGGCAGGTATCTCGGTGCCGCTACTGCATTGGCAGCATCAAGCCTGGATCAAATGGCGGGACATGCCTGACCTGATGCAAGTACAACGACCTTTCAAGATCATTGGCACTTGCAGTTGAAGGCAGGGTAAAAAATAAAAAAAGGGGCGGACTTCAGAGTCCGCCCTTTTGGTTGGAGTAGACCTATGAGCAACCCGCAGCCATGAGCAGCCAAATCGTCATCGAAGTGATTCCAAGTGATAGCGCCTTTGCAGAAGACTATCTGCAACGAACCCTCGAGAAAAGAAACGTCGTGGCTCGCCGCCAAGCAATCCACGAAGGCATTATCGACGCCAATGCAGGCAAGCTGACCAGTTTGGTCACCGTAAAAACCAAATGGCTTTCACGGTAACCATCTCCGCTCAAAACCGCGAAACAGTCCGCATCGCATCCACCAGATACCGCATCGCAATCCGGTCGCTCTCCGACAGCTCTCGATACCGTTCCAGTAACTTCATTTCATCCGGGCTGAGCCGGCGCCTTCGACGGCCGCTTGCCAGGCAAGGAAGGATTCCTAACATTTCGGTGATGCCTTGTACTTTTGTCATCGACGATGTCCTTTTATACGTTCGAGAAAACTTCAAAAACCGCATAGCCCTCTCCTTTTTGTTTGTCGCCGGCCTTAAGGGCTGAAGCCGGTCATAAGCACAGAATAGGAACATTCCCGGCGCTGAAAAGCGGTTTTTAGAGTAATTAGTCAAAAAAAGCAGAAATGCCCTATAAATCAGAAGGCGCTGTCAGAAAAATGAACCGAAATGTCTTGTTTCATTGCCGCGCAGCCAATGTGCTACCAATCAATTTTTGTCTGCAACCGAACGGTTTAAGCTATTTGGCATCTGTTTAAGGTCCGTTGCGTTTGGTCGAAGGCATGTCCGAACCGTAATTTTTGATCCAGTACGTGCCAGGAACGGCGCGGGATTGCTCACGACAGGTTGTACTTATGCATCGCAGGAATTTGCTCAAAGCGTCCATGGCCATCGCGGCCTACACCGGTTTGTCGGCCACCGGCCTGCTGGCCAGCCGTGCCTGGGCGGGTAACGGTACGGCGGATGGCGAGGCTCAGGCGTTCGATTTTGAAGCGCTGAAGATTCAGGCCAAGCAGCTCGCCGGCAATCGTTATCAGGACACCAAACAGGTGCTGCCACCGACGCTGGCGACCATGACGCCGCAGAACTTCAATGCGATCCGCTACGACGCGAATCACTCGCTGTGGAAGGATTTGAACGGTCAACTGGACGTGCAGTTTTTCCACGTCGGCATGGGGTTCAAGCAGCCGGTGCGCATGTACAGCGTCGATCCCAAGACGCGTCAGGCGCGAGAGGTGCATTTCCGCCCTTCCCTTTTCAACTATGAAAAAACCACGGTCGACACCAAACAGCTCACGGGCGACCTGGGGTTTTCCGGGTTCAAGCTGTTCAAGGCCCCGGAGCTGGACCGCCATGACGTGTTGTCTTTCCTCGGCGCGAGTTACTTCCGTGCGGTAGACGCGACCGGCCAGTACGGTCTGTCGGCGCGCGGGCTGGCGATTGATACGTATGCCAAGAAGCGCGAGGAGTTTCCGGACTTCACCAAGTTCTGGTTCGAAACGCCGGACAAGGACAGCACCCGTTTCGTGGTCTACGCCCTGCTGGATTCGCCGAGCGCGACCGGGGCTTACCGTTTCGACATCGATTGCCAGGCCAGTCAGGTGGTCATGGCCGTCGATGCCCACGTCAACGCGCGTACCGCCATTGAGCAACTGGGCATTGCGCCGATGACCAGCATGTTCAGCTGCGGCACCCATGAGCGGCGCATGTGCGACACCATTCACCCGCAAATCCACGACTCGGATCGTCTGGCGATGTGGCGCGGCAATGGCGAGTGGATCTGCCGCCCGCTGAACAACCCCGCGACCCTGCAATTCAATGCCTTCGCCGACACCGATCCGAAAGGTTTCGGCCTGGTGCAGACCGACCATGAGTTCGCCAGTTATCAGGACACCGTCGATTGGTACAGCAAGCGTCCGAGCCTGTGGGTCGAACCGACAACGGCGTGGGGCGAAGGCTCTATCGATCTGCTGGAAATTCCTACAACCGGCGAGACGCTGGATAACATCGTTGCGTTCTGGACCCCGAAAAAACCGGTCGCGGCCGGTGACTCCCTGAATTACGGCTACAAGCTCTACTGGAGCGCACTGCCACCGGTCGGCACGCCGCTGGCGCGGGTCAATGCGACCCGTTCGGGCATGGGCGGCTTCACCGAAGGCTGGGCGCCAGGCGAGCATTACCCGGAAGTCTGGGCGCGACGCTTTGCGGTGGACTTCACCGGTGGAGGTCTGGATCGCTTGCCGGAAGGCGCAGGGATCGAGCCTGTGGTGACGTGTTCGAACGGTCAGGTGAAGGATTTCAATGTGTTGGTGCTGGACGACATCAAGGGTTATCGCATTACCTTTGACTGGTACCCGACCAATGACAGCGTGGCGCCGGTGGAGCTTCGGTTGTTCATCCGGACCAATGACCGGACGTTGAGTGAGACCTGGTTGTATCAGTACTTTCCGCCGGCGCCGGATAAGCGTAAGTACACCTGAGAGTAATAGGTTGTCTGGGCTGGCCCATTCGCGAGCAGGCTCGCTCCCACACTTGATTTTGTGTACGACGCAAAACCAATGTGGGAGCGAGCCTGCTCGCGAAGGCGACCTGACAGATACAAAAATGCCAGCACAGAAACACAAAAGCCCCGATCACACCGATCGGGGCTTTTTGTTTTCCCAGCCTCCCTCAGTCACGCAAATCCGACTCATGTATCGGCTGGTCCCGGTGCGTCGCCCGCTGATATTGCGCAGGCCAAATGGCCTTGCGCCCGCCCAGATCATCATCGGCATGCAGCGGCCAATACGGATCGCGCAACAGCTCTCGTGCCAGGAAGATGATGTCCGCCTGGCACGTGCGCAAGATGTGTTCAGCCTGGGCCGGCTCGGTAATCATGCCGACCGTGCCGGTGGCAATGCCCGACTCCTTGCGCACGCGCTCGGCGAAACGGGTTTGATAACCGGGGCCTGTCGGGATTTCGGCATTGGCTGCCGTCCCGCCTGAAGAAACGTCAATCAGGTCCACGCCCAGCGCTTTGAGGCGTCGCGCCAGTTCCACGGTTTCATCCGGGTTCCAGCCGTCCTCCACCCAATCGGTCGCCGATACCCGCACGAACAGCGGCAGCTCTTCAGGCCATACCGCACGCACCGCTTCCGTGACTTGCAGTACCAGCCGGATGCGGTTCTCAAACGAACCGCCGTATTGATCGCGCCGCTGATTGCTCAGGGGCGACAGAAATTGATGCAACAGGTAACCGTGGGCGGCGTGGATTTCGACCACTTTGAATCCGGCGGTCAATGCACGCTGGGCAGCGGCGACAAAAGCCTGGATGACCTCGGCGATCTCGCTTTCCTCGAGTTGCCTTGGGTGCGTGTGTTGCGGGTCGAAAGCAATGGTCGACGGGCCTACCGGCACCCAGCCGCCGTCTTCGGGTTTGACGCTGCCATGTTTGCCGAGCCACGGCCGATGAGTGCTGGCCTTACGCCCGGCGTGGGCCAACTGGATGCCGGCCACAGCGCCCTGAGCAGCGATGAAGCGAGTAATGCGTTGCAGGGGTTCGATCTGTTCGTCAGTCCACAGGCCAAGGTCCTGAGCGGTGATGCGGCCGTCGGCGGTGACTGCCGTGGCTTCGGTAAACACCAGGCCGGCGCCGCCGACCGCACGACTGCCAAGATGGACAAGGTGCCAGTCATTGGCCAGCCCATCAACGCTGGAGTACTGGCACATCGGGGAGACGGCGATACGGTTGAGCAGGGTCAATTGACGCAGGGTATAGGGTTCAAGCAGCAGACTCATGGGGCACCTCTCGAATCAGTGGGCAGGCTCCAGGGTTCTGTTTGAAAGTCGACGAGTGACAGGAAAAAGGTGAAGCACCCGCCCCCGCGGGCAAAAAATTCGACAAGACGTCACAAGGATAATCAAGCAGTGCTTAGAGCCTAGTCGACATCGGGGGATGAGGGAGGGTTCCTGGGATATTTGGCGTCAGGGATATCGCCTTCGCGAGCAGGCTCGCTCCCACAGGGTCCGCGCAATTTCTGTGGGAGCGAGCCTGCTCGCGAAGGGGTCAACGGGGTTCGATGTGGGCAATCATCAGCTGCACGGTCTCGTTACCGCGAAACTCGTTGAGGTCGAGTTTGTAGGCCAGCTCCACCCACTTGATGGTCGGGTTCGGCCAGATATCACGGTCGATACCGAACGCAATGCCGTCGAGTTTCACCGAACCGCATTCGCTTTTCAGTACCACTTTCAGGTGGCGTTCACCGACGACGCGCTGCTCAACCAGTTGGAACACACCATGGAACAGCGGCTCCGGGAAGTGCTGCCCCCAAGGACCGGCATGGCGCAGGGCGCGGGCCAGTTCGAGGTGAAACTCCTCGACCGCCAGCGTGCCGTCCGACAGAAGACGCCCGGTCAGGTCTTCTTCACGCAATTGCCGGCGCACTTCCGCATCGAAGGCCTCGGCAAACAGCGGAAAATTCGCTTCCGGCAACGTCAGCCCTGCCGCCATGGCGTGGCCGCCGTATTTGCTGATCAGGTTGGGATGTTGCGCCGCCACCACGCTCAATGCATCGCGAATGTGGAAACCCTGAACCGAACGCCCCGAGCCCTTGAGCAAGCCATCGCCGGCATCGGCAAAGGCGATGGTCGGGCGGAAATAGCGCTCTTTCATCCGCGAAGCGAGGATACCGATAACACCCTGGTGCCACTCGGGATCGAACAGGCACAAACCGAACGGCATCGACTCGACCGGCAAATCCTTCAGTTGCGCCAGCGCTTCACGCTGCATGCCCTGTTCGATGGATTTGCGGTCCTGGTTCATGCCGTCGAGTTGCACGGCCATTTCCCGCGCCAGCCCCGCGTCGTCAGTGAGCAGGCATTCGATGCCCAGGCTCATGTCGTCCAGCCGCCCCGCCGCGTTAAGGCGCGGGCCGACAATGAAACCCAGATCGGTAGAGGTGATGCGCGCCGGCTCACGTTTGGCGACTTCGAGAATCGCCTTGATCCCCGGCCGCGCGCGCCCGGCACGAATTCGTTCAAGACCTTGATGGACCAGAATCCGGTTGTTGGCATCCAGCGGCACCACATCGGCAACGCTACCCAGCGCCACCAGGTCCAGCAATTCACCAATGTTTGGTTGCGGCTTGTTCTCGTACCAGCCGAGACTGCGTAGACGCGCACGAAGCGCCATCAATACATAGAAAATAACGCCGACACCGGCCAATGCCTTGCTTGGGAAATCGCACCCTGGCTGGTTCGGATTGACGATGGCGTCGGCCAGCGGCAGTTCATCGCCGGGCAAGTGGTGGTCGGTGACCAACACGTTGAGGCCGGCCTTTTTCGCCGCTGCCACGCCTTCGACACTGGAAATACCGTTGTCCACGGTGATCAGCAATTGCGGCGTACGGGTCAATGCGACTTCGACGATTTCCGGGGTCAGGCCGTAGCCGTACTCAAACCGGTTTGGCACCAGGTAGTCGACGTGAGCCGCGCCCAGCAGGCGCAAGCCCAACACGCCCACGGTACTGGCCGTTGCGCCATCGGCGTCAAAGTCGCCGACGATCAGAATGCGCTGACGCTGTTCCAGCGCCGTCACCAGCAAATCCACGGCGGCATCGATGCCTTTGAGCTGCTGGAACGGAATCAGCCGCGCAAGGCTCTTGTCCAGTTCAGCCTCGCTCAGCACGCCCCGCGCCGCGTACAGGCGGGTCAGCAGTGGCGGCAGATCACCGAGGAATGGCAGGGTGTCGGGCAACAGGCGAGGTTCGATGCGCATGGGGTGACGGAAGCTTCTCTTGAATACGTGGGATTAGTCTGTTGCCAGCGCAGGATTAGCCGCGCTCACCTTGTAGCCATTGCAACTGGACTTCGTGCTGACCACGGTCGTCGGTGACGAAAATCGTCCCTTCGCTGATCATCACGTCCCACTTGATTACCCGTGGCATGTCTTTGGCCAGGGTTTCCAGGATTTCCTGAGGCACGGCAGCGATGTGCACGTTTTTCAGGTTTTTGATGGCCGGGATCACTTTGGTTTCCCAGACGCGCAAGCTGCCGTAGGCCAGCAGGCTGGTGCGTTCAGTGCGACGCGAGCACCAGGTCAGGCGATCGGCGTCTGGCTGGCCGACTTCGATCCAGTGCAGGACGCGGTCGTCCAGACTCTTTTCCCACAGGGCAGGTTCATCCACGTCTGACAGACCACGACCGAATGACAGCTGCTCGTTGTACCAGAAGGCGTAGGCCAACAGCCGCACGGTCATGCGCTCTTCGGTTTCCGAAGGGTGACGGGCGATGGTCTGCTTCACGCTCTCGTAAATGCTGCGGTCGAGGTCGGTGAGGTTCAGTTCAAACTTGTAGGTCGTGGACGGCTGGGCCATGAACGGGCTTCTTGATACGAGGAAAGGCGGCAAGTCTAACCGATGCTGTAGGCAATCATCGAACAGAAGGCGATTCTGCTTGGTCGTCTGACGTTCGGCTATGTTAAAACGCTGTATTCGCTCAACCTTTGTCCTACAGGATCCCGCATGCCACTCACCGGAAAACCGCTCTCAGGCCTGAAAGTCATTGAATTGGGTACGCTGATCGCCGGGCCGTTTGCCTCGCGCATTTGCGGTGAGTTTGGCGCTGAAGTGATCAAGATCGAATCCCCCAACGGTGGCGACCCGTTGCGCAAATGGCGAAAACTGTACGAAGGCACCTCGCTGTGGTGGTTCGTCCAGGCGCGCAACAAAAAGTCGCTGACCCTGAACCTGAAACACCCGGACGGTCTGGCGATTCTGAAAAAACTGCTCGGTGAAGCGGACATCCTGATCGAGAACTTTCGCCCTGGGGTGCTGGAAAAACTCGGCCTGGGCTGGGACGTCCTGCACGCGTTGAACCCGAAACTGGTGATGGTGCGTCTCTCCGGTTTTGGTCAGACCGGGCCGATGAAAGACCAGCCAGGTTTCGGCGCGGTCGGTGAGTCCATGGGCGGCCTGCGCTACATCACCGGTTTCGAGGACCGCCCGCCGGTGCGCACCGGGATTTCCATCGGTGACTCGATTGCCGCGCTCTGGGGTGTCATTGGCGCGCTGATGGCCCTGCGTCATCGTGAAGTGAACGGCGGACTTGGCCAAGTGGTCGACGTGGCACTGTATGAAGCGATCTTCGCCATGATGGAAAGCATGGTGCCGGAGTTCGATGTATTTGGTTTCATTCGCGAACGCACCGGCAACATCATGCCGGGCATCACGCCCTCCTCGATCCACACCAGCGCCGATGGCAAACATGTGCAAATCGGCGCCAATGGTGATGCGATTTTCAAACGGTTCATGCTGATCATCGGCCGCGAAGACCTGGCCAATGACCCGGTGCTGGCCAGTAACGACGGACGTGACAGCCGCCGAGACGAGATCTATGGCGTGATCGATCGCTGGGTCAATTCACTGCCGCTGGACACGGTCATCGAACGGCTGAATCAGGCCGACGTGCCGGCCAGCCGGATCTTCAGTGCCGAAGACATGTTCAGCGATCCGCAATACCTGGCCCGGGAAATGTTCCTGCAGGCCAAGCTGCCGGACGGTAAAGATTTCAAGATGCCGGGCATTGTGCCGAAACTCTCAGAGACACCCGGAAGTTCGGAATGGGTCGGGCCGCAACTTGGCGAGCACAACGCACAGGTACTCCAGGAACTTGGCTATGACGCGTTGCAGATCGCACAACTGCACAAAGACGGAGCCATCTAAGCTGAGGTGGATGCTCGCCTCGCCCGTCACACACAGCCTGCCGTACGGCGTACGGGAACTGTGCGCGTTGCTGGCGACATTCCTGCTGGTCGGTCTGGCGCCATCAGCGATGGCGCAAAACAAGGAAACCCTCCTCTGGTTGATGCGCGACCTTCCGCCCCTGACGATTTTCGAAGGCCCGAAAAAGGGTCAGGGGGTCATCGATCAACTCATGCCCCTGTTGATCACCAGCATGCCGCAATACGAACACACGGTAATGCGGGTCAATCGCGCTCGCGCTCTCCAAATGCTCCACGAGCCTTCCCTCACCTGCGATGCGGCGCTGAACTGGAGCAAGGAGCGCGAAGGCTGGATCGCGTTTTCCATACCGGTTTTTCGAGCCATGAGTAACGGCCTTGCGATACGAAGGATTGACCATGAGGTGCTGGCGCCCTTCATCCAGGACGGTGAAGTGGACCTGGCCGCCCTGCTGGCCAGCGGTCACGAAAAACTGGGGATTGTTGCAGAGCGCAACTACGGCGAGTACCTCGATGCGCTGCTCAAACAGGCGCCAGCCGATGCGCTGACGCTGCATTACGGCAATGATGCCTTGGGCAGCCTGTTGCAAATGCAGCGCCTGGGGCGCTTGCGAGTGCTACTGGGCTACCGTTCGGAAATCCGCTACCAGGCCCAACAGCAAGGGATCGCGGAGGATGAGTTGCAGTTCTATCCGATACGCGGCACCGGCAAATACCTGTCCGGTTATATCGGCTGTACCGACACCCCCAAGGGCCGGCAGGCAATCGTCGAGATCAATCAGCTGTTGCGCAAACTGCCACGCGATCACCTGAGCGAGGCGTATGCCGCCTGGCTCGACCCGGAAAGTCGCGGCGCCTACCTGGAAGACTCCAGGGCATTTTTCGAGCATCAGGCCGAGCACTGAGAAATCGCAGGCAAAAAGAAACCCCGAGAAGTGGGGAGACGACTCGGGGTTAAACGTGGCCTACATAAAGACCAGTAGCAGCAAGCTACAAGCACCGGAGCACAATGCTTGATCCTGCTGTTACAAGGTCTGACTGACCGATGCGCAGGAAGGTTCCCACAACATTCACTTCAATTTCTGCGAGCCAGCATTTTCTCCTGGGCCGCATTGCGCAACGCCGCGATGACACAGGGCTCCAGCCGTCCTTCGGCAATCAGCACGTCGCGGTGCAACCCGTCGACGACATCGGTCAAAAGACGCTTGTCGGTCAACTGAGCCTGATTGAAGGCGTGTTCCACCACGATCGCGCCGGTTGCATTCTTCAGCGTCACCAGGCATTCGCCATGGGCACCCGACGGGGTCAGCGTGACCTGATACGGGCTCAGCGCCTCACCGAGCAATAGACTGATACTTTCCATCTCGATCACCACTCAATAGTCCGAAAACAAAGTGCCTGGGGCGTGCTCACAGTTAATGACCACTGGCCCGAGAAGAAAGTTCTGGATTCCAGGTGCAGGCGCGTCGGCGCCTCTGGTTGATTGAGCATGCACGCCAAAGATGACAGGGAAAAAACAGCCGTATCACTCGCCCCGCCGCCGATCCAGATCCGTCCAGCCTCCGAGTAGACCGCGCAGTTGGCCATCGCCACTGTAGAACGGCACCGTCCACTGATAGATATCCCTGACACCGTTCTTGAACTCCAATTGACGCTCAATGAACCGGGGCTTGCGCGTGCTCAATTGGCTGATGAACTCTGCATGCAAGCGCTCTGCCGTCGCTTTGGGCAAGAGATCGAGTTCGATCAACTGTCGCCCCTGAATCTGGTCGAAACGGGTCGCCAGACTCTCTTCATAACTTTTGTTGCACATGATCAAACGCCCTTGCAGATCACGCACAAACACCGGATCGGGCATGGCCTCCATCAAGGCACGCTGGAAGGCGAGTTGATCGTTGAGGTTTTTCTGGTCGTTCAGGTGTTGCTGGTTCAAGCCGGCGAGGCGTCGGTTCCAGAGCAATGAAAGCAGACCGAAAAGACCGACAACAACCACGCCCCAACACCCCCAATGGGTAAGCCGCTGCCAGAGGGAGGGCGTCTTCATTGATCCGATTCCGCTAAGCCACTTCAAGCGAATGGCCCGCAACTCGGCAGGAGGAAAGGCCTCAAGCGCCTTGTTGAGGATGCTCAGCAATGGCGACTGACCTTTGCGTACCACCAGATGATCGGCCTCCCATTTACCCTCCACGGCACGCCCGACCTTGAGTCGTCCCAGCGGATAAAGTTGCGCGCCGATTTCATTTTCGATGGTGGCAAAGGCTTCACCACTTTCAACCAGCGCCCTGGCTTCGGCATAGGTTTTGACCGAGCGCAGTTCGATCGCCGGGTAGTCGTGGCGAATCGTACCTTCGAGTGCATGCCGGGTCGGCAACACCAGGACTTTTTTCGACAACTGCTCGAGGGACTGCACCAGAGGCTCTTCTGCCCGCCCGACGAACACCCAGCCAGCACCACCGAATGCATGACTGAAATCCAGAAAGACTTTGCGTTCGTCGTTCATCGCCAGTGTCGTGCTCATGTCCGCCGCGGCGCTTTCCAGACGCCCGAGCATCTGATCAGTGGAAAACGATTCTTCGTGAACAAACTTCAAGCCCGTCATGGCACTGATGCGATTGAGCAGATCGTTGTTCAAGCCATTCCATTGGCCGTGCTCATCCTTGAACAGATACAACGGGTACTGCACCGATGCAACGATGACTTGCGGATGCTCGGCAATCCACCGCAACTCCTCTGCGTCGAATTTGATCGCCACATCGACAACCGCCTCTTTCGCCTCGGAATTCACCCATTGCGCTGCCAGCGCCGCTTGGCTAAAGCCCATGACGCTGACTAAAAACATCCAGCACACGGCTGGTCCGAGCCTTATGAAAAACTGCATTACCACTTCCTTCGCGATCAACTCGCCCGTCCTTCATGGGGCGAAAACGCAACAAGTGTGGCACGCAGAAATGAGAAAGCCCGTCAGGAGACGGGCTTCAAAATGTGACAGCTTTTACCGGTTACAACGGCTTGCCACGGTTGCCATGCTGACTGACAAAGGCCTGCACGGCTTTCAGGTCGTTTGGCAACACGGTGCAACGCTCATCTCTCTCAAACAAATCAGAAAGATGTGTAGGGAGTTCAAGCGCTTTTCCTACACCGGCTTTCTGCACGGCATCCGGGAATTTGACCGGATGGGCCGTGCCAAGGATCACCATTGGAATGTCCAGGCTGCGACGGCACTCGCGCGCAGCCTTCACGCCGATGGCCGTGTGCGGGTCCAGCAGCTCGCCGGTTTGCTCGTACACTTCAGCGATGGTTTCGCAGGTTTGTGCGTCATCCACGGCCAGGGAATCGAACAGCTTGCGGGCTTCGGTCCAGCGTTCCTGTTCGACGCTGAAACCGCCACCCTGCTTGAAGCTGTCCATCAGCCCGGCAATCGCTGCGCCGTTGCGACCGTGCAGGTCGAACAGCAGGCGTTCGAAGTTCGACGAGACCATGATGTCCATCGACGGCGACAGCGTGGCGTGCAGGGTTTCCTTGACGTACTGGTTGCCGCTCATGAAGCGGTGCAGGATGTCGTTGCGGTTGGTGGCGACGATCAACTGGTTGATCGGCAGGCCCATGTTGCGCGCCAGGTAACCGGCGAAGATGTCGCCGAAGTTGCCGGTCGGCACCGAGAACGACACCGAGCGCGCCGGGCCACCCAATTGCAGCGAGGCGTGGAAGTAGTAAACGATCTGGGCCATGATCCGCGCCCAGTTGATCGAGTTCACCGCGACCAGGCGCGTGCCCTTGAGGAAGCTCTGGTCGGCGAAGCTCGCCTTGACCATTTCCTGGCAGTCATCGAAGTTGCCTTCGATGGCGATGTTGTGGATGTTCTCGCCGAAGATGGTCGTCATCTGGCGACGCTGCACTTCGGACACACGGTTGTGCGGGTGCAGGATGAAGATGTCGACGTTTTCGCAGTGCTTGCAGCCTTCGATGGCGGCCGAACCGGTGTCGCCGGAAGTAGCGCCGACAATCACCACGCGCTCACCGCGCTTTTCCAGCACGTAGTCGAGCAAACGACCGAGCAGTTGCAGGGCGAAGTCTTTAAACGCCAGGGTCGGGCCATGGAACAGCTCCAGCACCCATTCGTTGCCGTTCAGCTGACGCAACGGTGCCACGGCGTTGTGAGAAAATACACCGTAGGTTTCTTCGAGGATTTTTTTGAAATCGGCGTCAGGAATGCTGCCGGTAACGAACGGGCGCATCACCCGGAAAGCCAGTTCGTGATACGGCAGGCCGGCCCACGAAGCGATTTCTTCCTGGGTGAAACGTGGCAGGTTTTCCGGGACGTACAGACCGCCGTCGGTGGCGAGACCGGCCAGCAGGACGTCTTCGAAATTCAGGGCCGGTGCCTGGCCGCGGGTACTGATATAACGCATGACTGGCTCCAATAGACAGTGTTCGCAAACCCGGGCCCGCACGCAGGCCCGGTGAACGATAACGGCTTAGTTCAGGTGCTCGACGCGGATCCGTACAACCGGACCGACCACACCGGTCAACGCTTCAAGGGCAGCAATCGCGTCGTTCATGTGCTGTTCCAGCACACGGTGCGTCAGCAGGATCATTGGCACCAGACCGTCATGCTCTTCCACTTCTTTCTGCATGATCGATTCGATGTTGATGCCGCGCTCCGACAGGATGCTCGCCACCTGGGCCAACACGCCCGGATGGTCCTTGGCCTGAATGCGCAGGTAGTAGGCGCTTTCGCAGGCTTCGATCGGCAGGATCGGGTGCGCCGACAGCGAATCCGGCTGGAAGGCCAGGTGCGGTACGCGGTTTTCCGGGTCGGAGGTCATGGCGCGAACCACGTCCACCAGGTCGGCGATCACCGACGAAGCGGTTGGCTCCATGCCAGCGCCAGCGCCGTAGAACAGCGTCGAACCGGCCGCATCGCCGTTGACCATGACGGCGTTCATCACGCCGTTGACGTTGGCAATCAGGCGATCGGCCGGAATCAGCGTCGGGTGCACGCGCAACTCGATACCGGCGGCTGTGCTGCGAGCCACGCCGAGGTGCTTGATGCGGTAGCCCAGCGCTTCGGCGTAGTTCACGTCAGCGGTGGTCAGCTTGGTGATGCCTTCGGTGTAAGCCTTGTCGAACTGCAGCGGGATACCGAACGCGATGGACGCCAGGATCGTCAGCTTGTGAGCCGCGTCGATGCCTTCAACGTCGAAGGTCGGATCGGCTTCGGCGTAGCCCAGGGCTTGCGCCTCGGCCAGCACGTCTTCGAAGGTGCGACCTTTCTCACGCATTTCGGTGAGGATGAAGTTGCCGGTGCCGTTGATGATGCCAGCGACCCAGTTGATGCGGTTGGCGGACAGGCCTTCACGGATCGCCTTGATCACCGGAATGCCACCGGCCACAGCCGCTTCGAACGCCACGATCACGCCTTTCTCGCGAGCCTTGGCGAAAATTTCATTACCGTGAACGGCAATCAATGCCTTGTTCGCGGTGACCACATGCTTGCCATTCTCGATGGCCTTGAGTACCAGCTCGCGGGCAACGGTGTAGCCGCCCATCAGCTCTATAACGATGTCGATCTCAGGGTTCGTGGCCACTTCGAAGACATCGTTGGTAATCGCAATACCGGTCGTCTGGAACTGAGGCTTTGGCGTGCGCATGGCAATTTGTGCCACTTCGATTCCACGCCCGGCACGACGAGCAATTTCCTCGGCGTTGCGCTGAAGTACGTTGAAGGTACCGCCACCGACGGTTCCTAACCCACAGATGCCTACTTTGACCGGTTTCACTGTGAACTCCCCATAAAACGGCCGACTCAAGGTCGGCCGTGAAAACAACCGCGTGCTCGCGGTTCTCTATTAATGGCCCGGCGATGACGCTGCCGGACCACGATCGTCAATGGCTGACCGTGACGATGCGAATTTACTTCGCGCCCAGTGCCAGTTTGGCGACTTGTGGCGCAGGCTGGTAGCCCGGAATGACCTGACCGTCGGCCAAAACGATGGCCGGTGTGCCGTTCACGCCGATCGACTGACCGAGGGCAAATTGTTTGGAAACCGGGTTATCGCATTTGGCGGCCTTGATTTCCTTGCCATCGACCATTTTGTCCATGGCCGCTTTCTTGTCTTTGGAGCACCAGACCGCTTGCAGCTGCTCGTCACCCGGCGAGCCCAGGCCCTGGCGCGGGAACGCAACGTAGCGCACTTCGATGCCGCGCTTGTTCAGCTCAGGCACTTCGGCGTGCAGTTTGTGGCAGTACGGGCAGGTGGTGTCGGTGAACACGGTGATGTGCGATTTGGTTTCGCCAATGGCCGGGTAGACCACGGTTTCCGCAACCGGGATCGCGTTGACCAGTTTGGACACGCCCAGGCGTTCGGTCTTCTCGGTCAGGTTGACCGGTTTGCCGTCCTTGAGCTGGAACATGTAGCCCTGAACCACATATTGGCCGTCGGCGCTGGCGTAGAGCACACGGCTGCCTTGCAGTTTGACTTCGTACAGGCCAGGCAGCGGACTGGCGGAGATGCTTTCTACCGGTACTTCGAGCTGGAGGTTTTCCAGGCTTTTACGAATGGCTTTGTCGGCCGCGTCATCGGCGACGGCAAAGGTGCTGACCAACGCAATGGCGGCGGCGGCGAAAATCTGGGTCAGACGCATGAGAACTCCTGAAGGCGGACAAATGGGACGATCAGAACGCCCGTGCCGAAACACCGGGTCATAACCGCCCATCGTACAAACCGGCAAAGCCTACCACATAAGGTCGTTGTGGCCGAATGGAGCTGACACAAGACATTGTGGCGAGGGAGCTTGCTCCCGCTGGGCTACGAAGCGGCCCTAAAATTCTAGGAACGGCGAAGATTTTGTGAGTGCTGCGCACTCAAGCGGGAGCAAGCTCCCTCGCCACAAGTGCCATTCATCCATGAATACTCATCAACCGCGCGGATGGTGTTTGGCGTGCAGGTCTTGCAAGCGCGCCCGGGCGACGTGGGTGTAGATCTGGGTGGTGGACAAATCGCTGTGGCCGAGCAGCATTTGCACCACACGCAGGTCGGCGCCGTGGTTGAGCAGGTGCGTGGCGAAGGCGTGGCGCAAGGTGTGCGGCGACAGCGACTTGCCGATTCCGGCGACCTTCGCCTGGTGCTTGATGCGGTGCCAGAACGTCTGGCGGGTCATCTGCTCGCCGCGCTGACTGGGAAACAACACATCGCTGGGACGACCACTGAGCAGTTCGCCACGGGCATCACGCATGTAGCGTTCAACCCAGACAATCGCCTCCTCTCCCATCGGTACCAGTCGCTCCTTGCTGCCCTTGCCCATCACCCGAAGCACGCCCTGGCGCAGGTTGACTTGCTCCAGCGTCAGGCTGATCAGCTCCGTCACTCGCAAGCCACAGGCGTAAAGCACTTCGAGCATGGCGCGATCACGCTGGCCGATGGCTTCGCTCAAGTCCGGCGCCTTGAGCAAGGCTTCGACGTCGGATTCCGATAGGGATTTAGGCAACGGCCTACCCAACTGAGGCATGTCGACGCGCAAGGTCGGGTCGACGGCAATCAACTTTTCCCGCAGCAAATAGCGATAAAAGCCACGCACGCCCGAGAGAAATCGCGCGGTGGAACGGGGTTTGTAGTTCTGCTCCAGGCGCCAGGCCAGGTGATCGAGGATCAACTCGCGGCCGGCATTGACCAACTCCAGGCCCTTCTCCTGCAGCCAGCCGTTGAACAGGGCCAGGTCACTGCGATAGGCATCGCGGGTGTTGTCGGAAAGACCTTTCTCCAGCCACAGGGCGTCGAGGAACTGGTCTATCAGGGGATGATCGATAGCAGGCATGATCGCTCTAGACACGCAGTCTTGAGACGGCGTGCGAAAAAAGGGTGAACGGAATAAATGGCCGCTAGTCTTTCATAGCCGGCTACTTCAAGGAACAGGAGCTTCAATGAACGAACAGCAGATTCTGTTGGCGATTGGCGGTATCGGCGCAGCGGCGTTGGGTTGTCAGTGGCTGGCGTGGCGCCTGAAATTGCCGGCGATTCTTTTCCTGCTGCTGACCGGCATTCTGGTGGGGCCGATTCTGGGCTGGCTCGACCCGCAAGCCATGTTCGGGCCGCTGCTGATGCCACTGGTATCGCTGGCGGTGGCACTGATCCTGTTTGAAGGCAGCTTGACGCTGCATCTGTCGGAATGGCGCGAGATTGGTAGCGTGGTGCATCGACTGGTCACCATCGGCGCGCTCTCGACCTGGGTGGTCATCGCCGTCGCGACCCATTACCTGCTGGGTTTCGACTGGTTGCTCGCCATCCTCTTCGGCAGCCTGACGCTGGTGACCGGCCCTACTGTGATCGTGCCGATGTTGCGCGTGGTGCGGCCGAAAGCCTCGATCGCCAACATCCTGCGCTGGGAAGGCATCGTCATCGACCCGATTGGCGCCCTGCTCGCCGTGGTGGTCTACAGCTTCATCATCGCCAGTGCGGCGGGTGAAGGCTTGAGCCACAGCCTGCTGACCTTCGGCGGCGTGATTCTGTGCGGCAGCGTGTTCGGGGTTGCCGGCGGCTGGGTGCTCGGCATGATTATTCGGCGCCAGTGGCTGCCGGAGTACCTGCACAACCTGGCCGCGTTGGCTGCGGTTCTGAGCATTTTTATCGCCGCCAACGAAGTAATGCATGAGTCCGGCCTGCTGGCCGTGACCTTGATGGGTATGTGGCTGGCCAACATGAAAGGCGTGGATGTGCGACATATCCTGCACTTCAAGGAAAACCTCAGCGTGCTCCTCATTTCGGGGCTGTTCATCTTGCTGGCGGCGCGCCTCGATCTGAACGCCATGATCGGCCTCGGGCCGCTGGTGCTGATCCTGCTGCTGATCATTCAGTTTATCGCCCGCCCCTTGAACGTGATGCTCTCCACCCTGGGCTCGAATTTGAGCTGGCGCGAACGGGCGCTGCTGTCGTGGATAGCGCCGCGCGGGATCGTTGCAGCGGCCGTGTCAGCGATTTTCGCGATTCGCCTGCACGAGGCCGGTCACCAAAGCGCCTTGCTGCTGGTGCCGCTGACGTTTGCCGTGATCATTGGCACCGTGGTGCTGCAAAGTGCAACGGCTCGGCCCTTGGCGCGGTTGTTGAAAGTGGCTGAGCCGGCGCCCAGCGGTTTCCTGATCGTCGGGGCCAACGCTCCGGCGCGAACCTTGGGCAAAGCCTTGCAGCAACTGGGCAGTCGAGTGCTCCTGACAGACTCGAGTTGGGAAAATATTCGGGCGGCGCGCATGGACGGATTGCCGACGTACTTCGGTAATCCAGCGTCGCAGCATGCAGATGCGCACCTGGACCTGGTCGGGCTGGGGCATTTGCTGACACTGTCGCCGTCCGGCGAACTGAACACACTGGCATCGATGCGCTTTCGTCATGACTTTGGTCATCAACGCTTGTTCGGGCTGGCCAGCGGCCAGGAGAGCCGACGCACCGACAAGCATCGCGCCAGCCATGAGCATCGCGGGCGTTTGCTGGGCAATGAGGAGTTAACTTACGTCAAGCTGGCCAATCAACTGCATCAGGGGGCGCAGTTGTACAGCACGCACCTGACCGATGGATTTGGCTGGGAAGATTATCAGGCGTTGCATGGTGAGCGGGCGACGTTGTTGTTTGCTCGCGATGACAGCGGCTGGGTGCATGTGGTGACGCCGGACAGCGCGGTCAGGCCTTCGGCAGGGTGGACGGTGTTGGCGTTGATTCAGCCTGAAGATAGCGCCGCGGCGTAAATCGCAGACAACAAAAAAGCAGCCCGAAGGCTGCTTTTTTCTGCATCGGAAGCTGGACTTAAGCCAGTTTTTCCTTGATGCGAGCTGCTTTACCGGACAGGTCACGCAGGTAGTACAGCTTGGCTTTACGTACGTCACCGCGACGTTTAACGGCCATGCTGTCGATTTGCGGGCTGTAGGTCTGGAAAGTACGCTCTACGCCAACACCGTTGGAGATTTTACGAACGGTGAATGCACTGTTTACGCCGCGGTTACGCTTGGCGATAACAACACCTTCGAACGCTTGCAGACGCGAACGGTCGCCTTCCTTCACTTTCACCTGAACGACAATAGTGTCGCCCGGGGCAAAGGTAGGGATCTCTTTGGTCATCTGCTCTGCTTCGAGTGCAAGGATGATTTTGTTAGTCATGCTGTGCTCCTAAGGTAAATCGTCGGATTTACCATCGATACGTTGTTAACTATCGTCCCGCTCGCGGATGTATTCCTCGAGCAGCTTCTTCTCTTCTCCAGAAAGCGAGCGGCTTTCCAGAAGATCGGCGCGTCGTTCAAAGGTCCTACCAAGGGACTGCTGTAAACGCCAACGCCGGATATGCGCGTGATTGCCACTTAGCAACACGTCGGGAACACGCTGATCCGCATACACCTCCGGTCGGGTGTAGTGCGGGCAATCCAGCAAACCATCCGTAAAGGAATCTTCCTCGGCGGAGTCCGCATGCCCTAAAGCTCCAGGCAGCAGTCGTGTAACCGCATCGATCAGGACCATCGCCGGCAGCTCGCCGCCAGACAGTACATAGTCGCCAATCGACCACTCTTCATCGACATAAGCTTCAATAAATCGCTCGTCAATGCCTTCATAGCGGCCGGCAATCAGGATCAATGCATCCAGATTCGCCAACTCGCGCACCGCCGACTGAGTCAGTTGACGGCCTTGGGGGGACAGGTAAATTACCTTCGCCGCCTCCCCGGCTGCTGCCTTGGCCTGAACCAGAGCATCTTCCAGGGGCTTGATCTTCATCACCATGCCCGGACCACCGCCAAATGGGCGATCATCCACAGTGTGATGTCGATCCGTCGTGTAGTCTCGCGGGTTCCAACAGGTGAGCTGCAAGAGCCCCTGTTTCACCGCCCGACTGGTGATGCCGTACTCGCTGATGGCGGAGAACATCTCGGGAAACAAACTGATCACTTCTACGCGCAAGTTAGCCACGCTTAGAAGTCCGCATCCCATTCCACCTTCATCTCGCCTGCGGCAAGGTCGACGGCCAACACGCATTGCTCCGTATAGGGCAACAGGCGTTCGCGATCATCCAGGCTGCCAGCGCAAGGCTTGACCACCATTACATCATTGGCGCCGGTTTCCAGAAGATGATCGATTTTCCCGAGCAATTGCCCGAGTTGATCAATAACCTTCAGACCTTCCAGCTGGTACCAGTAGTACTCGCCGTCGGTCAATTCAGGGAACAGATTGCGCGGCACACAGATCTCGTAACCGGCCAGAAGACGAGCTTCTTCACGATCATCAAGACCCTTGAGCTTCGCGACCAGGAACTTGTCGTTCCCACGTCCGCTGACCAGCTCGACCTGTTTCACATTGCCTTCGCGCTTGAGCGTCCAGGTTTTGTACTGCAACAGGTTTTCTGTCGGATCAGTAAAGGAATACACCTTCACTTCGCCGCGAACGCCATGGACCGAATAAATTTTGCCAATAACGATCAAATCATCAGCAACAGCTGGCGTCGCGTTCATATTGCTCAGGCCGCAGCCTTAGCCGAGTCCTTCAACAACTGAGCAACACGCTCAGAAGGTTGTGCACCAACGCTCAGCCAGTAGGCTACGCGCTCTTGGTTCACGGACAGACGGACTTCTTGACCACGAGCAACAGGGTTGAAGAAACCAACCTGTTCCTTGTGCGAACCGTCGCGCGGGTTGCGGCTGTCGGTTACGGTCAAGTGGTAAAACGGGCGCTTTTTGGAGCCGCCAAGGGCAAGACGGATTGTTAGCATGTGAACATCGTTCCTGTAGTCGGTGCTGCAAATCTAAAGGCACAGCGGGCATAGGTGCCCGAAAGGCCGCATATTCTAAGGAATATCCGGACTTTTGCAAATGTCTTTTTCCGGCGGCCTATCGGACGCCATCCAGATTTGCTATAGAGCCGTCGTTAAAAACGGCCAGTCAGCTCCCGCCAAGTGCGGGTTTGCTGGAGATCCCACTTCCGTGTGGGGTTGCGCAAGAGCAAGCCCTTGCGCGAATTCTTTACATTTTAGGCATGCCGCCGCCGGGCAACATACCGCCCATGCCGCGCATCATTTTGGCCATTCCGCCTTTCGCGGAAAATTTCTTCATCATCTTCTGCATCTGCTTGTGTTGCTTGATCAAGCGACCAATGTCCTGCACTTGAGTGCCGGAACCCATGGCAATCCGGCGCTTGCGCGAACCGCTGATCATCTCAGGGTCGCGGCGCTCGGCCGGGGTCATGGAGTTGATGATGGCTTCCATCTGCTTGAATTGCTTTTCTGCCGCGCCCTGGGCATTGCCCATCTGCGCCAGGTTCACGCCGCCGATGTTCGGCAGTTTGTCCATGAGGCCGCCGAGGCCGCCCATGTTCTTCATTTGTTGCAACTGATCGCGGAAGTCTTCGAGGTCGAACCCCTTGCCCTTCTTCAGTTTCTTGGCCAGTTTGTCGGCCTTGTCCTTGTCCAGGGTCGCTTCGGCCTGTTCGATCAGGCTGAGCACGTCGCCCATGCCGAGGATGCGCGAAGCGATACGCTCAGGGTGGAACGGATCGAGCGCGTCGCTCTTCTCGCCCATACCGATGAACTTGATCGGTTTGCCGGTGATGGCGCGAACCGACAGCGCGGCACCGCCCCGGGCATCGCCGTCGACCTTGGTCAGGATCACGCCGGTCAGCGGCAATGCATCACCAAACGCCTTGGCGGTGTTGGCAGCATCCTGGCCGGTCATGGCGTCAACCACGAACAGGGTTTCGACCGGGTTGATCGCGGCGTGCAGCGCCTTGATCTCGCCCATCATCTCTTCGTCGATGTGCAGACGACCGGCGGTGTCGACGATGACCACGTCGATGAATTTCAGTTTTGCTTCTTTAATAGCCGCTTGCGCGATGTCGACCGGTTTCTGGCTCAGGTCGGACGGGAAGAAGGTCACACCGACTTCACCGGCAAGCATTTCCAGCTGTTTGATCGCCGCTGGACGGTAAACGTCCGCGGACACGACCATGACCGACTTCTTCTTGCGCTCTTTAAGGAAGCGCGCCAGCTTGCCGGCGGTGGTGGTTTTACCCGCGCCCTGCAAACCGGCCATCAGGATCACGGCAGGTGGAACGGCGCTCAGGTTCAGGTCTTCGTTGGCCGCGCCCATCAGGCTTTCGAGCTCGGCCTGGACGATCTTCACAAAGGCCTGGCCCGGCGTCAGGCTGCGCGACACCTCGGTGCCGACAGCGCGTTCCTTGACCGAATTGACGAAGTCTTTGACCACTGGCAAGGCGACGTCGGCTTCGAGCAACGCCATGCGCACTTCGCGCAGGGTGTCTTTGATGTTGTCCTCGGTCAGCTTGGCCTTGCCGGTGACATGGCGCAGCGTCTGCGAGAGACGGTCGGTTAAGTTTTCAAACATTGCGCGATCCTTTCAGGCCCTGTGTAGACCGGGATAATGGCGGCCCAGACCGGAATAAACATGTGCTCGGCGAGCCTGCGGCGTGGGCAGGTCGCGGATTATAGCGAAGACTGCGTCTGGCGGACACCTCACACTTTCGTGCGGCGGGGGTTCTATGCCAAACTCAGCGCCTTTCGGGCTTGCCTAACAGGATTTATGCTCCCCTTGTCACCCAGTTTGCTTACCACCCTCGCCGCCGCCTGCTTATATGCCGCTGCGACTCTTTATCAGGGCTCTCGTCTGGCCACCGGCGCCAAGGCGAACAAGCGCCTGCTGGTCACGCTCGGCGTGCTGGCCGTACTGGCCCACAGCGCCAGCCTGCTCACCCACCTTCTGACGCCGATCGGCCTGGGCCTGGACTTTTTCAGCGCCGCCAGCCTGATTGCCGCGGCGGTCATCGCATTGACCCTGCTGGCCTGCTCGCGGATCCCGGTGGAAAACCTGCTCGTATTGCTGTTCCCGCTGGGGGCCGCGACCGTGTTGCTGGCGCAGTTCGCGCCGGCCGGCACTGTGCAGGTCATCGACGAAGAACCGGGCATCCTCGCCCATATACTCTTGTCGATCCTCGCTTACGGCATGTTCACCATCGCGGTGTTCCAGGCGTTGCTGCTGCTGGTTCAAGACCACCAGCTCAAGCACAAGCATCCGTCAGGACTGATCAAGAACTTCCCGCCGCTGCAAACCATGGAAAGCCTGTTGTTCGGTTTCCTGTGGGCCGGCTGGACCCTGCTATCGTTGTCATTGATCTCCGGCTGGCTGTTTGTCGACAACCTGTTCGCCCAGCATCTGGTGCATAAAACCTTGCTGGCGTGCCTGGCCTGGATTGTCTTCAGCGTGCTGCTATGGGGCCGTAACCGCCTCGGCTGGCGTGGACACAAGGCGATTCGCTGGACCCTCGCCGGTTTCTGCCTGCTGATGTTGGCGTATTTCGGCAGCAAGCTGGTTCGTGAATACATCCTGCATATCTGACGAGCGGCATTAATGGACGACTTGCCCATAGGGCCGATGCTCGCGGTATTGGCCCTGCTGATTTTATGGTCGGGGCTGTTTACCGCCATCGAAGTGGCACAACAGCATTTGCTGGCCCAGCGCACCGCCTCGCGTTCGAGCGACAAACCGGTGGCGAAGCTGAGCTTTCCGCTCAACAGCCTGATCTTCTGCAATACCCTGTGTCGCGCGCTGGTCATGGTGATCAGCACCTTGCTGGCGATTTTCACTTGGTCGGCCAATGGTCCGTGGGCTGCCTGCATTGGCGCTGGCGCCGCACTGCTGATATTCGCCGACTACCTGCCGCGCACCTTCGCCACTCGCTACCCTGACGCCGTGCTGAACCTGGGCAACACGTTGCTCGGTGTTCCTCTGAAAATCATCTACCCGGCCGCCTGGCTGCTCAACGCCATCAGCCAGTTGCTGATGCGACCGTTCGCCCGCAAAGTCAAAGTGGTACAGCAGAGCGAAGACGAGCTCCCAGGGGATCGGCACGACGATCACGACCACGGTGCCTGCCGCCCGCACCCGCTGTCCGGCATCCACGCGCTGGACAACATCACGGTTAACGACATTCTGGTGCCGCGCAGTGACGTCGACGGCATCAACCTCGACGATCCAATTGAAGAAATCATCGAGCAACTGCGCCACAACAAACGCACGCGCCTGCCGGTCTTCCACAGCGACATCAACCAGGTCGAAGCGGTGCTCAATACCCGGCACATCCGTCATTTGCTGCCCGATGCCAGCCTGACCATGGAAGCGCTGATGGCGGCCAGCCACGACCCTTATTTCGTCCCGGAAAGCACTCCGCTGCAGCTACAGCTGCTGAATTTCCACAAGCAGCAACGGCGCTTGGGCATGGTGGTCGACGAATACGGCGAAGTGCTTGGCATCGTCACCCTGGAAGACATTCTGGAAGAAATCGTCGGCGAGTTCGAAAGCCAGCACAACCTGCACAACCCACACATCCATCCCCAGGCCGACGGGCGTCTGGTGATCGATGGTGCGGCGTCGATTCGCGATCTGAACAAGAGCCTGGGCTGGCATCTCCCTAGCGACGGTCCGAAAACCCTTAACGGGTTGGTGACCGAGGCCCTGGAGACCATTCCGGACAGCGCGGTATGCCTGAAGATCGGTCGCTACCGGCTGGAGATTCTGGAAACCGAAGATAACCGCGTCACGCGGGTGCTGATCTGGCATACCAGCTCGGTGCCAGCCGTCATCTAAAGCCGACACATTACCCTGTGGCGAGCCCCTTGTTGAATCGTCAGGCGCCTTCCTATAATCGGGGCGCTTACCCAAGCCACGCCCCACCCCAGTGCTACCCGCACGCCGCATCAAAACCCACATCCCTGGGTGTTCGACCATAATAATTCGCTCCACTGGGGCACATGACTGTCAGGGATAACCGCATGACGACCAGCACGACTTATACCGAAACCACGCCTGCGCAACCGACGAACTCTGCCACCCGGGTGGCCACCGCGAGCTTCATCGGCACCGCCATCGAGTTTTACGACTTCTACGTCTATGCCACTGCGGCTGCGCTGGTGATCGGGCCGGTGTTCTTTCCGCAGACCTCCGGCACCGCGCAAATGCTGTCGGCGTTCCTCACCTTCGGCATCGCCTTTCTTGCGCGACCACTGGGTTCAGCGCTATTCGGCCATTTCGGTGACCGTATCGGGCGCAAATCTACCCTTGTGGCCTCGCTGCTGCTGATGGGCGTCTGCACCACGTTGATCGGTGTGTTGCCGGGTTACGACAGCATTGGCGCCTGGGCGCCGATCCTGCTGTGTGTGCTGCGCTTTGGCCAGGGCCTGGGACTGGGCGGTGAATGGGGCGGTGCGGCGTTGCTGGCGACCGAGAATGCGCCCAAGGGCAAACGTGCCTGGTTCGGCATGTTCCCGCAGCTTGGCCCTTCGATTGGTTTTCTGGCAGCAAACGGGCTGTTCCTGACCCTGGCCATGACCCTGAATGACGAACAATTCCGCTCGTGGGGCTGGCGGATCCCCTTCCTGCTCAGCGCCGTTCTGGTGATGGTCGGGTTGTACGTGCGCCTCAAGCTCCACGAAACCCCGGTGTTCGCCAATGCCATGGCCCGTCAGGAGCGGGTGAAAATCCCGCTGGTCGAGCTGTTCAGCCAATACTGGGCACCGATGCTGCTGGGCGCCGGGTCGATGGTGGTGTGCTACGCACTGTTCTACATCTCGACGGTGTTTTCGCTGAGTTATGGGGTGTCGACCCTCGGCTATACCCGTGAAACCTTCCTCGCCCTGTTGTGCTTCGCCGTGCTGTTCATGGCCGCAGCAACGCCGCTGTCGGCATGGGCCAGCGACCGTTACGGGCGCAAACCGGTGCTGATCATCGGTGGCGTGCTGGCGATTCTGTCCGGATTCTTGATGGAACCGCTGCTGACTCACGGCTCAACTTGGGGTGTGGCGCTGTTTCTGTGCATCGAACTGTTTCTGATGGGCGTGACGTTTGCGCCGATGGGCGCGTTGCTGCCGGAGCTGTTCCCGACTCACGTTCGCTATACCGGTGCGTCGGCGGCCTACAACCTCGGTGGGATCGTCGGTGCCTCGGCGGCGCCGTTCTTTGCGCAGAAACTGGTGGCGATGGGTGGTTTGAGTTATGTCGGAGGGTATGTGTCGGGGGCGGCGGTGCTGAGCTTGATTGCGGTGCTGTGCTTGAAGGAGACACGGCATAACGATTTGAATCGAGTCGCCTGAAGAAAAAGCTTCGCGAGCAGGCTCGCTCCCACATGGATCACACCGAACCTGTGGGAGCGAGCCTGCTCGCGAATGCCGCGCCTCGGTTTACAGCTCGACGACAACAGCCTGCGCAGCGCGGGTCGCTTTAGCCCGAGCCAATTCAATCGACTCATCCCGCGCCAACGCCACACCCATCCGGCGCTGGCCATTCACTTCAGGCTTGCCGAACAGACGCAACGCCGTGTCCGGCTCACTCAATGCCGCACCCAGGTTAGCGAAAGCAGTCTGGGTCGACTGCCCTTCCACCAGAATCACCGCCGAAGCCGAAGGCCCGAACTGACGGATCAACGGGATCGGCAGGCCCAGAATCGCCCGCGCGTGCAGCGCGAATTGCGACAGGTCCTGGGAAATCAGGGTCACCAGGCCGGTGTCATGCGGACGCGGCGAAACTTCGCTGAACCACACCTGATCCCCTTTGATGAACAACTCGACGCCAAACAGACCACGACCACCCAAGGCTTCGGTCACGGCTTTGGCCACGCGCTCGGACTCAGCCAGGGCAACCGGGCTCATGGCTTGCGGCTGCCACGATTCCTGATAGTCGCCCTTCTCCTGACGGTGACCGACCGGCGCGCAGAATGTGGTGCCACCGACGTGACGCACGGTCAGCAGGGTGATTTCGTAGTCAAAGTCGATGAACCCTTCGACGATCACGCGACCTTTGCCGGCGCGACCGCCTTCTTGCGCGTAGTCCCACGCGGTCTTGACGTCATCGGCGCTGCGCAACAGGCTCTGGCCCTTGCCCGACGAACTCATCACGGGCTTGACCACGCACGGGAAGCCGAGGTCTTCAACGGCTTTGCTGTAGTCCTCGAAGGTATCGGCGAAGTGGTACGGCGACGTCGGCAGGTCCAGCTCTTCGGCGGCCAGGCGACGGATGCCTTCGCGGTTCATGGTCAGCTGTGCAGCACGTGCGGTCGGGATCACGGTGAAGCCTTCGGCTTCCAGTTCGACCAGCGTGGCGGTGGCAATGGCTTCGATTTCCGGCACGATGAAGTGCGGCTTCTCGGCTTCGATCACTGCACGCAGGGCGGCGCCGTCGAGCATGTTGATCACGTGGCTGCGATGGGCAACTTGCATGGCCGGCGCGTTGGCGTAACGGTCGACGGCAATCACTTCAACGCCCAGGCGTTGCAGCTCGATCACCACTTCCTTGCCCAACTCACCACAGCCACACAGCAATACGCGGGTCGCGGTTGGCGACAATGGAGTTCCGATACGGGTCATCTCAGGTCCTCAAGAAGCGGATCATCGAGGGATGCAACGCCTGGCGCGCTTCCCATGGGGAGAAAGCGCGGCATTTTACATGAACCGCAGGGTTTGGCTTCAGCTGACGACGGCCTGTTTGCGCAAGCGCCAGGCCATGATCAGCCACACGGCGGTCACGCCAGCGAACTTCGAGCCCATGGCGGTGAGGATCACGCCTGGGGTGAAGGCGTCGATCATGCCGAAGAAGATGAAGGTATCGAGGGGAATGCTCAGCGCCGAACTTATCCACAGGCGATCGTGCAGCGGACGCTTGGTGATGCTGAACACCAGCCAGTCGATGCATTCGGACACCGCGAACGCTGTGGCGCTGGCCAACGCTATGGACGGATCGGAAGTGACGTAGGACAGCACCAGCGCGGCCAGCATCGCGGCGATGGCGCCGTGGCCGAAGCGGGTTTGCACCATGTCGCGGAGCACGAACACCAACCCGCCCCAGGCCGACCAGATAATGTCAAGGTGTGGGGCGGTGGAAAAGGCGTAGTTGATCAGCACGACGCTGCTGATGTAAGCGATCAGGAAGAGCATGGGGCGTGGGGATACCTGTCAATTTGGCGCACAGGTTACTTCAGGAGACAGGATGGACCAAGCGCGGAGGTGGCAGCGAAGGCCTCTTCGCGAGCAGGCTCGCTCCCACAGGGGACCGCGTTCTAACAGAAAGAATGCGACTCAATGTGGGAGCGAGCCTGCTCGCGAAGGCCGCACCTCATTTATCCGATTTTGTTCCAATCATCCAGAGCAACCCGCTGGATTTCGCTCGTTCATGACACAACCCCAACACCGCGCGGCGCTCGTCGTTGGTCATCCGGCTCCAGCGGGTGATCTCTTCCACCGTGCGCTGACATCCGGTGCAAATATCATCGTCATCCAGTGCGCAAATATTCACGCAGGGCGAGAGCACTGGCCGTTCTGTGGCGCTCATTCTTCCTGCTCGACCAGATCGCGGGCGTAGCGCTGCGAGTTATGCACATAGTGAGCGGCGCTGGCTTCGAGCATCTTTTTTTGCGGTTCGGTCAATTCCCGCACCACTTTGCCCGGCGAACCCATGACCAGCGAACCGTCGGGAATTTCCTTGCCTTCGCCGATCAGCGAATTGGCGCCGATGATGCAGTTCTTGCCGATCTTCGCGCCGTTCAAAATCACTGCATTAATACCGATCAAGCTGTAGTCGCCCACGGTGCAGCCATGCAGCATGGCGTTGTGGCCGATGGTCACGCCGGTGCCGATGGTCAGCGGGAAGCCCATGTCGGTGTGCATCACCGTGCCGTCCTGAACGTTGCTGTTCTTGCCGATCAGGATCAGTTCGTTGTCGCCGCGCAGCACGGCGTTGAACCAGACGTTGGCGCCCTCTTCCAGTTTGACCTTGCCCACCAGCACGGCATTGGGTGCGACCCAGCTCTGCGGATGGGTTTCGACGCGGGCGTCGCCCAGGCGATATTTCATCTTGTTGTCCTCAAGGCCAGGCAGGCTCGGTTCACGCCATACGAACGATGGCTTCAGGTGTTGATAAAACTCTTGGGCGGTTGATGCAGGCTGATTTTGGCGTCATAGAGCAGGTTGATCAACTCGACGATCATAATCGCCGTCAGGCCCCAGATCTTGTATTCGCCATAACGATAGCTCGGCACGTACCAGCTACGGCCCTGGTAATCGATACGATGGGTGTGTTCGCGGGGGTCTTTGCGGAAGAATTCGAGCGGCACGCTGAAGACCGCTGCGATCTCGGCATCGTTGGCCCGGTACTCGACGAAGTCCGGGATCACGCCGACATAGGGCGTGACCTTGATGCCGTGCAGGGAGATCAGCGGGCTGAGCGGGCCGATGACTTCGACCAGCCCCGGCGGCAGGCCGATTTCTTCTTCGGCTTCACGTAGCGCAGTGAAAATCAGGTCGGGGTCTTCGGGGTCTCGGCGACCGCCGGGGAAGGCGACTTCACCGCCATGGGTCGAGAGCCCGCTGGCGCGCAGGGTCAGCACCAGTTCCGGTTCATCGCTGCGAGTGATGGGGACCAGGACCGCGGCTTCGGGGAAACGTTTATCGGTTTCCAGCGTTGTCGGCGTGTGGTTGCTTACCCGATGAAGTAGCTCGTCCAGCATGAGTGCTCTCGATCTGTGCCTTACCCTGCATCATGCACCAATCGAACGGACCGCCCAACCCCATAAACACGGCATGTCGCTAAACGACAACTTGCCGACTGACACCGCCGCACGCCAAGATAGGCGCAGCATTCAGGAACCCAAGCATGAAATTTTGCAGTCAGTGCGGCAACCCGGTGATCCAGCGCATTCCCGAAGGCGATTCGCGCCTGCGGTTTGTCTGTGACAGCTGCGATACGATTCATTACCAGAACCCCAATATCGTCGCCGGCTGTGTCGCGACCTGGGGTTCGAAAGTGTTGCTGTGTCGACGCGCCATCGAGCCACGGCGCGGTTACTGGACCTTGCCGGCCGGTTTCATGGAAAACGGTGAAACCATCGAGCAGGCGGCCATTCGCGAGACTGCCGAAGAAGCCTGCGCCCGGGTACGCAACCTGAGCATCTATACGCTGATCGACGTACCGCACATCAGTCAGGTGCATGTGTTCTTTCGCGCGGAGCTTGCGGACCTGGACTTTTCAGCCGGCCCAGAGAGCCTGGAAGTGCAGCTTTTCGAAGAAGCCGACATCCCTTGGTCCGACCTGGCTTTCCGCACCGTGGGCCGTACCTTAGAATGCTTCTTCGCTGACCGGCGGGCCGAGGATTACCCTGTGCGGTCCGAGTCGATCCCGCCGCTTGCTCAGCCTGCCATCACTTAAAACATCTATAACTAAAATAGCCGACACCTCTAGGGATATCGTTTCAATGCGCTGGTTGCTTGCCGTGTTCTGCTTGTCGTTCGTCGCAATGTCGCAGGCTTCCGTCGTGGAAACCGTGAACGGCAAAGCCATCGAAAAAGTCCTGATTCTCAAGTCCGCCCATCAATTGCAATTGATCAATGACGGCAAGCCGCTCAAGACTTATCGCATCTCCCTGGGCAAACACCCCAAGGGGCCGAAGCTGATGGAGGGCGATAAACGCACGCCTGAAGGTTTCTATTGGGTGGACTGGCGCAAGGTCAGCGATCGCTTCAACCTGGCCATGCACATCTCCTACCCGAACATCAGCGACTCCGCCCGTTCGCGGCGTGAAGGTGTCGATCCCGGTGGCATGATCATGATCCACGGCACTCCGGACACGGAAGACACCCCTGAAGACCTGTTCCACACCCTGGACTGGACCGACGGCTGCATCGCCATGCGCAACATGGACATGCGCGAAGTCTGGAACCTGGTGCCGGACGGCACGATGATCGAAATCCGCCCGTAACGTCCACCCCCTCGCCACAAACGGCGACCTTCGGTCGCCAGCAAAAAAATAATTTCAAAAGATCGCAGCCTGTGACAACGCCTGCCGGGGTGATACCAATTCCCCGCGCAAGCGTCACCACGGACTGCGATCTTTGCGTTCAAAACCGCCATCGTTAATACCACTTCAACCCACCCGCCTATAAGTCCGCCAATCAGGACAGGCTTTCCTACGCCCACAACAAAGCACTGGCATTGACATGGTATTTAAGTGGTATTAGTTTTCATCGCACAACCGGGCGACAACAATCCTACATCCGCATCGGACCAAACCTACATGAATGACCTCCGGGCCTTACGCCCCGACGACACCCAACCCACGCCGTTGTACCTGCAACTGGCGCGCAATCTGGAAGCGGCCATCCATGCCGGCCAGTGGAAAGCCGAACAGGCCATGCCGTCGGAACGCAGCCTCAGCGAAATGCTCGGCATTTCCCGCGTCACCGCACGCAAGGCGCTGGAAGTGCTGTTCGAGCAAGGTCTGATCCGCCGCAATCAAGGTTCCGGCACCTTCATTACCCCACGCCTGGAACAACCGCTGTCGCGGCTCTCGGGTTTCAGCGAAATGCTCCGGCTCAAGGGCTTCGTTCCCGGTTCGCAATGGCTGGAACGGGAAATCACCCCGCCGACCCACGAAGAACTGATTCGCCTGAGCCTCTCGCCCAACGACAAGGTCGCGCGGCTCAAACGCCTGCGTAAAGCCGACGACACCGTGATGGCGATCGAGATGAGCACCCTGCCTGCCTCGATCATTCCAAAGCCGCAAGCCGTGGGCGACTCCCTCTACGAATTCCTCGACGGTATCGGCAAACCGGTCGTGCGCGCGCTGCAACACATCCAGGCGATCAACGCCTCGGATGAATTTGCCGCCCTGGTCGGCATCGCCCCCGGCACCGCCATGTTGCTGATGACCCGGGTCGGTTATCTGGAAGACAACACGCCCATCGAAGTCACCGACACCTATTGCCGCAACGACTACTACGACTTTGTTGCAGAGCTTCGCCGCTAAGCGCCAGGAAAACGATCATGACCGAAGACAACATCCTCACCGCCCACGGCTGGATTCGCGGCCGGCTGATTCACGAACACGGCAAAGTCGTGTCGATCGAAGGCGTGCCATGCGATCCGGCGGACAATGACTTGCCTTATCTGCTTCCGGGTTTCATCGACCTGCACGTCCACGGCGGCGGCGGCAAAGACATCATGGAAGGCGCAACAGCCTTCGAGACCATCACCCGAACCCACGTGCGCTTCGGCACCACGTCGCTGCTGGCGACCACCATGACCGCGCCGAGCGAAGAGATTTCCAGCGTACTCAAAGCGATCGGCGAGTTCTGCGAGACGCGCCCGACAGGCAGCGCCCGGGTACTCGGCGTGCACCTAGAAGGCCCGTACATCAACCCTGGCAAACTCGGCGCACAACCGAACTTCGCCCACACCGCGTTGATGGCCGAAGTCGAAGAGTATCTGGCGCTGGCGCCGATCCGCGTGATCACCATCGCCCCGGAAATCGCCGGCCATGACGCTTTGATCCGCGCCCTCAGCGCTCGCGGCGTACGCATGCAGATCGGCCATACGCTCGGCAGCTACGAGGAAGGCGTCGCAGCGCTGGCGGCGGGTGCGAGCAGTTTCACTCACCTCTACAACGCCATGAGCCCGCTGCATCATCGCGAGCCGGGCATCGTCGGCGCAGCACTGGCCCACGCCAAATATGCCGAGCTGATTCCGGACCTGTTGCACGTACACCCCGGCGCCATCCGCGTGGCCCTGCGCTCGATTCCGTGCCTGTATTGCGTGACCGACTCCACCGCCGCCGCCGGCATGCCCGACGGTGAATACAAGCTCGGCAGCCACACCGTGACCAAATGCCTGGGCGGCGTGCGCCTGCCCGACGGCACCCTCGCCGGCAGCACCCTGACCATGGACCAGGCGTTGCGCAATCTGGTGAAGATCGGTTTGCCGATTGCCGAGGCCTCGCAACGTCTTTCGCAATTCCCCGCCGATTACCTCGGCCTTGAAGAACGCGGCCGCCTCACACCGGGCAGCTGGGCCGACTGCGTGCGGCTGGATCGCTCACTCACACTGACCGCCGTCATGGTCGAAGGAGAAGACATTGACTTCAAAAATGCTTGAAGAGGCGCTGTCCTCGTTCGAGGCCGTGCAGGCCCAATTGCAACAGCTCGACCCGCAGATGCTCGAGATTGCCGGACGCCTGCGTCGTCAACCACCGCAAGTGGCGATGACCGTCGCCCGTGGCAGCTCCGACCACGCCGCCAGTTACTTCGCCTACCTGACCATGCAACTGCTGGGCATTCCGGTGGCGTCGTTGCCGATGTCGGTGGTGACCATGCAGCAAGCGCCGTTAAAAGTCAGCGGTCAGGTGGCGTTTGCCTTCTCGCAGTCCGGGCAAAGTCCTGATCTGGTGAACAGCCTGCGCCTGTTGCGCAAGCGTGGTGCCCTGAGCATTTCCATGGTCAATGCCGAAGGCTCGCCACTGGAGGCAGCGTGTGAATTCAGCCTGCCCTTGTTGGCCGGCACCGAAAGCAGCGTCGCCGCGACCAAGAGTTTTATCGCCACGCTCAGCGCCAGCGCTCGTCTGATCGCGCACTGGAAAGACGATGTAGAAATGCTCGAAGCCGGCAACGCCCTGCCGGACGGTCTGCGTGACGCCGCGCAGCAGGATTGGAGCGTGGCCATCGACGCCCTGCGCGATTGCCAACGCCTGATGGTGATCGGTCGCGGCGCCGGGTTCGCCATCGCCCAGGAAGCGGCGCTGAAATTCAAGGAGACCTCGGCGATTCAGGCGGAAGCGTTCAGCAGCGCCGAAGTCCGCCACGGCCCGATGGCCTTGATCGACGAACACTATCCGCTGCTGATCTTCGCCCCACGCGGTGCCGAACAGGCCGGTTTGTTGAGCCTCGCCGCCGACATGCGCCAACGTGGCGCCCGCGTATTGCTGGCCGCGCCCGATGACATCGCCGAACGCGACCTCACCCTGACCCGCGCCGAACACCCGGCCCTTGATCCGATCCTGGCGATCCAGAGTTTCTACGTCATGGCCGCCGGTTTGGCGGTTGCCCGCGGCATGGACCCGGACCAGCCGCGTCATTTGAGCAAAGTCACCCGAACCCATTGATCCAAACCGTCGTTTTATTCATGAGACCGAGCCATGCATAACAACAATAAAGAGCTGACCCTCAGCGCCCCGCTCAGCGGCCCGGTGCTCACGCTCGCCAAGGTCCCGGACCCGGTGTTCGCCAGCGGCGCAATGGGCGACGGGATCGCCATCGATCCCCTGAACGACACCCTTCATGCCCCTTGCGCCGGCGTCGTCGTGCACGTCGCCCGAACCGGGCATGCGATTACCTTGCGTGCCGATAACGGCGCCGAACTGTTGCTGCACCTGGGCCTCGACACGGTCGAGTTGCAGGGCGAAGGCTTCTCGATGCTGGTCAAGGAAGGCGCGCGGGTCAGCAATGGCCAGCCGCTGTTGCGCTATGACCTGGACAAGGTTGCGCAGCAGTGCAAAAGCCTGGTCAGCCTGATGATCCTGACCAACAGCCAGGAATTTCAGGCACGGCCAATCACCCTCAAATCGGTGAAGGTCGGCGAGCCGTTGTTGCACATTATTCGCCGGCAGTCCTGCGGTGCGATGGTCGAAACCGACGCCTCGGGCATCGAAGTGAACGGGCATGTCCAGGTCGCCTTTCGCGGCGGTTTACATGCGCGCCCTGCGGCGCTGATTCGTCAGACCGCGCAAGGTTTCAAGAGCAAATCGCAGCTGCATTTCGGCGGTAAATCGGCGACCTGTGACAGCTTGATCGGGCTGATGGGCCTGGCGATCGGCGAGCAGGATGAAGTGCAAGTCAGTTGCCAGGGCGCAGATGCCGAAGCGGCGTTGCAAGCCTTGTTGACCGCGCTGGCCACCGCCCTGGCCGAAGACAACCACGCCGCCGCGCCAACGCCGATCGCCCAACGCAATCGTCCCGCCGAAGCCGGTGTGCTACACGGTGTTTGCGCCGCGCCCGGTCTGGTCGGTGGGCCACTGTTTCGATTGAGCGTCATCAGCCTGCCGGTTGATGCAGGTAATCATGATCCCGAGCAACAACGGCATGCGCTCGATACCGCGCTGACCCTCGTGCGTAGCGAAATCGAGCACACCCTGGCCCAGGCCAAAAAGCACAAGCACACCGACGAAGAAGCGATTTTTGCAGCGCACCTCGCGCTGCTTGAAGATCCGGCACTGCTGGACGCGGCGAATACCTCCATCGACCAAGGCATCGCCGCGACCCACGCCTGGAGCCAGTCAATCGACGCCCAGTGCGAAGTTCTGCAGCAACTCGGCAGCCCGTTGCTGGCCGAGCGCGCCAATGATCTGCGCGACCTCAAACAACGCGTGTTGCGCGCCTTGCTCGGTGAGGCCTGGCATTACGACGTGCCGGCGGGTGCCATTGTCGCGGCGCACGAACTGACCCCGTCCGACCTGTTGCAACTCAGCCAGCAAGGCGTCGCCGGGTTGTGCATGGCCGAGGGTGGTGCGACCTCCCACGTGGCGATTCTTGCGCGCGGCAAAGGCTTGCCTTGCATGGTTGCACTGGGCTCGGCGCTGCTGAATCTGGAGCAAGGCCAATCGGTGGTGCTGGACGCTGACGGGGGTCGTCTCGAACTGGTACCGACCACTGAACGCTTGGCCGATGTGCATCAGGCGCAACTCGATCATCAGCAGCGCCGCGCGCTTCAACAGTCTCAAGCGCACACCCGCGCACTGACGCTCGACGGTGTGCATATCGAGGTGGCAGCCAATGTCGCGTCCAGCGCCGAAGCGGCCGATGCGCTGGCCAATGGCGCCGACGGTGTCGGCCTGCTGCGTACCGAGTTTCTGTTCGTGGATCGCAATACCGCGCCGGATGAACAGGAACAGCGCCTCGCCTATCAAGCCGTGCTCGATGCGATGGGCGACAAATCGGTGATCATCCGCACCATCGACGTCGGCGGCGACAAGCAACTCGACTACTTGCCCCTGCCGGTCGAGGCCAATCCGGTGCTTGGCTTGCGCGGCATTCGTCTGGCTCAAGTGCGTCCGGAATTGCTCGATCAGCAACTGCGCGCACTGCTGCATGTTCACCCGATATCGCGCTGCCGAATTCTGTTGCCAATGGTCACCGAGGTCGACGAGCTGCTGCACATTCGCAAGCGCCTTGAGGCGTTGTGTTCTGAACTCGGCGTGAGTGAACGCCCGGAGCTTGGGGTGATGATCGAAGTCCCGGCCGCAGCATTAATGGCCGAGCACTTGGCCGAACATGCGGATTTCCTGTCCATCGGCACTAACGACTTGTCGCAATACACCTTGGCCATGGACCGCGACCACGCGGGCCTCGCTTCACGCGTCGACGCCCTGCACCCGGCGCTGCTGCGCTTGATCGCACAGACCTGCGCGGGTGCGGCGGTGCATAACCGTTGGGTTGGCGTCTGCGGCGCGCTCGCCTCCGACCCGCTGGCGACGCCGGTGTTGATCGGCCTGGGGGTCAGCGAATTGTCGGTGAGCCCGGTGCAAATCGGCGAAATCAAAGACCGCGTGCGCCACCTCGACGCCGCCGAATGCCGACGCATCAGCCACGACCTGCTCAAACTGAGCAGCGCTGCGGCCGTGCGTCACGCCTGTCACCAGCAATGGCCTCTGAGCTGAAAACAACAACTCTCAAACAATAAGAGCACAGGGAGATTCGCCATGTACCAACACTTCATCGAAGGCCTGCAGCGCCTCGGGCGCGCATTGATGCTGCCGATCGCAATCCTGCCGATTGCCGGATTGCTGCTGCGCCTCGGCGACACTGACCTGCTGAACATCGCGATCATTCACGACGCCGGCCAAGTGATCTTCGCCAACCTGGCAATGATCTTCGCCATCGGCATCGCGGTCGGTTTCGCCAAGGACAACAACGGCACCGCAGGCCTGGCCGGGGTGATTGGTTACCTGGTGATGATCTCCACCCTCAAGGTGCTGGATGCGAGCATCAACATGGGCATGCTCGCCGGGATCGTCAGCGGCTTGATGGCCGGCGCGCTGTACAACCGCTTCAAGGACATCAAGTTGCCGGAGTACCTGGCGTTCTTCGGTGGCCGGCGCTTTGTGCCCATCGTCACCGGGTTTGCCGCCGTCGGCCTGGGCGTGATCTTCGGGTTGATCTGGCCACCGATCCAGCAAGGCATTAACAGCTTCGGCGCCTTGATGATGGAAAGCGGCAGCTTCGGCGCTTTCGTCTTCGGCGTGTTCAACCGTTTGCTGATCGTCACCGGCCTGCATCACATCCTCAATAACATGGCGTGGTTCGTCTTCGGCAACTTCACCGACCCGACTACGGGCACCATGGTCACCGGCGACCTGTCACGCTACTTCGCCGGCGACCCGAAGGGCGGCCAGTTCATGACCGGCATGTTCCCGATGATGATCTTCGGTCTCCCCGCCGCCTGCCTGGCGATGTACCGCAACGCCCTGCCGGAGCGGCGTAAGGTTATGGGCGGGATCTTCCTGTCGATGGCCCTGACGTCGTTTTTGACCGGCGTGACCGAGCCGATCGAATTCGCCTTCATGTTCCTCGCGCCGTTTCTGTATTTGCTGCATGCGCTGTTGACGGGGTTGTCGATGGCAATCACCAATGCGCTGAACATTCACCTTGGGTTCACCTTCTCCGGTGGTTTCATCGACATGATTCTCGGCTGGGGCCGATCCACCAATGGCTGGTTGGTGATTCCGGTGGGGCTGGCGTATGCGGTGATCTACTACGTGGTGTTTGATTTCTGTATCCGCCGTTTCAACCTCAAGACGCCAGGACGCGAAGAGATGCCTGCCGGCGAGAAAGTCGTGGTCGCTGAAAACGAACGGGCCGGGGCATATATCAAGGCCTTGGGCGGTGCGCACAACTTGATCACCGTTGGGGCCTGCACCACGCGGTTGCGGTTGGACATGGTGGATCGCAACAAAGCCAACGATGCCGAGTTGAAAGCGCTGGGGGCGATGGCGGTAGTGCGTCCAGGTAAAGGCGGGAGTTTGCAGGTGGTGGTTGGGCCGATGGCGGACAGCATTGCTGATGAAATTCGCTTGGCGATGCCGGCGTTGGGGCGTGCGATTGTGTCCTCTCCTCCTGCTGTTATCGATGCGCCGGCACCTGCGGCGGTGGCCGCTCCGGAAGCGCAGCAATGGCTGGATGCGTTGGGGGGCGGCGAGAATGTGCTGCAGATGGACTGCATCGCCATGACACGGATTCGGCTGCAACTGGCGGATGGCAAATCGCTGTCGGAGTGTGATTTGAAGGTGCTGGGGTGTCAGGGTGTCAGTCAGCTGGAAGGTGGCGTTTGGCACCTGCTGATTGGTGACAAGGCATCGAGCTTGAGTGATGCGCTGGAGGTGTTGGTGAATCGAAGTGAGGTGAGTGCCAAGGTCTGAATCTCTGGCGCCTGTCAGTCCGTCATCGCGAGCGAGCTTGTTCGCGATGAGGCACTAAATAACACCTTGGACTCAACGCCCGCAGGTCATGACCGGTCCTGCGGGCTTTTTCATTTCAACTACCCCAGCGGATCGGGATGCGACCCCCACGCTGCTCCGCCTCGTAATGCCGAGTCTGGAATGGCATAAGAGCTTGAGCCTTCAGGCCGAGGCCTTCATTCAGCCCCCAGGAAACGGCAAGTACATCACGGCGCCTACGAAGGGGTACGACTGCATAGGGCGCGTCCCCTTGCCTGGCAGTCGAGTACGCAAAAAGCTCAAGAGCATTGAGGGTTTCGGACACGCGGCTATCGGACACGCACGAAAAACGAGTAAACCGTTCGAGTAAATAGCCTGCACGCCGAACTTCTACCTCATCAGTGTGGCAGTTCAGAAAAGCAGTTACTTCACTCTCAAGATTCAAATTGGAGTACCAAACAGCTTTGGCAGCGCTGACCAGCGCAGCGTCATCTGCTTGATTCAAAGGTTTTTTGACCAAGGTGTCCAAGGCGGATGAGAGGACGTGGCCGCTATGGGGCGTCGCCATCTGTAGTCTCCAGGTAATATTGAGTAATTGCGTCCGGCGATTCCATCTTTGAACCTCAAGTGGATTGAAGTGTTTGTGATGGACAAAGGTTGGACGTGGCACTTCCGACGGACAACCTGAAAAAATTGTCGGATATTTCCTCGAGCGATGTAGCCGTTACAGCGCCGCACCGCAGCTCCCACAGGGAATTTTTACACCTGCAAGAGATTGGTCGGCTTTCAGGCCGCCTTCGCTGGCAAGCCAGCTCCTACAGTAGATCGCCGTACAGCCCTTGCTTTTCACCACTCAACAGGCCGAGCGTTAGCTCGCCGGCAGCTCTTGATCTTGATTCACCCGCCCCCTCGGGAGGCTGAGTGGAGGTGTTCATCCGGGGAGTGGCGCGCAGCGCCGTTCGACGCAGTCGAACACGCTGCATGTAGGTCGTAGCGAAGCAGACCGGAGGGCAGTGTCCCCGGATGGATACCGGAGCGAAGGAACGCCGAGCTTTAGCGAGGGGCCGGACGCTCGGGGCGAGCCTTTTTTTGCTTACTTTTTTTTGGCGTTTGAAAAAAAGTGAGTCGCCGTAAGGGCGAAACCCTAAGTGGCCGTTACCGCAGAAATGGATATGTACTCAGTCAACAACAGCATGGTCGGCCCGAAGGCCGTCATCGCAGGCAACAAAAAACCCGCTGAACGCAAATTCAGCGGGTTTCTCATTTCAGCAGTCAGGAAGATCAGAAGTCTTCCAACCGCCACACTTCATAAGCCGGCGTCTCGTAGGGATGGCTCTCTTTCAAAGCCACCACCACCGCGCGAATCAACTCATCGCTGACCACCAGCTCAACCTTCCATTCCTCAACCTGCTCAACCTGCCCCGCCTCACCAATAAACGGCTGACTGCCATCCAACGGGCGAAACTGGCCAAGGCCGAGCACTTGCCACGCGCAATGGTCGTAAGCGCCGATCCGTCCGCCACCGGCGGCAAAAACGGCACTCTTGACCTGTTCCACATGACTGGCCGGAACAAAAAAACTCAGCTTGTACACGACGCTTAGTTCACCCACACGCGAGCGTTACGGAACATACGCATCCAAGGTGCGTCTTCGTTCCAGTCTTCCGAACGCCACGAGTTCTGCACGGCGCGGAACACGCGCTCCGGGTGCGGCATCATGATCGTTACGCGACCGTCGCGGCTGGTCAAACCGGTGATCCCGCGTGGCGAGCCGTTCGGATTGGCCGGGTATTTTTCGGTGACCTTGCCATGGTTGTCGACGAAACGCATCGCCACGCAACCCGACAGATCGGCTTCCAGCAACGCTTCTTCGCTGGCGAACTCGGCATGACCTTCACCGTGAGCGATGGCGATTGGCATGCGCGAACCGGCCATGCCCTGCAGGAAGATCGAGTTCGACTCCTGGACCTGAACCATCGCCACGCGCGCTTCGAACTGCTCGGAGCGGTTGCGTACGAAGTGCGGCCAGAACTCGCTGCCCGGGATCAGCTCGTGCAGGTTGGACATCATCTGGCAACCGTTGCACACGCCGAGGGTGAAGCTGTCGTTACGTTCGAAGAAGCCCTGGAACGCATCGCGAGCGCGGCTGTTGAACAGCGCGGACTTGGCCCAGCCTTCGCCGGCACCGAGCACGTCGCCGTAGGAGAAACCGCCGCAAGCGACCATGCCCTTGAAGTCGTTCAGGTCGACACGGCCGGCCAGAATGTCGCTCATGTGCACGTCGATCGCGTTGAAACCGGCGCGGTCGAACGCGGCCGCCATTTCCACCTGACCGTTGACGCCCTGCTCACGCAGTACGGCAACCTGTGGGCGAATGCCTTTCTTGATGTAAGGCGCGGCGACGTCCTGGTTGACGTCGTAGCTCAGCTTGACGCTCAGGCCCGGGTTGTCTTCTTCCAGCAGCACGTCGAACTCTTGTTCGGCGCAGTCGGCGTTATCACGCAGACGCTGGATCTGGTAGCTGGTTTCAGCCCACTGACGCTGCAGCAGACGACGCTGACCTTCGAACACGGTTTCGCCGTTGAAGGTGATGTTGATCTGGCCGTTGTTCATCGGCTGACCGATCACCGACACGCAGTCACCCAGACCGGCTGCGCTGAACTGCGCGAGGATGTCCGGGGTGGCGTCCTGACGAACCTGGATCACCGCACCCAGTTCTTCGTTGAACAGGATCGCGGCGATGTCAGCGGAGGTTTCCGCCAGGCCGTCGAGGTTCAGGCTCAGACCGCAGTGACCGGCGAAGGCCATTTCCACCACGCTGGTCAGCAGACCACCGTCGGAACGGTCGTGGTACGCCAGCAAGTGACCGTCGGCATTCAGGCCCTGGATCACCGCGAAGAAGGCCTTGAGGTCTTCGGAATCGTCAACGTCCGGCGCTTGCGAGCCGAGCTTGCCGTGCACCTGGGCCAGGATCGAGGCGCCCATGCGGTTCTGGCCACGGCCCAGATCAATCAGGATCAGGTCGGTGGTGCCTTTGTTCATGCGCAGTTCCGGGGTCAGGGTCTGACGGATGTCAGCCACTGGCGCGAAACCGGTCACGATCAGGGACATCGGCGAAGTGACTGTCTTGTCGACGCCATCGTCGCTCCAGCGCGTGGCCATGGACATGGAGTCCTTGCCCACCGGAATGGTGATACCCAGCTCAGGGCACAGTTCCATACCGACCGCTTTCACGGTGTCGTACAGACGCGCGTCTTCACCCGGGTGACCGGCAGCGGACATCCAGTTCGCCGACAGTTTGATGTCGGAGATCTTGTTGATGCGCGAAGCCGCGATGTTGGTCAGGGTTTCGCCGATGGCCATGCGGCCCGACGCCGGAGCGTCCAGCAGTGCCAGCGGAGTACGCTCGCCCATGGCCATGGCTTCACCGGTGTAGACGTCGAAACTGGTGGCGGTGACGGCAACGTCGGCCACCGGAACCTGCCACGGGCCGACCATTTGGTCACGGGCCACGAGGCCGGTGATGGTACGGTCGCCGATGGTGATCAGGAAGCTTTTGCTCGCCACAGCCGGGTGATGCAGCACGCGTTCTACGCAGTCTGCAATCTCCAGCGTCGACGGATCGAAGTCGTCGCCCAGTTCGTTTTCACGAACGGCCGAACGGTGCATGCGCGGGGCTTTGCCCAGCAACACTTCGAGTGGCATGTCCACCGGGCTGTTGCCGAAGTGACTGTCGGTGACGGTCAGTTGCGGCTCGGCAGTGGCTTCGCCGACTACGGCGAACGGGCAGCGCTCGCGCTCGCAGATCGCCTGGAAGCGTTCGAAGTCGGCCGGGCCGACCGCCAGAACGTAGCGTTCCTGGGATTCGTTACTCCAGATTTCGTGCGGGGCCATGCCCGGCTCGTCGTTTGGAATGTTGCGCAATTCGAAGCGGCCACCGCGGTTGCCGTCGTTGACCAGTTCCGGGAAGGCGTTGGACAGACCGCCCGCGCCGACGTCGTGGATGAAGCTGATCGGGTTTTTGTCACCCAACTGCCAGCAACGGTCGATGACTTCCTGGCAGCGACGTTCCATCTCAGGGTTTTCGCGTTGTACGGAAGCGAAGTCCAGGTCAGCCGAGCTGGTACCGGTGGCCATGGAGGAAGCCGCGCCGCCGCCCAGGCCGATCAACATCGCCGGGCCGCCGAGCACGATCAGCTTGGAGCCAACGGTGATCTCGCCTTTCTGTACGTGTTCGGCACGGATGTTACCCATGCCGCCGGCCAGCATGATCGGCTTGTGGTAACCACGAACTTCGTCGCCACGCGGGGTGGTGATCGACTGTTCGAAGGTACGGAAGTAACCGGTCAGGGCCGGACGACCGAATTCGTTGTTGAACGCGGCGCCACCCAGTGGGCCTTCGATCATGATGTCCAGCGCGGTGACGATGCGCTCAGGCTTGCCGTACGGCACTTCCCACGGCTGTTCGAAGCCCGGGATTTGCAGGTTGGACACGGTGAAACCGGTCAGGCCAGCCTTCGGCTTGGCGCCACGGCCGGTCGCGCCTTCGTCACGAATCTCACCGCCACTGCCGGTGGATGCGCCCGGGAACGGGGCAATCGCAGTCGGGTGGTTGTGGGTTTCGACTTTCATCAGGATATGCACCGGTTCCTGCACCGCGCCGTACTGACGGGTTTCAGGGTCCGGGAAGAAACGGCCGGCGACGTTGCCGACGATGACCGAGGCGTTGTCCTTATAAGCCGACAGAACGCCTTCGCTGTGCATCACGTAGGTGTTCTTGATCATGCCGAACAGGCTTTTTTCCTGGCTCTGGCCGTCGATATCCCAACTGGCGTTGAAGATCTTGTGGCGGCAGTGCTCGGAGTTCGCCTGGGCGAACATCATCAGTTCGATGTCGTGCGGGTTGCGCTTCAAGCCGACGAAGGCGTTGACCAGGTAGTCGATTTCGTCTTCGGCCAAGGCCAGGCCCAGCTCGGTGTTGGCTTTTTCCAGCGCGCCGCGGCCGCCACCCAGCACGTCGATCGCGGTCAGCGGCTTCGGTTCGGCGTGGCTGAACAGGCCGGCGGCCTGCTCGAGGTTGGCCAGAACGATTTGCGTCATGCGGTCGTGCAAGGTGTCGCAGATCAGCTGTGCTTCGGCATCGCTGAACTGACCGGCTACATAGAACGCGATGCCGCGTTCCAGGCGCTGGATCTTGCTCAGGCCGCAGTTGCGAGCGATGTCGCTGGCTTTACTGGACCACGGCGAGATGGTGCCGAAACGCGGCAACACCAGGAACAGACGACCGGTCGGCTCTTGTACCGGAACACTAGGGCCGTACTTCAGAAGGCGCGCGAGCACCTGCTGTTCGTCGCCGGTCAGGACGCCGGTAACTTCGGCGAAGTGAGCGAATTCAGCATACAGGCCGCTGACAGCCGGGACCTTCTGGCTCAGTTGCTCAAGAAGTTTGCTGTGGCGAAAGGCAGAAAGGGCAGGAGCGCCGCGCAGGATCAACATCTTCGGGACAGCCTCGGGAGGGGTGTGCTTTGAGGCCGTGCATTCTAGCCTAAACCGCCCGCGACATCACCCGAAACGGTACAGGCGGCAACACCTGCGTGTCGGGCCGGGGATCCGGGCCTGAGAATGGCGCTCAAAAAGGGTTATTTTTTCTGTCACAAAATCCTGTTCGGGCCCATTCCTGCGGGCTCCGGAGCGGTTTTCAATTGCCTAGCAGACAAGCCCTTCTCTGTCGAGATATGGCGGTCGTGGTCCTTTGCGTATACTGCGCAGATGTTTTCCCCAACGGCTTTGCGTCCGCGGTACGCCAAATGGCTGATCGCAACCGGACTCTTCCTGGTGCTCAGTGGCTGTGTTGATAAACCCAACACGCTGGAGCGCGTAAAGGAGGATGGCGTGCTGCGGGTGGTTACCCGAAACAGCCCCGCCACCTACTTTCAGGATCGCAACGGTGAAACCGGCTTCGAATACGAGCTGGTGAAGCGCTTCGCCGATGATCTGGGGGTGGAGCTCAAGATCGAGACCGCGGACAACCTCGACGACCTGTTCAATCAGGTGGGCAAGCCTAACGGCCCGGTGCTGGCGGCTGCCGGCCTGGTCAGCAGCGAGGCACGCAAAAAGCAGGTGCGGTTTTCCCATTCCTACCTGGAAGTCACCCCACAGATCATCTACCGCAACGGCCAGTCACGGCCGACCGACGCGGGCGACCTGGTCGGCAAGAAGATCATGGTGCTCAAGGGCAGCACCCACGCCGAACAGCTCGCGGAGCTGAAAAAGAAATACCCCGGCATTGAATACGAAGAATCCGACGCGGTTGAAGTCGTCGACCTGCTGCGCATGGTCGATGAAGGCCAGATCGACCTGACGCTGGTCGACTCCAACGAAGTCGCGATGAACCAGGTGTACTTCACCAACATCCGGGTCGCCTTTGACCTCGGCGACGCCAGCAACCAGAGTTGGGCCGTGGCCGCCGGCGAAGACAACAGCCTGCTCAACGAAATCAACGCCTACCTCGACAAGGTGCAAAAAAACGGCACCCTGCAGCGCCTCAAGGATCGCTACTACGGGCATGTCGACGTCCTCGGCTACATGGGCGCCACCACGTTCGCCCAGCATTTGCAGCAGCGGCTGCCCAAGTACGAACAGCACTTCAAGGCGTATGCCAAGAAGGAACAGGTCGACTGGCGCCTGCTGGCCGCCATCGGTTATCAGGAGTCATTGTGGCAACCGGCGGTCACGTCCAAGACCGGAGTGCGCGGCCTGATGATGCTGACCCAGAACACCGCGCAAGCCATGGGCGTGTCCAACCGACTTGACCCCAAGCAGAGCATCATGGGCGGCGCCAAGTACCTGGCCTATATGAAGGATCAACTGGATGAGTCGATCCAGGAGCCGGACCGCACCTGGTTTGCCCTGGCGGCTTACAACGTTGGCAGCGGTCACCTGGATGACGCGCGCAAACTGGCGGCGAAGGAAGGGCTGAACCCGGACAAGTGGCTGGACGTGAAGAAAATCCTGCCGCGCCTGTCCGAGAAAAAGTGGTACAGCAAGACGCGCTATGGCTACGCCCGAGGCGGCGAGCCGGTGCACTTCGTGGCGAACATCCGTCGTTACTACGACATCCTGACGTGGGTCACGCAGCCGCAGCTTGAAGGTGACCAGGTGGCCGAAGGCAATCTGCATGTGCCGGGGATCGACAAGACCAAGCCGGCCCAAGAGCCTGCGCCGCTCTAACCCTGACAACACAAATCAAATGTGGGAGTGGGCCTGCTCGCTCCCACATTTTGTTTTGCGTATGGGTTTTAGGCTTTTGCGGCGGCCAGGATCAGCGCTTTCATTTCCGACACCGCTGACTTGAAGCCAACAAACAACGCATGCGCCACCAGTGCGTGACCGATGTTCAGCTCATTGATGCCTTTGATCGCCGCCACGGCTTCTACGTTGTGGTAGTGCAGACCGTGCCCGGCGTTGACGATCAACCCCTGAGCCAGGCCAAACGCCACACCATCGGCCACGCGCTTGAGTTCTTCAGCCACGTCAGTCGGTGTTTCTGCATCGGCGTAACGCCCGGTGTGCAGTTCAATCGCGGGCGCGCCAACGCGACGGGAGGCTTCAATCTGGCGCTCATCAGCGTCGATGAACAGCGACACTTCGCAGCCAATTTTCGATAAGCGATCCACCGCGGCTTTGATCCGTGCTTCCTGCCCCGCTACGTCCAGCCCACCTTCAGTAGTCAGTTCCTGGCGGGTTTCCGGGACCAGGCAGATGTGCGCCGGGCGAATGTGCTCGGCGAACAGCATCATTTCTTCGGTGACGCCCATCTCGAAGTTCATGCGGGTTTGCAGCACGTCCTTCAGCACAAGAACGTCGCGCTCCTGGATATGCCGGCGGTCTTCGCGCAAATGCACGGTGATGCCGTCAGCGCCCGCCTCTTCCGCGTCCAGTGCAGCCTTGACCGGATCCGGATAGCGAGTGCCCCGGGCCTGACGCAGGGTGGCAACGTGGTCGATGTTCACGCCAAGAAGAATGCGATTGCTGGTGGTCACGGAAGCGCTCCTGAATTTAAAGATTCGGCGCACAGCATACGGGGAGACTACGGCTTGCGAAACAGCTCGCGGCTGACTAAAGGACGACCGCCCAGATGTACCGCCAATGCCTGGCGCATCAGACGCTTGGCGGCGGACAGCGCACCGGGCGCGGTCCAGTCGGCATCGGCCATGGCCAACAGTTCGGTGCCATTGAACAAACCGGGTTGCAGCAGATAGACCTGCTCCAGCCCCGCATCCACCTGCAAACGGTAGAGACCGTCCGGGGCGATGGGCTCGCCGTGGATGTCCGTGGTCAGTGCAAAGCCGTAGCCGAGGTCGTCGAGCAAGCGCCATTCGAACGAGCGCAACAACGGCTCCAGCGGACGACCCTCGGCCAGCGCGAGCAGGGTAGCAGCGTAGTGATCGAATACCCCGGGATGAGGGTCTTCGGAAGGCAATAGACGGATCAACAGTTCATTGAGGTAGAGGCCGCTGAACAACGCCTCACCGCTGAGCCAGGTGGAGACGCCGGCACTTTCCATGCGCCCGACGTTCTTCAGCTCGCCACGTCCGCGAAACTCGACTTCCAGCGGCACGAACGGCCGCGCCAACGTCCCCGCCTTGCCCCGCGCACTGCGCAACACCGCCCGCAGCCGACCTTGCGGCGTGAGGAAATCCACCAGCGCACTGTTTTCGCGGTAGGCGCGGGAGTGGAGGACGTAGGCGGGTTGGCCGATGGGTGGGGTTTGGGACATGGAAGTCAGGGTACTCAATGGCAGCGCGCAGTCTTGCAAACAACCCAAAACAATGTGGGAGCGAGCCTGCTCGCGAAAGCGGTGTGACAGTCAACATCAATGCTGAATGTTACATCCTCTTCGCGAGCAGGCTCGCTCCCACAGGGGATCTTCAATGTATCTGGAACCGGGTTTACAGGTCGCCGTAACCCAGCGAACGCAACGCGCGCTCGTCATCGGACCAGCCGCCTTTCACTTTCACCCAGAGGTTGAGCATGATCTTGGAGTCGAACAGCAGCTCCATGTCCTTGCGCGCCTCGGTGCCGATGCGCTTGATGCGTTCGCCCTTGTCGCCAATGATGATTTTCTTCTGGCCATCACGCTCAACGAGGATCAAGGCATGAATGTGCAGGGTTTTGCCCTGCTGCTTGAACTCTTCGATTTCCACGGTGATCTGGTACGGCAGCTCGGCGCCCATCTGGCGCATGATTTTCTCGCGCACCAGTTCGGCGGCGAGGAAGCGGCTGCTGCGGTCAGTGATCTGGTCTTCCGGGAAGAAGTGATCGTTTTCCGGCAGGTAACCGGCGATCACACGCTCCAGCGCTTCGAGGTTGTGCCCGTGCTGGGCCGAGATCGGCATGATCTGTGCGTTCGGCAGCTGCTCCTGCAACCAGCTCAGGTGCGGCATCAGCTCGGCTTTGTCTTCGATGCGGTCAGTCTTGTTCAGTGCCACGATCAGCGGGCCGGTCACGTACTGGACGCGCTCGAGAACCATCTGGTCTTCGTCGGTCCACTTGGTGCGGTCAACCACGAAGATCACCACGTCGACGTCTTTCAACGCCGCCGAAGCAGTCTTGTTCATGTAGCGGTTCAGGGCCTTTTCGCCGCCCTTGTGCATGCCCGGGGTGTCGACGTAGATCGCCTGCACGGCGCCTTCGGTCTTGATGCCCAGCATGTTGTGGCGGGTAGTTTGCGGCTTGCGCGAGGTGATCGCCAGCTTCTGACCCAGGATGTGGTTCAGCAGCGTGGACTTGCCCACGTTGGGACGGCCGACGATGGCAACATAGCCACAGCGAGTTGCGTTTGTATCAGTCATTGCCATTCTCCACACCCAGGGCAATCAGTGCTGCGGCGGCCGCTACCTGTTCGGCAATACGACGACTCACACCCTGACCTCGGCTTTTTTCATTCAGTAAGGTGATTTCACATTCGACGAAGAACGTCCGGCAATGCGGCTCACCCTGGATATCCACCACTTCGTAACGTGGCAGCTCACAACCACGCGATTGCAGGAATTCCTGCAGGCGGGTTTTTGGATCTTTGTTAGTGTCGACCAGCGTCAGGCCTTCGAACTCACCGGCCAGCCAGGCCAATACACGCTCGCGCGCCATGTCCATGCCGGCGTCGAGGTAGATCGCACCAATCAGCGCTTCCAGGGCGTCGGCCAGAATCGACTCGCGACGGAAGCCGCCGCTTTTCAGTTCACCGGAACCCAGGCGCAGGTAGTCGCCCAGATCGAAACCGCGAGCCAGTACGGCCAGCGTCTCACCTTTCACCAAGCGTGCGCGCAAACGCGACAACTGGCCTTCGCGGGCCAGCGGGAAGCGATCGAACAGCGCCTCGCCAGCGACGAAGTTAAGGATGGCATCACCGAGGAATTCCAGGCGTTCGTTGTTACGCCCGGCAAAGCTGCGGTGAGTCAGGGCCAGAACCATCAGTTCCTGGTCCTTGAAGGTGTAGCCGAGCTGACGCTCTAGACGACTTAAGGAGACGCTCACGGTTTACCCACGCTGAGTTCGTGGTTGGATTCCACCGCCATCGCCGTGATACGGCGCAGGCCTGGGACAATTAACGCTGTGTTCAAAAATAACGTCCTGAATATCATTGGCTTCATGCTGCCGGGGCCGATTGTGCCGACTCCAGAAAAGCATTCGGCGCTGTGTTCAACAGCGCCGTGTGTGATTACTTGATCAGGCCAACCCGCGAGAAATTCGGCAGGTGACTGAGTTTGGGTTCCGGCCAGCTCATCCAGACTGCGAAGGCCTTGCCGACGATATTCTTGTCGGGAACCATGCCCAGCAGATCCTTGGGAATGCTTGGATCATCCCAGTAGCGACTGTCGTTGGAGTTGTCGCGGTTGTCGCCCATCATGAAATAGTGCCCGGCGGGCACGGTCCACGAATGGTCCGGCGTGGCGCGATAACGGCTCATTTCCTTGCGGATCAGGTGCTCGGCAACGCCGAGTTTTTCCTTGTAGAGCTCAGCGCTGCCCAGCGTGCCCGGCTCGGAGCCGACCAGTTGCTCGGCAATCGACTCACCGTTGACGAACAGGCGCTTGTCGGCAGTGTAGCGAATCGTGTCGCCCGGCAGGCCCACTACACGCTTGATGTAGTTGACGTTCGGATCGCTCGGGTAACGGAACACCATCACATCGCCGCGCTGCGGATCACCGACTTCGATGACTTTCTTGTCGATCACCGGCAGGCGGATCCCGTAAGAAAATTTGTTCACCAGAATGAAGTCGCCGACGTCCAGGGTCGGTTTCATCGAACCGGACGGAATCTGGAACGGTTCCACCAGGAACGAACGCAGGACCAGCACGATGAACAACACCGGGAAGAACGACTTGCCGTATTCGACCAGCAGCGGCTCTTTGTTCAGCTTCTCGACCACCACCCCGTCAGGCTGGCTGACGCGGCCCTGATAGGAGGCAATGGCAGCACGCCGACGCGGCGCCAGGAAAACCAGATCGAGCAACGCCAACAGGCCGCAGACGAACACGGCGATGACCAGCAACAGCGGGAAATTTAGTGACATAGGACCTAACTATCCAACCTGAGCACTGCAAGGAAGGCTTCTTGTGGAATTTCCACGTTGCCGACTTGCTTCATGCGTTTTTTACCGGCCTTTTGCTTTTCAAGCAGTTTCTTCTTACGGCTAACGTCACCGCCGTAGCATTTGGCCAATACGTTCTTTCTGAGTGCCTTGACGGAGGTTCGCGCAATGATCTGCCCGCCAATGGCGGCCTGGATCGCGACGTCGAACATCTGGCGCGGAATCAGTTCTTTCATCTTCTCGGTCAACTGGCGACCTTTGTAGTGCGCGTTATCCTTGTGCACGATCAGCGCCAGGGCGTCGACCTTGTCACCGTTGATCAGCACATCCAGTTTCACCAGACTAGCCGATTGATAACGATCGAAATGGTAATCCAGCGAAGCATAACCACGGCTGGTCGATTTCAGACGATCGAAGAAGTCCAGGACCACTTCGTTCATCGGCAAATCGTAGGTCACCTGGACCTGGGAGCCGAGGAACAACATGTCGTGTTGCACGCCACGCTTTTCGATGCACAGGGTAATGACGTTGCCCAGGTGCTCTTGCGGCACAAGAATATTGGCCCGCACGATCGGCTCACGCATGTCTTCGATCGAGGACAGGTCCGGAAGCTTCGACGGGTTATCGACGTAAATCGTTTCGCCGGTTTTCAGCAACAGCTCGAAAATTACCGTCGGCGCCGTGGTGATCAGGTCCAGGTCATACTCGCGCTCAAGGCGCTCCTGGATGATTTCCATGTGCAGCATGCCGAGGAACCCGCAACGGAAGCCGAAGCCCAGGGCGTCGGAGCTTTCCGGGGTGTACTGCAGGGACGAGTCGTTGAGCGTGAGCTTTTGCAGGGCTTCACGGAAATCTTCAAAGTCGTCGGAACTGACCGGGAACAGGCCGGCGTAAACCTGCGGCTGAATGCGTTTGAAACCTGGCAGCACGTCGACGTCTGGCGTCGAGTTCAAGGTCAGGGTGTCACCCACTGGCGCACCGTGAATGTCCTTGATGCTGGCAATGATGAAGCCCACTTCACCGGCCTTCAGGTCAGCGGTAGGGGTGTGTTTCGGGTTGAAGACACCAACGCTGTCCACCAGGTGGATCTTGCCGGTGGATTTGACCAGGATCTTGTCGCCCTTCTTCACACGACCCTGACGCACGCGTACCAGGGAAACAACGCCCAGGTAGTTATCGAACCACGAATCGATGATCAACGCTTGCAGCGGATCTTCGTAGTTGCCGGTCGGCGGAGGAATAGTGGCGACCAGGCGCTCGAGCACTTCGTCGACGCCCAGACCGGTCTTGGCCGAGCACTCGACCGCATCGGTGGCATCGATGCCGATGATTTTTTCGATTTCTTCTTTGACGCGGTCCGGATCGGCCTGCGGCAGGTCGATCTTGTTCAGGACCGGCATGACTTCCAGGCCCTGTTCGATCGCCGTGTAGCAGTTGGCAACCGACTGCGCTTCAACGCCCTGGCCGGCATCGACCACCAGCAACGCACCTTCACAGGCCGCCAGCGACCGGCTGACTTCATAGGTGAAGTCAACGTGGCCTGGGGTGTCAATGAAGTTCAACTGGTACTTGATGCCATCGCGAGCGGTGTAATAAAGGGTGACGCTATGGGCCTTGATGGTGATCCCGCGTTCACGCTCCAGGTCCATGGAGTCCAGCACCTGGGCTTCCATTTCGCGCTCGGCAAGGCCGCCGCACATCTGGATGAATCGATCAGCCAGCGTCGACTTGCCATGGTCAATGTGGGCGATGATGGAGAAATTGCGGATATGACTCAAATCACTCACGGATCAACACTCAAAAAGGCTGCAGGCATAGCCCGCCGAAAAATAGCCGGGAATTGTACCTGATCCACGGCGCAAGCGTCACGTTCGCAGGTCAGACGGCACGTACAAAAACGCCCCGGTCTTGCGACAGGGGCGTTTCAGATGGCGACGGGGTCAGGAAAAACCCTCGATCAACCGGCCCGGCGCAACAGCCAGACGCCGGCCAGGGCACAGACACCGGCCGGAATCAGCACCGCAAACAGCGGTGAGAAACCGAACACCAGGCTCGATGGCCCCAGCAGATCCTGGACGATACGGAAGGTGAAGCCCACCAGAACGCCGGTGAACACACGCTGGCCGAGGGTCACCGAACGCAGAGGACCAAAGATGAAGGAAATCGCCATCAGCACCAGCGCCGCCGTCACCAGTGGCTGCAACACCTTGACCCAAAACGCCAGCCAGTAACGGCCATTGCTCAGGCCTTGATCTGCCAGATAGTGGATGTAACCCCACAATCCGCTGATCGACAGCGACTCTGGCGACATCACCACGGTGTCCAGCAACTGCGGGCTCAGGGCAATATCCCAGCGCTCGACGGGGGTGGTGACCACTTCGGTGCTCTTGTCGTGGAACACCGTCGTCGTGACGTCGCTGAGTTGCCAATGATCCTTGTCGAATTCACCACGCTTGGCGAAGCTTGCCGACAACATGTGCCGTTCTTTATCGAAGCGATAACGAGTTACGCCGTACAGAACACCGTTGGGTTGCACGGAGTTGACGTGAATGAACTCGTCACCCTGGCGGTGCCACAAGCCGTGTTTGGCGCTTTGCGCATCACCGCTGCCCTGGGCCAGCGAGCGATTGGCCTGCGCCGTGACTTCGGTGGCCGGCGCAACGTATTCGCCAATCACGACACCCACGACCATCAGGATCAGCATCGGCTTCATGACCGCCCAGACGATCCGGCCGATCGACACGCCCGCGGCGCGCATGATGGTCAGCTCACTGTTGCTGGCCAGACTGCCGAGGCCAATCAGGCATCCAATCAGTGCCGCCATTGGCAACATGTCGTAAAGACGACGCGGGGCCGTCAGCAAGACGTAACTGAAAGCATCCATCAGCGTATAGGTATCGCTGACCTCACCCATCTCGTCGATGAAGGCAAACAGCGTCGCCAGACCGAGAATAATCCCCAGTACCGCGAGGATGGCCATGAACACGCTGCTACCGATGTAGCGATCGAGCTTAACCACGAGCCACCTCCAGCGCGCTGCGGCGACTCGCCATCTTCAAGCGCATCGGCTCCCAGTAAAGCAACCCGAGACCAATGAACAGGAACAACCCGTGAACCCACCACAACCCCAGGGCATGTGGAATCTTGCCCTTGTCCAGAGCGCCGCGGGCGGCAATCAGGATGGTCAGGTAAGCCATATAAAGAAGAATCGCCGGCAGCAGCTTGAGGAAACGTCCTTGGCGCGGGTTGACCCGTGACAACGGCACCGCCATCAGGGTCACGATGAACACCAGCAGCGGCAGGGACAGACGCCATTGCAGCTCGGCGCGTGAACGTGGGTCTTCGTTATCGAGCAAGGAACGGGTGCTCATTGCATCACGGTCGGTCACTTCGTCACTGACGTCCGGCTTTGGCAGCAATACCCCGTACTCGTCGTACTTGATCGCGCGATAGTCGGCCTGCCCCGGATTACCGTCATAGCGATAACCGTTGTCGAGAATCAGGTAGCGGTTGCCGTCCGGGCGGATTTCCTGGCGACCCTTCTCGGCCACCAGCACGGAAATACCGCGATCCTTCTGGTCAGAGTTGGTGTTCTTTTGCGAAATGAACACACCCGCCAAATTGACGCGATCATCAGTCAACTGCTCGGTATAGGTCACCCGGGTCCCGTCACGCAACGCCTGGAAGCGACCCGGCTCGAGGGTATCGAACTCGGTCAGGGCATCCTGTTTGTTCAGCAGCAGCTGGAACTGATTGGCACCTTGTGGCGCCAGGCTCAGGCTCAGCCAGGCCACAACCAGCGCAACCAGCGTGGCCGGAAACAGGGTAATGACAAACAGGCGCTGCTGGCTCATGCCGGTGGCCGACAGCACGGTCATCTCGCTTTCGAGGTACAGGCGACCGTACGCCAGCAGGATCCCGAGAAACAGGCCCAGCGGCAGGATCAGCTGCAGGAAGCCCGGCAGGCGGAAGCCCATGATCAGGAACAGCGAGCCCGGATCCAGCAGGCCCGAGGCCGCCTGGGCGAGGTATTTGATGAAGCGCCCGCTCATGATGATGACCAGCAGCACGGCGCTGACGGCGCTCAAGGTCAACAGGACTTCGCGGGACAGATAACGGAAGACAATCAAACCAGACACTCCAGGGTTGTCAGGCTAAGGCGGCCAAACAAGCAAACGTATCAGACAGCCCGCAGGGCAGAGCCGCCGAAAAAGATGGCGCATTATCCTGTGATTGAGTGCGCCTGTCACTGCGCATGCTCAAGCTGGCGCTCAATGCGTTGAAGATCGTACAACCGAGGGTTGTCAGGCGCAGGGAGCGAGGTTCAAACTGCGGCCTTTGTCGCGGGCCGTGACCTGCGTCTTTTCATCTATATAAGCAAGCGTCTGTGCGTCGCCGTTTTGCCCGCGCACGTTGACCATTATTCAGGGACCCGGACATGGAACTGGTTGTAAAAAGCGTTAGCCCAGAAACGTTGAAGACCGCCACGCTGGTTGTCGCCGTCGGTGAAGGCCGCAAGCTCGGTGCCGTCGCCAAACAGCTGGACGAACTGAGTGGCGGTGCGATCAGCGCTGTTCTCAAGCGCGGCGACCTCGCTGGCAAAGTCGGCCAGAGCCTGTTGCTGCACAGCCTGCCGAACCTCAAGGCTGACCGCGTTCTGCTGGTCGGCGTGGGCAAGGACGAAGAACTGGGCGACCGCCCGTTCCGCAAAATCATTGCCGGCGTCCTCAACACCCTGAAAGGCCTGGGCGGCACTGACGCCGTGCTGGCTCTGGACGAAATCGTGGTCAAGGGCCGCGACAGCTACGGCAAGACCCGCCTGCTGGCTGAAACCCTGGTGGACGGCGAATACACCTTCGACCAGTTCAAGAGCCAGAAAGCCGAACCTCGCGCCCTGAAGAAAGTCACCCTGCTGACCATCAAGGCTGCACAGGCTGAAGTCGAGCGCGCCGTGGCCCACGCCACCGCTATCGCCAACGGCATGGCCTTCACCCGTAACCTGGGCAACCTGCCGCCGAACATCTGCCACCCGACGTTCCTCGGCGAGCAAGCCAAGAACCTCGGCAAAGAATTCAAAACACTGAAAGTTGAAGTCCTTGATGAGAAGAAGATCAAGGAACTGGGAATGGGTTCGTTCTATGCCGTGGGCCAGGGCAGCGCCCAGCCTCCGCGCCTGATCGTCATGCAATACAACGGCGGCAAGAAATCCGAGAAGCCGTACGCCCTGGTCGGCAAAGGCATCACCTTTGACACCGGCGGCATCAGCTTGAAGCCGGGCCTGGGCATGGATGAAATGAAGTACGACATGGGCGGCGCTGCCAGCGTGTTCGGCACCCTGCGTGCCGTGCTTGAGCTGAAACTGCCGATCAACCTGGTGTGCATCCTGGCTTGCGCCGAGAACATGCCGAGCGGCAACGCTTCGCGCCCTGGCGACATCGTCACCACCATGAGCGGCCAGACCGTGGAAATCCTCAACACTGACGCCGAAGGCCGTCTGGTGCTGTGCGATGCCCTGACCTACTCCGAGCGCTTCAAGCCGCAAGCCGTGATCGACATCGCGACCCTGACCGGCGCTTGCGTCGTTGCCTTGGGCGCTCACACCTCGGGCCTGCTGGGTAACAACGACGAACTGATCGGCCAACTGTTGAGCGCCGGCAAGACAGCTGACGACCGCGCCTGGCAATTGCCGCTGTTCGATGAGTACCAGGAGCAGCTGGATAGCCCGTTCGCCGACATCGCCAACATTGGCGGGCCGAAAGCCGGGACCATCACCGCTGCCTGCTTCCTGTCGCGCTTCACCAAGAACCTGAACTGGGCGCACCTGGACATCGCCGGCACCGCATGGACCAGTGGCGGCAAGGACAAGGGCGCCACTGGCCGTCCGGTTCCATTGCTGACCCAATACCTGCTGGACCGCGCCAAAGCCTGAAACCGTTGACCCGGGGCGGCGCTGCTTTCGGGCTGCGCCGTGCCTGGCTCAGGAACTGCAATGACCAAAGTCGACTTCTATATCCTGCCCAGCGCCGATCCTTCGGCACGGCTGGATTTCGCCTGCAAGCTCACCGAAAAAGCCTGGCGCATGGGCCACCGCATTTACCTGCATTGCAGCGATGCCGCTCAGCGTGAGGATCTCGATGCCCGTTTGTGGGCCTTCAAGGGCGAAAGCTTCGTCCCTCATGGTCCTGCTGAAAGTGAACCGGACGGTTTGATTGTGCTGGGGCTCGGTGATGACTGCGGTCAGCACCAGGATCTGCTGGTCAATCTCGACCTGAAAGTGCCGGTATTCGCCAACAAATTCGCCCGCGTGGCGGAAGTGGTGGTGGAAGATCCGACGATTCGAGCGGCTGCGCGGGAGAGTTTCCGTTTCTACCGCGAACAGGGCTATCCTCTGCAAGACCACCGTTTACAGCGACTCTGAGCATTCCGATGGACACTCCGAAACCGCAGCAAAAGTCCGCGCACCTGCTGGACGACCTTGAGTCGATCCGCCAATTGCTCGGCGATGACAACCTGCAACCACCGCTACTGACCGACACGGTCATTGACGGTGATCAGGAACAGATTCCCATGTTGTTCGACTCGGTAGGCGCCACGCCTGAAGCCGTCGAACCGCCCCCCGCCCCCGCCGCCCAACCGGTAGCTGTCGCCAGCAAAGGCCCGGACGCCCTGCTGCATCTGGACAGCGAACTGCGCGCCGCAGCGATGCTGATCATGCAAGACGTGATCGACGACTTCGCCCCGCACATCGAAACCGAGATCAAACGTCGACTGGATGCGCGGATGGAACGGCTTCTCAGCCAATACGAGTAACCCCCCCCGCCCCTGTGTAAGGGCTTCTGTGGCGAGGGAGCTTGCTCCCGCCCGGCTGCGAAGCAGTCGCAATACCTGAAATTGCGGTGTGCCTGACGATATTGGGGCCGCTTCGCGCCCCAGCGGGAGCAAGCTCCCTCGCCACAGACCGCTTCACATTTGTTCTGCACCACGATTGATACAGCGCCCTGTCCGCACCTGCTCGCCCTACGCCCCATGCCCCGCTATACTTGCCGGCTTTTCCTGAATAAATGCCAATAGGGTCCCGCCGCGCATGGATAAGACCTACCAGCCGCACGCCATTGAAGCTTCCTGGTACAACACCTGGGAGTCAGAGAACTACTTCGCCCCGCAAGGCGCGGGCGAGTCCTACACCATCATGATCCCGCCGCCGAACGTCACCGGCAGCCTGCACATGGGTCACGGTTTCAACAACGCGATCATGGACGCCCTGATCCGTTTCCGCCGCATGCAGGGTCGCAACACCCTGTGGCAGCCGGGCACCGACCACGCCGGTATCGCCACGCAGATGCTGGTGGAGCGTCAGCTCGAAGCCAAAGGCCAGAGCCGCCACGACCTGGGCCGTGAGAAGTTTCTCGAGAAAATCTGGGAATGGAAGGATGAGTCCGGCGGCAACATCAGCCGTCAAATCCGTCGCCTCGGCTCGTCCGTAGACTGGAGCCGTGAGCGCTTCACCATGGATGACGGCCTCTCGGAATCGGTGAAAGAAGCCTTTGTGCGCCTGCATGAAGACGGCCTGATCTACCGCGGCAAGCGCCTGGTCAACTGGGACACCAAGCTGCACACGGCGATTTCCGACCTTGAAGTGGAAAACCACGACGAGAAAGGTTTCCTGTGGAACCTGAAATACCCGCTGGCCGACGGCGTCAAAACCGCGGAAGGCAATGACTACCTGATCGTCGCGACCACTCGCCCGGAAACCATGCTCGGCGACTCCGCCGTCGCGGTTAACCCGAACGACGAACGCTACAAAGCCCTGATCGGCAAATTTGTCGAGCTGCCGCTGGTCGGCCGCCGCATCCCGATCATCGCCGACGATTACTGCGACCCTGAATTCGGCACCGGCTGCGTGAAAATCACCCCGGCCCACGATTTCAACGACTACGAAGTCGGCAAGCGCCACAACCTGCCGCTGCTGAACATCTTCGACAAGAATGCGGCCGTACTGCCGGCCTGCCAGGTGTTCAACCTCGACGGCACGCTGAACGAAAGCATCGACGGCAAGATTCCGGCCGAATACGCCGGCCTCGACCGTTTCGAAGCCCGCAAGCAAATCGTTGCTGCATTCGACGCCGCCGGCCTGCTGGTCAGCGTCAACGATCACGCGCTGAAAGTGCCGAAAGGCGACCGTTCCGGCACGATCATCGAGCCGTGGCTGACCGACCAGTGGTACGTGTCGACCAAGCCGTTGGCCGAGCCAGCGATTGCTGCCGTTGAAGATGGCCGCATCCAGTTCGTGCCAAAGCAATACGAAAACATGTACTTCTCGTGGATGCGCGACATCCAGGATTGGTGCATCAGCCGTCAGCTGTGGTGGGGCCACCGGATTCCGGCCTGGTACGACGAGTCGGGCAAAGTCTACGTCGGTCGCGACGAAGCCGAAGTGCGCGCCAAGAACAATCTCGGTCCGGACATTGCGCTGCAACAGGACAACGACGTTCTCGACACCTGGTTCAGTTCGGGCCTGTGGACCTTCTCCACGCTCGGCTGGCCTGAGCAGACCGAATTCCTGAAGAAATTCCATTCCACCGACGTGCTGGTAACCGGTTTCGACATCATTTTCTTCTGGGTTGCCCGGATGATCATGCTCACCATGCATTTGGTGAAGAACGAAGACGGAACGCCGCAGGTTCCGTTCAAGACCGTTTATGTGCACGGCCTGGTGCGTGATGGCCAAGGCCAGAAGATGTCCAAGTCCAAGGGCAACGTCTTGGACCCGCTGGACATCATCGACGGTATCGAGCTGGAAGAGCTGGTGCAGAAACGCACCTCCGGCCTGATGCAGCCAAAACTGGCGAAGAAGATCGAGAAGCAGACCCGCGACGAGTTCGCCGACGGTATCGCCAGTTATGGCACCGACGCCCTGCGTTTCACCTTCTGCTCGCTGGCGTCCACCGGTCGTGACATCAAGTTCGACATGGGCCGCGTTGAAGGCTATCGCAACTTCTGCAACAAGATCTGGAACGCCGCGCGTTACGTTCTGGACAAAGGCGAAGACTGCGGCCAGAACGGCGAAGCCTACGAACTGTCCCTGGCGGATCGCTGGATCATCTCGCAGCTGCAACGCACCGAAGCTGAAGTGACCCGTCAACTCGACCAGTTCCGTTTCGACCTGGCGGCGCAAGCGCTGTACGAGTTCATCTGGAACCAGTACTGCGACTGGTACCTGGAACTGTCCAAGCCTGTGCTGTGGGACGAAAATGCCCCGGTCGAACGTCAGCGCGGCACCCGCCGTACGCTGGTGCGCGTCCTGGAAGTGGCGTTGCGTCTGGCGCATCCGTTCATGCCGTTCATCACTGAAGAAATCTGGCAGCGCATCGCGCCGCTGGCCGGCATTCAGGGCAAGACGATCATGCTGCAACCTTGGCCAGTGGCCAATGAAGAGCGCATCGATCCGGCCGCCGAAGACGATATCGAATGGCTCAAGGAACTGATGCTCGGCACGCGTAACATCCGTGGCGAAATGAATATTGGTCCTGGCAAGCCGCTGCCGATCTACCTGAAGAACGTCAGCGCTGAAGACCAGCGCCGTCTCACCGAGAACGAAGCCCTGCTGAAGAAGCTGGCTCGCCTCGAATCGATCACTGTATTGGCTGCCGGCGAAGAAGCACCGCTGTCTGCCACCGCACTGGTCGGCGAGATGGAAGTGCTGGTGCCGATGGCTGGCCTGATCGACAAGGACGCCGAACTGGCGCGTCTGGACAAGGAAATCCTGCGCTTGCAGGGCGAAGTCCAGCGCGTGGGCGGCAAGCTGTCCAACGCGGGTTTCGTCGACAAGGCTCCGGCTGAAGTCATCGAGAAAGAGCGCGCCAAACTGGCTGAAGCTGAACAGGCTTTGGGCAAGTTGGCTGAGCAACATGCGCGGATTGCCAGTCTGTAACGGCACATCGCAATGAAAAAGGGAGGCCCGCAACGGCCTCCCTTTTTTGTGCTTTCCATATTCTCCCGGCACCCCCCTGTGGGAGCGAGCCTGCTCGCGAAGAGGCCGTGTCAGTCGCATCCATGCTGAATGGCAAACCGCTTTCGCGAGCAGGCTCACTCCTACAGGGGGAATGTGGTGTTTGTCACAATTGGGTTCACAACGGCTGGATGTGGGACAATACCCGCCACTTTTAGCCATACCCGAATCGACAACGCCCATGAACGCCCCCCGCACACCAAGACCTGCGCGTAAAAAGCCTGACACCGCCACCCCGGCCAAAACCGTGGAACCGCGTGAAAAGGCCAGCCTGCACCCGCGCAACCGCCACCAGGGTCGTTACGACTTCCCGGCACTGATCAAAACCACGCCGGAACTGGCGAAGTTCGTGATCATCAACCCGTACGGCAAGGAAAGCATCGACTTCGCCAGCCCCGACGCGGTGCGTGTGTTCAACCGGGCGTTGCTCAAGTCGTTCTACGGCATCGCGCATTGGGACATCCCGGCCGATTACCTTTGCCCACCGGTTCCGGGGCGTGCCGACTACGTGCACTTCCTCGCTGACCTGTTGGCCAGCGTCAATGACGGCGAAATCCCTCGCGGCGCGCCGGTCAAGGTGCTCGACATTGGCATGGGCGCCAACTGCGTCTATCCGCTGATCGGCTACAGCGACTACCGCTGGCACTTCCTCGGTTCGGAAATCGACCCGACGGCCGTCGCCGCCGCCAAAGCCATCGTGCAGTCCAACGGTCTGAACAAAGCCATCCAGTTGCGCCAGCAAAGCAATCCCAAGCACATCCTGCTGGGCTTGCTGGAGCCGGGTGAACGCTTTGACCTGACCATGTGCAACCCGCCGTTCCACGCCTCGATGGACGAAGCGACCAAGAGCAGCGAGCGCAAATGGCGTGCCCTGGGTCGTGCCGACCCTAAACGTAAATTGCCGGTGCTGAACTTCGGAGGTCAATCGGCTGAGCTGTGGTGTGAAGGCGGCGAAGCGCGGTTTGTGACGCAATTGATCGCCGAAAGTGCGAGCTTCCAGCACAAAGTGCTGTGGTTCAGCACCTTGGTCTCGAAGGCCTCGAACTTGCCTGCGATCCAGACTGCGCTGAAAAAAGCCGGTGTGCTGGAAAGCCAGGTGGTGGAAATGTCCCAGGGTCAGAAGCAGAGCCGCTTCGTTGCCTGGACCTTCCAGACCAAATCCGAGCAGCAGGTCTGGCGCGAGCGCTGGGTTAAAAAAAGCTGAGTAACTGACCACCGCAGATCAACTGTGGGAGCGAGCCTGCTCGCGAAGAGGGTGTGTCAGTCGACATAGATTTCGCCTGACACACCGCTTTCGCGAGCAGGCGCGCTCCCACATTGGTTTTGCGGTATTGCCGGCAAATCGCAGACACAAAAAAACCGTGCCCGGATTGCTCCGGAGCACGGTTTTTTTTAACAAGTCTTACTTGTTAACAGCGTCGGTCAGGCCTTTGGCCACAACCAGCTTGATAACTTTCTTGGCAGCGATTTCGATGGCAGCGCCAGTCGAAGGGTTACGGCCAGTACGGGCAGGACGCTCAGTCACTTTCAGTTTGCCGATACCTGGCAGAGTGATTTCGCCGCCGTTTTCCAGCTGATCAGCCACGATTTGGCCCAGTTGGTCCAGAGCGTTACGCGCGGTGGTTTTTGGCGCGTCGATAGCTTCAGCGATGTCGGCGATCAGTTGGTCTTTAGTAAGAGCCATGTAGTGTTCCTTCCCTATCAAATTCATATGGATTGCAGAGTGCAGTGTCAGCCATCGAGCCCGATCTTCTGGATCTGGCACCCTCGGCCAATAACCACTGGATCGGGGTTATAGATACCGAAATCAGGGTTTGGTTCGACCTGACAAATGCTGAATGCACGCTTAACGCAGTGACTTCGCGTAAGACGGGGCAAAACTAGCACAGAGACGGGGAAATATCCGCCTCTTGCTACCCATTTGGTCAGCTTTATTGCTCTAAAACGGGAAAAAAACGCATAAGCGCCGCCGGTCGCCCCGGATTTGCCCTTCATGCCGCGCCAAAACCAGTGGTTGCGGTACACTTGGCACTTTTTCGGGGAGCACGCCCTCCTCTCTTCAATCAGCCGAGAAGCCCATGCCGATCCGTCATTGCATCGTCCACCTGATCGACAAAAAACCCGACGGCACACCTGCAGTTCTTCACGCCCGTGACTCTGAGCTCGCCGAGTCGAGCGCGATCGAGAACATGCTTGCCGACCTCAACGAGAGCTATAACGCCAAACAAGGCAAGGCCTGGGGTTTCTTCCATGCCGAATCCGGCGCGCACCCGTTCAGCGGCTGGCTGAAGGAATACTTCGAGGGTGGCAAGGACTTCACGGCGTTTAGCCGGGTGGCGGTGGAACATCTGCAAAAGCTGATGGAAGAGTCGAACCTCTCGGTGGGCGGCCACGTGCTGTTTGCGCATTACCAGCAGGGTATGACCGATTACCTGGCGATCGCGCTGCTGCACCACAGTGAAGGCGTTGCAGTGACCGATCAGCTGGACGTGACCCCGTCCCGCCATCTGGACCTGGGCCAATTGCACCTGGCCGCGCGGATCAACGTGTCCGAGTGGCAGAACAACAAACAGTCCAAGCAATACATTTCGTTCATCAAAGGCAAGAACGGGAAAAAGGTTTCGGAGTATTTCCGCGACTTCATCGGCTGCCAGGAAGGCGTCGACGGCCCGGGCGAAACCCGCACCCTGCTCAAGGCCTTCAGTGACTTCGTGGAAAGCGAAGATTTGCCGGAAGAGTCCGCCCGTGAAAAGACCAAGACCCTGGTCGATTACGCCAGCAGCCAGGCCAAGCTCGGCGAGCCGATGGGCCTGGAAGAACTCTCGGAGCTGATCGACGAAGAACGCCCGAAAGCGTTCTACGATCACATCCGCAACAAGGATTACGGCCTGTCCCCGGAGATTCCGGCAGACAAACGCACCCTGAATCAATTCCGTCGCTTCACCGGTCGTGCGGAAGGCCTGTCAATCAGCTTTGAAGCGCACCTGTTGGGCTCGAAGATCGAGTACGACGAAGAAGCCGGCACGCTGATCATCAAGGGCTTGCCGACTCAGTTGACCGACCAGCTCAAGCGACGCAACTGATGCTGAATGGCATTCTCAAGAAATTCCTGCTGATCCTGCTGGTGGTTGTGGTTTATCAGAACTGGGGCAAGATCGAACGGGTGTTCAACCCTTCGCAAGTGGTGTCGGAGCAGACGCAGGCCAAGGCCACCGTCGTGCTCTATGCGACCGACTGGTGCGGCTACTGCAAATTGACTCGGCGTTTTCTCGACCAGAAAGGTATTCCATACAAGGAATTCGATATCGAGAAAGATGCCGAGGCGCGTACGGCGTATGAGGCGCTGGGTGGCGGCGGGATTCCGATCATCGACGTGAACGGGACACTGATTCGCGGGTATGACCCGGACGCAATCCTCGCGGCCCTCAAATAACTTGTTCAATCTCTGTGGCGAGGGAGCTTGCTCCCGCTGGACTGCGTAGCAGTCCCAAACTAACGCCAACTTTGTGAGTGCTGCGCACTCAAGCGGGAGCAAGCTCCCTCGCCACAGTTGTAAGCAGAATCCCGGGTTACTTCGCTTCGATCCGAAACCCGAAGCGCGGAAAGTGCACATGCACCACGCCGCCACGTTCGTCTTCACGGCGCAGGATCAATTCTTCGCTGCCTGCAAACAGCAACTCACCCTCCACCGGATCAACGCCGTAATCGATGGCCGCGACCTTAACCAGCTGGCCAGGCTCAAACCCGTTCGGTTCTTCGAACTGCTCATCCGGCAAAGCAGCTGGCGTGGCATTGCGCGCTACTTCCAGCGCCTCCAAAGACGTCATCTCGCTGGACGCACCATGCCCAAAGCCCATCACTCGCCCGAACCAGGCCGACACAGCCGGATAAGCATCAACCAGCGGTGAAGTCACAGGAGTTGCCTTGAGGAACCACAGCGAATGGGCCAGGGCAAAATCGGCAATCGACGGCTCGCCGAACAGAAAGTCGCCCTGCTCGCGCTGCAGCTGTTGCTCCAGTCGCGTCATGATTGTCGGCCATTGATGTTTGGCCTGCTCGGCGGACAACCTGGAAGCGCTGCCACCGCTGAACAACCCGGCGCGGTCGGCGAGGAAGGCCTTGATCGCTTCCGGCGGCAATTTGCCGAAGCGCACCGCTACCGATTCCGGCTGGAAGACCAGGCTGACCGCATGCTGGAACACCACCGAATCAGCCCAGGCCGCAAAGGTCGCGGCAATCATTTCCTGGCCTTCCGGGAAAAACGCCGGCAAGGCTTTTTCCTGCTCCAGGCGGCGAGCGATCAGCGAGGTATCGCAATAGATATCCGCGCCGATCTGCAACACCGGCGTCCGGCGGTAGCCACCGGTCAGCGCAGTCAGATCGGGTTTTGGCATCACCGGCGAGATGTGCACCGAGCGCCAGGACAGCCCCTTGAAGCCCAATAGCAGTCGGGCCTTTTCGGCAAAAGGGGACGTCGGGTAATGATGCAGAATTAACTCGGACATGCTCGGCTCCGCCGCACGGATAAGGAATCCGCAGCTTAGCGCGCAATCGACAAGCGGCCTACAGATCTGCCTGATGGGCACTTATCAGTCAGGTTGATAAGCCCGCAGCGGCACTCGCGACCAGGCACTCCTTGGCGCTTTTCCTGAGTTTTTTGATCAGCCGTTCCTGCCGCAGCGCTTCGCTTTTATCGCGACAGACTTCTGTGTAGACGAGCGCCACGGCCGGGCTGGAGAGAAAAAACCGCGCACCCTTGCCGCTTTGGTGCGTAGCAAAGCGCCGCACGGGGTCGTCGCTGATGCCGCAGTAAAGCGAACCATTGGCCGCGCGAACGAGGTAGACGAACCAGGGTTTGCTGACGGGCAGCACCGGTTCGGCGGCAATGTCGGAAGATTCGCTCAGGGTGCTCACGTGACGATCATGGCTTGTAGGAAACAAGCCGCGATCTTATCAGCGACTGGCCTGGAATGCCTTCAGCCCCTTGAGGGCTTGAGCACGAACGGCGTTTCTGACCAGAGGCGTCCACCCCAGAATCAGCCCTTTGAAACCCAGCGCCTGCCGCGACCAGGCCCACAGGTCGAAACTGTCGTGGTGCTCGCAGATCTTGCCATCGCGAAACACGAAGCGTGCCTGAATGTCGTTGACCACAATGTTACCGGTCTGGCTGAACAGATACGTCGCGACCCAGTGCGCACCGCCCGTGCGCTCGTCAGCGCGCACGTTGTCGAAAGTCAGGGAAAAGTCCTTGGCCCGAGTGGTGAGCATGCGCCACATGTCGCCGGCGTCGCGACCGCGCAATTCGCCGAACGCCGGATCACTGAACACCACGTCGTCGGTGTAACAGGCGCTCATGGCCTCGGCATCCAGACGCTGGAAAGCCTGGTAGAACCGGGTGATCAATGTGCTGTGGACTTCACTCATGGGCAGACTCCCTGTGTTTGCAAATTAGCTTCGTAATATTCCCTGCACGATAGTCTGCAACGACGCGAAACACTATCGGCATTCGTGGGCCGAATACCGACAGTGTGAGGGGGCATCAGACTTTTTCGCTGTCGACCTGGACGTACAGCGAACGTCCGGCGCCGAGGCCGGCAACGATTGCACCCAGGCCAATGACCCCGAAGATCCAGCCCAGCGCCGTCCAGCCGCCGGTCCAGTCATGCACGATACCCACCGCGAACGGCCCCATCGATGCCAGGGTGTAACCGAACCCCTGGGCCATGCTCGACAGGTTGGCCGCGACGTGCGAGTCCCGCGAGCGCAGCACGATCAGGGTCAACGCCAGGCTGAAGGTAGCGCCCTGCCCCAGGCCGAGCAGAATCGCCCAGCCCCACAGGCCTTCGATCGGTGCGTAGAGACAGCCGAACAGACCGCCGAGGGTCATCAGCATTACCACCACAATGGCCAGTCGCTGATCCTTGCCGCGTGTCGCCAGCCAAGGCGCCGCGAGAGAACTGGCCAACTGGACGATCACCGATCCTGACAGCACCAGACCAGCCTGGGTCGGTGTCAGCCCGCGACCGATCAGAATCGACGGCAACCAGCCGAATACGATGTACGCCAGCGACGATTGCAGGCCCATGTACAACGTCACTTGCCAGGCCAGCGGATCGCGCAGCAGTCCGCGAACCCGATACGCAACGTTATGCGCACCATGTTTCTGGCCACCCACCTGCGGCAGCCAGAAGATCGCCGCGACCAGCGCCGGCAGCACCCAGAAGCCCAGGCCCATGGCCCAGCTCTGGTCGAAATGCTCACTCAGCGGCACGGTGGCGCCGGCGGCCATTGCGGCCCCGAGACACAACGCCATGGTGTAGACACCGGTCATGGTCCCGGCCTGTTTCGGGAAGTCGCGCTTGACGATGCCCGGTAACAACACACCGATCACACCGATGCTCGCACCCGCCAGCACGCTGCCGGCAAACAAGCCGATCTCGCCGAATGAACTGCGCAAAATGATCCCGCCCGCCAGTGTCAGCAGAATCCCCAACACCACTCGCTCGGCGCCAAAACGTCGTGCCAGCACGGGTGCCAGTGGCGCGAACAGGCCGAGGCAGAGCACCGGCAATGTCGTCAGCAAACCGGCCTGGGCCGCCGACAAACCAAGAGTCTTCGAAACCTCGCTGAGCATGGGCGCCATGCTCGACAGCGCCGGACGCAGGTTCAACGCCACCAGGATCAGTCCCAGTAACAACAGCCATGGTCGGCGCAGCAGCGGATGGCTCTGCTGGACCTGTTCGTCATCGGCCTCGGCGTCAATCAGCAACTCTTCGAGCTCCGCCGTGCGCTTGGATTGCGTGAGATTACTATCGCTGCTGGACATGGATTTCTCGGTTTCAAGGTTCATTGATCAACTGCCTCGACAGGGCTTTGGCCCGTTCCGGGTCGCGTTGCTCGACGGCAGCCAGCAGTTCGATGTGCAGGTCGAACACTTCCTGGCGCCGCGGGGTGATGTTCAAGGTCTGGCGCAATTGCGCGCCGATGACGCTGGAGAAATAGCGATACAACTCGCTCAGTGTCGGATTGTGCGCGGCGTCCACCAGACGGCGGTGGAACACCAGGTCGCAGGCGATGTAGCTGTCGAGATCGCCGTGGTAGTGGCTGCCGCTGACACCCAACGCTTCGCGCAAGGCCACCAGGTCTTCGTCTGTCCGGCGCAGTGCCGCGAGGCCGATGGCTTCGACTTCAAGGATGTGCCGCGTCTCACGGGCCTGCTCGTGGGAGCAGCGGGACAGCGCTTTCATGGTGTCCAGCGGATCGATCACCGCCCGCAGGAAGCTGCCGTCTCCCTGGCGGATTTCGATCAAGCCTGAAAATGCCAACACGCGCATGGCTTCACGCACGGTATTGCGGCTGATGCCCAGCTCGGTCGCCAGCTCCGGTTCGGTGGGTAGACGTTGGCCGACGACCCAGACGCCTTGCGTGATACGAAGGCGTAGCTGGTCAAGCGCTTGGTCGACCAAGGATCGCTTGGTCAATGGAGAAATGTCTGACATGTAATTCGCCCTTTCATCCAATCATAGGATGAATTTTCTGACATGTTAGTCAGCTTAGCCGAACAAGACAACGGATTCGCCGCAAACCTGTAGGCGCCGGCTTGCTGGCGATCGCGATCGTGCCGACACATTCGGAACTGAACTTTGGCAACGCTTCTCACTATTGCGCACTAGCCTTTTGTTTCTTTCAAAACACAGGAGGGCAATGGAATGCCAGATCTTCCCCATGCCAATCGCTTGCGCGCCGGCCGCTATTCCCAAACCGGCCAAATCTATCTGCTGACGACTGTCACCTGGAATCGCACCCCGTTTTTTACTGACTGGCGGGCAGGACGTCTGGTGGTTGACCACTTTCGTCAGGCGCATACCGAAGAATGGGTCGACTCCCTCGCTTGGGTGGTGATGCCCGACCATTTTCATTGGCTGGTAGAACTGAAGGACAACTCGTTGTCGGCGTTGATGCTGGCAACCAAATCGCGCAGCGCGCGGGCGGTAAACGCGCGGCTGAAGCGCAGAGGGATGGTATGGCAGAGAGGTTTCCACGACCGTGCGATTCGCCGTGAAGAGGATCTGCGAGCGGTCGCCAGATACATCGTTGCCAATCCATTGCGTGCGGGGCTTGTCACACGCGTGCACGATTACCCATTGTGGGATGCCAAATGGCTATAGCCGGAATACTCGGTGGCGGCTGTTATGCCGCCATCGCCAGCAAGCCGGCTCCTACAGGTTTGGCAGTTAGCAGTTGGAGCATTTCATCAGCCAAAAATAAACCCGGAACACGGTCCGGGTTTATTTCACTGCCTGGTTTCGATCAATGCAGAATCTGGCTCAGGAACATCTTGGTCCGTTCATTCTGCGGGTTATCGAAGAAGTCGTTCGGCGCGGCCTGTTCGACGATTTCACCCTTGTCCATGAAGATCACGCGGTTGGCCACGGTACGGGCGAAGCCCATTTCGTGGGTTACGCAGAGCATGGTCATGCCGTCTTCAGCCAGGCCGATCATGGTGTCCAATACCTCTTTCACCATCTCGGGGTCGAGTGCCGAAGTCGGTTCGTCGAACAACATGATTTTCGGTTTCATGCACAGCGCGCGGGCAATCGCCACACGCTGTTGCTGACCACCGGACAGTTGCCCCGGGAATTTATGCGCCTGCTCCGGAATGCGTACGCGCTCCAGGTAATGCATGGCGATTTCCTCGGCCTGGCGCTTGGGCATTTTGCGTACCCACATTGGCGCCAGGGTGCAGTTCTGCAGAATGGTCAGGTGCGGAAACAGATTGAAGTGCTGGAACACCATGCCGACTTCACGGCGCACCGTTTCGATCTGCTTGAGGTCGTTGGTCAGCTCCACGCCATCGACGACGATGCGGCCCTGCTGGTGTTCTTCCAGTCGGTTGAGGCAACGGATGGTGGTCGACTTGCCGGAACCCGACGGGCCGCACAACACGATACGCTCGCCCTGTTTCACGTTCAGGTTGATGTCTTTCAACACGTGAAACTGGCCGTACCACTTGTTCACGCCCTGCATCTGAATAATGCCTTCAGGGCTCACTGTCTTTTTGATTGCTTCGCTCATTACAGAACTTCCCAAATTAGGTAGCGACTTAGCGCTTGTGCCCAGTGTCGAGCTTGCGTTCCAGATGCATGGAATAGCGCGACATACCAAAACAGAAAATCCAGAACACCAGGGCCGCGAACACATAACCTTCAGTGGCCATGCCCAGCCATTTCGGGTCGGCGGCGGCTTGTTTGACGCTGTTGAGCAGGTCGAACAGGCCGATGATGATCACCAGGCTGGTGTCCTTGAACAGCGCAATGAAGGTGTTGACGATGCCGGGGATGACCAGCTTCAGGGCTTGCGGCAGGATCACCAGGCCCATGCTGCGCCAGTAGCCGAGGCCCATCGCGGCAGCCGCTTCGTACTGACCTTTTGGAATCGCTTGCAGACCGCCGCGCACCACTTCGGCGACGTAGGCCGACTGGAACAGGATCACGCCGATCAGTGCCCGCAGCAGCTTGTCGAAGCTCATGCCTTCCGGCAGGAACAACGGCAGCATTACCGACGACATGAACAGCACCGTGATCAACGGCACGCCGCGCCAGAATTCGATGAAGGTCACGCAGACCACACGAATCGCCGGCATGTTCGAACGACGTCCCAGCGCCAGGACGATACCCAGCGGCAAAGCACCAGCGATACCGACGGTAGCGATCACCAGGGTCAGCATCAAGCCGCCCCATTGGCTGGTCGCCACCTGGGTCAGGCCGAAGATGCCACCGTGCAACAGGAAGTAGGCAATGATCGGGTACAGCACCAGGAAGCTCAGGCCATACACCGCTTTACGGTGAAAGCGCGAAATGAACAACGGTGCGATACCGATGACCGCCAGCCACACGGTCAGGTCGACGCGCCAGCGCAGTTCCGGTGGGTAGTAGCCGTACATGAACTGGCCGAAGCGCTGTTGGATGAACACCCAGCAGGCGCCCTCCTTCGTGCAGTCGGCGCGCGTGGTGCCGACCCAGTTGGCGTCCAGGATTGCCCAATGCAGGATCGGCGGCACCACCAGGTAAATCAGATAGAACGCGAACAGGGTCAGCAGGGTATTGAGCCAGCTGGAGAACATGTTCGCGCGCATCCATGCAATCACACCGATGCTACTGCTCGGTGGAGGCATGTCAGGTTTGAAAGTATGAGTACTCATGCGCTATTCCTTACCGCTCGATCAGCGCAATGCGCTTGTTGTACCAGTTCATCAGCAGGGAAATGCTGATACTGATCGCCAGGTACACGCTCATGGTGATCGCAATCACCTCGATCGCCTGTCCGGTCTGGTTCAGCACCGTACCGGCAAACAACGACACCATTTCCGGGTAACCGATACCGGCCGCCAGCGAGGAGTTCTTCGCCAGGTTCAGGTATTGGCTGGTGAGCGGTGGAATGATCACGCGCAGGGCTTGCGGGATGATCACCTTGCGCAGGGTCGGACCGTTGCGCAACCCGAGCGAGTGCGCCGCTTCGGTCTGGCCGTGGCTGACCGACTTGATGCCCGAACGCACGATCTCGGCGATGAACGCCGCGGTGTATACGGTCAGGGCCAGGGTCAATGCCAGCAGTTCCGGGATCAGTACCCAGCCACCGACGAAGTTGAAGCCCTTGAGCTCTGGCAACTCCCAGTGCAGGGGCGCGCCGAAGATCAAGGCGCACAGCGCCGGGATCACCAGGAACAGCGCCAGGCCAACCCAGAACTTGTGGAACGGGACGCCGGTCTCTTCGAAGCGCTTGGTGGCCCAGCGGCTCATCAGCACGATGGCGACAATGGCCACGACAATGCTCGCCACAAACGGCCAGAACCCGTCCGCCGCCAACGCGGCCGGCATGTTCAGGCCACGGCTGCTGACGAAGAAGGTGTCGCCGAAGTTATGGCTGTTGCGCGGCCCCGGCATGGTCAGGAACACCGCGAAGTACCAGAACAGGATTTGCAGCAGCGGCGGAATGTTGCGGAAGACTTCCACATAAACAGTCGCCAGCTTGGCGATGATCCAGTTCTTCGACAGTCGTGACACGCCGACGATGAACCCGAGGATCGTCGCCAGGATCACGCCGATGAACGTCACCAGCAGCGTGTTGAGCAGGCCGATGACAAACACCCGGGCATAACTGTCCGATTCGGTGTAGTCGATCAGGTGTTGAGCGATGCCGAAACCGGCACTGCGCTCCAGGAAACTGAAGCCGGAAGTAATACCCCGGTGTTGCAGGTTGGTCTGGGTGTTATCGAACAGATACCAGCCCATCGAGACCACCGCCACAATGGTGATGATCTGAAACAGCCACGCACGCACTTTGGGATCGCTGAGGCTGAGCCTCTGCTTTGGTGCGCCGATTGAATTTTGCATGAAGTGCCCCGGATGTAATGGAACAGAACATCACCCGGTGGTTGGCCCACCGGGTGATAGAACCATCAGCGCACTGGTGGTGCGTATTGAATGCCGCCGTTGGTCCACAGGGCGTTCATGCCACGGTCGATTTCCAGCGGAGTGCTCTTGCCGAGGTTTTTCTCGAAGACTTCACCGTAGTTGCCGACCTGGCTGACGATCTTGACGACCCAGTCCTTCGGCAGTTTCAGGTCCTTGCCGTACTCACCATCAGCGCCGAGCAGACGGGCAACGTCAGGGTTTTTAGTCGACTTGGCTTGTTCAACCACGTTTTTGGAAGTCACGCCTGCTTCTTCGGCGTTGAGCATGGCGTAGCCAACCCAACGAACGATGGCCAGCCACTCGTCGTCGCCGTTACGCACGACTGGACCCAGAGGTTCTTTGGAAATGGTTTCCGGCAGAACCACGTAGTCTTTCGGCGAAGCCAGCTTGCTGCGCTGTGCGTAGAGCTGGGATTTGTCAGAGGTCAACACGTCGCAACGACCGGATTCCAGCGACTTGGCGCTTTCATCGGAGGTGTCGAAAGTGATCGGGGTGTACTTCAGGTTGTTGGCACGGAAGTAGTCGGACACGTTCAGCTCGGTAGTGGTACCGGCTTGAATGCAGATGGTTGCACCGTCCAGTTCCTTGGCACTTTTCACGCCCAGCTTGCTGTTGGCCAGGAAGCCCACGCCGTCGTAGTAAGTGATGAAGCCAGGAAACTTCAGGCCCATGCCCGCGTCACGGGAACTGGTCATGGTGGAGTTGCGCGACAGCATGTCGATTTCGCCGGACTGCAGAGCGGTGAAACGCTCCTTGGCATTCAACTGGCTGAATTTGACTTTGTTTGCATCGCCAAACACTGCAGCAGCCACGGCGCGGCAGTAGTCAGCATCGATACCCACAATCTTGCCAGTGGAGTCTGGAACCGAGAAGCCCGGCAGACCATCACTGACACCGCACTGTACGAAACCTTTCTTCTGCACTGCATCCAGGGTTGCACCCGCCTGAGCGAACCCACTGATACCGAGTACTGCGGCTGCAGTCACGATAGCCAGGGTGGATTTCAACATCTTCATTCAAACCTCCAGTTTTGCTCTTGTTGTGTCGGAGCTTGAGTCCTGCCGCACCCTTTTGAGGCGTAATCGACCCGAGTTGGCTTTTTTTGGGGTCAACCGACGTAGGACCTGCGCTATGAGTCTAGTAGGAGAAAATCCACATCATGGATAACTCACTTCTCACCAATCGGCCGAACGGGCTGTAGCCCTTTCACGTTCGCGAAGCCCGTAGCGGCCACTGGCGAACATCCATCACCGGATTCTTTGCTATCCCGCCGTCAGCAGTACACTGATAGTGTTACCGCAGGGGGCGAGATGGGTTGCACCGCTTTCCCATAGCAAAGCCCGTACCAGACCGCTCGCTGAACCGATTGCGCGACAGGTCAATAGCAAAACTTGTAGCCTTGCGACATCTTCTTAACTGATCAACCTGAAGCGCACTGGGATCTCGCACCCAATCAGAGCGCACGCACAACAATGGAGCAGCCATGACCGAGCCCCTTATTCTTGAACCCGTAAAGCCCGTAGACGCTTGCGTTATCTGGCTGCACGGCTTGGGCGCCGACCGCTACGACTTCCTGCCGGTGGCCGAAGCCCTGCAGGAAAGCCTGTTGACCACGCGCTTCGTCCTGCCCCAGGCACCGACCTGCGCCGTCACCATTAATGGTGGCTACGAAATGCCGAGCTGGTACGACATATTGGCCATGAGCCCGGCGCGCGCGATCAACCGCGAGCAGCTGGAGGAGTCAGCGCAACGGATCATTAAATTGATCGAAGTGCAGCGAGCCGTTGGAATAGACGCCTCGCGGATTTTTCTCGCAGGCTTTTCACAGGGCGGCGCCGTGGTGTTACACACCGCTTTCCTGAAGTGGCAGGGGGCGCTGGGTGGCGTACTTGCCCTCTCCACCTACGCGCCGACGTTCAGCGATGAACTCGAGCTTTCCGCCAGCCAGCAGCGTATTCCCGTGCTGTCTTTGCACGGCCAGTACGATGACGTGGTGCAAAACGCCATGGGCCGCTCTGCGTATGAGCATTTAAAGCAGCGTGGTGTCACCGTGACATGGCAGGAATACCCAATGGGCCACGAAGTGTTACCCGAAGAAATTCGCGATATCGGCACCTGGCTCGCCGAGCGCTTGCGTTAAAAGCCTTCCTTTGATCATCCCGCTACGCCGCGCCCGTTTCTTGCATTACACTGGCCGGCGTACATTCCTTAACCAATTGATGAGATGACCGTGCTCAAAGCACTCAAAAAGATGTTCGGTAAAAGCGAGGCTGAGCCGCTCGCCGCAGTCGCCAGCGCTCCGTCTCACATCCCCAGCCACCGCACCGACGGTCATCAGCCTGGCCGGACCGCTGCCGTAGCGGCACCGAAACACGAGCCCGTGACCACACCGGCCGCCCCTCCTGTCGAGGTCATCGCAGCGGAACAACCGCTCAGCGAAGCCCCGAAACCTGCAAAACCGCGTCGTGAACCGAAGCCAAAAGCGCCGGTTATTCCCTGGAAACTCGAAGACTTCGTCGTCGAACCCCTGGAAGGCAAAACCCGCTTCCACGATTTCAAACTCGCCCCCGAACTGATGCACGCCATCCAGGACCTGGGCTTTCCGTACTGCACGCCGATCCAGGCGCAAGTGCTGGGCTTCACCCTCGCGGGCAAAGACGCCATCGGTCGCGCCCAGACCGGCACCGGCAAAACGGCCGCGTTCCTGATTTCGATCATCACCCAACTGCTGGAAACCCCGCCGCCGAAAGAGCGCTACATGGGTGAACCGCGGGCGCTGATCATCGCGCCAACCCGCGAACTGGTGGTGCAGATCGCCAAGGACGCGGCCGACCTGACCAAGTACACCGGCCTCAACGTCATGACGTTTGTCGGCGGCATGGACTTCGACAAGCAGCTCAAGCACCTCGAAGCCCGTCACTGCGACATCCTCGTGGCCACCCCGGGCCGCCTGCTCGACTTCAACCAGCGCGGCGATGTGCACCTGGACATGGTCGAAGTGATGGTACTGGACGAAGCTGACCGGATGCTCGACATGGGTTTCATCCCACAAGTGCGTCAGATCATTCGCCAGACGCCACCGAAGAACGAGCGTCAGACGCTGCTGTTCTCCGCGACCTTCACCGAAGACGTGATGAACCTCGCCAAGCAATGGACCACCGAACCGTCGATCGTCGAGATCGAGTCGCAGAACGTGGCCAGCGAAAACGTCGAGCAGCACATCTACGCCGTTGCCGGTGCCGACAAATACAAACTGCTCTACAACCTGGTCAACGACAACGGTTGGGAGCGGGTGATGGTGTTTGCCAACCGCAAGGATGAAGTGCGCCGCATCGAAGAACGCCTGGTGCGCGATGGCGTCAACGCCGCGCAACTGTCCGGAGATGTACCGCAGCACAAACGCATCAAGACCCTGGAAGGTTTCCGCGAGGGCAAGATTCGCGTGCTGGTCGCCACCGATGTCGCCGGTCGCGGCATTCACATCGACGGCATCAGCCACGTGATCAACTTCACCCTGCCGGAAGTTCCGGACGACTACGTACACCGTATCGGTCGTACCGGTCGCGCCGGTGCCGATGGCGTGTCCATCAGCTTTGCCGGTGAAGACGACTCCTACCAGCTACCGTCCATTGAGGCGTTGCTGGGCCGCAAGATCAGCTGTGAAACACCTCCGACGCATCTACTGCGGGCGGTTGAGCGCAAACGCCCGTAACCGGGAAGTTGCAGAAAGAGGCGCAGCCGGGAACGGACTGCGCTTTTTTTCGCCTCGCTTTTTTACAAGCGCTTGCCCAACACAACTAAAAGTCCATAATGGACAAATTAGTTTACTTGCAGCTTCCGGAGCCGACCATGTCCAGTACGCCTTACGTGATCACCCAGCCTCAGGCCCGCGAACTACTGGCGAAGGTCGACGTCCCGCAGATCCTGCGCAAGCTGTTCCGCGACTTGGCGGCCGGCCAAGCCGTACAACCGGCGCAGCAACTGGTTGAATTCCCTCAGGGTGCCGGCGATTTCATCAATTACCTCGGCGTGCTGGCGCAGGACGGTGTCTACGGGGTCAAGACCTCGCCTTACATCGTGCGCGAACAGGGCCCGCTGGTGACGGCCTGGACGTTGCTGATGTCGATGCAAACCGGGCAGCCGTTGTTGCTGTGCGATGCCGGTGAGTTGACCACCGCCCGCACGGCGGCAACCACCGCTGTCGCTGTCGACGCACTGGCGCCTTTAAAGGCGCAGCGTCTGGCGATCATCGGCAGCGGCAAAGTCGCCCAGGCGCACTTGCACTACGTCAAAGGCCTGCGTGACTGGCAAAGCATCAGCCTCTACTCGCCGAGCCTGAGCGACAAAAATCCCGAAGTATTGGCGCAGCTCCAATGTCTCGACCCGCGCCTGACCATCGCCGACAATCGCGAAGCGGCGATTCAGGACGCCGACGTGATCATGCTGTGCACATCGTCCGCAAGCCCGGTGATCGACCCGGCTATCTTGAGCAAACCGGCGCTGATCACCTCCATCAGCACCAACGCCCCGCGCGCCCACGAAGTGCCGCCGCAGAGCCTCAATGACATGCAGGTGTTCTGCGATTATCGTCTGACCACTCCGGGCTCGGCGGGCGAAATGCTGATTGCCGGCGAGCAGCATGGTTGGGACACGGGCTTGATAGTCGGCGACCTGCCCGACCTGCTGAGCGGCAAGGTACAACGCCCCGACTACAACCGGACCGTGTTCTTCCGCTCCATCGGCCTGGGCCTGGAAGACATCGCGCTGGCCAATGCCATTTACCAACTGCAGAACTAACAACTGAACTCCCGTGGGAGCGAGCCTGCTCGCGAAGGCGTCGGGTCAGTCGACATCAATGTTGAATGATTAACCGCATTCGCGAGCAGGCTCGCTCCCACAGGGATCGCCACAATTTCGGCATTTGCGCCCCACAGGAGACGTTCATGAGCCAAGCAGATTTCATCATCATCGGCGGCGGGATTGCCGGGGCATCCACCGGTTTCTGGCTGTCGCACCAGGCCAAGGTGATTGTGCTCGAACGCGAATCCCATCCGGCCTATCACTCCACCGGACGTTCCGCCGCGCTGTACACCGCCGCCTACGGCACTCCCCAGGTTCGCGCGTTGACCCAGGCCAGTCGCGACTTCTTCGACGCGCCGCCTGCCGGCTTCTGCGAACACCCGCTACTGACACCACGTGGCGAGATGACCGTGGACTTCACCGGCGACCCGGCTGAACTGAACAATCAATACCTCAGCGCCAAAGCCACGGTGCCAGAGATGCAACTGCTCAGCGCCGATGAAGCCTGCGCGCGCCTGCCGATCCTGCGCCGGGAAAAAGTCCATGGCGCGATCTACGACCCGACCGCCAGCGACATCGACACCGATGCCCTGCACCAGGGTTACTTGCGCGGCATCCGACGCAACAAAGGCGAGGTCATTACCGACACCGAAGTGCTAAGCCTGACCCGCGATGCCGACGGTGTGTGGCAAGTCATCACCAACGGCCAGACCTTCAGCGCCCCCGTCATCATCAACGCCGCCGGTGCCTGGGCTGACAAAATCGGCGCGCTGGCCGGCGCCCGGCCGCTGGGCCTGCAACCGAAACGGCGGGCGGCCTTCATCTTCGCCGGGCCCGAGGGCGTGGACATCCACCATTGGCCGATGCTGGTCAGCCTCGACGAGTCCTTCTACATGAAGCCCGACGCGGGGATGTTCCTCGGTTCGCCGGCCAACGCCGACCCGGTGGAACCGCACGACGTACAGCCGGAAGAACTGGACATCGCCATGGGCATCTATCAGATCGAAGAGGCCACCACCCTGACCATTCGCCGCCCGACCCGCACGTGGGCCGGTTTGCGCAGCTTTGTCAGCGATGGCGATTTACTGTCCGGCTTCGATCTGCAGGTCCCGGGCCTGTTCTGGGTAGCGGCACAGGGCGGCTATGGCATCCAGACGTCGCCAGCCATGGGCCAGGCCAGCGCAGCGCTGGTACGCAGAGAATGCTTGCCCGAGCAGCTCACGCGTTTCGGTCTGGACGCCGACATGCTCTCCCTCGCTCGCCTCGGCTGATCGCCTGTTCAGGTGACGTGTCGCCACGATTGCGGCAAACTTCCAGCGCCCGTTTTTACAGGGCGCTGACGCTGCCTGGAGCTCCACTGTATGAACGCACCTGAAAAAGACCCGGCGCTGGACAATTACCGAGCGATCGCCGATGCCATCGCCACGCTGTTCTTTCCTCATGCCGAGGTGGTGCTGCACGACCTGCGCACGCAGAAGATCGACTACATCGCCAATAACCTGTCAAAACGGGAAATCGGCGATGACGCGGCGCTGGAGGACATGCTCAGCGACGATGTCAGCGAAACCAACATTGGGCCGTACGAAAAGCTCAATTGGGACGGTCAGAAGATTCGCAGCTTGAGCACCGTATTGCGTGATGGCGAAGGTCATCCGCTGGCGGTGTTGTGCGTCAACCTGAACATCTCGCTGTTCGAGAATGCCAAGGCGGCGCTCGACCTGTTCCTGTCGCCGAGCAAGCTGATCCCGCAACCGGATTCACTGTTTCGAGATGACTGGCAGGAGCGGATCAACACCTTCCTGCACGCCTGGCTGCGTGAGCGCCAGTTGAGCCTGAACCTGCTGACACGCGACCATAAACGCGAACTGGTGCTGGCGCTGCACGCCGAAGGCGCTTTCAAGGGCAAGAGCGCGTCGAACTATGTGGCCAATGTGCTGAACATGGGCCGGGCGACGGTTTACAAGCATTTGAAGGAATTGAAGGGCTAAGATCTGAGGTTTGTGTTGTTTGATCCGGCCTCTTCGCGAGCAGGCTCGCTCCCACACTGAATCTGCGCCATATGGAGATCAAATGTGGGAGCGAGCCTGCTCGCGAAAGCGGTTTTTCAGTCGCCGTAGATATCGGACTTGAAGTACTTGTCCGAAATCTTCTGATATTCGCCACTCGCCCGAATGCCATCAATCGCCGCGTTCAGTTCACTGACCAATTCAGTGTTGCCCTTGCGCACCGCAATCCCCGCGCCCTCGCCCACGTATTTCGGGTCCTTCAATTCAGGCCCGACAAACGCGTATCCCTTGCCACGCGGCATCGACAGGAAGTCGCTCAACGGGATGGTGTCGGCAAAAATCGCATCAAGGCGACCGGCTGCCAGGTCCATGTAGATTTCTTCGTTGTTGCCGTAGCGCTTGACGTTGATGCCCTTCGGTTCGAACACCTCGGTGGCGTAACGGTCGGTGGTGGTCGCGCGCTGCACACCAACGGTCTTGCCTTTGAGGCTGGCGTATTGGTCATCGACCACCGCGCCGTCCTTCATCACCAGGCGCGAGGACGTGAAGTAATACTTGTGGGTGAAATCCACCGACTTCTTGCGGTCTTCATTGATGGTCATGGACGACAGCGCCATGTCGATTTTCTTCACTTTCAGGGAAGGAATCAGACCGTCGAATTCGCCTTCGACCCATACACACTCGACCTTCATTTGTGCGCACAACGCATTGCCGATGTCGTAGTCGAAACCGACAATCTTGCCCTCGTCGGTTTTCGAGGCGAACGGCGGGTAGGCAGCTTCGATGCCGATTCGCAGGGCTTTCTCGGCGGCAAACACACTGGTGCACGCCAACAGGCTCAGGGCCAGACCGGTGATGAGGGGGAATTTCTTCATGTTCGTTCTCTCGCGGGTTGTTGTTGGTTTGGCAAGACAGAAGAAAGAGCAGAAACGGGGGGACGCCTTTTTTGTACTTATAATTCCATACTGGACTTTTATGTATTAATCGTCAATCGGGCAAGCGGGATCATGCCTGGCCAATGGTCGGGTGGTGAGTCAGGGCGCTATTGGATGAAGCGAATGGCCCCTTCGCGAGCAGGCTCGCTCCCACAGGGATTTTCGTCATACACAAATTTTGTGTTCATGAAGATCAACTGTGGGAGCGAGCCTGCTCGCGAAGACTGGCTAGAGAACTCCGCAGGAACTACTTCTTCCAGCGATCCGCCGCCGCATGATCGCTGTCACGCCCCTCAACCCAGCGCGGGCCGTCACTGGTGTTTTCCTTCTTCCAGAACGGCGCACGGGTTTTCAGGTAGTCCATGACGAAGGCACAGGCATCGAACGCTGCCTGGCGGTGGGCGCTGGCGGCGCCGACGAAGACGATCGGCTCGCCCGGTTCCAGGGCACCGATGCGGTGCAGCACTTCCAGCTTCAACAGCGGCCAGCGCTGCTCGGCCTCGAGGGCAATCTTGCCGAGGGCTTTTTCGGTCATGCCCGGGTAGTGCTCAAGAAACATCCCGGCCACATCGAGTCCGTCATTGAAGTCGCGCACGTAGCCGACAAAACTCACCACCGCGCCCACGCCGACATTGGCAGCGTGCATGGCGTTGACTTCAGCACCCGGATCGAACGCCATGGACTGCACGCGAATCGCCATGGATCAGCCCCCGGTCACGGTCGGAAAGAATGCCACTTCATCGCCATCGCTCACCGGCTCGTCGAGTTGGCAAAGGTCTTCGTTGCGCGCGCACATCAGGTTCTGCTCGCTCAACACCTCGGCACCGTCACGCTGAGCCAGCAGCGCACGCACGTCGTCGACCGTGGCGAAATCGCCTTCAACCTTGACCGAGTCCACGCCGAGCGCTTCACGGTAACGCGCGAAAAACTTCACGATAACGTTCATGGCTGATCCGCCTGGAAATGCCCGCTCTTGCCGCCGACCTTCTCCAACAGGCGCACGCTTTCGATGGTCATGCCGCGATCAACGGCCTTGCACATGTCGTAGATGGTCAATGCCGCGACGCTGGCAGCGGTCAGCGCTTCCATCTCGACGCCGGTCTGCCCGGACAACTTGCAGCGCGCGACGATGCGCACGGTGTCGTCGCCTTCGGCACTGAGCTCGACTTTGACGCCGGTCAACATCAACGGATGGCACAGGGGAATCAGATCGCTGGTTTTCTTCGCCGCCTGAATGCCGGCGATACGCGCCACGGCGAACACATCACCCTTGGGGTGACCGCCGCTGACGATCATCTGCAACGTTTCGGGCAACATGCGCACCAGCGCTTGGGCCGTCGCTTCACGGAACGTCACGGCTTTTTCAGTGACGTCGACCATGTTGGCGCGACCTTGGGAATCGAGATGAGTCAGCACAGGGTTACTCCTGATCAGGAGCGTCGATTGTAAACCTGCGGGTCAATTTTCCGCACCCTAGATTATCGGCTCACCACTCCTACAGGGAGATGTGTGTTGGGCATAAAAAACCGGGCGACCTTTGGGGCCGCCCGGTTTGGGTTGAGCAGTTACAAATGCGATTCGGCGTATTCGGCCAGAATCGAACGAGGCACCCCTTGCAGGGTGATGTGCACACCGTTGGGGAAGTCTTTGAAGCGTTCGGTCAGGTACGTCAGCCCGGAACTGGTCGCGGACAGGTATGGGGTGTCGATCTGCGCCAGGTTACCCAGGCACACCACTTTGGAACCGGCGCCGGCACGGGTGATGATGGTTTTCATCTGGTGCGGTGTCAGGTTCTGGCATTCATCGATCAAAATCAGGCTCTGCTGGAAGCTGCGACCCCGGATGTAGTTGAGGGATTTGAACTGCAACGGCACTTTGCTGAGGATGTAGTCGACGCTGCCATGGGTGTTTTCGTCATCCATGTGCAAGGCTTCGAGGTTGTCGGTGATGGCGCCCAGCCAAGGCTCCATTTTTTCTGCCTCGGTGCCAGGCAGGAAGCCGATCTCCTGGTCCAGGCCCTGCACGCTACGGGTCGCGATGATCCGGCGATAACGTTTGCTGACCATGGTCTGCTCGATCGCCGCCGCCAGGGCCAGGATGGTTTTACCGGAACCTGCTGCCCCGGTCAGGTTGACCAGGTGGATATCCGGATCGAGCAAGGCGTACAGCGCCAGGCTTTGATAGATGTCACGCGGTTTCAGGCCCCAGGCTTCCTGGTGCAACAGGGGTTCCTGGTGCAGGTCGAGAATCAGCAGCTTGTCTTCTTCGATCTCCTTGATCCAGCCGACAAAACCCTGTTCATCGATGATGAACTCATTGATATGCACAGCCGGCAGGTTGTCGATCAGCTGCACCTGGTGCCAGGTGCGACCGTGGTCTTGACGGGTTTCGACATTCTTCACACGATCCCAGAAGGAGCCGTCCATGTTGTGGTAGCCGTTAGGCAGTAACGAAACGTCGTCTACCAGTTGGTCGGTGCTGTAGTCCTCGGCCGCGATCCCGCACGCCCGGGCCTTGAGGCGCATGTTGATGTCTTTGGTGACCAGCACGACGGGCAACTTGGGCTCGCGCGCGTGCAGATCAATCAGTTGATTGATGATGATGTTGTCGTTCAGGTGTTCGGGAAGAATGATGTTCGGTTCGGTGCGTTTGCTCATCAGAATTGACAGCAAACCCTTGGGCCCACTTTTGCCACGCTGGATCGGCACACCCAGCTCTACATCTTCAGGACTGGCATCGCCCAGCGTCTTGTCGATCAGGCGAATGGCTTGACGGCATTCCGCAGCCACGCTGTGATGCCCGCTCTTGAGCTTGTCGAGCTCTTCAAGGACGGTCATCGGGATGGCAACGTGGTGTTCTTCGAAGTTGAGCAGCGCGTTTGGATCGTGAATCAATACGTTGGTATCGAGTACATAAAGGATTGGCTGGTTGGAAGAAGAGCTACGTCCGTGATCATCCATACTCGGTCACCTTTGTGGGAGCCAGTAGACGCAATACCTTGGCGGTGCTGCGCCTCGAAGTGGCCGCCGAATCTCACCTGCGGAGAATCAAGTGACTGCAAAACAAACGGGTCTTGGAAGACGCCACCTGTGTTGCAGGTTTCGGCGGTCTGTCTTCGTAATACTCCAAAACGTGTGACAGAAAAAAGTACTTTGACGTTTTTTTGAAGTTTATTTTTCAGAATGACCAATAGCACTTGGCGGACTGCCACTACCCCGTTAAAGTCGGAAGTCCGCCTGCATCGAAATTCCTCTCAAAAACGCCCCAAACCCAATGTTTACGGGGTTTGTGCCAAGCAGCGCGTTTCAGCGAAAACCGTCCTGACAGTCCTCCCAACCGATCCCGCTTTGCGCCGTTTGCGTAATCAGCCAGGGCATCGCCGTTTTTAACGCGTCCTGCTTCACATTGAAATTGATCACGCCATGGCGCCACAGCAGCATCAGCGTCAGCACGCGTTGCGCGCTCGGGTTGCCCTTGAGCTTGCCCGCCCCGTCCTGCGCATCGATGTTCCATAACGCCACCTGCAAACCCTGGGCATTAAAGAAGCCTTCGGCATCGGAGCGGCGCTGGCCATCGGGAGGACGAAACAGCGGCACGTAGTTCTCCGGCAATTTGCTTTTGACCAGTTCGACGCTGCGTCGCACCGAGTCCTGCCAGTCCTGCCAGTGGCTGTGGGAGCGGAACTCCCAGCCCTGTACGCCGATGCATTGCTGCGAGTACATCGCTTGCAGGCTGGCCACCGAGTCAGCAGCCAGGCGCGCCTGAATGTCCTTGCCGAGAACAAAGAACGTGCCGCTCATGTTCGACTTGCGCAGGTACTCGGCGGCCCAACCGGTGTTGTCCGGCGCGACGTTGGCGGCGCTGTCGAAGGTCAGCAAAAAAAGCCGGTCATGCATGGCATCGCCAGTGTGTTCATAGTCGCCAAAACGATCGACTTCGCTGCTGGTCTGTGGAAACAGGGCGGCCTTGCGCAGTTGCTCGTCCAGGTACTGCGCGTGGAACAACCGGCTCGGTTCGGCCCACTTGATGTAGTAGCTGTCGTCGCTGACCAGGAACTTGGCCGCTTGCCCGCGCAACGTCTCCATGTCTTCGACCAGGAAACAGAAAGACGCATCCTGATCGCAGCTTTGCTGGGCAAAGTTGTAGTTGGTCAACAAACGCTGCCACAGACGCTGGCGCAGTTGGTTGACCGCTTCCAGATTGATTTTTCGCAACCCCAGGCGTTGAGCCAGTGCGGGTTCATCCAGCGATTCGCTGGCCAGAAGCACCCGCGCGAACATGAGGATTTCGGCCCGCGACGCCACGTCGAACAGGGTCGGGCTGCTGAGCTTCTCAGGCCAGGTGCTGCGATCCAGCGTCGCCAGATCACCGGGCGCCGCCAGGGCGCCAAAGCTCAATAGCCAGGCCGAGAATAGAAAAACGATACGCAATGGGATGTCTCCATAACAAAACCCGCGGCGCACTATAGCCGATCCCGCACTAGCGCCACGACCTACTGTGGGAGCGAGCCTGCTCGCGAATGCGGTGCGTCAGGCAACATAGATGTTGAATGTGCCGCCCTCTTCGCGAGCAGGCTCGCTCCCACAGGTATTCGGATTGCCACCGATCATCACCTATCGCCTTGATAGCTGGAGTCATCCGCCGCTACCCCCTAGAATCGCGCCCACGATTAAAGGAGACGACTTCATGCTGATGGTGATTTCCCCCGCCAAGACCCTCGATTACGAAACACCGCCGGCGACCCAGCGCTTTACCCAGCCGCAGTACCTCGATCATTCCCAAGAGCTGATCATGCAGCTGCGCGACCTGACGCCGGCGCAAATCAGCGAACTGATGCACGTCTCGGACAAGATCGGTGGCCTCAACGCCGCGCGTTTCGGCAGCTGGACACCCGCGTTCACCCCGGAAAACGCCAAGCAGGCGCTGCTGGCCTTCAAGGGCGACGTCTATACCGGTCTCAACGCACAAACCTTCAGCGAAGCCGATTTCGATTACGCCCAGCAGCACCTGCGCATGTTGTCCGGCCTGTATGGCCTGCTGCGCCCGCTGGACCTGATGCAACCGTATCGCCTGGAGATGGGCACCAAGCTGGCGAATGCCCGTGGCAAAGACCTGTATGCCTTCTGGGGTACGCGCATCAGCGAATGGCTGAACGAAGCGCTGGCCGATCAAGGCGATGACGTGCTGCTGAACCTGGCGTCCAACGAGTACTTCACGGCCGTCAAACGCAACGCCTTGAACGCGCGCATCATCAATACCGACTTCAAGGACCTGAAGAACGGCCAGTACAAGATCATCAGTTTCTACGCGAAAAAAGCCCGCGGCATGATGAGTCGCTTCGTCATCGAAGAGCGCATCAACAACCCAGTCGACCTCAAGCAATTTGACGTTCAGGGTTACCGCTACAGCGCCGAACAGTCCAAACCGGACAACCTGGTTTTCCTGCGCGATCACGCCCCCGAATAAAAGCACCAACCCGGCGCACGACTCTTTTAATCCTCGTCGTGCGCCGGCGCCCGTTCGTCGAACAATCCCGCCCCATATCGTCGACTTATTGACGCCAATAAAACATCACCAAATTTTCTAACTTTTGTTTCACTCGACTTCGGTGTTTTTTTTCAGTAGTGGCACTGAAAATTTTTATCGGTAGTGGCATAAAACTATCGAACTCGGTTAGCCCCCTATGTATCAAGGGTGAAACAGCAAGTGCCATCAGTTTGAAAGTAGTGCCATCTTTCTTAATATTTCAAGAAATTTCAGATTTCGCGATGGGCGGACTGGAACTATGTCCAAATGCGTAGTTCATACCACCGGTAACGATTATCAACGTGCTTGTACGAGATAACTTACGCAGACAAGCCATTCACATAGCGAAGTTGTCACATTAACTTCCGAACATGAGTCGCTTATTTGGGCAACACACGAAGGACAGGAGATACGCATCATTAATATCCCCTACAAGGCCAAGGCAGCGCCCCTATAAACGTGCTCTCCCGAGCACCCAACCGCTTGATTTACAGGCTTATCGCCTGGCATTGAGCGCGCAAGATCCTTGCACAAGCGTCCTCAGGCCAGAGGACCGGCTGCATAACAGGGCACGTCATAATAATAAGGCCTAGTTGCGCACATCTTGAGTGCACTTATTTAGACACTCGGAACTTAGTATGCCTGCACACGGCATTGTGGCGCCTGTAAGCCGCACTTTCGAGTGCACTATGACCGCTAAACACCTTTAACTCCGGCCATCTTATGGCTAGTGAAAACAGTCTTGATAACAGAGAGGTAATTGCGATGCGCATCAGCATATTTGGTTTGGGTTATGTCGGCGCTGTCTGTGCCGGTTGCCTGTCTGCACGGGGCCATGACGTCGTTGGCGTCGATGTTGCCAAAGACAAAATCGATATGATCAATGCCGGCAAATCGCCGATCGTTGAACCGGGCCTGGGCGAACTTCTGCGCAAGGGCATCGATACCGGCAAACTGCGTGGCACGACCAACTTCGCCGAGGCGATTCGTGACACCGACCTGTCGATGATCTGCGTCGGTACGCCCAGCAAGAAAAACGGCGACCTGGAACTGAACTACATCGAAGCCGTGTGCCGCGAAATCGGTTTTGTCCTGCGTGACAAGACCACCCGCCACACCATCGTGGTTCGCAGCACCGTGCTGCCGGGCACCGTGGCCAATGTAGTGATCCCGATCCTCGAAGATTGCTCCGGCAAGAAAGCCGGCGTCGACTTCGGCGTTGCAGTGAACCCTGAGTTCTTGCGTGAAAGCACCGCGATCGCCGACTACGACCTGCCACCAATGACCGTCATCGGCGAGTTCGACAAGGCATCGGGCGACGTTCTGCAATCGCTGTACGAAGAACTCGACGCACCGATCATCCGCAAGGACATCGCCGTTGCCGAGATGATCAAGTACACCTGCAACGTGTGGCACGCCACCAAGGTCACCTTCGCCAACGAAATCGGCAACATCGCCAAGGCCGTCGGCGTCGATGGTCGTGAAGTGATGGAAGTGGTCTGCCAGGACAAAACCCTGAACCTGTCCCAGTACTACATGCGCCCAGGCTTCGCGTTCGGCGGCTCTTGCCTGCCAAAAGACGTGCGTGCCCTGACCTACCGCGCAGGTTCCCTGGACGTGGAAGCACCGCTGCTGAACTCGCTGATGCGCAGCAACGAATCCCAGGTGCAGAACGCCTTCGACATCGTTTCCAGCCACGACAAACGCAAAGTCGCCCTGCTGGGCCTGAGCTTCAAGGCCGGCACCGACGACCTGCGCGAAAGCCCGCTGGTGGATCTGGCCGAAATGCTGATCGGCAAGGGTTACGACCTGAGCATCTACGACAGCAACGTCGAATACGCCCGTGTTCACGGTGCGAACAAGGATTACATCGAGTCGAAAATCCCTCACGTCTCGTCCTTGCTCAACTCCGACTTCGACGACGTGATCAACAACTCCGACGTGATCATCCTCGGCAACCGTGACGAGAAATTCCGCGCCCTGGCGCAGAACGCCCCGCACGGCAAGCAAGTGGTCGACCTGGTGGGCTTCATGACCAAAGCCACCAGCGTTTCGGGCCGCACCGAAGGCATCTGCTGGTAATACGGAATCCCGTCTCTGACACCGCGCTTTCGCGGATGAAACACCTGTAGGAGCCCGCCTTGCCGACGATGACGGACTTGAGATCGCCATCGCCGGCAAGCCGGGCTCCTACAGGGGCGCGGGGCTTGCAACTGACTTTAGGATTCCGATTATGCACAGGCTAAAGCACGGCCTACTTCAGGCCGCCGGTTGGCTGTTTTACCTAAGTTTATTGATGGGCATCGCCATGGCGTTGCCTGCGTCCACGTTCGACTCCGAGTCGAAGGACTTCATTTTCCTGATCGGCTTCATCGGGATCTGGCGTTACTCGATGGGTGCCACGCACTTTCTGCGCGGCATGCTGTTCCTGTACGTGGTCTACCCGCACCTGCGGCGCAAAGTGCGCAAGCTGGGCAAAGCGGCAGACCCGTCCCATGTATTTTTGATGGTCACCAGTTTCCGTATCGACGCGCTGACCACCGCGCAGGTCTACGCCTCGGTGATTCGTGAAGCGATCGACTGCGGCCTGCCGACCACCATGGTCTGCTCCATCGTGGAAATGTCCGATGAGAAGCTGGTGAAGAGCCTCTGGTCGCGGATGAATCCGCCGGACCGGGTCAAGCTCGACTTCGTGCGCATCCCCGGCACCGGCAAGCGCGACGGCCTGGCCTACGGTTTCCGCGCCATCTCCCGCCACTTGCCGGACGACCGCGCCGTGGTCGCCGTGATCGATGGCGACACCGTGCTCGGCGAAGGCACAGTGCGCAAGACCGTGCCGTGGTTCCAGCTGTTCGGCAACGTCGGCGGCCTGACCACCAACGAGTTCTGCGAAGTGCGCGGCGGCTACATCATGAGCGAATGGCACAAGCTGCGTTTCGCCCAGCGTCACATCAACATGTGCTCGATGGCCCTGTCCAAGCGCGTATTGACCATGACCGGGCGCATGTCGGTGTTCCGTGCCACGGTCGTCACCAACCCGGAATTCATTGCCGACGTGGAAAGCGACTCGCTGCAACACTGGCGCCTGGGTCGTTTCAAGTTCCTGACCGGCGACGACAAGTCGAGCTGGTTCAGCCTGATGCGCCTGGGTTACGACACCTTCTACGTGCCTGACGCCGCGATCAACACCGTCGAGCATCCGCCGGAAAAGAGCTTCATCAAGGCCAGTCGCAAGCTGATGTTCCGCTGGTACGGCAACAACCTGCGCCAGAACTCCCGCGCCCTGGGCCTGGGGATGAAGCGCCTCGGCCTGTTCACCTCGGTGGTGCTGTTCGATCAGCGCGTGTCGATGTGGACCTCGTTGCTGGGCCTGACGGTCGCGCTGATTGCCAGCTTCAAATACGGCACCGCGTTCATCCTGGTTTACCTGCTGTGGATCGGCATTACCCGCCTGATCCTGACCTTGATGCTGTCCCTTTCCGGTCACCGGATCGGCCCGGCCTACCCGGCGATTCTCTATTACAACCAGATCGTCGGCGCGCTGGTGAAGATCTACGTGTTCTTCCGCCTCGATCAACAGTCCTGGACTCGCCAGCCCACTTCTCTGACCCGTGATCTCGCCAGCTTTCAACGTTGGTTCAACACCTGGTCGTCTCGGACCATGACCTTCTCCGCCGGCAGCATTTTTGTCGCCGTGCTGCTGATGATGGTCTGACCCGCCCCTATTGAATTAACAAGGAAATCGCCCCTATGAATACCGCCGTCAACGCCAACGTAGTGCATGAATCCGAAGCCCAGCGCCAACACGCCCGAGTGAAAATCCCGGCCAAGCTGCGTTTCTTCGGTCCGGACCGGACGCCGGTGGAAGCCCGTGTGATCGACCTTTCCGCTGGCGGCCTGGCGTTCAACGCCGGTCAGCTGCCGCTGAAGATCGGAGATGTGTACAAGGCTCGCCTGCAATTCGTCATCGACAACCTCGGCCTGGCCATGGACGTGGAGCTGCAGGTTCGCTCCTTCGACCGCCAGACCGGCCGTGCCGGTTGCCAGTTCCAGAACCTCGAACCGCAAGACATTTCGACCCTGCGTCACCTGATCACCTCTCACCTGGCCGGCGACATCGTCAGCATGGGTGAAGTGCTGGCGACCCTGCAGCGCGACAACTTCACCAAGGCGCGCAAGGTCAAGGACGGCGGTCACGGCATGAGCGCATTCGGTCGCCTGCGTGCAGTGACCTTCAGCCTGGGGATTTTCATCGTCGGCGTCGCCGCATTCGGTTTCGTTTTCAAATCGGTGTACGGCATGTACTTCGTCAGCCACGCACAGGCCGGCCTGGTCAGCGTGCCGGGCATGAACATCACCATGCCGCGCGACGGCACCGTGCAGAGCCTGATCAAGGCTGACGGCGTGGCTGCCAAAGGCGCCCCGCTCGCCACGTTCAGCACCAGCATGCTCGACGTGCTCAAAGGGCATCTGGACGACAACCAACTGCAACCAGCCAAGGTTGAAGAACTGTTCGGCAAGCAAATGACCGGCACCCTGACCTCGCCGTGCGATTGCACCGTGGCCCAACAAATGGTCGCCAACGGTCAGTACGCCAGCAAGGGCGACGTGATCTTCCAGCTGGTGCCGCGTAACAGCGAAGCCAACGTCGAAGCGCGCTTCTCCTATCGCCAGTTCCGCGACGTGCGTCCAGGTACTCCGGTCAGCTTCCAGATCGCCGGCGAAGACAAAACCCGCACCGGCAAGATCGTCAGCAGCACCAGCCTGAAAAGCGCCGACCTGTCGTCCGATATCCGCGTGCTGATCCAGCCTGACGAAGCCCTGGACAGCAGCCTCGCCGGTCGCCCGGTGGAAGTGAACAGCGATCGTGGCCCGAACCTGAACTGGCTGATCGACAAAGCCATGGCCGCCGGTCTTTAAGTCGAGGACATGCCCGTGACCATCACAAAAATCTCGAACACACCGCAGTCCCTGTGGGAGCGAGCCTGCTCGCGAAAGGGGTCGCGCGGTCTGTCTGAAACACCGCAAAGTCCGCTTCGCGAGCAGGCTCACTCCTACATGGGATCTCTGTGTGCTGTGGCATTGGCAGTCAGCCTGGCCGGTTGCGCCGGCCTGCCCGACCAGCGTCTGGCCAACGAAGCCCTCAAGCGCGGCGACACCGCGCTCGCGCAGCAGAACTACAAGCAACTGGCCGACCTCGGCTACAGCGAGGCTCAAGTGGGCCTGGCCGATATTCAGGTCGACAGCCGTGACCCGGCGCAGATCAAGCAGGCCGAGGCGACTTACCGCGCCGCGGCCGACGTCTCGCCGCGGGCGCAGGCTCGCCTCGGTCGCCTGCTGGTGGCCAAGCCGGGTTCTACCGAAGCCGAACAGCACGAAGCCGAAGGCCTGTTGAAAAAAGCCTCGGCCAATGGTGAAGGCAACACGCTGATCCCGCTGGCCATGCTGTACCTGCAATACCCGCACAGTTTCCCGAACATCGATGCGCAGAAGCAGATCAGCCAATGGCGCGCCGAAGGCAAACCGGAAGCGGGTCTGGCGCAAGTGTTGCTCTATCGCACCCAAGGCACTTACGACCAGCACCTGGACGAAGTCGCCAGCATCTGCAAAGCCGCGCTGAACACCACCGACATCTGCTACGTCGAACTGGCCACGGTTTATCAGAAACAGGCCAAGCCCGAGCAACAAGCCGAGCTGATCAAACAGATGCAAGCCGCACACGCTCGCGGCACCGTTTCCGCGCAGCGGGTCGACAGCGTCGCCCGTGTACTCGCGGACCCGACCCTGGGCAAGACCGACGAGAAAACCGCGCAGTCGCTGCTCGAACCTATCGCTCCGGGCTACCCGGCGTCGTGGGTCACCCTCGCGCAATTGATCTACGACTTCCCAGAACTGGGTGACGTCGACCAAATGATGAAGTACCTGGACAACGGTCGCGCCGCCGACCAGCCGCGCGCCGAACTGTTGCTGGGCAAGCTCTACTACGAAGGCAAAATGGTCCCGGCCGACGCCAAGGTCGCCGAAGAACATTTCCAGAAAGCCGTCGGCCGCGAAGTCGCCGCCGATTACTACCTCGGCCAGATCTACCGCCGCGGCTACCTGGGCAAAGTCTATTCGCAGAAAGCCCTGGATCACCTGCTGACCGCTGCGCGCAACGGCCAGAACAGCGCCGACTTCGCCATCGCCCAGCTGTTTTCCCAAGGCAAGGGCACCAAGCCCAACCCGCTTAACGCTTACGTCTTCAGCCAGTTGGCCAAGGCTCAAGACACCCCGCAAGCCACCGAGCTTGCGCAAACACTCGAAGCACAACTGCCGCCTGCCCAGCTCGCCGAGGCCCAACGCCTGTTGAAACAAGAACAGGCCGTTCGTGGGTCCTTGAGCCAGAACACGCTGGAACTGCATGCCCTGCAAGAAGAAGACGGCGAGGAATCCCTATGAAGTTGAATCCATTCATGAAGGCCGGCATCGGCCTCACGTTCGCGCTGATCTGGTCTTGCCCGACACTGGCCGCGATCACTGAAACCAAAAACTTCGGCCTCGAAGTGAAAGTCACCGGCCAGTCCGAAGACGACAGCGACCTCGGCACCCAGAGCGGCGGCGACGTCAACGGCGTCGGTCTCGACCTGCGTCCATGGGTCTACGGCGAAAGCGGCGCGTGGAGCGCCTACGCCATGGGCCAGGCCGTGACCGCCACCGACATCATCGAGACGGACACCTTGCAAGGCACTGCCAGCGATGGCACCACGCCGACCACCAACGATGATCGCAAGACCAAGAAAAACTACCTGGCGATGCGCGAATTCTGGGTCGGCTACAGCGGCCTCACGCCGTATCCGGGCGAGATGCTCAAGTTCGGTCGTCAACGCCTGCACAACGCTGACGGCCAATGGCGCGACACCAACATCGAAGCCCTGAACTGGACCTTCGACACCACCCTGTTGCGCGCCAACATGGGTGTCGCCGAACGCTTCAGCGAGTACCGCACCGACCTCACGGAGCTGGCTCCAAAAGACAAGGATCGCCTGCACGTCTACGCCGATGCGGAGTATCAGTGGACACCGGGCAACTGGGCGGGCGTTCGCGCTCATCACACCCACGATGACGGCAAGCTCGACTACCCGGAACCGGGCGTAGCCGCCGATTCGCTGGACAAAAAACAGAACGGCGACATCACCTGGCTGGGCCTGACCGCCGACAGCGACGCCTATAACTGGCGCAACACCAACACTGTCAATTACTGGGGCAGCATCACCGGCATGAGCGGCGACACCGACACGGTCAACCCGCTGAACGCCAATGGCACGCCTCCGACCGAAGCCAAACGCGGTCAAGACCTCAACGGCTGGGCCACGGATGTCGGTGTGCGTCTGCGCCTCGATCCGCAATGGCAAGTGGGTGCAGCCTATGCCCGCGCCAGTGCCGAGTACGAACAGAACGGCCTGGAAAGCAACCGCTCGAACTACACCGGTACTCGCTCGCGGGTTCACCGTTTCGGCGAAGCCTTCCGCGGTGAAATGCAGAACATGCAGACCGCGACCCTGTTCGGTTCGTGGATGCTCAACGACGAATACGACGCCAGCGTGATCTACCACAAATTCTGGCGCGTCGACGGCAACAAGCCGATCGGCAGCAACGGTATCAATGCGGTCGAGAACAACACCGATGACCCAACCGGCGCGATTCTCTCCACCACGTCCCTGCCGCTGAACGATGGCGAAAAAGACCTCGGTCAGGAGATGGACCTGGTCGTCACCAAGTACTTCAAGCAAGGCCTGTTGCCGGCGGCATTGAGCCAGTCGATCGACGAGCCTTCGGCCCTCGTGCGTTTCCGTGGTGGTGTGTTCAAGCCGGGTGATGCGTACGGCAAGGAAGTCGATTCGTACATGCACCGCGCATTCATCGACGTGATCTGGCGCTTCTGATGCGAACCGCGAAGGGAGTGCCCGACATGAACAATTCGAAGCGAGGTTCGATCTCCTTGCTGGCCGGCGCGATGCTGCTGGCCAGCGCGGCTGCCTTCGCCAATGTGGAACCGGTCGTGCCCGTACAGAAAGGGCAACCGGCGACCCTTGCCAAAGGTTTGCAACAGGCCAAGACCTACACCGTCAGCAGCGCACCGACCGCGCCTCTGGAGCTGGCCAAGCCAAAACTGCCAGACCTGTCCGGCTACACCGCCGAAGCCATCGCCGCAAAAATCGTGCGGACCAAGGCCGGCAAGATCAGCGTACGCCGGATGATGCAGGAAGACGCCCTGAAGGACTTCATCGGCGGCGACAACAAGATGGCCGAGTGGGTGGTGCGTCAGCACGGTATCCCGCAGGCAATCTTCGTTGACGACGGCTACATGAACCTCAAGGACCTGGCGAAGAAACTGCCCAAGCAGTACTTCAGCGAAACCTCGCCGGGCGTGTTCCTGGCGAAGTTGCCGATCGTGGTCGGCCGTCACGGCATCCTCGAAATCGACAAACAGACTCAGGAATTGCGCCTGTCCCAAGAAGCCGGTTCGTTCCTGGTCAACGACGGCCAGCTGTTTGTGCGTGACACCAAAATCACCGGCTGGCGCGAGAAGGACAACGGCCCGGCGACGTTCACCTCGCCGAAGGAATTCCGTCCGTTCCTGCTGTCCTGGGGTGGCACCGAGACCTACATCGCCAACAGCAAGATCGCCAGTTTCGGCTACGCCAACAGTAAGTCCTACGGCGTGAGTATTTCCCAGTACACGCCGAACATGGCCAAGGTCTTGAAGCGCCCTGAACCGACCGGCTGGATCGTCGGCTCCGAGTTCTCGGACATGTGGTACGGCTTCTACTGCTACGAAACCCGCGACTTCGTGGTCAAGGGCAACACCTACAAAGACAACATCGTCTACGGCATCGACCCGCATGACCGTTCGCACCGTTTGATCATTGCCGACAACACCGTCTACGGGACCAAGAAGAAGCACGGGATCATTATTTCCCGTGAGGTCAACGACAGCTTCATCTTCAACAACCGCAGCTACGACAACAAGTTGTCGGGCCTGGTGATCGACCGTAACAGCGTGAACAACCTGATCGCGTACAACGAGATCTACAAGAACCACACCGACGGCATCACCCTCTACGAGAGTGCCGACAACCTGATCTACGGCAACAAGGTGATCAGCAACAAACGCCACGGCATTCGTATTCGTAACAGCGTGAACATCCGCCTCTACGAAAACCTGTCCATGGCCAACGGCCTGACCGGCGTCTACGGCCACATCAAGGACCTGAGCGACACCGACCGCGACATCAAGCTCGACCCGTTCGACGCCGAAGTCTCGCTGATCGTGGTCGGCGGTGAACTGGCCGGCAACGGCAGTGGCCCGCTGTCCATCGACTCGCCGCTGAGCGTCGAGCTGTATCGCGTGTCCATGCTCGCCCCGACCAAATCCAGCGGCATCAGCTTCAGCGGGATTCTCGGCGAGCGTCAGGATGAAATTCTCGACTTGCTGGTGCGCCAGCAGAAAGCCGTGCTGATCGACCCTGTCGAACGCCAGACCGAAATGCGGGACTGAGGATAATTTTATGCACCCACACTTGATCAAATTACTCAGCCTGTCGGCCCTGACCGCCGGCATTCTCGCGGCCAGCGGCGGTGTTCGCGCCGATGAAGCCCAGGCACCAAAATTCACGGCTGATCCGTGCTGCAACCTGTGCCCCGAAGCCCATGACGCGAAGAATTACACCACGCGTTATCAACAAAACTTCACCACCCTGGTGCAGGCTCAGGGCGACTGGCTGTTCCGTACGCAAGAAGACTTGCGCACCGAATTCGACACCACCCCCGCCGGCTACAAACGCATGAAAGAGCTGCACGATGCGTTCAAGAGCAAAGGCGTTGAACTGGTCGTCGTCTACCAGCCGACCCGTGGCCTGGTGAACCGCAACAAGCTCAACCCGGAAGAAAAAGCCAAGTACGATTTCGACAAGGCACTGAAGAACTACAAGACCATGCTCGGGCGTTTCGCCGCCATGGGTTACGTCGTACCGGACCTGTCGCCGCTGACCAACGAGTCACTGCCCGACACCCTGCCCGCCCACGACTTCTACTTCCGCGGCGACCAACACTGGACACCGTATGGTGCCCAGCGCACCGCGAAAATCGTCGCGGAAAAGGTCAAGCAGATTCCGGCGTTTGCCGGCATTGCGAAGCGTGAATTCGAGACCCACAGGTCGGGTCGCATGGGCAAGACCGGAACATTGCACAACATGGCCGGTCAACTCTGTGGCACCAGCTACGCGATCCAGTACATGGATCAATTCACCACCGAGCCCAAGGGCGAAGCCGCCGACGGCGATCTGTTCAGCGACGCCGGCAATCCGGAGATCACCCTGGTAGGCACGAGCCACAGTGGCAAGAACTACAACTTCGCCGGTTTCCTCGAAGAGGCCATCGGCGCCGACATCCTCAACGTGGCGTTCCCCGGCGGTGGCCTGGAAGGTTCGATGCTGCAGTACCTGGGCAGCGAAGAATTCCAGACCAAGCCACCAAAGATCCTGATCTGGGAGTTCTCGCCGCTCTATCGCCTCGACCAGGAAACCATCTACCGCCAGATGATGGCGTTGCTGGACAACGGTTGCGAAGGCAAGGATGCACAGATGTCCGGCAGCACCACGCTGAAACCGGGCAAGAACGAATTGATGGTCAACAGCAAAAACCTGGACCTGCAAAACAGCAGCCACCAGGTCGACATCCGCTTCGCCGATCCGTCGGTGAAAACCCTGCACGCCACCCTCTGGTACATGAACGGTCGCCACGAGGACATCAAGATCGATAAACCGGAAACCTCCGACACCGACGGGCGTTTCGCCTTTGAGTTGCGCACGGACGAAGACTGGGCCTCGCAGAATCTGCTGGCCGTCGAAGTCCAGGGCCCTGAAGCAGGTGCCGCGCCGCAAAAAGTCGAAGCGAAAATCTGCAAACGCAACGTGTTCCCGAGTGCTGAGCAGCGAACTGCTCAGGCCGGGCAATGAGGTCTGCCATGCGAAACCGAACGTTGAAAAACCTGCTCGCGCCATCGTTGCTGACCCTGGCGATGTTCGCCGGTGCCACCCAGGCCGCCGCACCACTGCGCCCGCCACAGGGTTACTTCGCGCCGATCGAAAAAGTCAAAACCGGCGACAGCAGCGAAGGCTGTGATGCGATGCCGACACCGTACACCGGCTCGCTGCAATTTCGCAGCAAATACGAAGGCTCCGACAAGGCCCGTTCGACCCTGAACGTGCAATCGGAAAAAGCCTTCCGCGACAGCACCGCCGACATCACCAAGATCGAACGCGGCACCAGCAAGCGCGTGATGCAATTCATGCGTGATGGTCGCCCGGAACAACTCGAATGCACGCTGACCTGGCTGACCGCCTGGGCCAAGGCCGATGCGTTGATGTCCAAGGACTTTAACCACACCGGCAAGTCCATGCGCAAATGGGCGCTGGGCAGCATGGCTTCGTCGTATATCCGCCTGAAGTTCTCCGACTCGCATCCGCTGGCCAACCATCAGCAAGAGTCGCAGTTGATCGAAGCCTGGTTCAGCAAAATGGCCGATCAGGTGGTCAGCGACTGGGACAACCTGCCGCTTGAGCAAACCAACAATCACTCGTATTGGGCTGCCTGGTCGGTGATGGCCACGTCGGTCGCGACCAACCGCCGCGACCTGTTTGACTGGGCCGTGAAGGAATACAAGGTCGGCGCCAACCAGGTCGACGCGCAGGGTTTCCTGCCGAACGAACTCAAGCGCCAGCAACGCGCCCTCGCCTACCACAACTACGCCCTGCCGCCTCTGGCGATGATCGCCAGTTTCGCTCAGGTCAACGGTGTGGACTTGCGCCAGGAAAACAACGGTGCGCTGAAACGCCTGGGTGATCAGGTGCTGGCCGGGATTAAAGACCCGGACATCTTCGAGAAGAAGAACGGCAAGGAACAGGACATGACCGATCTCAAGATCGACTCGAAATTCGCCTGGCTCGAACCGTTCTGCACGCTCTACACCTGCGCGCCGGATGTGCTGCAACAGAAACACAAAATGCAGCCGTTCAAGACCTTCCGCCTCGGTGGGGATTTGACCAAGGTCTTCGACCCGGCCAATGAAAAAGGCAACAAGGGTTCCTAAGACAGATGCAATCCCCTGTGGGAGCGAGCCTGCTCGCGAATGCGGTCTGACATTCACTAAAGATGTCGACTGAAACACCGCTTTCGCGAGCAGGCTCGCTCCCACAGTGAAGTGATGTTGCCCCCCAGGTTTTCGGTGGGGGGTTTGGGGGGGCCGTTGGCCCTTGACTGTTGGTTAAACATGGAGAGATCGGGATGGTATTTTCATCCAATGTGTTCCTGTTTCTGTTCTTGCCGATCTTTCTCGGCTTGTACTACTTGAGCGGAATACGCTATCGCAACCTGCTGCTGCTGATCGCCAGCTACGTGTTCTATGCCTGGTGGCGCGTGGACTTCCTCGCGCTGTTCGCCGCCGTCACGCTGTGGAACTACTGGATCGGCCTCAAAGTCGGTGCCGCAGGCGTTCGCACCAAACCGGCCCAGCGCTGGCTGCTGCTCGGCGTCGCCGTCGACCTGTGCATCCTGGGCTACTTCAAGTACGCCAACTTCGGCGTCGACAGCATCAACGCGATGATGACCTCGGTCGGTCTGTCGCCGTTCATCCTGACCCACGTGCTGTTGCCGATCGGGATCTCGTTCTACATCTTCGAGTCCATCAGCTACATCATCGACGTCTATCGTGGTGATACCCCGGCGACTCGCAACCTGATCGACTTTGCGGCGTTCGTGGCGATTTTCCCGCACCTGATTGCCGGCCCGGTGTTGCGTTTCCGCGACCTCGCCGACCAGTTCAACAACCGCACCCACACCCTGGATAAATTCTCCGAGGGCTGCACGCGGTTCATGCAGGGTTTCATCAAGAAAGTCTTCATCGCCGACACCCTCGCCGTCGTCGCCGACCACTGCTTCGCCCTGCAAAACCCGACCACGGGCGATGCCTGGCTCGGCGCACTGGCCTATACCGCGCAACTGTATTTCGACTTCTCCGGCTACAGCGACATGGCCATCGGCCTGGGCTTGATGATGGGTTTCCGCTTCATGGAAAACTTCAAGCAGCCGTACATCAGCCAGTCGATCACCGAGTTCTGGCGTCGCTGGCACATCAGTCTTTCCACCTGGCTGCGTGACTACCTGTACATCACGCTGGGCGGTAACCGCAAAGGCACGCTGATGACCTATCGCAACCTGTTCCTGACCATGCTGCTCGGTGGTCTGTGGCACGGCGCGAACATCACCTACATCGTCTGGGGTGCGTGGCACGGCATGTGGCTGGCGATTGAAAAAGCGCTGGGCCTGAACACCTCGCCGCGCAGCATCAACCCGATCCGCTGGGCACTGACGTTCCTGCTGGTGGTGATGGGCTGGGTGATTTTCCGCTCGGAAAACCTGCACGTCGCCGGCCGTATGTACGGCGCGATGTTCAGCTTCAACGAATGGTCGTTGTCGGAACTCAACCAGGCCAGCCTCACCGGCCTGCAAGTGGCAACCCTGGTGGTGGCTTACGTGACGCTGGCGTTCTTCGGCATCCGTGATTTCTACACCAACCGTCCGCCAGAGAAGACCAAGCCTGCCGTCAACGTCGAGACCGATGGTCCTGCTGGCGCAACCCCAGGAATGATCAAAGCCGTACCGGGCGACAACCCGGCCAGCATCCATCAACCGGGCTACACCGTCGGCGTCGAAGCCACCGTGCAACCGGCCTACTGGACCGCTGACTGGTCGCGTTACGTGATGCGCGCCCTGGTGCTGCTGCTGTTCATTGCTTCGATTTTCAAACTCTCGGCGCAAAGCTTCTCGCCGTTCCTTTACTTCCAGTTCTGAGGGATCTGACCATGACCCGCCCATTACGCATCTTCTACATCGCCCTGTTCCTGCTGACGCTGTTGGCACTGGGCCTGTGGTCCACGCGCAGCTTCTTCGGCTTCAGCACCAACGCCGAGGCGACGGTGCTCAACGGCCGCTGGACCAAAGCCGTGGAGACGCACTACGACGACGAGTTTCCGATCAAGCGCCTGGGCACCAACCTCTGGGCCGCGCTGGATTTCAAACTGTTTAACGAAGGTCGTCCGGGCGTCGTGCTCGGCCGCGATCAGTGGCTCTACAGCGATGAAGAGTTCAACCCGATCGTCAACGAAGAGCTGAACCTGCAAGGCAACTACGCGCTGGTCGAAGGCGTGCGCCAGACCTTGAAAGAGCAAGGCGTGCAATTGGTGATGGCGATCGTGCCGGCCAAGACCCGCCTGTACCCGGAACACCTGGGTGAGGTGAAGCCTTCGAGCATTCACGCCAACCTCTATCAGGACTTCCACGCCCGTGTCGCGGCCGACAAGATCCTCGCCCCCGACCTGCTCGGCCCGCTGCAAAAAGCCAAGCAGAACGGTCAGCAAGTGTTCCTGCGCACCGACACCCACTGGACCCCGGAAGGTGCACAAGTCGCCGCCGAGACCCTGGCGAAAACCATTGCCGACAAACTGCCGCTGAGCGGCGAGCCGCAAAACTTCGTCACTGAACCCGCGGAAAAAGTCACGCACAAGGGCGACCTGCGCCTGTTCCTGCCGCTGGACCCGCTGTTCGAAAACCTGATGCCGGCGCAAGAGCCGCTGCAGAAGCGCAACACCGTGGCGGCTGGCGATCAGCCTGCCGGTGACGACGCCTTGTTCGCCAACACCGAAGTGCCGGTGGCCCTGATCGGCACCAGCTACAGCGCCAACCCGAACTGGAACTTCGTCGGCGCACTGAAACAAGCGCTGCGCAGCGACGTGGTCAATTACGCCGAAGACGGCCACGGCCCGATCCTGCCGATGCTCAGCTACCTGAAAAGCGATGCTTTCAAGAACAGCCCGCCACAAGTGCTGATCTGGGAGTTTCCTGAACGATATCTGCCTGTGAACAACGAAATCGGCGACGCCGACCCGCAGTGGGTCGCAGAGCTCAAAGAAGCCGGCGCCCGCCAACAAAACGTAGCCGCAAACACTAAATCCGAGACGCCCGACCGGGCGCAAAACTGAAAGAGAGGTACACCATGACTTTCACTACTACTCCTCGCCGTCTCGCCAAGACTTTCGCTTTGGCCGCGACCTTCAGCGTGCTGTCGATGAACGCCTTCGCCGGTGGCGACGCCGCGCTCTACGGCCCGACCGCACCAAAAGGCTCGAGCTTCGTACGGGTCTACAACGCTGGTAACGCAGAAGTCAGCGCCACCGTCGGCACCACCAGCCTGAGCGACGTCGCACCGCTGTCCAGCACCGACTTCAGCTTCATGCCGGGCGGTGACTACAGCGCCAAGGTCGGCAGCCAGTCCCTGCCGGTGAAACTGGCCGGTGACCACTACTACACCCTGGTCAACAACGCTTCCGGCGCGCCGCAACTGATCGAAGAACCGCCGTTCAAGAACAAGCAAAAGTCCCTGGTGCGTCTGCAAAACCTGAGCGACAAGGCCCTGACCCTGAAGACCGCTGACGGCAAGACTGACGTGGTGCCAAGCGTGGCCGCCAAGGGCCGTGGCGAGCGTGAGATCAACCCGGTGAAGGTCAGCCTGGCGTTGTTTGAAGGCGACAAAAAAGTCGGCGACGTCAAACCGGTTGCCCTGGAACGCGGTGAAGCGGCCGTGCTGTACGTCACCGGCAACGGCAGCAGCCTGTCGCCAGTCTGGGTAAAACGCCCCGTCTCGACGCGCTAATCAATTTGCCTGACTGACTCGGTTCCCTTGTGGGAGCGAGCCTGCTCGCGAAAGCGGTCTGACATCCATCATTGATGTCGACTGATACGCCGCCTTCGCGAGCAGGCTCGCTCCCACATTGAATCGCCGTCTCAGTCCGGACACGGAATAAGAACAAGAGTGAAACGACAGAACGTTCGTAGCTCTAACCAATCGATTTTAAAGGAGTAACAACATGATTCCGGTGATCTTGTCAGGTGGTAGCGGCTCACGTCTTTGGCCGCTTTCGCGTAAACAGTTTCCCAAGCAATTCCTTGCCCTGACCGGCGAACATACGCTGTTCCAGCAAACCCTGGAACGCCTGGTGTTCGAAGGCATGGACACCCCGATTGTGGTGTGCAACAAGGACCACCGCTTCATCGTCAACGAGCAGTTGAGCAACCGCAAACTCGAAGCCCAGCGCATCCTGATGGAACCGTTCGGTCGCAACACCGCGCCGGCCGTGGCCCTGACCGCGATGATGCTGGTCAATGAAGGTCGCGACGAGTTGATGCTGGTGCTGCCGGCCGACCACGTGCTGGAAGACCAGAAAGCCCTGCAACGCGCCTTGGCACTGGCCACCGTGGCGGCAGAAAACGGCGAAATGGTGCTGTTCGGCGTGCCGGCGACCAAACCGGAAACCGGTTATGGCTACATCAAGTCGACCAATGATTCGCTGCTGCCCGAAGGCGTCAGCCGCGTCTCGCATTTTGTCGAGAAACCGGACGTCAAACGTGCCACCGAATATGTCGAGTCCGGTGGTTATTTCTGGAACAGCGGCATGTTCCTGTTCCGCGCCAGCCGCTTCCTCGAAGAACTGAAAAAGCACGACCCGGACATCTACGACACCTGTCTGTTGACCCTCGAACGCAGCGAGCAAGATGCCGACACCATCACCTTCGACGAAGCCACCTTCGCCTGCTGCCCGGACAACTCCATCGACTACGCAGTGATGGAAAAAACCCAGCGCGCCTGCGTCGTGCCGCTGACTGCGGGCTGGAGCGATGTCGGTTGCTGGGCGTCGCTGTGGGAAGTGAATGAAAAAGACGCCAACGGCAACGTCACCAAAGGCGATGTGGTGATTCAGGACAGCAAGAACTGCATGATCCACGGCAACGGCAAACTGGTGTCGGTGATCGGCCTGGAAAACATCGTGGTGGTCGAAACCAAGGACGCCATGATGATTGCGCACAAGGACTCGGTCCAAGGCGTGAAACAGATGGTCAACACCCTCAACGAGCAGGGTCGCAGCGAAACCCAGAACCACTGCGAAGTCTATCGTCCGTGGGGTTCCTACGACTCGGTGGACATGGGCGGCCGTTTCCAGGTCAAGCACATTTCGGTCAAACCGGGCGCGTGCCTGTCGCTGCAAATGCACCACCACCGCGCCGAACACTGGATCGTGGTCAGCGGCACCGCTGAAGTGACCTGCGATGAGAATGTGTTCCTGCTCTGCGAAAACCAGTCGACCTACATCCCGATCGCGTCGGTCCACCGTCTGCGCAACCCGGGCAAGATTCCACTCGAGATCATCGAAGTGCAATCGGGCAGCTACCTGGGTGAAGACGATATCGAGCGCTTTGAAGATATCTACGGTCGGTCGACACCGGTCGAGCGCGGCGTGTCGGTGAAAACCATCGCGCAGTAAGCGTTCAGCAAAATGAAAGCCCCCGTCCAGCCCGCTGCGTCCCCTATCCGTAGCGGGTTGGGCGGGGGCTTTTTTAGCTGTAGGCGATCATGCTGCCTTCTTACCAACAGATGGCGTTGTTGTTTTCTTGTGCCACGTTTTAACTTTCATCGTGCCAGGAATTTTGATCTCGAGGCTTCCACCAAACGCATGATCAATACTATTAAGTAATGATTTCGAATCCATTCTTCCCACTTGCACCGCAGAAATCCCTGAGTTACCCAACAGCAGCGCCTTCAAATCTTTCAACCGCCCCTTAACCATTGGAACGGTTGCCAGATTCGCGGAATGCTTTGGGTCCAATACATCAGGAGAGGCAAAAAAATCGACATCATTGAAACCTGGGCCCAGCGCTTCCTCCAGCGCCCTGTCATCCCCTAGATCGTATTCGGCGAAGTGGGTCATTGATTGAAGAAATTTACGTTCGTTGACTTCACCATCCACGGCCAGGAGAAAAAAGGTAAAGGCGCTGTTGCCTGCCTTCGTCCAGTCTTTCTCGTTTGTGTTGCCACCCTTTCCACCCAACGTTTTCACCTTTTTATGGACCAGCGAAAAGTTTGACGCTATCTCCATGAAGGGTGGCGTATCCCCTTGACTGCCAGAAACGGTGTAGTGCCTCAAAGTGAAACGCTTGGTGCTGGTTTTTTCGAGCATTCCGGCAGATGCCTTGTTTGTTTTAAAAACCAATTTGTTGCCGGTAATATCGGCCATCATTTTGAAAGGAAGCTGTCTATCTATATCGCTGTAACCTTCCTTGTACGTTTCAAAAATACCGGTAGCGGTGGTTAATGACGTTTTCGACTCAGGATCTTCGCCCTGTTCGTCAAAAAACGTCAATGGGTTGTTACGAACCATTCGATAAAGATTGAGCCCGTCGACCTCTCCTGCGGGATCGGGATTAAGCCAGCGCTGCAGCCACGGTATGTAGTACCGAAGACCATAGTAATAAAGCCCTGTAGCATCTCGTTCCTTGCCCGAATAGCGAATGGTTTTGTAATCGACTTCAATCGCATCCGCGCCAGCGAACCACGCGGTCTCGCCGAACGGATAGAAAACTTCCCGGCTGATGATTCGAGCGTCGTCGGCCAGTTCCATGGTGCAGGAGTTCAGGTGATCGGCCAGGGTGTACCGATACTGATCGTTGACGCCGGACGGTGGATCGCTTTCCCAATGCAACACCCGCACCGAATTCAGGCCCGCCTGTGCGGTGATGACTTGCAGCCTCTCACCGGTGCCACTGGCGGTACGCAGTTCCAGCCCCGGTAAATAGCGCACTTCGGCTATCACGGTTCGGGCGTTGGTCTGCAACGCGCGAATTTTTCGCACCCGTTGGCCACCGCCATTGTAGAGATAGGACTCAACGTCATTGCGTCCAGAGTCGCGCACCACCGGGCTGACCGATTGCAATTGGTTACGCAAATCCCACGTCAGGAGTCGCCCCGGATCCAGCTCCAGCAAATTGCCGCTGGCGTCGAATGCTGCGGCGATTTCTTCCTCGGTCGGCGGTTCGTCGTTGCGCCAAGGTAGGCAACGATTGCTGTACGGGGCAGCTTTCAGGTCACGCCCAGGACTTTGCGCACCGACATGTGTCAACTTCAGCAAGTTCCCGCTTTTGTCATAACTGTAGGTTTGCTCGTAGTTGCTGAGCGCCGCTGGATCGCTGCGCCCAACGGATGCCGGTCCTTGGTTGGGCGCACCCGCCTCCCAGCCAGTCGCCGCGATCAGTTGATACAGGCTGTCGTAGGTAAATCGACTGACGGGCTCGATGCGTTGATTGTTGAAAAAACGCACCGCCAACGCCTTGTCTTCGATGCTCAGCACGTTACCCATTTGGTCGTAGTCGTAGAGCAGGTGTTGCAGCAATCCGCTGTGATCGCTGTGCGCCCGGCGCTCTATCAGGCGTCCGTCTTCCGGAGCGTACTTGAGCGTCGTCTGTACGTTGTTACCCGCCACTTCGCGAGTGATCTGTCCTTGGGCGTTGTATTCGATGCCACTCACCAGTGTTTGCCCGGACGGCTTGCCTGCGAGCTTCAAGGCACTGTGGCTTAGTCGGCCATCAAGGGTGTAGCCAAAGGTCTGGCAGTTCTGCCTGGCATCGACCGAGTCCAGCACATTCCCGAGCGGACCGAATCGCCACGTCGAAACAGCTCCATCGCTGGGCTCCAACAATTCATCGCGATCAGCAATCGGCTCTGGCCAATCAGGGGCGACGGCATCCAGAGCGAAGTGTTGAACGTGCGTTGAGCATTGACCTGTGATCGCAAACGCCTCAAACGATACGGTCCCGCCAGGGCCATCCCGTCGAATCAGTTGCCCGAACGGGTTGTGGTCCTGATGACCCTGACCGGGACGACCATATTCCATGCGTTCGGCACAACGTCGTGGCGCGGTGGCGACGTGCTCAAACACCGTCACAGGACGAAGCAGATCGTCGTATTCAATCTCGCGTCGTGTGCCGCGACCGTCCCAGCCTTGCAGCACTTCGCCGGCCAGGCCGAGGAGATTGATCTGCGAGCCGGCATCCACGCTGAGCGTCGAGATGGCAACACCGGACAGTGCATGCACCCTCACGAGGTTGGCGGGCGCCAGCGGGTTTTGTTCCTGTAGCAACCAAAGCCGAGGGTCCCACTGCATGACAGCGTGCCCGGCGGCATTGTGCAGTGTGCGGTTGATGCGTGCCTGAGTCGGCTCGCCTTCAACCTCGCGCCAATAATCAATGGAACGGATCGGCAGCTTTCGCGGGTCGACGACCGACACTGTGGGGGTTTTATCGTGCATGCCGGCGCGTCCCTGTGAGCCAGTGGTCAGCTAATCGCTAATGGCGCTGGCCGGCTACTGTCAGAAATTACAGTTCCGACCAATGGCAACAGCGCTTGATCCACGAATGTCCATTCACGCGGCCCTTCGGTAGGATGGAGGCCATGAGTTCAAGGAGCGTACACACATGTTCATCGGCGTCCTGCTGGTCATCACCTGGCTGATTCTGCTGCTGCGCTACCCGTCCAAGGCGTTTCCCGTGTCTGTGGCGGCCGCCGTCGGTTTGGGCCTGGTGGCCACGTGGGTGGTCTGGCTGGACAACCGCGAGGTCAAGCAACTGGCGCGGCTGGAGTTGCGCATCGCCTACGCGCCCGAGCAGTGCCCGGCGGATCGCCCGTTGCAGCTGAAAATGAACAACGGCAACGACGTGCCGCTGACCGAATTGCGCTGGCGCATCGCGGCGTATGCACCGGGGGACACGGTCAATCTGGCCGACAACCAATACGACGCCCCACGCTATCGTGGCCCCGGCGAGCTGCAGGCCGGCGCCAACTGGGAAGACTGTTTGCCCTTGCCGCCATTGCGCCCAGGCTATCGCCCGCAAACCCTGGAGTTTCGCGCCGAGCGTTTGCAGGGTAGTTTCTCCGATTAATTTAACTCTTACTTTGCACAAGGACCGCGCCATGCCCGTTGCGTTGATTACCGGTTGCTCCAGCGGCATTGGCCGCGCCCTCGCCGACGTGTTCAAAGAGGCCGGCTACGAAGTCTGGGCCAGCGCCCGCAAGGCTGAAGACGTGGCCGCGTTAACCGCCGCCGGTTTCACCGCCGTGCAACTGGACGTCAATGACGGCGCCGCGCTCGAACAGCTGAGCGAACAGATCAATCAGCAACGCGGCGGCCTCGACGTGCTGATCAACAACGCCGGTTATGGCGCGATGGGGCCGCTGCTCGACGGCGGTGTACCGGCCATGCAGCGGCAATTCGAGACCAACGTGTTTGCGATTGTCGGCGTCACCCGCGCGCTGTTCCCGGTGCTGCGTCGCGCCAAAGGATTGGTGGTGAATATTGGCAGCGTTTCAGGGGTTTTGGTCACGCCATTTGCTGGCGCGTATTGCGCGTCAAAAGCGGCCGTTCATGCGTTGAGCGATGCTCTGCGCATGGAACTGGCGCCGTTCGGTATCCGCGTGATGGAAGTCCAGCCAGGCGCCATCGAATCCAGCTTCGCGAAGAATGCCGGCCACGAAGCCGAGCAACTGATCACCGAACAATCGCCATGGTTTCCACTGCGTGAAGGTATTCGTGCACGGGCCAAGGCATCACAGGACAAGCCGACACCGGCCCGGGAATTTGCCGAGGGTTTGCTCAAGGCTGTGCAGCAAAGCAAGCCACCGCGCTTGATTCGATTGGGTAACGGCAGCCGGGCGTTGCCGTTGTTGGCGGGGTTGTTGCCGAAAGGCTTGCTGGAATCGGGGTTGATGAAGCGGTTCGGGTTGCGTGGGCAGCTCTGAGACCGAGTTGACCGCTTCGCGAGCAGGCTCGCTCCCACATTTGAAATGCATTCCACTGTGGGAGCGAGCCTGCTCGCGAAGGCTTCAGAACAAACACTGCAAAAATTCAGGAAACACTATGACCGACTACACCGACTACTTCGACGAAGTCATCCAGGCCCACGTCGCCATCGAACAATGGCTGGCCGAAGAACGAGACGACTCGGAACTCGAACAACTGCTGAGCCGGTTTTCGCCACAGTTCTCCATGGTCTCGCCATTGGGCCGGGTGCTGGATTTCGAGGCGTTGAGCGAACTGTTTCAACTGGCGGGCGGCAAGAAGCTCGGGTTCAGGATCGAGCTCAGCGACTTGCGCGGTGTTGCGCTGTATGACGGCGGCGCGGTGGTGAGTTATCGCGAGCAACAGACCGATGCCACCGGGTTGCATTCGGATCGACGTTCGACCGTGGTGTTTGAGAAAGACGCCGATGGCCGGCTGATCTGGCGGCACTTGCATGAGACGTTTTGCAAGGGTTGACTCGATCGCTCTTTGTGGCGAGGGAGCTTGCTCCCGCTGGGCTGCGAAGTGGTCCCAAAAAGTAGGGGACTGCTGCGCAGTCCAACGGGAGCAAGCTCCCTCGCCACAGGGTTATTCGCCAACTGCTGGGTTAACCACCACCGTGCACGTAATCCCCGCCGCCAACAGCACCCCCTCCGGCACTTCATCAATGTGAATCCGCACCGGCACCCGCTGCGCGAGTCGCACCCAGTTGAACGTCGGGTTCACATCGGCAATGAGTTCGCGACTCTGCGGGTTATCCCGGTCGTAGATGCCACGAGAAATGCTCTCCACATGCCCCTTCAGCACTTCGCCGCTCATCAACTGCATGTCGGCCTTATCGCCCACGCGCACGTGCGGCAACTTGGTTTCTTCGAAGAAGCCATAGACCCAGAACGAGTTCATGTCGACCACGGCCATTTTCGCTTCGCCGATACGCGCATAGTCGCCGCGATGGACGTTGAGGTTTGTCACATACCCGTCCACCGCCGCCCGCACTTCGGTGCGTTTGAGGTTGAGTTCGGCGGCTTCGAGTTGCGCTTGCGCGTGTTGATAATCGGCGAGTGCCGAGTCGGCGATGTTGCTGGCGTCGTCGCGGTTTTCCCGGGAGATCACCAGGTTGTCCATGTCCGCACGGCGGCGGGCGTTGACCTTGCGCATCTCCCACGTGGCCTTGCGTGAGGCGACCAGCGACTGCGCCTGCTTGACCGCGATGCGGTAGTGCTCGGGGTCGATCTGCATCAACAGATCGCCCTTCTTCACTTGCTGGTTGTCGCGCACCGGTACGTCCACCACTTCCCCGGTGACGTCGGCGGCGACGTTGATGATGTCGGCGCGCACCCGGCCGTCGCGGGTCCACGGGGTGTCCATGTAATGCACCCACAGGGTCCGGCCGATCCATAGCGCGAGGGCCAGCACCAACAGGGTGGCGAGCAGGCTGAAAAGCTTTTTCATCAGGGCCTTCTTCAGAATTAGAGAGTCAGTGATAAACAGTCAGCGCCAGCGCGCCGAACAGACAGGTAAACAGGCTCAGGCGCAGCAGCGCCGGGTGCCAGAAAAAGCGGTACAGGTCGAACCCGGACAAGAACCGGTCCAGCGCCCAGGCCAGTGCGGCGGCGATGAAAAACATCAGTGTCATGGTGGGCATGTACACGCCGTGGAAGGCGATTTCACGAGGCATGTTCAAGTCCTTGCGGCGCGGTTTTCGTGTAGGCCGCGAGCGGTGATTGCGGGTCCAGCAACGAGGTGCGAATGAAGTGCAGGTAGCTCTTCACCCGGCGCAGGGCCGAGGTGTCGAAGTGCGGTGCGAAGGGTTCGTCGGTGGCTTGCACGCGGCTGATCGCATGGTCGACCGCGATCAAACTGCGCTCCAGATTGTTCTGGCTCGGTTGCAGGAACAGCCGCACCAGCGAGCGGCCCATCACGCGGATCGCCTGGCGCCACGGCTGCGATTCGGCGTATGCCGGATGCACCGGCAAAATCGCCTGCTCCTTGCGCAACTCGATGATCGCGTGGCCGACTTCCAGCACCACGAACATCCAGCGCAGCAAGTTGCTTTGTACCTGCGGTTGCCCCGCCGCGAGGCCATACGCCTGATGCAGCAAGTCCCGCGTGCGACTCTCAAAACTCGACGCCAAGCCCTTGAGTTTGCCGCTGATCGCGTACACCACTTGCCCGCGCAGGTCCTGCTCCAGACGCCGCCACAGCCAGCGGCTGTTCGGCGGCAGAATGATTGCCCCGGCCGCCGCGCAGACCAACATGCCGAGCACCATGGCGATGTAGTCGTTGATGAAGGCGTAAGGGTTGTAGACCGTGAGGTTGTCCGGCACCGAACCGGTGCTGAAGAAGATCAGCAAGCCAAGACCGACACCGGCGTATTGCGGTCGCGAGGTGAGGAACGAACCGAGCACGATCACCGGCGCGAGCATCACGCACAGCAACGGGAAACCGTCGATCCACGGGAAGATGAAAAACATCTCGACGAAACCGATCAGTGCGCCGAGGAACGTCCCGCAGGCCATCTGAAACGCCATGCGTTTCGGGTTCGGTGTGGCGGCGGAAAGGCCGACAGTGGCGGCGGCAATCAAGGTCATCGTCGCGCCGCTGGGCCATGCGGTCGCCACCCAATAGCTACCGAGCACCACCAGGATGAACGCCGCCCGAATCCCCGACGCCGCCGAGGCCATCCAGTTGGTTTGCGGGGTGAATGGTTCGTCCCATTGCTCGCGCGCATGGCTGTGATCGGCGAGTGAGGCGTGGGTCTGAGCATAGCTGTGCAAGTCGTCGACGAAGCGATAGAGCAACTCGTACGCGGTGTGGAAATCCAGCAGCTCGGCGTCGCTCGGGTTGCTCTCCTGAAAGGTCGCCCGCAAGCGGCGAACCTGCGCCGGCAAGCCTTCTTTATAAGCGCTTAACTCGACGACCAGGCGTGCCGCATCCGCGTCGGTCAGGGCTCGACCGCTGAAACCGTCGAGCACCTCCGCGAGGTCCTGCAAACCCGGTTTGATCGCGGCAACCGCAGGCTCGGCACCGCTGCTGCGCAAGCGTTCGAGCAACTGATGCAAGGCGTTGAAGCGGGTGGTGATGCCCATGAACTCGCTGTTCAAACGATTGAGCCGACCGTTACGCCGACGCATGTGCGGGTCTTCGAACACGGTCACGCTGCGCAAGCCTTCCAGCCCCACCGCCTCAGCGATGAATCGCACGTTGCTGGCTTCAAACGCCTCCCGTTTGCTGCGACCGCGCAAGCCATCAGTGACGAACAAGGCAAACACGCCGAAGCGCTGATACAAGGCGTTGCGCATCGCGGCGCTGGCGGTTTGCGGCAGGATCGCGGCGCTGACCAGCGTCGAGCAGAGAATGCCCAGGGAAATTTCCAGCACCCGCCAGACGGCGGCCATGAACGCGCCGTCCGGGTGCGCCAGCGCAGGTAATCCGACCATCGCGGCGGTGTAACCGGCCAACACAAAACCGTAGGCGCGAAAGTTGCGACACCGCGCGGCACCGGCCGAGCAGATGCCGACCCAGATCGCCAGCGAGCCGAGGAACAGTTCGGTGTTTTGCGCGAACAAGGCAATCAGCGCCACCATCACCGCCGAGCCGGTCAAGGTGCCGAGAAAGCGGTAAAAACTCTTGGCGAACACCTGACCGCTTTGCGGCTGCATGACGATGAACACGGTGATCATCGCCGTGCGCGGTTGCGGCAACTCCAGGCGCATCGCCAGCCACAAGGTCAGGAAGGCGGCGAACACCACCTTGAAGATGTAGACCCAGGTCACGCCGTCGCTGCGCGCCCAATCAAAGAAACCCCGGCGCCATTCAAGGGAGTACAGCCAGCGCAAGGGTGCGGGCAAGGGAGTCATGAAATCGTGCTCATAGTTGAACGACCTGGATCAACCGAAACCCTGTGGTGGAAGGGCTTGTCTGTGGCGAGGGGGCTTGCCCCCGTTCGACTGCGCAGCAGTCGCCGTACAGATGGATGCGGTGTACCTGAGAAAATGCGATGGCAGGTTTTGGGGCCGCTTCGCGACCCAACGGGGGCAAGCCCCCTCGCCACAAATATGGGTATGTCTGATACATCGGGGTCAATTCAAAAGGGCCGGGGTTTTCGGGGCCTGGGTTTGTACGTCGGTCGGCACATCATTCCCCGCACCCAGCCCGCCACCCAGCGCCGTCACCAGTTCCGCATGCGCACTCAGCCGCGCCGCCTGCACCTGCTGCTGCACTTGCTGCTGTTTGAACAACAACGTCTGCGCGTTCAGCACATTGAGGTAGTCGGTGAGCCCGCGCTGATACGCGATCATCGCGATGTCATAGGTCTTCTGCGCCGTGGCCACGGACTCGGTGGCGAAGGCCTGCTGCTTTTCCATCGACTCGCGACGGATCAATTGATCGGAGATGCTTTTCAGCGCATTGACCAGCGTCTGGTTGTACTTGGCCACGGCGATGTCATACCCCGCCGACGCTTCGCCCAACTCCGAGCGCAAACGCCCACCATCGAAAATCGGCAACGAGATGGCCGGGCCGACGCTGTAGTTGAGTTTCTTGCCGGTCAAGAACTCCAGCGCCCCACCGCCCGTGGCCATGTAGCCGAGGCTGCCGACCAGATCGACGTTGGGATAAAAACCAGCGTGGGCGACATCGATGCCGCGTGCTTGCGCCGCCACTTGCCAGCGACTGGCAACCACGTCCGGGCGTTGACCGAGCAATTGCGCGGGCAGCGTCGACGGCAATTTCAACGCCGCGCCCAACGACAGCGTTGGCCGCTGCAACTTCGCGCCCTCCCCCGGACCAAAACCGGCGAGGGCCGCGAGCTGGTTGCGGCTGAGGGCGATTTCCTCGTCCAGCGCATCGATCTGGCGATGGGTTTCCGGCAACGGCGTTTGTGCCTGACTGACTTCAAAGTGCGTGCCGATGCCACCGTTCAGACGCTTCTGCGCGAGGTCGAGAATCTGCTGTTGCTGCTGCAGCGTCGCTTCGACGATGTCGCGCTGGGCGTAATGCAAGGACAGCTCGATGTAGGCGCGCACGATGTTGTTCTGCAATTCGAGCTGCGCCAGGCGCGCTTCGGCGGCACTCATGTGCGCCATGTCGACGGCGCGCTCGGTGGCATTGCTTTCGCGGCCCCAGAGGTCGAGCGCATAGCTGAAGCCCAGCGCGGCGTTGTTATCCCAGGTCGTCGTATTGGCCAACTCGCCCGGTCCGTAGAACTGATCGGTGGGCCAGTTGTGGCGCTTGAGGGTGGATTCGCCATTGATCTGCAGCGACTCGGCGGATTCGGCGATGCCGGCCATGGATTTGGCCTGGCGCACACGCGCCGCCGCCATGGCCATGCTTGGGCTGCCTTGCACGGCAAGGTCGATCCAACGGTTCAATTGCGGGTCGCCATAGGCCTGCCACCATTGAGCGGTGGGCCAGTGCGCGTCCTGCGCAGCGTGTTGAATGGCTGCGTCGGTGGCCAGTGAATCGGCCTCCAGTGCCTTGCCCTGCGGGGCAATACCTGCGGTACCGATGCAGCCACTGATTGCCAGGGTTAAAGCCAAAACACTGAGCGTCTGAAGCGCTCTGCTGATGCGACGCGGCACTGCTGCGATTTCCTGAGGTGGGGGGTGTTTCGGAGATGCGCAATTCTAGGGGCCGGCCGGAACGGCGATAAGCTGGGATTCTTGTGAATCTTTGTTACCGTTAACGCGATAATCCCTTGGTCGGGGTCACCGCCCCAGCAACTTCGTGTCACAATTTGCCATCGCACCCGAGAGCACCCCATGGACACTTTGCAAAACATGCGCGCCTTCAGTTACGTGGCCGAAGCCGGCAGCTTCACCGCCGCCGCCGTGCAACTGGACACCACCACCGCCAACGTTTCGCGCGCGGTCTCCAACCTGGAAGCCCACCTGCAAACCCGCCTGCTCAACCGCACCACCCGCCGCATCGCCCTGACCGAGGCCGGCAAGCGCTACCTGTTGCGCTGCGAGCAGATCCTCGCCTACGTCGAAGAAGCCGAAGCCGAGGCCAGCGACGCCCATGCGCGGCCGGCCGGGCAGCTCAAGGTGCACACCATGACCGGCATCGGTCAGCACTTCGTGATCGACGCCATCGCCCGTTATCGCAAGACGCACCCGGACGTAACCTTCGACCTGACCATGGCCAACCGAGTGCCGGACTTGCTCGACGAGGGCTACGACGTGTCCATCGTGCTGGCCAGCGAACTGCCGGACTCGGGCTTCGTATCTCAGCGGCTGGGCATCACCTACAGCATCGTCTGCGCCTCGCCGGCGTACGTGAAAGCCAACGGTTGCGCGCAAAAGCCCAGCGATTTGCTGAACCACATGTGCCTGCGCCTGGTAAGCCCGGTGATCCCGCTGGAGAAGTGGACTTTCGACGGGCCAGAAGGCCAGGAGATGGTCACCATTAACAGCTCACCGTTTCTGGTGAACTCGGCGGACGCCATGAAAACCGCAATCACCAGCGGCATGGGCGTTGGCGTGCTGCCGGTGTATGCGGCGATCGAAGGCTTGCGCAACGGCTCGCTGGTGCGGGTGATGCCGAACTACCGCTCGCAGGAACTGAACCTGTATGCGATCTACCCTTCGCGGCAATATCTGGACGCGAAGATCAAGACGTGGGTCGAGTACTTGCGCGGCTCGTTGCCAGAGATTCTGGCGGCGCATCAAGCGGAGTTGGCGGCGTATGAATTGAGCGGGAGCCTGGGTGGGGCTCGGCTGGCGAACTGATTCCACGGTCCTACAGACGCGCTGAATTTGGGGAAGGATTCCGACGCGTTCTGTCGGTTGTTGGGTCAGACGGGAAATGGGTAGGCTTTGTGGGTCGCTGCCAAATCAGCGATCAGGTCTGGAAAACCTGGCGAACACTGACCACACCCCATGGCATACTGCGGCGCTTTTTTCTGCTCGCAAATCCTTGTTATGGCGGCTGTGCGCGGGAGACCTTCGGGTCTGCCGGTTTTTGGTGGGTGTACCGGTTTTTCCAGTCCGCGCATGGCTGCCACCCCTTTCGTCTGGAAAACGAAAGTTGGCAGTTCCACTTCACTTGCCAATGAGTAACGCCCGAATGATCAAAGAAACACCGAACCCTCCGGAAACCGACGACGTTTCCCCCTACGAATCCGTCGATTCCAAAAAATTCCACGACGCCGCCGAACGCGCGTTGAATCACTACCTCAACCCCGCCGCGCTGAAATCACCACCCACCCGCAAACCCAGCACCATGTTCATGCTTGCACCGGACCTCAAAGACGAAGACCTGCTGGCCCACACCTGTGAAACCCTGGCCCAGGCCAGCGTCATGGCCGGCGATTTTGCCGCCTACCTGGAAGGCCCGCACCGCAACACCGCCATGGCCATCCAGCAGATCGTCATGCTCGCCGAACTGGCGGCAAACCGGATGATGGACAACCTCGAACTGCCCAAACCCGCGCCACATCGCTAATCCCCCAGTAAACGCCAATCCCTGTGGGAGCGAGCCTGCTCGCGAATGCGATTTAACATTCAACATCAATGTTGTCTGGCATACCGCTTTCGCGAGCAGGCTCGCTCCCACAGTTAGAATGGGTGCATCTGGTAGAGATTGGTCGGCTGTCAGGCCGCCATCGCTGGCAAGCCAGGCTCCTACAATTGATCGGCGTACACCCGCCGCTTCCCACCACTCATCAGGCCGAGCGTTAGCTCGCCTGCAGCTTTTGATCTGCCCGCCCCTTCGGGAGGCTGAGTGGAGGTGTGCATCCGGGGAGTGGCGCGCAGCGCCGTTCGACGCAGTCGAACACGCTGCATGTA